>NZ_JBHVDF010000008.1:1873-222545 GCF_042802915.1 Nocardia sp. NPDC057440
ACCGCCGTGATCTGCGTCGACGAGTTGACCGTGAACGACGTCGCCGGTGTGCCACCGAAACTCACCGCGGTCGCGCCGGTCAGATTCGTCCCGGTGAGCACGACCGTGGTGCCGCCTGTCACCGGACCAGCGTTCGGGGCGATCGCGGTCAGTGTCGGCACCGCGACGTAGGCGAACGCGACGCCGTTACTCGTTCCCCCCACGGTGGTGGCGGTGACCAGTACCGTCCCGACTGAATGGGCGGGCGTTACCGCCGTGATCTGCGTCGACGAGTTGACCGTGAACGACGTCGCCGGTGTGCCACCGAAACTCACCGCGGTCGCGCCGGTCAGATTCGTCCCGGTCAGTACGACCGTCGTCCCGCCAGCCACCGGACCAGCGTTCGGGGCGATCGCGGTCAGTGTCGGCACCGCGACGTAGGTGTAGGAGACCCCGTTACTAGTTCCGCCGGCCGTGGTGACGGTGACCGACACCGTCCCGACTGAATGGGCAGGCGCCACCGCCGTGATCTGGGTCGACGAGTTCACGGTGAACGAAGTCGCCGGGGTACCACCGAAACTCACGGCGGTCGCGCCGGTCAGGTTCGTGCCGGTGAGCACGACCGTGGTGCCGCCGGTCACCGGACCGGCGTTGGGCACCACCGTGGTCAGCGTGGGCACCGCGACGTAGGTGAAGGAGACCCCGTTGCTCGTTCCGCCGGCTGTGGTGACCTTGACCAACACCGTCCCGACTGAATGGGCAGGCGCCACCGCCGTGATCTGCGTCGACGAGTTCACGGTGAACGAAGTCGCCGGGGTACCACCGAAACTCACCGCGGTCGCACCCGTCAGATTCGTCCCGGTCAGCACGACCGTCGTCCCACCAGCCACCGACCCCGAAGCCGGGCTGATGCTGGTCAAGGTAGGAACCCCTGCATAGGTGTAGGGCAGCGGGCCGCTCGTGCCATCCAGCAGCGCCTGTACGGTGACGTTTACCGTGCCAGTTCCAGGCGGAGCGATGGCGGTGATCTGAGTATTGGAGTCGATGGTGAATGTCGTTGCCGTCGTGCCGAACCGGACAGCCAAGGGACCCACACCACTGAATCCGGAGCCGGTGATTTTTACAGAGTTGAGACCCGCTGTAGGGCCGGAAGAGGGCGTCAGCGAGGTGATTACAGGTGGCATCTTCTTACCTTCTAACCAGTGATTAGTGAAAAGGGTTCTCCCACAGCAGCCCAGGCGTAGCCGTTACAACCGCTTATTCCCAGTAACCCACCAGCGGCGGCACTTCGGCAATGCATCCCCGGTCCGTTTTCGTCCGGTTTGTATCCGTTTTCGGGTTCGGCCTGTCGCCCGTTCGGTGGGTGCAGTACACGGCGCCGGTGTTTGCTGGCGGGCTATGCGGGCGGACAGGGGCGGCGTCGGCATCGTCGCCGCCGAGCGGGCTGATCGGTCCGTTGACGAGCATCGCCGCGATCACCGGATACAGGGCGGTGGCCAGCAGCACCAGTACCGCGATGCGGCACTGGTCGGACCGGGCCGGTGACCGCGCGGAATCGACAGGGCGCACATCCTGGTACGCGGGTGTGGAGGGGCTCTGCGCGAAGATGAAGATTCTGTCCGCGCTGGTGCGGACCTTGACCGCGTCCTCGTTGAGCTGCACCCGCACAAGCAAGGCACTCAACACGAACCGCGACCAATCTCCCGAAGTGTTCACGTCGAACTGACCGCCCCTGACCCACCGGCCGGGCCGCCTGAACAGAAGCACTTGACAGGGAAATTTGTCGTTGTCCACATTGTCAGAAATGTAGCCCGGTCATGTCCTGGTTCGACTTCCCCCGCGACGGGCTCGAGTGGACCGGACAAGGCGGCGATGCCCACATGACGAAGATCAAGGTAGACGCCGCGAAGGTATTGAGCGACCTCGCTATTTCGCAGACTCAGCAGATGGGCGAGTTTCGGATGGCGTTACGGGCACACCGTGATTGGGACCGGAAAATGGTTAGGCAAGCGCGCCAGTTGGGCATCGAATTCGAGGACCCGCCCGAATTGTTCTTGTCACACGAAGGCCTTCCTGGGCTAAACATTACCGGGGCTATTTTCGCGTTATAGAGCGCTGGGTCACACCGACTGCGCCACCGCACCGACGAAAACCACACTGCGGCAATGCCTGACAGGGCCTGTCTGCCCGAAGCGTCGGCACCGGCAACGTCCCGGCGACAATCCGAAAACGGACGTAACCAGATCGGGAGTCTCATTGCCCAGGTACCGGTCCAGGGGTGTTAATGGAGAGAGGGCCACTAAGAGAGTCGGGCACCCCACCGGTGCAGAGGAACCCTCATCACCCGAAACGAAGGAGGCACCACCATGCCTACCATCACCTTCCTCTCCCTAACCTCGGGTCCCACGACGGGGGGGTACCAGTGTCACGACTACCGGTACCGGGTTCACCGGCGCCCTCACCGTGCGGTTCGGCACCACCGTGACGGTCTTCACGTCAACTCCGCTACGCAGATCACGGCGGTCGCCCCCCGCAGTGACAGGAACTGTGTCGGTCACCGCGACGACAGCGGGTGGAGTCAGCAACGGCGTCTCCTACACCTACGTCTGACGGCTGATGTGGCTGGGCCGTCGGTGGGGTGTTGCCGACAGGCCCAGGCGCGTCGAGGTTGAGCGGATAGCGCAGAATCCGTCACACCATAGACGGAGGTTGCAGGGGCAAAGGGGGGTTTCATTGGCGACGGTATTGAAGATGCTGCTGGCGGAGCGGCATCTCAAGAGTCATCCGGATTTTCTGGCCGCATACGATAGGTGCGCCGCGCAGCTCGACCCGATCATTCCCCCGGGGCATGGGCCGGCGAAGGCGCAGTACTACCAGTGGCTATCGGGCCGGATGATCGGGCTTCCCCGCGACTATCACTGCCGGGTGCTCGCCAAGATGTTCCCGGGCTGGACGGTCGAAGGATTGTTTCAGATGGCCAACTCCGCACCAGCAGGCACTCGATCGCACGGGGTAGGTCTTCCAGCCACCGACACCGAGCTCGAGGCGTTCCTCGGGCCTGAGATGGTCACTAACGGCACGACATTGGTATACCCGACCTTCGAGCTGACGAGCCGGTCTGTGGACGCACTCCAGGCGGCGAAGATCCCCCTTCAGCGCATATTCGAGAGGAAGGCCAGTGCGTTCACGGCTCGACATCACATCGACGTCCCGGTCATGTTGACGGAGAACGATATTCGCGGACTGCTGTACGTGTTCTCCCTGCTTCAGCGCCACACCAGCATTCCGATCGACTTCCAGAGCGACCGCGACATCGTCGCGCACTGCGACCGCCCGTACATCAGTTTCGGACTGAGCAGCAACGACTGCACCCATGTGTATCTCGCGAGCGTCGAGCGCCCGCTGTTCACCATCCGCGACAGTCTTGCTGAGGGCGGCCCCTATGTGGAGCACCTGGAGCTGGCTGATGGAAGCCGGTATGAATCGAGCGACGACCGCAACATCGGTATCATCGCGCGGGTACGACCGAGCCCGGATCTGCACCCCGACCGATACTGGATAATTTGCGCGGGTATGGGCCCGCGAGGCACCTCCGGTGCTGGTTGGTTTCTTGCCAACTATTGGAGCTCCCTCCAACAGCGTGCAGGTGATCGTGAGTTCGTGGCGGTCATCGGCGTCCGCACGTACTCCGACCAGATGGTCAGCTTGGAGAATTTGCTGATGAAATCGCACGAGAGTGCATGAGCTGGCTTCGCAGTCGCTGGGCTGTCCACCGCGGACATCGCCCATGCCGTAGGGAAAACCGGATGCAGCTGGTTCCGTATGCTCGTCCGCAGTCGCCGAGGGCCAGTTTGCGGCGTTCGAAGTGGCCGAGGAATTCGTCCCGTCGGCATCGGTGGGTCGTCGGTATTCCTCGCTGGGCGCAGCTGTCGGCGGCGGGCGATGAAGGCGCGGTGTCCATGATGGCTTCCTCGGGATGGACGGGTCCATTCGGGCCTTGCGCCGTGAAACCATCTTGCGCCGACATCGACTTCACCCTGCCCACCCAGGAGAAGGGCAAGCAATACAGACACCGAGCGACGGTGACGAATATCCATGAGCGAAGGCCCTTCCCGAACGCGGCCGCCCCCTGTGCGACACGACGTTTGAGTGCGTCCGGAGGGCCGGAACCTCTCAAACCGGTCGCCGTTCGCGCCGGAGGTGGTGCGCGGGGATACTGGACCCAAGTACGGCAGACAGTGCTTCCAGTGCACTTGGTACGCAAGCCTTGCTCCGGCACCCCGGGTGGCCGGGCTCGCGGCGCTCACCCGAGCCGGCGCGGTAGCGTCGCAAGCGTGCGGCAGTGGCCGAGATGTTGTGTGCCTCGGCTGCTCGAGGCGTCGAAGGTGACCCCTGCCTGACCACAAACGAGCCCCACCGCTACTCCGACCGCCGCCTCTCGTCAGTTCGGTCAGTGGGCGGGTGTGCTGTCGTGAGGTGTGGGGAAGTAGCGACGGATGTCGTCAGGGGTGGCGGCGGCGGAGTAGTTGAACACGAACCGGCAGTACGGTTGCAGCGTGTGGGCGGCGTTGATGATGGTCTCGAACAGCAGGGTGTTGGAGGCGACGAGCCGGACTCCGGCACCGATGAGGACCGCGTCGTAGGATTTGGCCGCCAGCGCGCGGCGGGCGGTGTCGGCCCCAGCGGTTCCGAACTCGATCAGGCAGTTGTCGACTTCGTATCCGGCGGCACGCAGTGCGGCGACGTTATCGTCGTTGGCGCGGCGCAGGACTTCCTTGCTGAGCCCAGGGAATTGGATGAAGTCGGGCGAGGTGTAGTCGATGACGTCAGGGTGCAGCCCGATCTGGATGGCGGTGACGGTCATGGTGATTCCTTCCGTGGTGGTCACGTTGATGGAGGGTCATGCGAGCCGGTCCACCGTTGCCACACCTGCCGCACGGCCTGGCTGTGGGTGGAGGGCCCGGCCCAGGCGATATAGCCGTCGGGGCGAACCAGCAGCGCCGGACCGGGGCCGGTGCGCTCGGCCTGCGGCAGGTCGATGTCGACAGGTGGGGCACCGTGCTCGCGGATGAGGACGAACCCCGGCGTGCGTTGCAACACGGTGAGACGATCGCCGGTCAGGGGTGTTTCGGTGGCGGGGGTGCCGACCAGCCGGTGCTCGCCGCGGCGGCGGGGGTAACGCAGCGTGGTCCCAGCGAAGCTGCCCACGATCGTGTTCGCGATGGGCCCGAATCCAAGGGCGGTGCGGGCGATGCGGTCGCGTAACCAGCGGGCTGGGCGCGGGTGCAGGGTGACTCCGCGCATCATCGCTCCGCTCTGCAGCAGCACTCGTTCGCCGATGGGGTGGCGTTCGGTGTGGTAGGTGTCGAGCACTCGGTCGTCGGCGCCGCCGAGGACGGCGTCGAGTTTCCAGGCCAGGTTGGCGGCATCCTGGATGCCGGTGTTCATGCCCTGCCCGCCCATCGGGGAGTGCACGTGCGCGGCGTCCCCGGCGAAAAATACCCGCCCGCACCGGTATTGGCGGATTTGTCGTTCGTCGCAGTGGAACCGGGAGTGCCAGCTGATTTCGGCGACTCCGACGTCGCGGCCCATCGCGCGGTTGAGGACATCCCGTATCTCGGCGTGTTCGACGGGTGCGGTGTCGGGGAGTTGGTGGTGGCGGTCCCAGGTCATCGACCGGTACCAGCCTGCGGCGGGCCCCGTGCCGTAGGGGACGAGGAATCCGAAGCAGTCTCTGGTGCTGCCGAGAGTCAGCCCGCCGCCGGTCGGTCCGGCGGTGAGGCGCACGTCGGCCAGCACCACCGACGACAGCACCGATTTGCCGGGAAAATCGATGCCCAGCAAGCCGCGGACGCTGCTGTGCGCGCCGTCTGCGGCCACCAAATATTGTGCTCGCCAGCGTGTTTCGCTGTCCCGAGGGGAAGAGTCTTTGGGGCGGGTAGTGACGGTGACGCCGTCGGTGTCCTGGTCGAGCGCGACGACCTCGACGCCGCGGTGGATCGCGGCGCCCTGTTGCTCGGCGTAGCGGGCCAGGGCCTGGTCGACATTGGTTTGCGGAGTGATCAACCCGTACCGGTACCGCGACCGCAATCGAGTCAAATCGACTGTGACACCGGCGAACAGGTGCACCGCGGGCGTGGTGGACCCGAGGGCGAGCAGATCGTCGGCCAGCTCGCGCGCGTCGAGGACTTCCATGGTGCGGGCCATGGTCGCGAAGGCACGGCTGGCCGGGTTGATCTGCGGCCACCGCTCCAGCACGACGACCGACCGGCCCGCCCGCGCTAGATCTCCGGCAGCGGTCATGCCTGTGGGGCCGCCGCCGACCACGATCACATCAGGAGCGCGGTCGTGGAAGGTGACCGCGGTCGGCGATTCGCTAGCGGGGTCATCGTTGCGCACCATCAGGGCTTCCTCCCTTTTCGGGTGGCAGGTGTTCGGTCGCACTGCTTGCCCTTCCACCTTCGCCCAACGACGCGATCGAATCCAACGCCGATTCGTGCTAATGACCATCACCGACAGTGATTGGTTGTGGATGTGGCACAGCCGTCGTATTTCGTCGCCGTTGTCGAGGAACGCAACTTCACCCACGGCGCCGCCTGCGTCAACGTCGTTCGATGCGCCGTTTCCGCAGGTCAAGGGGTTCGCGCTGACCCGGAGTCTGCACCCGTGCGTACCAGAGGCCGGCTGTATGCGCACGACCGGTTCGCCGATGAAGCCGCAGCGCTGTACGAGCAGGCTATCCGGCACTCGGCGAGGTTCCTCGAGACCGAGTTATTGGACCCAGGGCCCGGTGCCTGAATCAGAGGTCGAATCAGGCCAGGCCGCCCACCGGACATGGCCAGGGCGACTCGTCGGCTGGTACGTGTGGGGGCAGTGAGGCAATGACTCCGCTCGGCGCCGAGGTCTGGCCCCGTCCCCGGTCGCCGCTGCGGTGACCGGCGGATCGAGGACGGCACCCGTGTCGGCGACGTGTTGGAACTGAACGCTCTACTAATGGGCCTGGTTGTGTTGCTCACCGACTGGCATGTTGTCGTGGGACGGTTGAACAGACAGAGAAACCCATCTGATAGGGAGGTTGCGGTGACTGTTTCCGCCCGCGCACTGCTCGAAGGTATCCAGGCGGAACTGGGCCCGCACGACGACGACAATCGCTTGATCCCGCTGATCACGGCGGGTAAGGCGCCGCTGGCGGTCTTCGCGGCGATCGCGGCGGAGCAGCAGCGCATCACCAGCAGCGACTGGCGCAGCTTCCACGCCATGGCGGCGCGGGCGGACGAACCGCACGCCAGTATCTTTTTCGGCGGGCTCCCACCGGGCGAGCGGCAGGCGAACGGCATGCTGGACGCGCTGGTGGCGGCGGTGGGGCCCGACCAGGGCATGGAGCTGCCGAGGGCGGGCTGCCAGGCGTATCCGGCCTATGTCGCCTGGTTGGCGCTGCACGCCGAACCCTCAGCCGCCGCAGCGGGTATCTACTCGAATTTCACCGCATGGAGCCGCTACTGCAAGGCCGTAGCCGAGGCGATGCGCACTCATTACGACTTCGACGACCCCGCGTGCGCGTTCTTCGACTTTTTCGCTGCCGAGGTCTCCGAGATCGGGCAGCGGGCCGTCGCCGCCATCCAAGCCGGACTCGACACCGGGCGGCTGAAGCCGGGTGAGGCGCATTTATACGCGAGGCTGTTCCAGAATTACGAGCTCATGTTCTGGAACACCCTCGCCGACGAGTTCTCGGTGTAGCCTGACGCCGCTCGGTAAGTTACTGAGTTCCCGTGATGCACAGCAGTTCCCCTGGCTGTGGAGACGGACCACATAGTAGACAGCCAGAATTCCATCTCGCGCCAGGCGCTCGCATGTCCGCGACGACAGGTGCCAGCGCCTTTGGCGAAGATCGCTGTCCTGGAGGCATTAGTCGCAGTGGATCAAGCCCCGATCCGCAAGACCGCCGCGGCTAGTGTCGAGTCGTGGTGCAGAGCAAAGCGACCGATGTCAACGAGTATCTAGCCGAGGTTCCACAGCCCCGTCGAGCGGCACTGGTGCGACTGCGCGAGCTGTGCCGGGCCGAACTGACCGGGTTCACCGAGGTAATGGCGTACGGGATGCCGGCCTACCAGCGCGACGGCTTCGGTGAGGTCGCCTTCGCGAACCAGAAGCAGTACATCTCCTTCTATCTGGTGCGCGTCGATGTGCGTGACGCCTTCACGGCGCGGCTGGCCGCCCACGACATGGGCAAAGGCTGCCTGCGCTTCCGGAACCCAGCGAAGATCGACTACGACCTCGTGCGCGACCTGCTGCGGGCTACGGTGGCCACCCGCGGCCAGATCTGCTGACGCCCCCGATGTAGAGAATCCTGTCTCTGAGAACAAGGCGGCGCGGGCGGCGCAGCGATGTGTCCGTCCGTCGAGGCGGTGCAGATTCGGCATCGCGATGGACAAGTGCTGAGGCGCACACTTGGAGGGTGGGTACGGCCGAGGACGATGCGGCGCGCGGCGAGCTGATACGACAGATCGCCGTCGTGCTCGACGATCTCGTATCGCATGCCGAACGAGCCCGCACCGGCCGAAGTGGCGTGGACGCGGAGTGGCTCGATCGACTGCTGGCCGAGCTGCGCCCGATGGCCGAGCAGGCACACGATCTGGAGGTCACGCGCACGATCCGCGACATTGTCTCCCGGCACGGGGCTGGGCCGTGGTCGGCCGAGGATGTCGCAGCCATCGCGGACGCGGATCCGGCGGCGGTCCACCGGATTCTGGATGCGCTCACCGCGGCCGGGCCTGCGTGGCCCGAGCCCGGCGAGACCGGGCGATGACTGGGCAGACTCGTGGGAGAAGTTCTCCGAAAACCAGAATGGGCACGGCCTTGGAACGCGCGGATTACCGGCGCTACGGTCGCTCGTCTGTCATCGCGACGCCCTGTAATGGCTACCTGTTTATCAGTGAACGGTTGTTCGTGGGTGTGGCCTCTGGCCGCTACTGTCTTCCACGGTTCAGGCGGATCTGCGCTATCAGGGCGCGGTGGTCCGCGCCTGGTAGGTCGACCGTCTCTATCGCGACCGCGCAGCCCTCCGCGACGAGGATGTGGTCGATACCGACCAGGGGCGGCCACCGTTTGTCGGTCGGATAGGTGACCAGATGTCCAGCGCCCGCCTGTTCGGCGGCGTCGGCGAAACGTCCTGACAATATCGCACGGTACTGCCGATGATCGTAGGTCGTGTTGAAGTCGCCACCGACGATCAGTCGACCACGGGGCACCGCTCGATCTCGTACTCCGGCACCCGGTCGATGCGGTACTCGGCGTATTCCACCGACTGCTGGATGTTGCGCCGGAATCGGTCGAAGGTGAGCGGGGCGCGGGTGGAGGCCAGCATATCCCGAGTTTCCGGGCAGCTCAGGGCGGTTCGGATCCGGGTCACCCAGCCCTCGTCCAGGAACCATGGCATCCAGGGATGTTCGTCCACCATGCCGGCGTCCACGACCGCCCAGTCCGAGTCGAGGTTCTTGTCATGGCCGATACGGGCATTTGGGAACCGAAAAGTGTGTGCGGCAAGCGGATACGACAGGCCCATCGGATCGAGGACGCGGACATCGAGGGGCATGTTCATGCCGATCATGCCGAGGTTCACGAAGAACACGGTATGCCCGGCGCCACCATCCGGGATCGGTGTCGGAGGCGGGACGATGGTCCAGGTCCAGGACGGCGAATTGATGAGCAAACCGCCGTTCGGGCTTCTTGCGATATCGCCGACCATGGCGCGCATACGCGGGTAGTCCAGGTAGTCCTCGGCGCGGAGCGGGTGGTCGTGGCCGGTGGTCTGGACGTAGTAGAGCCGCTCGTCTGCGATGCCGGAGGTGCTGATCTTGGTGTCGGTCTCGATGGCGGTGGCGTTGGCCGCGAACAGCGCCCAGCCCACGGTCGCGGCGAAAGCCCCCGGCACGATCAGGAAGGCCCGGTCGGTGCGGCGCGGGTCCGCCTGCGCGGCCGAAGGCTTCAGCGGCAGCACCATGACGGGCAGCAGCAGGCAGAACAGCTGCGGCAGCAGCATCCGGCCGTGCATGAAGTCGCCGCCGACACGGATCTCGTAGACGGCCAGCAGGACACCGCTGCCGAGCATGAGTGCGACCACCGCGACCGGGGTCCGCAGCCACCCGCTGAGTCGGTGAATGCGTTCGTGCAGAGCCGGTTTCACATCACGATCGGACGCGATAGCGGCATGACCACCGATACGTCGCGACCGTATTGCCACCAACGCCGCCACACTCAGCGCCGCCAGCGGCACCCACAGCCAATACGGCCCAACCAGATTCCACAGATAGACCAACCCCTGCCGCCATTTCGCGCCGCCCGCATCTTTGGCAACGGCCGTATTCGGGTACGGCAGACCGTAATAACCCATGCGCCAGATCTGATAGGCGACGGGCACCACGCCCGCCGTCGCCACCATCAGTGCACGGAACATCCACGGCCGCAACCGGATACCTGGGTGTGGCGCGCAGCAGATCATGAGCAGCGCCAGCGCACCGACCAGCGTCATCTCCGGCCGGATCAGCGGCGCCAGACCTGCGACGAAGGACAGGCCGAAAATGCTTGCCAAGCGCACTGTTTCGGCGCGACTCCAGCGCATCAGCCACCACCACAGTACCGCTAGCCAGCAGATGACCAGGCTGGACTCGAGTCCCGAGGTGGCATAGTCGCGGGCCGGGGGCACCGCGATATAGACCAGAGCGCCTGCCGGAAGCAGTAACTGGGCACTGCCGCCATCCCACAACCGGGCCGCGCCCAGCATCGCGAAGACGATGGCCGCAACCGACAGCGTCAGCGCGATACCCAGCACCACGTACTCCAGCCGCGCCTGCGTCAGCCAGCTGGAGAACCAAATGAGGTAGGTCCAGGCCGTACTGGTGTTGACTTCGACGCGCTCACCCGCATTGAAGACTGGGCCGTTGCCCGCCAGCAGGTTTCGCACCGTACGCAGCACGGTCAAGCCGTCGTCGGCTATCCAGCGCCGCTCCCAGCCACCGATCGCGAAAAGCGCAGCGGTGAGCACAATTCCGCTGACGAGAGCTGTGCGAGATGGTCGCTGTGTCGTCGGCGCAACCGCAAGCTCTTCGCTCACCACCACGTCGGGCGAGATAGTCAGCGTCATTTATGCGAACCGAACGCCATGATGAGCAGGAGCCACTGTGGACAGCCGGACACCGGCGACCATCGCCCCGGCGACCGCGCTCAGCAGGAATCTGGAGGACACGAGACCGCCGTGCTGCCCGGAAAGGTAACTCATGGATCTCCCCCTCATTTGGTACGGGCGAACCATACCGTGCGATCCAACGAGGGGCCAAAATCATGGGATCAGCCGTGCGGCCGGACTTACGTCGAGAATCTCTCGCGCACACGCACTTTCAGAGCAGCAGTGCCGAGCCTGCGCCAGCCGGCCGACCGTGGTCGCGGGCCGATCGGCGATGACGCGCCTCCCTCTTTGCAGCCGTCGCCTAGGCCGTGTTTCGAAGTGAGAGATGGGATGGGGGCCATCCCATGGGTGTGGTGTCACGCGGTGATCGCGGGGGTCGGCTCGGCTGTGGTGATGTGGCGGCGGCGTGAGGGGAGCATCGACGTCGGGTGCGATATGCTCCAGGCCGCGCTCTTGCAGATGAACTCCTTGAGTTGTGCGGCTCTCCGGCCGGTGAGAGCGGAGGGCTTGGGCTGATCGTCGGGAGTCACCCACTGGATGATGGCGTCGTGGCGGCCGAGGCTGATGCACTGGGCGGTGTAGCCGATCGAATTGCGGGGGATCTCTCGGCCGGTCAGCCGTGCGGCGATGGAGTCGGCGGCCTGGTGGGCAGCCGGGACTCCCGAGGCGCAGGACATGCGCAGCGGATCGCCGTTCGCGCCGGGCGCGAGCGCGGCGTCGCCGACGGCGTAGACGTCGGGGTGCGAGACCGACCGCATCGTGTCGTCGACGATGATCTGCCCGTTCTCCGACACCCGCACGGTGGTGGCCGCGGCGATCGGGTGGACGGCGAAACCGGCTGTCCACAAGGTCACCTGGGCCGGAATCGTGTGGCCGTCGGCGGTGACCGCTCCGGTCCGCTGGACATGCGCGATCTCGGTGTGCTCGCACACGGTGATGCCGAGCCGATCGAACGCTGTGCGCAGATGCTGTTGGGCCTTGTCGCTCAGCCAGTCGCCGAGGCCGCCACGAGCAACGAGGGCGACCTCGAGATCCGGTCGGGCTTCTGCGATTTCGGTGGCCGCTTCGATCCCGGTGAGACCGCCACCGATGATCAGCACGGTGGCACCCGCGTCCAGACCCGCCAGACGCTCGCGCACCCGCAGCGCGGACTGCTTGCCGGCGATGTCGCAGGCGTGCTCGGCCGCACCGGGCACACCGCTGTCCGCGGCGGCGCTGCCGAGGGCGTAAACGAGAGTGTCGTAGGCGATCTCGCGGTAGCCGTCGGCGGCGACGATATCGACCGTCTTGCGGTCGGCATCGACAGCGGCCACCCGCGCCACCACCACCCGCACGCCCGTGTCCGCGAAGACATCGGTCAACACACGCGTCCTCAGCTGCTGCCCCACCGTCAGCTGGTGCATGCGGACCCGCTCGACGAACTCGGGATCGGCGTTGACGAGGGTGATGTCGACATCGGCGGGGTGCAGCCGCTTGGCCAGGCGACCGGCGGCGTTGGCTCCGGCGTATCCGGCGCCGAGGACGACGATGCGGTGTTTCATGGTCTTACTCCTGTCTGGGTGGTGTTCGCTTCCTGAACCGG
Organism: Nocardia sp. NPDC057440; assembly: GCF_042802915.1. NCBI lineage: Bacteria > Bacillati > Actinomycetota > Actinomycetes > Mycobacteriales > Nocardiaceae > Nocardia > Nocardia sp. NPDC057440. The sequence goes on from NZ_JBHVDF010000008.1 coordinate 14,617, forward strand.
ACAGCGGCACGAAACCTGACAGCAGTGGTCTGTGATCTAGGTCACCAGTTCTCGCGGAGGGGGACCGCATGCTCGGATGCGGCCCAGTAGCGCGTGGCGCGCTCGAGTTTGGCCGGGTTGCCTTGGGTATGGACCGCCGCGATGCCGTCGGTGGTCACCTCCAGGGTGATGACACCGACAATCCGATCGCCCACCACGATCACCAGTGCGGGAACGCCATTGACCACCGCGGCGAACATGTCGGCACGACCGCCGATCATCGCCCATTTGTCCGAGGTGGGTTCGAGCAGCCGGCGCAGGAACCGCGCCACCCGCACCGCGCCACTGAGCGGCTGCGGCAGCGAGAAGACCACGCCGCCGCCATCGCCCGCGCTGATCACGTCCTCAGTCAGCAGCCGCACCAGCGAGTCGGTGTTGCCGCTGAGTGCCGCGGCCAGGAACTCCTCGACGACCTTGCGGGCGGCGGTCTCATCGACTTCCATGCGGGTCCGGTCGTCGGCCATGTGTTGTTTGGCGCGCCGGTAGATCTGATAGCAGTTGGCCTCGGTGAGATCGAGGATTTCGGCGATCTCGCTGTGCGCGTAGCCGAAGGCCTCGCGTAGGACGTATACGGCGCGTTCCTTGGCTGACAGCCGTTCCATCAGCGTGAGCATGGCGATCGACACTGATTCGCGCTGCTCGACAGTGTCGGCCGGGCCGAACATCCGGTCTCCGGCGAAGATCGGCTCGGGCAGCCACTGGCCCACATATGCCTCTCGCCGTGCCCGTGCCGAGGTGAGCTGGTTGAGGCAGATATTGGTGAGGACCTTCGTCAGCCATGCCTCGGGCGTCTCGACGAGTTCGTGGTCGGCGGCGTGCCAGCGCACGAACGTATCCTGCACCGCGTCCTCGGCATCGCTGGCCGAGCCCAGCAGTCGGTACGCGATGGCCCCCAACCGTGCCCTGGAGTTCTCGAACACTTCGACTTCACGCGTACCGACCACCATGGCTCGAAGTTAACCGCAGGCCGGAGTACGCGACGACCTGGGGCTCCCACCACCGTCGACCTCGCCGACGCCGACCAAAGTCCGACAACTCGCCGGCGGCACCATCGCACCCCTGATCGTCCCCCCAACCTGAACCGGCCCCACCGTGGTTTGTGGACATGTCGGATCAACACTGACGGGTTGAACTATCAGTCCCGTCGGCATCTGAGGATGGCCTGTGGTGTCGCCGCGCCGTGGTGTCCCTCGCGTCGAGAAGTCCGAGAGCAACATCGACCATCTCGGCTGAATCGGCGAAGTCTGATGCCTCTAGCTCGCCGGGAGGGGCGCCTTCGCGGCATTTCAGCGCGTCGCGGGGGGCTGATCCGTTGGCCGGCGTTGTTCGCGGGCCGCACGACTCGATATCGTGGTTCGCGCGAGCCACCGCTCGAGGTCGGCGGTCCCCGGAGCCATGGCGGATCCTGGGCCGGTGGTGGCTGCCGTTCCGCACGCCACGGCGGCGGCGAGGCATTTCGCCGTCGGCCAGCCGGCCAGCAGGCCATGAACGAAACCGACGTTGAAGCAGTCACCGGCACCGGTGGTATCCAGAGCCGAAATCTGTGGTGCGGCAACGTCATAACGTTCGCCGTCGTGTGTTGCCGTGGCCCCGGCGCTGCCGAGTTTGATCACCACGGTCGGCACAAGTTCGTTCAGCCGCGATATCGCATCGTCCATGGTCGGTGCCCTGGTCAGCCGCAGTGCTTCCTCGACGTTGGGCGCGAAGATATCGGTGGAGGCCAGCGCGGCTCGCACTCCGGGGGTGTCGACATCAACGGCGACGTCTTGGCAGTCCATCACCACGGTGATGCCGAGGTGGCGGGCGAGCTCCAGCGCGTGCACGGTGTCGGCGTCGTAGCGTAGTTGCGGCACCATCAGGACACGTGGTCGGTATTGCCGCAGCAGCGACGGGAGCGGTTGCGGGTAGCTCGGGTCCTGGAAACTGACCATCGCACGGTCCTCGGGCGTGGACAGGGCGACGGTGAGGCTGCGCAGCGGGGTCGGCTGATGCCGGAAGGCGCTCTCGTCCAATCCTTCTGCGCGTGCCGCGTGGAGGACATGGGTGCTGAAGGGGTCGGTGCCGAAGTCGGTCGCCCACACAACGTCATGCCCGAGCCGATGCGCGGCCATGGCCAAGGTGTAGGCGCCACCGGGCATCATTGTGAACCCATCGGCGAAGACCTCTCGGCCGGGTCGGACGGGCTCGGGTAGCCCGTGGAAGATCAGATCCACGAAATAGGCGCCTACCACGAGAATTTCCCGCCCATCCGGCTCGTCTGTGCCCATCCGATGAGCGTACCGGGGGTGAGGTGCCGGATGTGGGAGGTCGAGACGGTCACGGCGGCACAGGGATTCATGTTGCGGGTGTTAGCTTTGGGTTGGTGATGAGGATTCTGGTCACCGATTTGGACGGTACGTTGCTGGGCGGGGAGATCGCCGACCGGCGTCGGCTGTGTGCGGTGTTGGCCCGCCATCCCGAGGTGACGGTGGTTTTCGCTACCGGCCGCGGCGTGGCGTCGGTCGCCGATGTACTGCGTGACCCGCTGGTGCCGAGACCACGATGGATCATCGCCGATGTCGGTGCCACCGTGGTCGACGGCATCGACCTGCGGCCGGTCGGGGATATTCAGGCCCACCTTCGTGCCGGATGGCCTGGGACACAACAAGTTCGGCATGCGTTGAGCCGCTTCGGGCAGCTGACGTACCAGCGGGTGGCGCAGGACGGGCGCTGCTCGTATCACCTGGCATCGGGCCAGCTGACCGAAGAACTCACCGCCGCTGTGCACGCGCTCGGGTGTCGGTGGCTGTACTCGGCGGGCCGCTACTTCGACGTCGTGCCGCCGAACGCATCGAAGGGCGACGCCGTGGCGGCGCTAGCCGAAAAGTTCGGTTGGACAATGGATTCCGTCCTGGTGGCTGGTGATTCGCTCAACGATGTATCGTTGTTCGAACTGGGCACACACGGCGTGATAGTCGGCGCCGCCGAGCCCGCCCTACACCGCGCGGTTCCCCTCGACGCGCGTATCCATCGCCCCGAGCGTCCAGGTGCGGGTGGAATTCTCACAGCACTGCACGCGCTGGGGTGGGTCGTTCCGGACAACGGCACCGAGGACCGGCACTGCCTGATAGTCGGCTATCACCGACCACCGGTGCCCCGGGGTGAGCGACGATCACCGTCCAGCCCCAACGGGATTCTGCCCAGCCTGACCGCCCTGTTCGCTCAGGGGTTGCCGGGCATCTGGGTCGCCGCTCAGGTCGACGAGGATGGTGTCGACGCACTCGAGCACGAGGCCCCATTGTCACTGCTGCCGGTGACCGCCGATGAGTGGAGCGGCTACTTCCATCGCGCATGCAAGGACACACTGTGGCCGATCCTCATGTCCGAGCCGCACCGCATGCGCTTTGATACCGAGTCCTGGGCCCACTATCGTGTGATCAACCAGCGATACGCCGGGCGTATCGGCGAGCGAGCAGCACTAGGCGCGACCGTCTGGCTACACGACTACAACCTATGGCTCGTCCCCGGCCTGCTTCGCCGGGTCCGGCCCGATCTGCGCATCGGACTGTTCCACCACACTCCGTTTCCGCCGCCGGAGGTGTTCGCCGCCCTGCCCACGGCAGACGAAATTCGTTCCTCGCTCATACAGTTGGACTGGGCTGGATTTCACACCAATGCCTTTGCCGACAACTTTCGACAAACCCTGCTCGGCCAGCCCACACTGCCTGCCTTGGGTGTCCATCCGCTGGGTATCGACCGTCCAGCCATCGAAACACTCGCCCGCAGCCGCGCCTCGCGCATACGGCCCAGCCGACACGCGTTGGTGCTCTCCGTCGAACGTCTCGATTACACCAAGGCCCCCATACATAAGGTCGACGCCATAGCGGCGTTGCTGGAGCACCGCCCGGACCTGCACGGCCGATTGGTGTTCCGGCTCGTTTGCCCGCCACCAGAACCAGGCATCTCCGCCTACGACACCACTCGCCGCGCTCTCGAGCGACGCACCACCGAGATCAACGACGCCTGGCGTGTCGGCAGTTGGCAACCGATCGACTACATTCCGCACAACCTGCCGCTCCCCGAGGTGATCGACCAATACCTGGCCGCGGACGTGTTCTGGGTGACATCCCTGCAGGACGGCATGAACCTGACCGCAAAGGAATTCGTCGCCGCCCAGTCTGCGGTGACCGGACCCGGCTCCCGGCCCGGGGTGCTAGTGCTGTCCCGCTACGCCGGTGCCGCAACAGAACTCGGCGACGCTGCCCTACTCACCGACCCGCATTCCCCCGAGGACCTCACCGCCACCCTGGCCCGCGCACTGGCCCTCGACCGCACCGAGCGCCGAACTCGCGCGAAACGTCTGGCCCACCTCTTGGGCCACGACCGCCCCATCGACTGGGCAACTCGCATCATCGACGCCATCAGCGTCCGCACCCCCGACCTTGCCGCAGTGCCGATCACATGCCAGCCGTCCTGATCGCAACTCGGCGCGCCCGCGACTACACCCTGATCGACACGATCCGAACCAGCGGCGCAATTGTCATGCTCCTGGTCGGCGCGCTCGCCTACCTGTGGCTCAACCTCCGAAGGATAGGCCCGCTCCCCATCGCGGTGCTCAGCGCCGGGATCTTGATCATCGCGTCCGGCTACCTCCTGATCCTGAGCGCCGCGCAATACGGAAACCGGACCTGTTCCTGACCGCAGTGCATCCCCCGATTCCAACCCCCGGAAAATAGGTCCAGCATCAACGGGCGAGCCGCGTCAGCGGGTTCATCGGTGTACAGCGCGACGAAGGCGGCCGTGGACAGTCTCATCGTGAACTGGGCGATCGAGTTGGCACCAAAGGGAATCCGGGTCAATGGCGTTGCACCTGGAGCGGTGCGGACGCCAATCCTGGCCACCTGCGGCGTGCCGTCGGAGGAGGTCGACCAATGGATGGCCCACTATGCCGGAACGGCACCGGCCGGCCGGATCGGTCAGGTCGACGATGTCGTTCCCTGGATCACCCGCCTCGCCGAGCCTGCGTCGTCGTGGGTGACCGGCGAGATAATCGTCATCGACGGCGGCAAGATGCTGGTCGGATTCTGAGACGCGCCGCGCGTCCCTGACCTTACTTCTGTAGAGCCATACGGCGAGGGCGGTCAGATGCGGTCCTAGGTGCGGTGGGCGATCTCCACCCGTTAGGAGTTGAGCGCCCGCCATGCCGCGACATCGGCTATCGAAAACCGTTGTACTACTAGCCAACACGTCATCCCGGGAGTCGTTACTGTCGAACGACCGACACTCTGACAAACGATGCCTCGACTGAGACGACGCCAATGCCTCAAATCAACGAGACTGCCTCAGATCCGATGAGACAGGACAGCATGTACGGACAATGTCCGCGCATACCGCCTATCGCGCGGTGCCCAACTGCCGCGCGGCCGCAACAGGATTCGACCGCCGCTGTGTCGCAGGGTCCGCAGAGGACCCCGCGACCAGCTATCGGCTGTGCCGCCCCGGCCCCGCATCCCTCAGGCCGCGTCCAAGGCCGCGATGATCTTGCGCGCCATCGCCGCCACCGCCGGGCCGGGCTCACCCTTGCCGGGCCCGGCCGCGGCTTCGACCGCGACCGCGACAGTGCCACGGAAGTTCTCGACCTCGCCCGGATACTGCTCGCCGAGCAAACTCATCGCCGCGGTCAGACTCGGCAGCACCTGGTCGGCGAGTTCGGCGACGGACTTGCCTGGCAGGTGAATGTCCCTGGACTTGGCGGCGAGCACGTGCCCGACCAGCCCGGTCGCAGAAGTCAGCGCGATGGAACCGTGCGCGATTCCCTTGTGCGGCGCACCGGCGGCGGCCATCAGCGACACCGCGCCGTAGGCGGCGGTACGCAGGGTGCTCTTGTCCTGGTCGGTCAGGGCGATGGTGATGGACATGTCGTGTACTCCTCGAAATCGGTTGTGGCACCGACCGTGTCGGTGCCGGTCGTTTTGTTCGATGGACATACTGTCGCCGAGCCGACTGACACCGACCTGACACACACCTGACACCTCCACTGACACCACGACCGGCCATCAACACGCAAGCCTCCTGCTGGCGATCACACGACCCGAGACCGCAGTGGCTCAGGACGTCCTGCGGGTCCTGACCCACGGCCGGCGAATCCGGCGCGTCCACCGCCTGGACTGAGCGACAACTGTCGGCCGCGAGCAGATTTGCCGGGAATGAACCCTGCCCTGCACGTGGTGCGTCAGTGATAGCCAGTCCGCTGTCGTCGATGGCGCGCCGGGCGCCTGCGTGATGTCATGCAGGGAGGCGTTTGCTTCTCCGTTTCCGAGAACGACCGCGAATGGCAGCATGATCGCAATCAATATCGGACGTGATCGGCGCCAACGACCGGCTCCGACATTCCGCGCCTCCCGCACGTCTCCAGCGCCGCTCGACCTCGAGTATTTGTCGCACGTTGCGGCGCAGACAATTTAAGCGGACGACGCGGCTGGGGCGGGGAGAATGTCGAAGCCTGTGCGTGCCCGGCAAATATATGGCTGTGCCCAGTCGATGCGCGACACACCCCTGCAACGTCAATGCGTCGGGCTGGTATCCCACTATGCTTGCCATGCATTAGCCATGTGGGTCTATTCAGACGATTTCGCTGATGTACATCCGATTCGAAACGGGATCAAATATGCGACCTCGATTCGTCGTTATCGCGACCGGTGTGGTCGTGGCCGTCCTGGCTGCGGTTGTGTGGCAGGGCGCCGAGCTGAGTCATGCCCAATCGCCCAGTGCAGAGGTATCCGGTGCCGGGATTCATCTGACGACTTCGGTGGACAACGTCAAAGTGGACCCACCGGGCGACCGGATGCCGAACTTCCTCATGACGTTCGCGCATGCCGCGCAGCTATCCGGCGACTACTCGCTGACCGTGGAGGGCAATGGAATAACGTCCGGCCAGGCCGTCGCGGGGTTCCTCCTCGGCTGCGCGCTAAGTCTGGACAACGGCTTCACCATCGGAATCGATCCCAATCAAGGACTGTTGGCGAGTATTTCCCCCGAATTCAGCCAGTCGAACGTTGCCGCCAGCCTGCCGAGGGTAACGCTCACGCCGGGGCCCACAACGCCGAGTGCCGCCCCCATCTCCCGGAGTGTCGCTCCCACCTCCCGGAGTGCCGCCCCCATCTCCCGGAGTGTCGCTCCCACCTCCCGGAGTGCCGCCCCCATCTCCCGGAGTGCCGCCCCCATCTCCCGGAGTGCCGCCCCCATCTCCCGGAGTGCCGCCTCCACCTCCGAGAGCGCCGCCACCACTACTTCCCCGAGTGCCTCGGCCAGCGAGCCCTCCGCGAGCCTCGGGCCGACCGTCGGCGGCGCCCTTGGCTTGACCGAGGTCATTGAAGCCACCTTGGCGCCGGGCCAGATCACTACCGTCACGACAGTGACGGCCAACCTGGACGACAGGACGGTTTTCCCGTACCACTTCATTTTCAACAACGCCGCGTTGAACGTCGGCCAATGTGCCTCACCGGTATCGGCCGTCCCCTTCATCACCGCCACGGTGAGTACCGCGGTGGGGACGGTGCAGACCACTGCCTACGGCAGCCAGTTCACCTTCTGATTCCAGGAGACGAAGGCTCGAGGGCGCGCGCGAGGAATTCGAACTGGGCCGGTGCCTGCTGTTGCCATGGGCCCTGGGCGCAGACGAATTGGACAACCGTCTCCCTAGCCTGCACGACCCGGACTTCGCGGGGGCACGCTGGAACGCTATGGGGCAATTTCCGGTTACGTGAGCGAGGTTGCTAGATACCGCTCGCAGATGCCTCGTCGGCGACTGACTGCGTTATGAAGCGCACGATCTCCTCGAAGATCGGGCGGTAGCCGTCGGAGGTGTCCACAATCAGGGTCGGCAGATCCAGAGAGATAGGCGCGAAGGAGTCGATCGCGTGGCTACCGGCCTTGATCGCTTGTAGCAGTTGATGATCGGCGTGTGCTGCGCGGCGGGTGTCTTGCTCGGCACGTTGGGCGATGCGGTCTTCGGCGGTGGACGGTGACACTGTGCAGCGGACAACGCGGATATCCGCGAGCTTGGTCAGAGGTTCGAGGTCGGGTCGCCACAGCCGGTCTTGATAGGCGGCCTCTGCGACTGCGGCTACGCCAGCGTGAGTTAGGACCGTCAGGACGCCGAAGAATGCGGTGAGGGTTGGCAGGTTGAGCGGGTCGTCGTCCGTCGGGTGGTAGCCCGGTGTCGCGAGCACCATTCCTTGCTTGATTTCGTCTCGGATGATTGCGGGGCAGCCGAGGGTTGCGGCGAGATTGCGGGCCAGAGTCGTTTTGCCGGCTCCGGGTGGGCCGCTTACCACCGTCAACGTCGGCAGGGGCATACCGCATTCTGACATCTCACGTGGTCGCCGCCGCCGTGGACGGTCGCGTTTGTCGAATCACCGACAGGAACGGCGCATCCAGAACCACAGCCGCCGTGGCCGGGTTGCGATTGGGGCAGCACCTGCGGGAGCGAACCGGGACACCGGATGCGCTTGTAGCGCAGACGATATGGCTCGACTGTCCGGCTACGCAGGGCAAGGCGCGGATGATCGACCGCGGCGCCGAGCGTGACGCGCCGAAGCTCGCGTCGGTCTGGAACGGTGTCAGGATCGCAACGATCGGCGAGCGCGCCGCGGTATGCGAAGGCTCTACCTGCACTACACAGTCCATCCTCTTCGCTATCGGCGCACTGAAACTGGGCTAGCCTGCTGGCCGCGCTATCGAGGGGCCGCCACGCGAGTCACCGTCGGTTCGGGCAGCGCCGATCGGCCTGAATTGTGGCTGCGTACCACGCTATGAGGCCTGGATGAGTGCATGCTCGCCGTTATTGCGCCACGATTGGCCGGTGGAGTCGAGTTCCTCGACCTGACTCGCGCGCAAACCTGTGATGACGTCGGATTTCAGTGTGCGTAAAGCGGTCACAGGTGAAGGAAAGTACGCGACGAGATCGCTGAACGGGGTGGTGGGCGCCCAGTGTTGGTCGCCGACCAGGCGTCGATAGTTCAGGTCACCTTTGAGCAAGGTGACTGTCGCGGTGCGGAATTCGGCGGCAAGCTGGGTGGGCATCTCGCGGAATGGCAGTGGTGCGGTGAAGAAGTCGTGGGTGCGGACCCTTAGATGTTCATCGCGCATAGCTTGCCGGAGTCGTTGCCCGATGTCGCGGGCTTCGGGCACAGGTGCTTGTTGCAGGTGGTCGAGGATGGCGAGCAGATCGATCATTGTCGCGTCGGATACGTAATAGGGATGCGGTTTGAGGTACAACACGACGTCGGAGACCAACCCGCTGACCAGGAGATGGTCGATGAGCGTCAGATCGGGCAACAGCTCCCGACCGGCGTTGTCCGCCACGACACACAGGGTCGGGTGGTCGGCGCTTGTGAGGGTCGACCACAGACGCGCGCTGTCGTCGACGACGAGATTGCTCGATCGAGCAATCGTTGCGGCGGTGAGTTGGAAGCTCAAATCGGCCTGATTGCCCCATAGCGCCGACAACAACAGTGCGTCGCGACGCTTGTCCTCGGAGACGGTCGCCACATCGGCGAGAGCGGCAAGTTCGGCGGCTACCGCGGGACTGGCCAGTTCCGCGTTCTTCGTGGGTGCGAACGGGTCGATTCCACGCCAGGCACCGTGCTGGAAGTAGCCGGTCGCTTCGAGAAGTCGACGGTAGAAGTAACTTTCGGCCCACAGGAACGGTGCGTCGCCCCACGGGCGGCCCCACAGACCGATACCCCAGTCGTACCATTGCTGCCGGTCCGGGGTGTTCTCGGTCAGGGGTGTGAGCACACCGTTGGTGCTTTCGTCGAGCAGTTGACGTAGTGCTGTTCGTTGTGCGGGTTCGTAGGGCAGGGCGGTGAGCACCTGATCTATCAGTTTGGGGTGGCGCTCGTGGAAGACGCCATGAGCGAAGGAGCCTGGGACTCCCGCGAGTATCGGAGGCGCAACGGTCATGGTTGTAGATCCTGGCCTATCCGTAGCGGCGCGGTCGATCGGCATCGGTAGGGATGATCAATCATCGCCCGATGTCTCGGACCCGGGTCTCGAAGTCTTGGCTTCGTTGATCCATATGGGTCTGCTCAGTCTTGCTGCCAGCGGTAACCACGGTTCCACCCGCTGCCCGCACCGGCGATCGTGGCCCCCGGCGACGTCCCTTGGCGAGGATGGCGCGGCCCCGATGTGCCTGATGCCGAGTCGCACCCACCGCCCCCTCGTCGATCACCCTGCACACGTTCCAACCGAACCGCGCACACTCAGCCCGCCCCCCGCGTCATCGAGGTTCGGGTGCTGCGCCGGTGGGGGCCAGCATGTATTGCCTACCTCCTGGGTCTCAATCCCTCCACAGTGCACCGGATCCTGCGCCGATATCGACTGGGGCGGCTGACCCACTCGAACCGTGGCAGGTCAACGAATCAACCAAAGTCGGGGCGGTCCCGTCCGCTCCATGCCGCAGTGCGAGTGATGGCTTGCAGGCGTTGAGCGAATCGATCGGTCGAGGGTTCTTCTGTTGGTGGACGTCTTTGGCGTGCAGCTGTGTTGTCGAAGCGCGACAGAACCGTGTGGCACCGACCGGACCGGGTGCGTGCGTTGACCTTCCGGACGTTGGCTGCGCCCTCGGCAGGATCGGTGATCGCGCCGTTGATCGCCCTACTGGCGGCGCAGTTCGGCTGGCGCAGCGCCTACTTGGTCCTCGGACTCGGTGGCGACACCCATCGCGAACGCCGATCGACGTCGTGTCGCCGAAGATTAAGAGATCTCTAACAATTGCTCAAGAGGCGCTGAAGATTCGCTCCCTATTGTCGGTCTCGCTGGATCGCCCGGCATCGACGCGAAGGAGAGATCCTTATGACCGCAATCCTCGCCCTCGCCGGAGCGTGCATCGCGCCGTGGTTCTCGCTTTGGTGACTGTGACAGGTCGTTGGCTCGGCCTATCGTTACCCTTGCCGCCGCGTCCCACCACGGAATCTGTACGCGCGCAACTGCTCTCGGTGCCCTTGCTAATCACCATGGCCCTGACGCCCCTCGCTGCGACCGTGCTGGCCGACGCCCTCGACGGATACGCGACCTTGTTCGCACTCCTCGGCGTATTCGCTGCCCTAGCAGCCGCGCTGTCGGCAGTAACTATCCCGAAATGCACAGAGATTCTTTGGAGAGGCGGTGCGGACACATGGCGCCAAACGATCGCGGACTCGGGCAAATGATGGATACCGTTGGCGGGCCGATCGTGCCCGCCGGATCTGGTGGCAATCCCGGATTTCGGCATATCAGGTATGACAGTGCGGACGGTTCGGGTGATCCCGGATCTCGGCATACAAGGTATGACAGTGCGGACGGTTCGGGTCTTGTCGGGCCTGGTCCCGGATCTGGCGATCATGGATCCCGGCACGTCGTCCTCAGACCACGGCTGGAAGTGCTGGAAGAGCTGGACCCTCCGCCTCATGCGTCGGGTGGTTTCAAGGCAAAATTCGCGGAGGCCAAGACCACGATGCGTGCCGTCGGTCGATCAGCTTGGCTCGGGTATGGCCGTCCCTCCGCCGCACCTGGCCAAACTTCTGAAATCGGTGGCGCCCGAGGAACATCTCGGTACGGGCGCGGCCACGGAGGCATACATGAAGTCCGTGGCCAAGGTCGACACGAAAAAGGAGTCGCTGCTGGGGATGGACGACATAGTGCACAATACGTCCGCCTTCATGGTCAACGAGCAGAATCGGACGCTGCGCTCTATCGAGATCATTGTCACCAAACTCGCCGAGAAGGTCAACGCCGAGGGTGACGGCAAGCTGAAGCCCGCAAAGGAGACAGCCCTGCTGCAGCAAGTCGCCGATGCTGTCGAGGCCGTGCGGGACAAGGTCAACGCGATGTCGCAGACAAACAATGACATAGCCTATGGGGGCAGCGCCCGGCGTGTCGCAAGCGGCAAGGGTCCGGTCGACGATGCCGAAGATGGCGCTGGCGCGGGCGGTCTGGCCGGAATGATTCAGGCGCTGGCACCGATGGGCATGGCGGCGATGCCGCAGGCACAAGGGCCATCGGACCTGGTCGGCGGCAAAGCCGCTCTCTACGAGGATCGGATCGACATCGCGCCACCGTTGCGGGGTGGCCCCAACGCCGCGCTTCCCGGTATCGCCAACCCGCCGGGCAACCCCGCCGCGCAGCACTTTTCCACTGCCGCACCTATCTCGGCGCAACCCGCGCCGATCTCGTCCTCGATCAGCACTTCCGGGCCGAGTCGTCCCGAATCGGGTTTGCCTGTAACCCCGTGGTCGGGAATCGCAAAACCTGCCTCCCGCATTCGACGACGAGCAGATACCACCGGTTCAACCGAAGGCCCACTAGTGTCAGACGATAGCGCGGAAGCCGAGGACGCAGCTATGGCAGAAATCATTCGCTGGGCATGATGAATCGCCCCGAAGTGCCGGGCGGCTTCAATCTCTGTCAAGGATGGAGTCGTGCCGTCGAAGAAGAGGTACCCGGTCGAGTTGCGTGATCGGGCCGTGCGGATGTTCGTCGAGGTCCGTGAGCAGCACGAGTCCGCGTCGGCATTCTTCGCAGCCGAGATCGACCGGCCCAGTCGCTGATCGTTCGGTTTATCACCCGAGCATCAGGGCCGCCGCGAAAGCTGCGGCCCTAAATGCATTGTTTACGACACTGTGCGGAGCTGGAAGCGATGCTGCCGATCTGTCTCCGCCTGCTACTCGTGGAGCGAGTCAGCGCCGTCAGGGCACATCCAACACACTTGCCGGAACCCCATAGGGCAGAAATCGCACCCGACGGCGATCATCGGTATTGTCGCGATGCGCGCGTAAGGCCTCGAGCTCGCTCGGAAAGACCTGGTCAACCCTGGCCTCGCCGGTGTCATCGATGCTGTAGATCGCCCACACCCCGCTGCCGGTTTCACCAGTGGTCTCGCCCTCGGGTTTCGGTGGATGTGGCCGTTCCGGTTGGACGAACTGGCCGAGCAGCGACGCCAGTGAACTGACGCTCGCATGATCTACGCGATCCAGGTACACGCCGGCTTTCCCGAGCAGGTCGCGGAGCTCGGTTCCCGCCCCACGCAGTGCCCGTTCGAAATCTTCCGGATCGATGCCAAAAGGCCTGTTGGTTGGCATCGCGTGTGCTCCTGGAGACGAGTTGGGTGCTACGTCCTCAGTGTCCTCGCGGAACGCCGACTTCGCCACGCCGACCTCGGCCGTCCTCGACGCCGTCACGCTTCCCGATGTGCGGGGCGATCTCACCGGTGCGGTAGCCGCCCCGGGTGATACCTCGGCGCTTCGTCGGAGAGAACGCCCCACCGCCTCTAGGTCAGGGCCTTGGGGCCAGTTCCATCGTGGGCAGCTGGACCGGTCTGAAGACTGCGGCTTCGAGACCGGGAATTATCGACGTGTGTGCCGGTTCCGTCGACGAGGTGTACCTGTTCAAAGGCGGACGCGTCGGTGGCCGCAACCGTTGTCTCACCACCGATTACGTTCCAAGGGAAGTCAGCGGTTTCGCGGGCTCGACTTCCCATCGAATCTCGTATAGGTCGCTGCCCAGTACCGTTCGGACCGAAGTGAGTAGTGCCTCACGGTTTTGCGGCGATTCCAGCCGGTGCATTAGCGGTGCATGTTGATGAGTGAGGACGATGGTCTGCCCTTCCAGTCGGACCAACGATGCTCCGGAAAGCATCGCTTGGATGGTCGGTCCATACGCCCGTGTTTTGGCGCGGATATCTGGCCAAGCTTGCCGGATCTCGTCAATACGGTGAGGGGCCTGCGGGATGATCTGTTCGTCAACCTTCGGTGATGCCTCGATACGCGGCGACCGGGATGCCGAATCCGGCCTCGGTGCCGCCGATTTGCAGTCTCGGTTGCCCGGCCTGGAACTGTCGGACAGCGATGCTGGAATAGGGGTTCTGGACATACAGCTGGACGATGCGCATCATCACGTCTTCGTCCGACGTCCAATGTGCCTCGGGCGTCGGGGTGATTTCCGAGATTACGGGCCACCAGCCTTGGCCGTCGGGGGAATACTGCACGTTGAATTTGCGAGGCAGGTGGGTGCCGTCGGGAGTTCCGAGATAGACGTGGATATCGCGGATGGGCCGCAGGCTGCCGAAGTCGATTTGCACCGTACCGCCGTAGCTCGAGTCACCTCCGGATTCGCTCAGATAATAGGTTTCCAGGTTGCCGTCCAGCATGTTCCGCGCGGGGTATGCGGGGTCTTCGCCGATAGTCCTTCCGACGATGAGCCGGCTGGGCCAATCCACCATCAGTGAACCGACTACCCGCAAGTTTCCGATCTCGAGGTCAGGCACTCGAACGGTGACCGTGGTCGAGAGCACACGTTCGACGGTGTTGTTGCCGACCTGCACGGTCGCACGCAAGTAGAAGACGGTGGTCCTGACGAGGTGTTTGACCGTGTACGTAGTCAGGTTCATGACGTTGACATCCGCGACGTCGTAGAGCAGCCGCAGGGAAGACACTCCTTTGGCCTCCCAGTTGAGTTCGGCCGAGCCGCCGTTGTCGATGACCAACTCTTCGGCGATGAAATCGACCAGGTCGAACTCGGCCGGGAACTTGCCGATGTCGAATGTGGTGATGCCGGTCGCCCACAGGTCGTCGGATCCGGCTTCCCGCCACTCGACTTCGAGACGCAGCAGTGCGGTGCCGACGACGCTGTTGATTCGCATTCCCATCAGCTGCACGGTGACGCCATCGTCGCGGCCGATCTCGGCGGAGCCGGAGGCGGGACTGAAGGTGATGGTTTTGGTAGCCGGGTTGGTGGTTGGCGTCCACTCGGGCAGGCTGATCTGCGCCGAGGCGCTGGTGAGGTCGGAGGTCAGGTCGGGTGAGTTCTCGCCGGTGGGGACCACGACGGTGATCTTGCGGCATTCGATAGCCGACGCACTGCGACGGCTGCCCACCAAAACGAAATCGGCGCGTTGCGGGTCACCGGAAGCCGGCGAGACCCGAACCGGGTCGGGAGTGGTGTTGAGGTCGAAGGTCAGCGGTGGGTCGCTGCTGGCCGAACCGTCGGTAGTCGCTCGGGTCGCGGTGTACTGCGGGATCGTGGTCATTGGCGGCACCTCGCTTATTGGAGTGGTGAGCGTCGGATGTGCTGCATGCTGTCGTGGGGGCGTGCGGCGGAAGCGATCGGTTTCGGTGGCGTGGTATTGCGGGACGGCCGCGGTCAGCGTGCTCCCAGCTGGTTGCCGGGGGCACGGCTGTGCTCGGCGGCGTCGCTCAACACCAGGAATCCCGAACGGATTTCGTGGTCGGCGCCGATCGGGAGTGAGGCCGGGTCCGGTGCCGTGATCGGCAGCTGTGCCCACACGGCGCCGACCTGTTCGGCCCACGACCATGTGCCGGTCACGGTGGCAGGCTGCGGCAGGATGGCCGCGCCCTGATCGGTGGTGCCGATCAGTAGCGGCCCGGCGCGGAAGGCGACCGCCATCTCAGCCAGTGCAGCGTCGGTGAATCGCGGTGGGACGAACACCGATTCGACCGGGAGGATGTCGGTCGTGGCGTGTACGGCGGCGCGTGGATCGGCGAGCACGGTGAGGGTGGCGGTGCTGTCAGCGGCGAAGGCGAGTTTGATGCGGTCGCCGTCGCCGATGGGGCGCAGGTAGCCGCCATGGTCGCCGCTCGGGGCGACCACTGTCTCGAAATGGTTGTAGTCCTCGTCGAGGATGTAGCCGACCAGACCGTCGTCGGTTTGCGACGCCTCGCCGAGGCGGACGTTCCAGCGGTAGCCCGGCATCTTCGGGGCCGGTGGTCTGAGCACCTGCTGCCAGGTGACGTCGGTGCGCACCGGACCGTACAGCCGCAGGTCGAGGCGGGCCCGGACCAAGGCCAGTGGGCGGCCGAGTAGGAATCCGAGGCTTTTGTCCTCGGGGCCGTCCGGGTCGATGAGGGTGATGGTGTCGTCGATCAGTTTGCGGACTGCGTCGAACACCGCCGGTCCGCGCTGTTTGATCGCGGCCAGGAAGCGGTGGGCGTGCAGGTGGTTCGTGGCGAGTTGGTCGAATTCCAGGACCGGTGATTCGGGCAGTGCGGTCCATTCGACGGTCTTTTGCCCGTTGGGGGACAGCACGACTCGCAGATCGCCCAGCACCTTGCCCTGCGGGTCGTAACACGCCAGCGCGCGATCGAGGCGGTTGTGCACCAGCCACGCGCAGATCGGGTTCGCGCCCGGGGTGAGTTCGACGTCGGAGTCGACGGTGGCGGATAGGAAGTCGAACCGCAGCTTGGCCGGTTGCAGCAGGCGCGGACCGAGTTCGACGTAGCGGTCGGTCTGGATTTCGCCGACGGCGTGGTCGGGGGTCATGGACAGGGGTTTGCGCAGCCGGTCGAAGTGCAGCGGGTTGTCGATGAGGTTGACCGCACGGCCGAACCGGTCGACCACCGACAGCCGGGTGAACATCAGATGCCCGGAACGGAGTTCCTGGAAGTCCGAGTCCTCCCAGTCGTCCCATTCGAATACCGGTTGGGGCCCGGGATCCGGGGCAGGGCCGACGCCCGAGCCGATCAGGTCGCCGATGGCACCGACGGGTGTGCGGTTGCCTCCGGACAGTCGCTGGCCGACGGTGGCGCTGAGCCCATCGAGACGCTGGGACAGCTGGTCGAGGTTGTGCAATTGCTCGCGCAGCCCGTGCAGCAGCGGTTCGGGCAGGTCGTCGCGGCCGTTGGCGTAGCTGTCGAGCTTGCCTTCCTGGTCATAGCCGCTGAGGGGTGCCAGCATCTGTCGGCCGCTGACGGTGACCGCGGCCTTCAGCGTTCCCTCGCCCTCCCACCGGTAGCGGGTGCCGTCGAAGCGCCAGCGTTCGGCGGTGCCCTCCACGAACGGGATTGCGGTGTATTCGGCTTCCCACATGAGATACAGCGGCTGCCAGGGCTGACGCCACGAGGCGGTGCCGTATTCGGGCAGTGTCCCAGTGGCGCTGCCGAGGCCGACGCCGGTCTTGCGGGCCTGGTCGATGATAAAGAACTCGGTGACCAGGGCACGCATCGGACCGGGCAGGCCGGTCACGTTCACCTTGTTCACTTCCGCGGCCACGGTCGTGGCGGTGATCGACCCGATGGCGGTGATCAGGCGTTCGGCCACCCGGCACGGCAGGTCCGAGCCGCGGGTCAGCGGGGCGCTCAAATTGGCGCCGGCCAGCATCAGCACCGGGTCGGCGTGCTGTTCGAACGGCTCCTGCGGGGATCGTTGCAGTTCCAGTGCAGCCCGCAAACCATGCCGAGCGGCGTAGTCGGCGGCGCGAGCAGACAGCCTGTCCGCCGTTGTCGCCCAAGGAATTTCGTCGCGCAGGGCCGCTACCTCGGCCTCCTTTGCCACCGTCAGGCCCGCCGTGCCCTTGGTGTTGTCCAGGCGCAGTTCGTCAGCGATGCGGCTTGCGAAGAAACTCGGCTGATTCGGCTCCTGCGACAGCGACCACAGAATGTGCAGCCGCTGCCGCAGGTCGGCGAGTTCGCGTTCCTTCTCGTCGAGGTCGCGCTGGGCGGTGTTGAGATCGGCGACGACGTCGGCGGCGCGGGCCTTTTCGGCGGACCGTTCGTCGGCCGACAGCGCGGCGCGGGCCTCCTCGCCGCCGCGGTCGACTACCCGCCAGGTGAAACCGCCTGGGACGGGGCCGAATCCGGAGCGGTGCGCGGCACGGTCGGGGAACAGGTCGCCGTCGGCGCGGTCGTAGTCGTTCAGCACGCCGAGGGTGAACGCGCTGTAGAGCCGGGCCGCGTCGTCGCTGAGTGAGTTGGTGCCGCCCGTCTGCTCTTGGAGCACACCGGCCGCCTCGGCGGTGCTGTTGCCGATGGCCACGGCGATCTGGGCGGCGCGCGGACTGTCGGAGGGGTAGACACCACCGTTCGGTCGCCAGTCGATGCCGAGGGCGCTACCGGCGTACACCGAGCGCCGGGGGGAGCCGAAGGTCGCGGCCAGGCTCCACTCCAGGCTCGACATCAGTTCGGGGAAGGGGGTTTCCGCGTTCTCCCCGGTGATAAGGATGTCGGCGGCGGGGTCGGAATACCAGCCGACAACGTGGTAGCTGAGCCGGTCGTCGCCGTCGATATCAGTGAGGGTGTCGTGGATGGAGAAAACGTTCTTGTTGTACGGCTGGAACGCCGAGAACGTGAGCAGCCCGGGCCCGAGCGCGGTGAGGAACGGTTTGTCGCCCGGCTCCTGCCATGGGCTGCCGGTGGTCAGTTCCACCAGTTTGCCGATCTTGGTTGCGGCAGCGGTCTGCGCGTGCGGGTCGAGGTAGGACACCGACCCCTGCTGCGGGTGCAGGAAGTCGCTGTGCACGATCCAGGCGCGCACGCCGCCGTTGGAGCGGCGGGTCACCAGCCAGCGGTTGGGTACCAGCGGGAAATCACCGATCTCGCCGGTGGTTTCGTCCTGGCGGCCCTGGGTGAGCGCCTCGGGCAGCTGCCACTGCACGTACACACCGAGCCGGGAGGAATCGCCGCCCCACGGCTCGGTACCGGAGAACGGTTGTGGTTCGGGTGCGGCGTTGGCGTCGACGAACGGCACGAAATTGGCGATCCAGCGTTGCATGACGTAGGTGCCGTCGGTGTCGCGGGTCTGCGAGTTGACTGCGAACGCCGCGACCTCGACCGGGACGACGAGCGTGTCGTTGGGCATGCTGTTCCCCTTCAGGAGGATCGGGATCGGGTCAGGGACGGTCGAAGGTTTGGATCTGCGGCGCTCGGATCATCTGCAGCGCGAACTGAGCGGGCGACAGTGTCGTCAGGCCGTGTTCGGCGGCCAGTTCGGGCAGCAGCTTGTTCTCGATGTCGAGCACGTCGCCCGACGGGCGCAGGAACCGTCCGAACCCCGCAGGGTCCGGGAATTCCCCCTCGTCCTCGTCTACGGGCGAGCCGATGTTGCCGGTCAGCCGGCGCAGTTGGATGGTGCCGACGTCGCCGATACCGAAGTACAGACCTTGCGGCGGTTCCGCGATGGTGAAGGTGTCGATGACCTGCGGGTAGAGCAACAGCAGGACGCCGTTGCCGAAGCTCGCCTGCCCGCTCTGTGTGATCTGTTGCTCGCCGCGGAAGGCGCTGTAGATGGTGCGCGGCCAGTTCGGGACCAGGGTGGAACGGATCAGTACCCCGCACGCGGGGGGCGCCCCGATCTCGGTCGCGAGGGCGTTCAGGTCGGCGTCGAGAGCGTGACCGACGCCGACGCTGAGTGCGCCGTCCACCGCGGCCCGCACCCAGCTCTCATCGACGTAGAAGAAGCGGATGCTTTCCGGTGGCAGCATGCGCGGGTCGGGCACCAGATGCTCGAACGGCAGCATCTCCAGCACGAGAAGCCGATTCAGCCATTCCTGCACCGGATCGAGTTCCTCGGTGACAGCGGCCCGAACCACCGCGCGGGTTTCGGCCTGTGCGACAGTGGCGCGCAGGCCGACCGACGTCAGCGCGCCGTTGCCGCGGGTCGCCCGCGCAGCGGGGCGGCTCGGGGCGGCGGCCAGGTCGGCGCCGCTGCGGCCCAGCGCACCGGGTAGCCGTGTCTCGAGCAATTGGTCGAAGGCGTTGCGTGCCTGGTTCTCCAGCACGGCACGGCCGGCGGCTTCGACGCTGCGTCCGGCGATCAGGTCGGGGTGCGCACTGATCCGGCGGGCGGCGCGGCGGGCGGCTTTGCGGAATTCCAGCAGCCGGTCCCGGAACGGGGCATCAGCCAACGCGAGGGTGCGGCCGAGGCTGAAAGCGCTGGCGTAGCCGGTGTCGAAGATCCCCCACTGCTTCAGGTAGATGAGGGCTTCCCCCGCTGATTCGAGCCGCGGCGCGGCGGGGTCGGGCAGCCGTTGGGCGGGATCGGCGGTGAGGGGGCCGCGGTAGAAGCTGACGCTGCGTTCACCGGATTCCAGACGCTGAGCCAGGGCGGTGGCGCCGGAACGCAGTCGTTGGATCGCGTCGCCGTCGGCGGATCCGCCTGCCATCGGAACCCGCAGCGCCAGATCGGGTTCGGCGGCCAGGTGTTGCACGAGGTCGCCGAATCCGATGCCGGTGTCGTCGAGCGTCTCGAATGCCCACGTGTGCAGTGTCACCAGGCGCAGTCCCTCGCTCGGTGGGGTGCCGGTGAGGTGCTGATGCAATCCTTCCAGCGAAACCAGGTGCGCGACATGCCTGCCCGCGGTCGCGGCCGGGAATCGGCTGCTGACGACAGTGGCGTTGAGGTCGGTGAGTTGCGGTTCGGGGTCGGTGCCGCGCACGTGATCGGCGTCGGGCGGCCCGCCCTCCCGGATGTGGGCGAGCAGCGCGAGTTCGGCGACGGTCGGGCGGATCGTGGCGAACACGTTCGCGGGCACGAGGATGCTGCTGCAGGCCATTTCGGCCTCGCCGTCCATCAGTGACTCGTTGGTGATCGTCGGTGGTTTTCCGGGCCCGGCGGCGCGGTCGAGTAGTTGCCGGACCGTGGACACGGTTACTTCGCCGACTGCCTGCGGGTCCTCGGGCAGTTCGCCTTCACGGAACAGCAGCAGCGCCACCCATGGGACGCCGTCGCCGGACGAACCGAGTAGCCGCGCCCAAGGCAGGCCGGCGGCGTCGAGGGTGATGTGCGGCAGGATCTGGCTGTATTTTCCGACGGCCCCCGCAACCGGGTAGCAGCCGTGGATCTCGGAGCCGCCCAGGGAGAATCGCGGCCCGCGCACGCCGAAGTTCTGTTGCCGGGTCGTCAGGGTGGCGACGGTGTCGATGTTCTGTTCGACGCCGATGAGGTATTGGCCTGCGTAGAGCGACGGGATGCGGTGATCCAAGAATCGGGTGCGATGGCTGGTAGTCGGCATGGCGAAGGTTCCCCTGTTCTCGGCGGGCGCTGGAGGCGAGCGGATTCAGTTGGCGGACACCAGCATCGGTTCGGCGGTGAATGCCGTCTGGCAGGCCCGGGCGTAGCCGGACAGGTTGTTGTCGAGGGCGCCGAGGTCGAAGCCGAGCGCGGTGAGCTGCCCGGCGAGGCGCTGGCGCGCGGTCGTCTGCTCGGTGGCCGCGACTGTGGCGGCGATGGTGGCGATGACACCGCCTGGCCGTGCGGGAGCGGCGCCGACCGGGCTAGCGTTCGGGTCGAGAGGCTGCGCGCCGTCGGGGGCGACCGGGTCGAATGCGATCGCCTCCTGGTCGATGAATCCGGTGGAGGTGCCGTGGCGCGGTGCGGGCGAGGTCAGTGCGGCGCCCAGCAGCTGATCGGGCACCACGTGATTGCCGTTGCTGGGCAATGTGTCGGAACTGCGGGTGCCCCACAGTTCGGCGGCGACGGTGGCGGTGCGTGCGGCCCGTGACCATTCGCCGAGGTCGCGGGCGGCGCCGTCGAGGGTGAGTTTCACGCGCTGGTTGCTGGTGACGCCGCGCCACCGGGTGGGCCGCAGGTTCACTGTGGCACCCGATTCTGCGGGTGTTGTCGAGGTGCCGAGGAATATCTTGGTCAGCGGCACCGTGGTGTCGGTGGTGAAGGTGAATCCGCTTGCCGATACCTCCCAGTAGTCGTTCGCGAGGGTGCGGGTAGCGGGGTGTTTCTCGACGAGCAGGCCCGCGCCCGGCAGCACCCGCACGTTGTTCTCCGCCGGCGGCAGCAGCGCACTGAACCCGGGCCAGTCCAGTTCGTTGCTCGCGTCCGCGCGGCCGTTGCCGAAGTTGATGGTGAAGGAGATGAACCACAGCTTGACCTTCGCCTTGCCGCCGGTGGGCGGACCCCAGACCTCCAGTTGCACACCGATTTCCACGGTGATGGTGATGCGGACGAAGATGATCTTCACCGACGCGGACACCCCGATGGACACCTTCAGGCCTACGTCGAAGTAGAACGGCTTCCACTGGATCAGTGCATCGACCTGCGCCGTGCACCAGGCCCGCACGACGCCGGAGTGGAACCGGATGGCCAACCCGCCGCCTGCCATGGCTGCGCCCGGGGTGATGGCCAGGTAGGCGTTGCCGGAGATGGTCACCGAACCGGTCAGGTCCCAATCGAAGCCGACCCGCGGCTGCGCCGGATACTGTTTCGGCGCACGGTAGTTCGGATGGAACCCGCCGACGGAGAAGACGAAGTCACCCGCGTACGGACTGGGGCCGAACCAGGTACGCAGCGAGATACCACCACGCAACCGGCAATTCGGATCGAACAGGAACGAGTCGCCGGTCAGCCCCGCGTCGAAAGCCAGCTCACCCTGCTTCGGTTTGATCACCGCACTCAAGCCCACCCCGATCCGGGCGTACTTGCGCCCGGCTCCCTTGGGCAGGTCGGCGGCGCCGGTGCCCATCAGGGCGATGGTCAGCTCCTCACCGGTCTGCACCAGGGCAACCAGCCGCCCCTCGATCAGCTCGGCGAGGGTGAATCCCAGCCCGGCCGCCACCCACAGCTCGTCGTCCTTTGCGGTGATCCACGGATTGGCGGTGAGCGTGAGAGCGCGCAAGACCTCGACCGGATCCTCGGTCTCGCCGCCGATCGCGGCGGGGTCGCTGAGCGCCTTGACGAAGGGGAAGTCGTCCAGCTCGGTGACCGCGGGAATCCGGATACGGCTGTTCCAGCCGAAACCGACTGCCACGCCGGTCAATCGGATGGCGGGGATACCGATACCCGGATTGCCACCGATCCCGGCGTAGCCGAAGAACGACGGCTTCGCGGCCCCTGACTCCGGCACCACGTACGCGCCGGCGCCGGTACCGTATAGGCCCGATTTCGCGCCCTTGAACGAGAACATCAGGACGCCGCCGATGATCGTCTTGTACGGCGACTGTGCCTTCAGCAGCCCGAGCGCCCCGCTGATCATCAGCGGGTTGTAGTCGTAGGTGACGTCGGCGACCGCGCCGTCCTCGCTGATGTTCAGCCCCCAGCGGCCGTTGCCGCGCTCGGAGCCGGAACCGGTGCCCGCGAGCAGTGCGAACCCGTCGGCCGTCGCGACCGCCCGGACCGGCGGGTGCACGAATCCGGTGCGGTGTGCCCGGGGTTGCGCGACCGGTAGCCTCCTCCCGAGGCCGTCCACCCGGGAGGGATCGAGCACGACCTCGCCGCGGGGCGTCGCCAGCGGCACCAGCATCCGGCGTGGGCGGGTCGGCGCGGCGGGCAGCAGTAGCCAGCTGCCCGGTGGCAGTTCGGTGCCGAGCGGGTCGGGCAGCACGCCGCGCCCCACCTCGATAGAGCCCAGCTCCGCCAGCAGGGTCAGTGGCACCGGCGCGTGGGTGCACACGACATGCCAGCCGTCGGCCTCGACCGTGAACACCCGCTGATCGTTCGCATGCATCCGCACGCTGGTCCCGGGGCCGCTGGCTTGAAGCTCCGCGCCTGCGGCCCCGTCGAGCCGTATGTCGACCTGCTCGAGTACCGGACACGGCAGCACGGGCAGTTCGAAGCCGAGGCATCGAGCCAGCAGATGTGCGGGTGCCCCCGCTCCGGGTAGGCGCAGTTCCAGCGCGGCCGAGCTGTCGTCCGGGGCGATCTGGAGGGTGAGCGCGGCGGCGGTCTCGCAGAAGGGGACCCGGGCGGTACCCACCTTTTCGCGGGTTGCCGCGCCGTTGGGCCCGAAGTGCAGCATCCCGTCCGGGAACAGGACGCGCAGCCCGTCACCGAAACCGAAAGCATCGACGGGGACTTCGGCCGGCGCACCATCGGCCTCATCGAGAAGTTTGTGTAGCCAACCGATCTGGACGGTCACAGCGGTCCTCCTCCGTGTGAAACAAACTACGAAAACGCCCTGCACAGCCTCATCCGATGGCACGCGCAAACAGGCCATCGGTGGGGGCATCGTCGAGATCATCAGCGGTACTCACGGCCCGGGCTCCACAGTCACTGGAACGGGCAAGTCGCACAAATCCGACGGTAAGCCACAACGCGGCGCAGCACAGCGGGTTCCCGGTCGGTGCGACCCCCGCGCTCGCGTGTGGCGCATGCCGCCCTGCGCCCCGGTCGGCGCGGTGACACCGGACTCGCCGGGATCAAGGTGAAGGTGCACTACGCTGGCGACAAGGGCCCGGTGGTGGGGCTGACCGGTCTACATCGCCGCAGTGGCACCTGGTCAGGGGTATTCGGTGCTGCGCTGCTCGATCGGCGACCCGACTCGGATCGTCTATGACGTCTGCTGGGGTGCGCAGAAGTGGTGGAGTGGACGTGGATCACGCGCGACGACGGTCAGTATGAGACGACGGGCCGGAGGTCGGGCACGCCGTACTCTGTCAACGGTCAGTTGGGACCGGCTTGGGCGCACTTTCGATGATTTGGTGGTTCAGTCCGCATGGGACCTCGTGATGAAACTGAGGAAATCCTGTCCTCGAACAGCCCGGACATGCGATCCTTGACTTGACCGATCATCTCAGATGTCTTGTGTTAGAGAGAGTCTGAGGTGTTGGTCGGCAGATCGGATTGTCACCAGGTAGACCAGTTGCCATATACCGGCGGCTGCCCCCTTCGATGACAGGAGTCCGCAACTGTGAGCGAAGAATCCGACTTTGAACTACCCCCGCCAACCGCAGCAGCCTTCACAGCGGCCGCGCGACGGCAATTGCGATTCCTGTGAGAGAGCTGGACGGGGTGGTCAGCATTCACTGCATGTGGCCCGCTCGGGTTGCCGGGTGTGGAAGTCCTCTGAGGTCGCGCACATAGATGGCGCGCTCACAAATTGTCCTCCCCGGAGGCCAGTCTTTCCCGGAAATGGTGTGGTCAAGGACAACTCGGGGAACGTAGTCGCCACCCACACGACACGTTTGGTCGGGGCGGAGTGCAGCCGCGCCCGCACATCGGTTTAGGCGGCGTACTTGATAGCAATCGGCTTGCCTGTGGAAACGGTTCAGACCGGACTCGGCTGATCCCGGAACCGAAATGGGCTATTCGCTGGGAATCGGGTCATGGCAGCGAGCTACTAGCGGCGGGTTGGCCTCGGATACAAGATCTTTGAGGACGGCAGTCTCGTCCGGACTGCGGACGGGGCTGGATACGGAGGAGAGGCATGGTGAGCGTCCGGATCGATATCTTACGCAAACGCTCGATGAGTTCGCCGACCGGCGGGTCGAGATTCCAGTGGAGATGATCGGATTCGGGGAGGGTTGCGGGTCCCGTTTCCGGGCCGCACATCGGCCAGATCCCGCGCCAGACTGTGCTCATGGACACCCGCGCGGCCGTGCACGCCACTACCGACATCCTCCCAGTCGGCTCGGTGTTCGTCCTGCAACGGTTTACCGACGCCGCACTGGCGGCCATGGCGGTCGACTTCCGCACCGGACCACTGCTGATCGCGACCACCGAGCACGGCGCGTCCACCCTGCCCCAATCCGCGACCGCCACCGGCAGCTGGTCATGGATCGAACCCGCGGGCACTGACTGGACCTCCCGGCCCATTACCGTCCCCGACCCGGCATCCCTGCCTGTCGGCGGCGATCCCGAAATCCGCTCCGGGTTCCTTTTCTCGAGGATGCCGCGAGCCGAAATACCCAGCAGCACAACGAGCGAGGAGCCCGCTGATGACCATCGTTCAGCAATACACCGCCACCACGAGCACCGAAGGCGCGGTGAGCAACATCTCCCCGTTGTATTTCGACCTCAACACCACGCCCGACCCGGTGCGGGTCTCACCCGCCAGCGGCGACCCGCAACGTGCGAACTTCGTTCTGGTGGGCAGTCGCCGCAGCACAACCGCCATCGAATGCCGAAAGATCACCGTCACTGTCCCCACCGGCAACAACTCGCCCGACCTCACCCCCGACCTCACCAGCGCGACCGCCCAGATCAGCCTCCCGGGCTGGACCCCAAGCACCAACACCGCCACCAAAACCATCACCTTCACCCCCACCTCCGGCTACGCCGAGATCGGTCGTGACCAAGGCGTCACCGTGCAACTGATGGGCATGCGGATCAACACCGAAATCGGCAGCGCGCCACTGAAAATTACCCTCTCCTGGCGCGAGCCGGGCTACACCGACCCCGAGGACGGCTGGGAAGACGGCATCACGATATTCGATGTGGGCAAATTCCCGCCCGACTTCCATATGGCCAACTTCATGGCCGAACAGTTGATCATCGACAACAGCGATTCGGTCAAACTCAATTGGGAAGCAAGCGGCGTCTCCTCGCTGCGGCTGATCTACGACGCCGCCGACATCAACGTCCTCAACGAGGCCACTTACACGGTCAACAACGTCGACCACACCACCGTGTTCTACCTGCGAGCGACAGTCCAGGTCGGCACCAACACCGTCGAACGCACGCTATCGGTCACCGTCACCGTCCGGGTACCCGACCTCGAAGTCAGAAACTTCACCGTGCTCGGCGAGTTCATCATGCCAGCGGTGAAGGAGACCGTGAGCGTGACACCAAACCTTGGCGAGCTCCCGCAGTACCCGGCCACGAACATGCTGGATGGGAACCTCGAAACCTACTACCTGAGCAACGGCAAAGCAGAGGCCACCGGCTCGGAAGTGGCACTCGATCTCGGAAGCCTCAAGGAGATCAATTCCCTCCACGTCTACTTCGGCACACCGGGCAGCCCGCCCTCACGACTGAGAGGGATGTTGGCCACTTCGCCCGACAATTCCAGTTGGGAGATACGGAACAGGTTCCAAACCCTCTTTTCAAATGAAGTACACGAGCACTTCCCCGAATATGTGCCGGTGCGTTACGTCAGGCTGATCTTCATGGAGGCCTCTCAGGACCGCATCGCCATTCGATCGTTTCAGGTTGGGCCGTCGTTGACACCCGTACGGATCACCCGCGAAGCCGCCGAATTCGGGGTCCCCGTAACTGCACATCGCGGCATCACCGATCGCTGAACATCCTTTACGAGCCACGGGGATCGGGAAGCAACCAGCTGCCACAACGCCCCACTCGTCCGGTCGATCTGCCCCGCGACGAGGCGCTGCGTACCACCATCGTGGGACCGCGGTGGGGCATCACGGCAAGGGATCCGCGGTGCTGGACGTGGGGCGAATAGTGATATCGGCGACACCGTGTCGGTCGGCGACGCAGTCGTGGACCGAGCCGACCGGCACGGACCGGACCCCGCTACCCATCACCGTCCGCGTCCCTGCCGGTCGACAGCGATCCCGAAATCCTTCCGGCTACCCGGTCCTCCGTGTTCGTTATATATCCCCGGCCGTGCTGAAGCTGGATCCGTCTGGGCTCAGCGCAGGTCGTCGTTTGGGTGAAAGCGCCTAACGTGCGGGAGTCGTTGCTCAGCGTTCGGGCGTCTACGTCAACAACGGTTGAGTCAGTCGGCAATCGAACGAACGGGTGCGCCGACCATATGGCTCTGCCGATCTAGGTATCGATGCCGCGATGTCGGTGCCAGAGGGACTGCCAGAGCGGCATGGTGCTGTCGGTAGAGGACTCCGCTGGAGTTCCGTGTCGTGTTAAGTGGGCTGTACAGCAGACTTCGGAGTGCGCTGATAGGGCATTTCCGGACGTTGCTATCGATGACGAATGCGGCGAAGTGTGTTCGCGGAGCGGATGATCCACGGTGCGGCGAGCCCGGCGGCCATCGCGGTCAGTGGTACGACGACTTGGATCCAAGGGGCGCGAATCGGCCGGTAGCGCGTGATGCCGTGGCTGATTTCGATGTAGCCGAGTGGGCGTACATCTGTGCCTCCGCCTACGCTGCCGGCCGCGGCGCCGAATCCGAGGCGCGCGCGGGCAACGGGGATGATGGTGATGCTGTCGGCAGTGATCGGGTCGCCGAAAACCGTGGCCGCGCCGGTGTGTTCAGCGACCAAGTCCGCCATTTGCTGCTGTAGTGCCGCAGCCGCATCTTCGGTGCCGGGCCCAACCGGCAGGGAAACGGGATCTTGCGATGCCTGCATGGTTGTGGACCTCCGTATAACCGTTGAAATGCTTGGGCTAGAGGCTAACTGGGACCCGATCCCGCTGCTCGCGGCGCGCCCGATGGATCACCGCGGTGCGGTGTCGTACTGTCGGCGCACCATCTCGGTGATCCAGATGGGCGCGAACGGCGACGTGCAGTTCAGTGGAGTCGGGTAGTCCTCGAGCACCTTCAGGCGCTCACCGATGTCGATTGCGCGGGTGCGGTGCTCGGCGTGCTCGATCCCGATCTGAGCCAGGCAGTGGTTCATTGCCCACTGCAGGCGATCCGGGGCGATTTTCATCTCCGCTTCGACGATGTCGAGCAGTCCGGCGAGGTCGAGGCCCGTGGGCTGCTTCGCCACGCGTTCGGTGGTCAGCGCCCAGCCGGGCACTCGCCACCGCTGGATTCGGGTCGGCGAACCAGGCGACGCACAGCTCTTCGGCGTGCGGGTTCTTCTTCACCACGTAGTTCACCAGCCAATCGTGCACCTTGGGGTGCGCGCCTCGCGCACTATCGCGTCCGACTCGGCACGTTCGCATTCGGGCGGCAGATCGGGATCGCCGGCAGTTTCGCCGCGGTGTCATCGGTCTCCCAGAGCCGCCGCGCGAGGTTGGTCAGCACCGAGATCCCCTGGTACGCCGCGACCAGCGCGACGGCCAGCTCGCGCATCGCGCTGGTGTCCCATCTCGCGGAACTGCCGTTCGGCCCAGGCGACCAGGCCGCGCATGTGCTCGGCCGGCTTCCGGCCCAGGCCGTTGGCGCGCTTGTCCAGTTCCGAGGCCAACGTGCCGGTGGCATCCGTCCGCGCGATGAGGTCGCGCTGGTCAACCCAGCCGCGGACGAGCGCCTCGCGCCGCCGGCGTGGGGTGGGGTGGGCAGCGCGTCGAGCAGTGCGCACAGCGCGTCGCCGTGCGCGCCGATGGCGGCCTCGACCAGTTCGTCCTTGGTCTTGAAGTAGTAGTAGATGTTCCCGACGGGTGCGTCGGCGGCGTGCGCGATGTCGGCGAGCGTCGCCTTCTCGATGCCCTGCTGGTGCCGGACGGTGGCCGCGGCGGCGGTGAGCCGTTCCGGCCCGCCCGGTTTTCGCGCAGTTGAGTGAGTCGCCTGACTAAGTCTGGACAAGTCGGCGCGACTCGGCTAACGTCTTGCGTGTCAGTTAGTCAACTGACTAACTACCTAACTCTGAGGAGAAACAATGATCGTGGTAACGGGCGCGACCGGAAACGTCGGCGGCGAGCTGGTCCGGATCCTCACGGCTGCCGGCGAGGAGGTAGCCGCCGTGTCCCGCCGACCCGGGCCGCTGCCGGACGGCGTGCCGCACCGGGCGGCCGACCTGGGTGACCGGGACGGTCTGCGGGACGCGTTCGACGGGGCCCACGCGTTGTTCCTGCTCGTCGCCAGCGACGACCCGGATGCGATCCTCGGCATCGCCAAGGAGAAGGGAGTCCGCCGGGTCGTGCTGATGTCGTCCCAGGGCGTCGGAACGCGACCGGCGGCGTACGGTCACGCGGCGGCGTTCGAGGCCGCGGTGCGGGGCAGCGGGTTGGACTGGACGATCCTGCGCTCCGGTGGCCTCGACTCCAACGCGTTCGCGTGGGTCGAGTCCATCCGCGCCGACCGCACTGCCGCCGCACCGTTCGGCAGCGTAGGGCTGCCGAACGTCGACCCGGCCGACGTTGCGGCGGTCGCCGCAGCGACGCTGCGAGAGGAGGGACACGTCGGCCGGACGTATGAGCTGACCGGCCCGGAGCTGGTGACCCCGCGTGAACGGGCCGCAGCCATCGGCGCCGCGCTCGGCACCCCAGTGCGCTACGTCGAACAGACCCGCGACGAGGCGCGTGCCCAGATGCTCACATTCATGCCCGAACCGGTCGTCGACGGTACCCTCGCCATCCTCGGCGAGCCGCTGCCCGCCGAACAGCGCATCAGCCTCGACGTGGCACATGTCCTCGGTCGCGCCCCGCGCACCTTCGCCGACTGGGCCACCCGCACGGCTGCCGCCTTCCGGTGAAGCCCATGGTCCAGGCGTTCCTTACCGAGCCGCGGATCGCGACCCTCACCACGATCCGCTCGGACGGCACGCCGCACGTCGCACCGGTGCGGTTCACCTGGGACGACACGGCCAGCACGGCCCGCGTCCTGACGGTCGCCACGTCCCGCAAGGCACGGAATGTGGCGAGCGGCGGTCGCGTCGCCCTCTGCCAGCCGGATGGCTTCCGATGGGTGACGCTCGAAGGCACCGCCGCCCTGTCCGCTGACCCGGACCGGGTGGCCATCGCCGCCCGCTGGTACCACCGACGCTACCGCTGCGCCCCGCCCGCCCCCGCCGGACGCGTCGTCATCGAGATCGCGGTCGACCGCATCCTCACCCTCAACCTCTGAAGGACATCCCATGCCCAACACCCGCGTACTCGACGCGACCATGCACCACCGCGAGACCGGCACCGGCGCACCGATCGTATTCCTGCACGGCAACCCGACCTCGTCGTACCTGTGGCGCAACGTCCTGCCCGCCGTCGGCCCCGGCCGGTTGCTCGCCCCGGACCTGATCGGCATGGGGGACTCGGGCAAGCCGCCGATCGACTACACGTTCGCCGATCATGCGCGGTACCTGGATGCCTGGTTCGACGCGATGAGGTTGGACCGCGTGGTGCTGGTCGGCCACGATTGGGGCGGCGCGCTCGCGTTCGACTGGGCGGCCCGCCATCCAGGCCGGGTACGCGGAGTCGCGTTCACCGAGACCATAGTCAAGCCGATGAGCTGGGACGAGTTCCCCGAGGCCGGTCGGGACCTGTGGCGAGCCATCCGAACCGACGGCGTCGGCGAGTCCATATTCCTGGAAGACTCATTCGTCCGGGACGGGCTGCGTGCGATCTCGGACCGACTCGATCCCGCAGACCTGGAGGTCTACCAGCGGCCGTACCCTACGCGGGACAGTCGGCTTCCGCTGCTGCGCTGGGCACGCTCGATGCCGCTGGATGGGACTCCGAGCGACGTCATCGCGCGCGCCGAAGCGTACGACGAGTGGCTGGCGTCCAGCCTGGACGTACCGAAGCTCATGGTGACCTTCACGCCGACGTACGGCACGATGACCGAACCCGCCGTCATCGACTGGTGCGCAAAAACGATCTCCGCCCTCGACATCCAGCGGTACGACGAGGTCGCTGGCCACCATACGCCCGAGGACCAGCCGGACCTGCTCGCCGCCGCCATCTCCGACTGGCTGGACCGCAACAGCCTCCGCTGACCCGTCACGCCGCCCGGCACGGAATCGAGGACTGGCGATTGCTTCCCGCGGACCACACCTCCGAGGCGTACTCGGCCTGTCGGAGTCGGCCAGCTGGTCCGTGGTGGGGAATGCTCTCGCATGAGGGATATCCCGGACGGCTCGGGGCCGGGGATGCCGGCGTTAGGCGTCGGCTTCGGTCACGCGCGGAAGATCGATCCCAACGAGATCATCGAAACCGTGCAGGCTTTTCTCGACACGAAGGACGGGAAGAATCTGCGCCGGTCCCTCGAAGCTGAGACCGGCGAACGCCACGGGGTCCTCGTCGTTGACTGGACGGTTAGTGAATGGCACACCGTCGAGGAACTTGGCGAAGCCTATATCCCTACCGACCCCTTTGAGCTGCCCTCCGAGATCGACTTCCTGTGGATGATCATCTACGGCCGCTGGGTGCGCTATGACCGTCGTGAACGCACGTGGACCGGTGGCACCGCCCCTGATTAATCCCAGAGTTCCTCGGGGTGATCGGGTTCCGGACCCGGTTCGGTCGCACGGTATGCGGCTAGTTGGACACCGGTGCCCGCCGACTACCTCAGGGTCAACGAACTGCTGGCCAAGATCGAGGCGGAGATCCGGGCGGAATACGAGCCCGCGCTACTCGAACTGGGCACCAGGGACGCCGAAGCACTGAAGCACATCCTCAGCAGCTTCAGCATCACCCGCGCCCGAGACGCTGCCTGGGCCACCACCCAGATGCTCTGGATACAGCGCGACAACACGCTGCTCCTCAAATTGACGAAGCGATCCCTCGAGGAAACCGTCTCCGCCGCAGGCCGAATGCTCCTCACCCCGGTCGTTCCACCGCCGAAGTGACGATCGGACGACTTGGCCGACGCCGTCGAACGGGTTCGGCCAAGCCGTCCACCGTCGCGAGCGCAGAACCGTTCAGCTCCGGATGGTTCGGCGTTCTTCCGAGGGCATCCGGGGATGTACTTCAGTTCGCTGCCATGACCAAGTCGCGATAGGGCGGTCATCGGCATTGAGGATGTCCCGACTCCGGTGGGCATGACGGCAGGTGCCCGTAGTCTCTGTCGTTGTCAATCCAATGCCCGCGTGGCCGAGGGGACTACAAGCCGATGAACATCACCGCACCGAACCCCGATGACGCCGACCTGAGCTCGTTGCACGGCGAGGTGGATCGCACTGCGGCGGCGGCGAACAGGGCGGGCCCAGTCGGGCTGCCACCGCTGACCGACGCGCTGCTGAACTATCTCGACGCGATGGCTGCCGCCGATCCGGCCCTGACGCATCCGCACGTCCGGCCCACGGTACTGACCGCCTCCCATACAACTCGTGCCTATTTCGGAGCACGGCTGCGGCATACCTCCGATGCCGCCCGCTGCGAGTTGCCGCTGCTGCGGATGTCGTTGGCCGCCGGGCCCGACGAGTCCCTGGGCGCGCCGTCCATCCACGATTGGCTCGAAGCATTCGAATTGGCACTGATCTGCCGCAACGGCGGCAACGACCACTACCTGCGCAGCCAGGCCTACACCATGTACTACCCGCACTGCTGGGCTCCCGATGACGCTGAGGCCGTACGGATTCCCGCCGCGTACGCGACCGCGTTGGCTGCTTTGGCGAAGCGCGCGCGCTGGCCACGTAACAAGCAGGTCAGGGCCGAGATCGCCGAACTGATGCCGCCGGCGCTGGATCGGCTGGCCGAGATTCCTGCGGAATCACCATGGACCCCGCGCGTTCAGATCGTGCGGCTGCTGGCAGCGGGCGAAGACGCCACTCCGCAGGTCGCCGCCGCGGTGGAGCAATTCCGAGCTGCCCGCCGCATCGCATGGCCGTTGCTGGCCTTGGCGGCCCTGGCACACGACCTGAACCTTCCGGCGCAGATCGAATCCGACTATTTGCCAAAGCGTTTGATGATATGGCAGCCATGATCAGCGCCGTGGCCGGTTCGGGCAGCGCGATCAGCGGCATTACAGCGCGTTCAGAGCCCGTCTAGCGTTCACGAACAACGGTTCACTCCTGTTCGCCACGACGCGCGACCCAGGATTGAAGGGCGATCATCGGTGAACCCGGCGCAGGAAAGAGCCCGCGAGCGGTGCTGCCTCGTTTCGAGGCCAGGCGGCGTTGGATGCGGCGGATGACCTGTTTCTGGGCTGTCGTGCTACCGCACGGGCCTTTGTATCGGCAGAGTGCCGTTGAGCGCCTTCGTAGCAATGGAGGTCAGGGCGCTGCTGAGCCGCTCAGGGACGCTCCGCC
Organism: Nocardia sp. NPDC057440; assembly: GCF_042802915.1. Classification (NCBI taxonomy): domain Bacteria; kingdom Bacillati; phylum Actinomycetota; class Actinomycetes; order Mycobacteriales; family Nocardiaceae; genus Nocardia; species Nocardia sp. NPDC057440. Next base: position 47,904 of record NZ_JBHVDF010000008.1, read on the forward strand.
AGCGTGCCGGGGCCTCGGGCCCACCCGAATGTGCCGTCGACGGCGACTAACCTGTCCGGGTGACGATCACCGAGTTGCCCTTCGGGTCCTGGCCGACCTCCATCACCTCCGAGAGTGTCGTCAGCGCCGCAGTGCGCCTGGGCGAGGTGCGGGTGGATGGGGCCGAGGTGTACTGGTCAGAGGGCCGCCCCGCCGAAGGAGGTCGGACCCAGATCGTGCGCCGCGCTCCCGACGGAGCGCGCACCGACCTGCTGCCGGAGGGGATGGACGCCCGCACGGCGGTCCACGAATACGGCGGCGCTGCGTGGTGGGTGCGCGACGGGGTGCTTTATTTCGTCAACTGGGCCGATCAGCGGCTGTACCGGATCGAGCGGGGCGGGGTGCCGGTCGTGCTGACCCCGGAGCCCGCCGTGCCGCGCGGTGACCGTTACGGCGACGGCGCATTCGGTCCGGACGGCGCCACCGTCGTGGCGATCCGGGAGAGCCATCCAGTCGGCGGACGCGGCGCGATCGATGTGCGCAACGAGATCGTGCGACTGTCCGCCGATCGGCCTTCGCAGCCGGAAGTCCTGGTCAGCGGCCCGGATTTCGTCGTCGCACCGCGACTGAGCCCGGACGGGGCCCTGCTCGCCGTGGTCACGTGGGATCATCCGTCGATGCCGTGGGACGACACTGTCCTGCGGGTGCGTGATCTGGCGACTGGTACGGACACCGTCGTCGCGGGCGGCCCGGGCGAGTCGGTGCAGGAACCGCGCTGGCAGGAAGACGGCTCTCTGCTGTTCCTGTCCGACCGCAACGGGTGGTGGAACCTCTACCGGTGGACACCTGGCGGCGACATCGAGGCCGTCATCGAGGTGGATGCCGAAATCGGTGTACCCGCATGGCAGCTGGGCTCGGCGCGCTACGCAGTGCTCGGCGATCACGGCATCGTGTTCGCCCGTTGGCGCGACGGCTACGACGGACTTGCTGTGCGTCGCCCGGACGGGTCGGTGACCGATCTGAAGCTGCCCTTCTCCGCGATCGTCGCGGTCGAGCGAGCGGACGAGAACGCCGTGGTCGTGGCAGCGGGCACACCCACCGCCGAACTCGGTATCTATCGTATCGAATTCGTCGACTCAACCCTCGAACTCGAAACCCTGCGCGCTCCACGCGATCTCGGTCTCGAAGCTACCGATGTCTCTATACCCGAGCCGATCTCGTTCCCTTCGATGGATCGCGTCGGTGCGCCGCGCGCCGCACACGCGCTGTTCTACCCGCCCGCGAGCACCCGATACCGCGGTCCTGACGGGGAACTGCCGCCGCTGCTTGTCATGATCCACGGCGGTCCGACCTCGCACGCGCTGCCGGTGCTCTCACCGAGTACCCAGTACTGGACCAGCCGCGGATTCGCCGTCGTGGATGTCAATTATGGCGGCTCCACCGGCTACGGCCGCGCCTACCGCGAACTGCTGTGCGACGCCTGGGGTGTGGTTGACGTGGCCGACTGCATCGCAGCCGCCCGATGGCTCGCAGCCAACGGCCGCGTCGATCCGCGCCAACTCGCTATCCGCGGTGGCTCGGCAGGTGGCTACACGACGCTCGCCGCGCTGGCCCGAGCGGACACACCTTTCTCCGCGGGCGCCGACCATTACGGAGTCGCCGACCTCGAGGCCCTCGCCGCCGAGACCCACAAATTCGAGAGCCGTTATCTGGACGGCCTGATCGGCGAATACCCGTCCGAGCGGGACCTCTACCGAGAGCGGTCGCCTATCCATCACGTCGACCGGTTCCGCAGTCCCCTGATCGTTTTGCAGGGCAGCGAGGATGCCGTGGTGCCGCCCAATCAGTCACAGATGATCGTCGACGCGCTGCGGGAGCGGCGGATCCCGGTCGCCTATATCCTCTTCGCGGGGGAGCAGCACGGGTTTCGGCGGGCGGAGAACATCCGCAGGGCATTGGACTCCGAATTGAGTTTCTACGGCCAGGTGTTCGGATTCGAACTGCCGGCTGCCGAAAGGATCGAGCCGGTCACCGTCGAGAACCTCCCGAACGACCAAGGGCGGGAGCGCCGATGATTGCGACACCAGTCGAGGGCAGTTCGAAAGGCCAGAGAAACATGCTGTGCCGCGATCGACGAGGCCGCTGCAGCGGGTGCCCGCCACATCCTCTCTACACCAGTCACCTGGTTAGCGCCTCGTCGTATTTCCAGCCCTGCCGCGACCATGCCGCCGCACCCGAATCGAGCGATGGCCGTGGCATGGAACGACCTGCCGCGGAGGGGTCGTGGTGTATCGAAGTCGTTGGCGGACAACGAGCTCAGTCGATGGCGCCGCCATACCAGGTCGGGAGTGGACGCGCTTCGATGGCGACCTGGTGGGCGGCCGCAGCGAGCAGGCGAGTGGAATCCAGTGTGGGCAAAGGCGATACGTCCGGCGTCACCAACAGCGGGATCTCGGTACAAACCAGGGCGACGGCGTCACAGCCCAATCCGTGCAGGCGGTTGATGATATCGAGGTAGCGCTGCCGGGATGCGGCCGTGAACACTCCTTCGCACAGTTCGGTGAAGATGATGTCGTTGATCAGGCGGCGCTCGTCGGAGTCGGGGATCTCGGCGTCGATTCCCTTGGCCGCAAAGACGCGCGGGTAGATCGGGCCGGTCATCGTGTACTTGGTACCCAGCACGCCGACCCGCCGATAGCCCTCCGCGGCCGCCTTTTCCGCGACGATTTCGGCGATGTGCAGACCCGGCAGCGCCAGGTCTTCGCCGTCGGACTCCAGCGCCATATGCGCGGTGTTGTCGGGGCAGACGAAGAATTCGGCTCCGGCGTCGGCGAGGCGATCGACGCTGGTGGCCAGGGTCTTTCGAATCGCGCCGTGATCACCGGCCTCCCACGCGGGCATGCTGCGGCCCATCGCGATGCAGTCCAGGGTCACATCGGCGTGCTCGTGCGTTCCGAGATCGCGGGCACCCTCCTGCGACAGCGTCCGCAAGCAGAGCGCCGCGCCTTCGATACTGTGCGCCAAGATACCAACATGCCTCATCACGCTGCTCCTTGTTCGCGCCGATTCATGCCGTCCATCTTCGGCGGAGATCATCCGTTCTGAGCCGGTTTCGACAAGACCGGTCGGTCGCCCGTCTCCACCGAACCAGCGGCGGTCTCGTGCTGCGGCATGCCCCCGTGCGGACTGTTGAGCACCAGCGGCGCCGAACCCTTCCGCAGGTAGCCGAAGTCCTCGTAGTACTCGATGTGCTGATGCCCGCCGTCCGTCATGGACCCCACGCTGCGAAGGTCCTCCGCGAGGAGCGCTCGGCTCTCCCGGTCCCCCACCAGAAGCAGGACCCGGCGCTGCTCGACGACCTGGACGAGCAGTCGAGGACCAGCGTCCGAGCGGACTTCGACAGCCGCGAGATCCTCGGTCTCGAACCTCCCCTCGCCCCGGGCCACCACGGGGGCCAGACCTTCGAACTCCGCCGCGGAACCGCTGACGTCGACCATGCCGTCACTGAACTCCTCGACCCTCATACCTCTCCCTACGACACAGCGGGGCCAGTTCCTCCGCGCAGGCGTGCAGTTCGGACAAAAGTACGGGACCAGGCGCGGCCGGGCCGAGTCCCTGTGTCGCATTGGCCAGGCCATGTCCGCACGGGCTCATGGCTCCTTTACTGCGCTTGCCGACTGCGGTGCGCTGGGCGTCTGATTGCCTGAGCTCAGCAGCCCGGTCGATCGGCCGCTTCGGCCACGAGCCTCACAACATCGTGGAGGTGATCCGGAGTGGCCAGTGTGAATCGGCTGCACGGTGGTGTTCGTGCCGACGTACCTCGTCGATCGTGGGGCGTGGGTGTCGATCGTGTTGCGCGCTCACCGAATATGGGAGGCCGCCATGGTGAACCAAGGGGTTCCCCCGCAATCGGGCGGTTGGGCGAAAATCGCCGTTCGTGAGCACACGGTGAGGGTTAGGTGAGCGCGGTCGGCGAACGTCTGTGTCAAGGAAACAGACCCGAGCACAGGAGTTTCAATGTCTCAGATCGGCAAGTTCGCCCTCGTTACCGGCGCTTCTCGCGGAATCGGCCGCGCCATCGCCCTGCGGTTGGCGGCGAACGGCGCGGTGGTCGCGGTGCACTACGGACACGACGACGAAGCGGCGGCGAAGACCGTCGCGGAAATCGGCGCGGCGGGTGGGCAGGCGTTCGCCATCCGCTCCGAACTGAGCACGCCCGCCGGAATCGACGCGTTGTTCGCCGAGCTGACGAAGAGCCTGCCGGACGGACGGCTGGACATTCTGGTGAACAATGCCGGCGGCGGCGGTGGCAACGGCTCGATCGAGCAGCTGACCCCGGCGGCGGTGGACAGCCTCTTCGCGGTGAATGTAGCCGCGCCGCTGTTCATTTCGCAGCGGGCGATCCCGCTGCTGCGCGATGGCGGTCGCATTGTCAATATCTCCTCGTGCGCACCGCGGGTGGCGGCCCCGTCGCAGGTGGCCTACGCGATGAGCAAAGGGGCGATCGATGTGCTCACCAAGACCCTCGCGGTACAGCTCGGTCCGCGCGGTATCACCGTGAACGCGGTGGCCGCTGGTGCGACCGAGACCGAGGGGATGGCCGGCTTCCTCGATGGCAATCCGCAGGTGCGGGCGAGCATCAGTGCCATGACCGCGCTGGGCCGGGTGGGGCAGCCCGCCGATATCGCCGATGTGGTGGCCTTCCTCGCCTCCGAGGACGCCCGCTGGATCACCGGCAATGTGGTGGATGTGAGCGGCGGCACCGCCATCAGCCCGGCTATCGGCGCCCAGTAGCCGGCCACCCGGTAGCTCGGAGATTGCGCGGGCATACTGTGAACCGTGCAGTTCGGAATCCTCGGTCCCATCGAAGTCCGCCTGGCCGACGGGAGACCGATCGCGGTCGGCGGCCCGCAGGTGCGGGCGTTGGTGGCACTGCTGGCGCTCGACGCCGGCCGCTTCGTGTCGCGAGATCGGTTGATCGATGGTCTCTACGGGGAGACGCCACCAGCCAATACCGGGCATGCTCTGCAGGCGCAGGTGTCGCGGCTACGGCGTGCACTGCGCAGTGCGGGCCGCACCGAGGAGATCATCGAGTCCTCGGCTGCCGGGTATCGATTGGCGGTAGCACCGCGGGACATCGATGTGCACCAGTTCCTCGAACTCGCTCAGGACGGTCGAAGGGCCTTGCACAACAAGGATTTCGCCACCGCGGCCGTCCTGCTGGACGAGGCCGCGCGGCTGTGGCGTGGCCCGGCCCTTGCCGATGTGGCGGATGCGCCCTTCGCCGCGGTGCGGACTGTTCACCTCACCGAGGCGCGGCTCGCGGCTCTGGAGGATCGCGCGGAGGCTGCGGTGGCGCTGGGCGATCACCGAGCAGCGCTGGCCGCGCTGCCCGAAATGGTCGCGGCGCACCCGCTTCGAGAGCGGGCACGGGCCCTGCTGATGAGGGCCCTGTACGGCGCGGGGCGGCAGGCGGAGGCACTGGCGCTGTTCGAGGAGGGACGGGAGCTGCTCGCCGAGGAACTGGGTGCCGACCCCTCGGCGGAATTGGCCCAGGCGCATCTGGCGATCCTGCGCGCGGAGGCCGAACCCGAACGCGCGGCCCGGCGGCTGCCCACGCCGTTCACCGGATTCTTCGGGCGCGATGCGGAATTGGCGCGGGTAGCGCTGCTGCTCGTGCAGTCCCGACTGGTGACGCTGACCGGTCCGGGCGGGACCGGCAAGACGCGGTTGGCCTTGGAAGCGGGCTCTCGCACCGCGGGGCCGGTGTGCTTCGTGGATCTGGCCCCGCTGGTGGACGGGGCGCAGGTGGTCCAGGCGGTGGCCGCGGCATTGGGTGGGCGCGAGAGCCCCGGGCACACCCCAGGCGAGCCTCGCGATATCGAGAGCCGTGTGCGCGCGATGCTCGTCGAACGACCGCAGCTGATCATTCTGGACAATTGTGAGCACCTGATCCTCGACACCGCACGCCTGCTGCACCGGCTGCTGCTGGACTGCCCTGGTTTGCGGGTGCTGGCCACCAGTCGGGAACCCTTGCGGATCACCGGCGAAACCGCTTTCCCGGTCGGGCAATTACCCGTCGCCGCGGCCGATGCTGCATTGGCTGAGCAGCTCGAGTGCGCCGCCGTCCGGTTGTTCGCCGATCGTGCCGCCGCCGCGCGACCCGGATTCGCCGTCGATGCCGCGACGATCGGCGGCGTCCGGCGTGTGTGCGCCCGCCTCGACGGATTGCCTCTGGCTCTCGAACTCGCCGCCGCCCGGCTGCGCACCCTCGATCTCGACGAGATCGACGCGCGCCTCGGCGACCGCTTCCGGCTGCTCGCCCGCGGTGACCGTACCGCCGAGCCCCGCCATCGCACCTTGCAGGCGGTGGTCGAGTGGAGCTGGGAGCTCCTGTCCCCGGCCGAACGGCTACTGGCCCAACGGTTCTCGGTTTTCGCGGGCGGAGCCACCGCGCGGACCGCGCTCGATATCTGCGATATCGACGATGCCGATGAACTGCTCGACGATCTGGCCGACAAATCATTGGTGGAGGTGACGGGCGGCCGCTACCGAATGCTGGAGACAATTCGCGAGTTCGCGCGACACCAGGCGATCGACTCGGGCGAGCATGAGCGGTTGCTGAACGCGCACGCCAGGTATTTCACCGCCCTCGCCGAGCGAGCCGACCCGCTGCTGCGCGGGGCCGACCAGCTGGATTGGCTGGCCCGGCTGGCCGCCGATGACGGCAATCTGCAAGCGGCGCTGCACTGGGCGGTGCGTACCGATCCGCCGCTGGCGCAGCGGCTCATCGCTGCCCTGGCGTGGTATTGGTGGTTGAACGGTCGGCCCGGTGACGCAGTCGAGATGGCCGAACATCTACTGCCCCAACTTGATTCGTCGTCCATCGAGGAGTACGCACTGTGCGTGGCGGTGGCGGCGCGGGCCGGCGGCGAGTCGCGAGCGGAGATCGAACGTGCGGCTGCGGCGGTATCGGAATCCCGAACGTCGTTGCGGCGACCGCATCTGGTGTTTCTGCTCGCTATCGCGGGCGGTATGGCAACCGTCGATCCGGATCGCTCGCGACTGCTCTTCGGGCCTGACTTGTGGTCGCGGGCCTTCCTCCGATTGGGTGATGGTCTGCGCCTGCTGATGTCTGGGCGCATTCTCGACTCCGAGGCTGAATTCCACGGTGCCCTGGACGGTTTCCGCGCAACTGGCGACCGCTGGGCGATCGCCACGGCGCTGGACAAACTTGCGGCGGTTGCCGACTGGCGCGGTGATCGATCGGCCGCCTTGACCTTGATCGATGAGGCCGTGGAGCTCAACACCGAGCTGGGCACCGTCGACGACACCGCCGATCTGCTCAACCGCCGCGGTGACATCTTGGCCGGCAGCGACCCCGACGCCGCCCGCGCCGCCTACGAACGCGCCGCCGAACTGTCCAGCTCGGTGGGCGCGACGGATATGCACGCCAATGCGATTCGCGGGCTCGGCGATCTGGACTGCGCCGACGGGAACCTGTCGAGCGCTCGCGAGCGATACACCACGGCCCTGAACCTGGCATCCGAAGGCCCAGTGGGCGCGATCGAGGCCCGAACCCGCGCGCTAGTCGGCCTGGGCTGGGTCGCCGTCTCCGAAGGCGACCTGGAGGCGGGACGTGCCACACATCGCGCGGCGTTCGAACTCGCATACCGCCACCATCTGCGACCTGCCGCGGCCGCGGCCGCCGAGGGCTTGGCCGGAGTGGCCGCCACGTGCGGCGATGTGGCGCGTGCGGCTCAACTGCTCGGTGCTGCCGAAACGTTGCGCGGTCTGCGCTCCGAAGGCGATGGTGAGGTCGCCAGGATCACCGTCGAAACCCGCTCCGCTCTGGGCGAATCCGGATTCCTCGCGGCCTATCACAAGGGCCGCGGCTACCCCGTTGAGGAGGTGGCCGCACTGGTCCGTGAGTGACAGTGAGCCGATGGTGAGGGCACGGTGAGCGACCCCACGAAGCTTCTTGCCATGATCGAGACACCGTTGAGCGCATGGGTCTCATGCCGCAGCCGCGCCGGGCCTCCACCGATATGCGCGGCGGCGCTTGGGCCGACCGTCGAACAAGGCCCTCGCCACGCTGGGCCTCGAGCTGATCGACCTCGCCCCGGCGATGACGAGGTGCTTCGCGGCGACCTCGCCCGCATTCGGTTCGATGCCACCAAGTATCGGCCTGCGGCTGCGGGAGCGGATCCGGCGGCAGCGCGTCGACGTGGACTCCGGCCGCCATCAACGACTCTTGCAGCCGGGCGAAAGGGAGCTCCGATTCGTCCTCGACACCCGTGCGGCGTGGCTTTCGCCAGGGCCAGCTGGTGGTTGGCGAGGAGCTCGTGTCACACCGGCGGACCCTATGTCGTCAACCAATAGACAACCCAGCATGACAATGATGAACGAGGATTGAGAATGTCTATCGAGAACTTGCGCACCGCGGTCCGTGGCGGTGTGATCCTGCCGGGCGACGCCGATTTCGATCGGGCGGCGCAGCCGTGGAACACTGCAGTCGCGCAGTCCGTGGCCGGCGTTGTCGAGGTGGCCGATGCGCTGGATGTGGCGGCGGTGCTCGACTACGCCAGGCGGGCGGGTCGTGCAGTGGTGACGCAGCCGACCGGGCACGGTGCGACCGGCGATATCGACGGCGCGATCCTGCTACGCACTACACGCTTCAACAGCGTCGACATCGACGCCGAGCAGCGGGTGGCGCGGGTCGGCAGCGGCGTGCAGTGGGGTCAGGTGCAGGCCGCGGCGGCCGGGCACGGGCTGACGGGGCTGGCCGGGAGCAACCCGGTCGTGGGTGTGACCGGATACACCCTCGGCGGCGGTTTCGGTTGGTTCGCCCGGAAATACGGGTGGGCCGCGAACGCGGTACGCGCCGTCGAGATCGTCGACGCCTCCGGGCGTCCGCAGCGAGTCACCGCCGACTCGGATCCGGACCTGTTCTGGGCCTTGCGCGGCGGCGGTGGCGACTTCGCGATCGTCACCGGTCTCGAATTCGAATTGTTCGCGCTGCCCCGGCTCTACGGCGGGCGGGTGATGTGGCCGGCCGGCCACACCCGCGAGGTCTTCGACCTGTTCACCGAGCTCACCACCGGTGCACCCGCCGAACTTTCGGTGTGGTTGCAGCGCTATCAGATTCCCGGCGCGGCGCCGACCGTCGCCATCGACTTCGCCTACCTCGGCGATCCTGCCGAGGGACGGCACCTGACGCGTCGGCTCGACACGATCGAGGGCATCATCGCCGATACCCGAGGCGAACTCAGCCCGGCCGAGATCGGCAGGATCACTGCCGAACCCACCGATCCCAGCCCGTCGCTGTCGCGGGGCGAGCTACTCACCGATCTCGGCGACGCGGTGGTGAAGACCCTCATCGACGCACCCGTCGCACCGCTGCTCAATGTGCAGATCCGCGGTTTGGGTGGCGCGCTCACCCAGGACCGGCCCGACAGCGGTGCGCGCGGAGCGCTCACCGAACCGTATGCGCTGTACCTGCTCGGGCTCGGGTTGCCCCAGCTGCTCGGCGATATCCGTGGCCGGTTCGAGGAGATCATCGGCGCGCTCGGGACGCACATCACCGGCGCTAAGCCCTACACGTTCCTCGCTCCCGGTGAGTCCGCCGCCGCGGCATTCGATTCGGACACTCTGGCGCGGTTGCGGGAGATCAAGCGAAACCGCGATCCGCACAACGTCATTCGCGCCAACTTCCCGGTTCTGGGCTGACATCGGGCTGAGGGTCGGACCGGCCGCCGTTTTCGGGCAGCGGACTCCCACTGCCCGTATTCAAGCCGCTACCAGTGAGATTGAGAAAGTCTGATGAACTCTATGCCCGAAGCCGGCGCCCGCTGGGGCGATCTGCTGACTCGCGACCGACTGGGTGTGACGATCGTGCTCGCCGGCGGTACAGCCCTGTACGCCATCAGTAGTTATGTGACCGCTAGCCTGCTGCCGACAGCGATCGGCGATATCGGCGGCGCGCGCTACTTGGCTTGGGCTACAACCATTTTCGTGGTGGCATCGATCGTTTCTTCGACGCTGGTGGGCTCGATGCTCGCCGCCCGTGGTCCGGTCGGGTCGTATCTAACCGGATTCGGACTGTTCTCTATCGGCACCGTGATCTGCTTGGTGAGCCCGTCCATGCCGGTGCTGCTGGCGGGCCGGGCGGTCCAGGGGCTGGGCGGCGGCCTACTGATGGGGTTGGGGTACGCGGTGATTCACCAGGCGTATCCGGCCGCGCTGCGCGCCCGGGCGGCGGCGTTGGTGTCGGCGATGTGGGGTGTGGGAACGTTTATCGGACCCGCGCTGGGCGGTGTGTTCGCTCAACTGGGGCCGTGGCGGCTGGCGTTCGGATGCCTCGCGGTATTGACAGTATCGGTCGGGGCGATCGTGCCGTTCGCACTGCGCAGCACAGTGAAATCCGGTCACGCGCAGCGGATTCCGGTGGTCTCGCTGACGTTGCTGATGGTGGCCGCGGCGCTGGTCAGCATCGCCGGCGTGCTGCCGCGGGGCGGCTGGACCGTGGCCGGTGTGCTGGCGGCGCTGGCGGTCGTGGCCGGATTCCTGGCCTGGGAGCGGCGCGCCACGGTGACAGTGCTGCCGCGGCTGACTTTCGTGCAGAGTTCGCCTCTGCGCTGGATCTACCTGACCATGGTCGCGGTCGCGATCGGCATCAGCCTGGAGAACTTCGTACCGCTCTTCGCTCAGGAATTGGGTGCGCTCGCCCCGCTTGCGGCCGGATTCGTCGGTGCGGCAGCATCATTGGGCTGGACGCTGGCGCAGGTTGTCAGCGCGGGCGCGCAGCGGCCGAGTACCGTCGATCGGCTGCGGATCGCCGGTCCCGCGGTGCTGGCCGCCGGTTTGACGCTCACCGCCCTCACTCAGATCCGCGATACGGGCCTGTCCGCGCTGCTGATGTGGGTGCTGTGCATGATGATCGCGGGCAGCGGCATCGGGCTGGCGTGGCCGCACCTGTCGGCGGCGGTCATGGACAGTAGCCCGGATCCGGCCGAATCACAGCAGGCCGCCGCCGCGATCGGCACCGTGCAGCTGATCGCCACCGCCTTCGGCGCCGCTATCTCCGGCGTATTGGTGAATCTCGGCGAACCCTCCCCGTTGCGCTCGGCCCGTTTCCTCGAGCTCGGTCTGGCCGCCATCGCCATTCTGGGTGTGGCGGCCGCCCTGGCCGCACACCGTTCCGCTGCACGTAACACTGTGCAGCGACAGCCGGCCCTCGCCTAGCTATAACCCGTTACACCACAATCGATCTGGATAAATCGTAACCATCGAGATCATGACCGCTGACGGCTACTACGAAGCAGAATCGAAATGCCTCGCACCGGCGAGCCGGGCCGGGAGGGTGCGGATCTGCCATTCGATCCGTCCCACAAGATCTCACACTTTTGATGGGGTTTGCCCAGATCTGGTGCCGGGCCCGGCGGTTGTTGCTGTCGGGGTGACGACGTTGAAGAAGCTGGTCGCCGCCGGCCGGGAATCGCCCGAGTTACAGCCTGGCATGGCAGGATCGGCACCCTGCATGTCGGTCAGGCGCAGTCGTACCAATGGGTGAAGGGGCGGCCCGGGCAGGACAGGCACTCGAAGACGTACACAGCGCCCACCCCGCCTATATCAAGGCCAGTAGGGTCAACGGCGCCAGCCCCACCACCGTCTTCGAGGGGCCGCCAGGTCCGCCAGGAGTCACCGTCCCATTCCCAACTGGCCACGGTCAGCAGGTGGCGCATCGGCTGGCTGCATTGCTCGCAGTCGACGTCGCCCGGTCCGGTGAACCAGGCTGGATATCCGCCGAGCTTCGTGCCCGGCGCCTCAGCGTGGTGAGTGCCGTACGACAGAAGCGGGGCTGCTTCCTCCAGCCGATAGAAATCCTCCTGCCACGCTTCGGCCAGGTCCTCCGGCAGATCCCAGGAGGGGTATTCCGTCACACGCTCGGGGTGGACGACGCAAGGCGCTGGCACGTGGCAGTCTTCAGCTGCGGGATCGGCTGCAGGTGCCGGAAGGACGGCCCCGACTGCTTGGGAGTTACGCCAGAACACCACAGGCCAGGGCGACGCCGGAAAGTCGTGATTGAACGGGCACCACAGGACCTGCAGAACGTCCCTGTTCTGCGGGAAGGACATAACACCGGTCGGCAGATCCGAACGGAAAGCCTGGACAACCGGAACCATCGGCACCTGAGGGGCGCTCGGTGTGCCCCTCCCGAGGTCCTGGTGCGGCCTGGTGCACACCGGCCACGCTTCATCTGCCGGCCACAGCAACGGCCCTCCGACGGAGCTCTGCCTGTTCGACGGGGTACCCCGCCTCGGATGCAGACGGATGGTGTCCCGAGCCCACGCCGCGAGCCCGGGTAGGAGTTCCGTCACGTCAACCGGGCGCGGGGTCGTCCGTCGAATCGCTCCGCATACTGCGGCACCCGAATCCATCACCTGATCAGTCACACGGCGAACCCTGCCAGACACCGCCGACAACACCCACGCGCGCGGACGTCGTCCGCCTCGATCGCCACTGACCTGTGGCTATGCCATATGTGTTGTTTCCGAGCCGCTTCTACCGGACCCGCAGGACGCAGGTGACCGCGCGCGGCCACCCGAATCTGTTCGACCCGGCGGAGAGACGACGAGCCGGAGTGGATTTCCTACTACGACGCTGCCGAACTCGCCTAAGACGCTTCGCATGCCTTCCGATACCTCGGATCGGCTCGGGAAACTGCCAATTCGCAGCGCAAGCACTGACGCCAGCCGCACCGCCGCGCACCCAAGCATTCATCCGGGTCGTGTCAGCGCCTGCCGCACTCACTAGCGGCGACCTCGAGCACGCCGGTGCGCTGATGGCATCCGCTTCAATCAGTGGCGGCGATCTGCAGTCCGAGCGATGGCACGGTGAACGACATCGCAGCCGCTGTCGTCCCTGCCCTGGTCCCAGGTGGAGCGATTGGTCTCTTGGTAATTCTGTTGGGTGCGGCACGGGCCGATGCAGCGCGCCGATGCGTGTCATTGCCGGTGACCTCGCTGTTCCTGTCGCGCTGTTTACCAGGGATTCGGCCCGGCCGCACTGCGGCGACGGAGCTTGCCAAGGGGCGGCCAGCTCCGCGTGATCGGCACCGGGACAGTCCATCGCTGCGAGGCGAGGGGATGCGACGGCAGGAAGGCGGGCTTGGTGCCGGTCCAGCACGAAGCTCACCCAGAGCTACCCGACAGCGGCCTGGTCATGCTGCCCAGCGTGGGATTCCACCGGGAGCTCGGTGGGCACGCGCACGGTACGAATCGGCTGATTCGTACCCGAAGTTGACGACTGCCCTAGTTTGTCACCTAACTCGCGTCAAGCCGACCGAAGACACGACGATGGCCGGGTAGGTTCGGGATCGCCGATGGGGCAACGAATCACCATTCGAGCGTGCTGTGGAGGCGTCCACAGCACGTCGTTCCACGGCACTGGACCGCCCTCCTTCCCGGTTCAGTCTCGGATACGGCCGGTGCGACCGCCTCGAGCGGGACGGCGCATCGGCCTGCCGCAGCTGACGAGAGCCGCTGTCGGCTAGGCCGGATTGCGAACTTTCATCCGACGCAGGGGGACTTTGATCCGATGCGGCTGTGGGCGGAATCGCGCGCACCGGCCGTTGGTCGAGGCACAAGCCTGCGGCTGGCAAATGCGGTCACGAGCACAGTTCCCTGTCAAGTCCTTCTGTTCAGCTGGCCTGCTGAGTGCGGGGCCCTTTACCCAATTGGGAAATAGGTTCGGACGGAGGATAATTCGCGTGCCAGCATGGTCGGTGCTGGGTCTTGGTCATCAGCCGGGGCAGGATCCCGATTCCGCCGGCGAGACGATTGAAGGCGTCGCTACCGCTCGTAGTTCCGCCGGGTCGGCGGGACGGAGGACGGCCGCACGGCGGTCGATCCCGATCTGCGGGGCGGCGATGCCCATTCCTTTGGCGAATGGATGTACTTGCGCGACGCGGTCCATGGCGGTGACCTCTGGCATCCCTGCCAGCACTCACCAGGGGCCAACAGGACTCTGGTCCCGAGCGGTCTCATCCACTGGGACGGGCCGTCACCTTCCCGATTATTCGATGCAAAAACGATGCATTAGAGGCGAGATGGTGCAACACTCGGATAGTGCTCGAGATTGTCGTGCTGGATCGCTGATGGAGCGCGGTACGGGCGATGCAGCGCCGGCCCTTCGAAACGGCTGACGGCTCCTGGGCGTAGGCGATGCCAGCCCATACAAAAACACACGACCCTGTGAGGTCGAATCGACGAAAGTGACAGAACAATGAGGAAAAACCAACGTTCGGTATTGACCGGTCTGGCCTTGGCGGCAGCCTTGCTCGGCGCCTCGGCCTGCTCCGACGACAACTCTGATTCCTCGTCCACGACATCGAAAGCGATGCCCACCTCGGCCATGCCTACCTCGGCGGCGGCGGGCGGTGCGGCGGCGGGTTTGGTCGGGCCCGGTTGCGCTGACTATGCGAAACAGGTGCCGACCGGGCCCGGATCGGTCGACAGCATGGCGCAAGAGCCGGTTGCTGTCGCGGCATCGAACAATCCGCTGCTGAAGACGCTGGTCGCGGCGGTATCCGGTCAGCTCAATCCGCAGGTCAACCTGGTCGACACGCTCAACGGTGGTGAGTTCACTATCTTCGCGCCTGTGGATGCTGCATTCGCGAAAATCGACGCGGCGACGATCGATTCGCTCAAAACCGATTCGGCGAAGTTGACAACCATTCTCACCTATCATGCGGTGCCGGGAAGGCTGACGCCGAGCCAGATCGCGGGCGAACACAAGACCGTCGAAGGTGCCACCGTGAGCGTTACTCGGTCGGGCGACGACATCAAGGTCGCCGACGCCTCGGTGATCTGTGGCGGAGTGCAGACGGCGAACGCCACCGTCTACCTGATCGACTCGGTCTTGATGCCACCCGCGTAAAACGGCGCGGCTGGATATGCATCGTTCATGCACCATGACCGGGAAGAAGGATGATCGAGCATGCGGTGTGTGGTTTTCGGCGCAACCGGTTACATCGGCGGACGCTTGGTGCCTGAACTGGCGCGGGCCGGTCATCACGTCCGGGCGGTGGCCCGGACACCGGCGAAATTGGCGGAGGTGCCGTGGCGAGATCGGGTCGAGGTGGTCCGCGGTGATGTCACCGATGACGACGAGGTGCGTGCCGCGGTCGCCGACCAGGAGGTCGTCTACTACCTGGTGCACTCGTTGACCCGTCGGGACTTCGATGACATCGACCAGCACGCCGCGCGGGTCGTCGCGGACGCGGCGACCGCGGCCGGGGTCAGGCGCATCGTCTATCTCGGCGGCATCATCCCGGAGCACGCGGAGCTCTCGCGCCACCTCGCCTCCCGCGCCGAGGTCGGAGAAATCCTGCGGGCATCCGGGGTCCCGACCGTGGAACTGCGCGCGGCAGTCATCATTGGATCCGGCTCGGCCAGCTTCGAGATGCTGCGCTACCTGTCCGAACGCCTGCCCGCGATGATCACCCCCCGATGGGTGCGCAACCGCATCCAACCTATCGCCGTGCGCGACGTCGTGTACTACCTTTTGCGGGCCGCCGAGCTGCCCGCCGACGTCAACCGTCCGTTCGATATCGGCGGCCCCGACGTCCTGACCTACCTGACCATGATGCGCAAATACGCGGTGGTCGCCGGGCTGACTCGTCGGGTGGTGCTGCCGGTCCCGGTGCTCACGCCGTGGCTGTCGGCGCAATGGGTCAATCTGGTGACCCCGGTGCCGCGTGCCCTGGCCGTCCCGCTCATCGAATCTCTCGTCCACGAAGTCGTGTGCGGCGATCACGACATCGCCGCGTACATCCCCGACCCCGCGGACGGCCTCACCCGCTGCGAACGTGCCATGGAGCTGGCACTGACCCGCATCCGCAACGCCGAGGTGCCGACCCGCTGGTCGGACGCCAGCACGCCCGGCGCGCCCTCGGATCCGCTGCCCACTGACCCGGCCTGGTCCGGCGGCTCACTCTACGAGGATCTGCGTGAGCGCCACACCCATGCCGACCCCGGCACCCTGTGGGCGGTCATCGAATCCATCGGCGGCGAGAACGGCTGGTACTCGTTTCCGCTTGCCTGGTCGCTGCGCGGCTGGATCGACCGGGTCGCCGGCGGGGTCGGTTTACGTCGCGGCCGCAAGGACCCACACCGTCTGCACGCCGGCGAAGCGCTGGACTGGTGGCGCGTCGAACACATCGACCGTCCCCACCTGCTGCGGCTTCGCGCCGAAATGCGGGTCCCGGGACTTGCGTGGCTCGAACTCGGCGTCGAGCCCGACCCCGGTGGGGGTTCCCGCTACCGGCAACGCGCCATCTTCCAGCCGCACGGACTTGCCGGGCACCTCTACTGGAAGGCGATCACACCGTTTCACAACGCCGTGTTCGGTGGCATGGCCCGCAACATCACCGGGACGGCCGAACACACCCCCGCCGCGGCGGTCAGGTCGTGGGGTGCAGGGGGATCGGGGTAAGTGCGGTGGGTCTGTGAGCAGTGATGAGTGGTCCGCGGAGCCGCTGGTCGAGTACTCCGTCGGGGCGGTGGCTCGCAGGCTCGGAATTCCGGTGGCGACGTTGCGGAGTTGGAATCAGCGATAGGGCCTCGGGCCATGGCAGCGCTGCCGGGGCCGGCATCGGCGCTACAGACCGACCGACTTCGCGGTTGCGGTTCGGATGGTCGAGTTGGTGCGGGCGGGCGCGAGCCCGGCCAGCGCCGCGGTGGCTACCCGCGCGGTGGCCGTGCCGGTGCCACAGCTCGGTGACCTCGCGCCGGTGATCTCCGCCGCGGCGCGGCTCGACGCCGCCGAGTTGCTTGCCATGATTACTGCCCATCTCACGCATCACGGGGTAGGGGCGACGTGGAATCGGTTGTGCCGCCCGGCTTTTGCCGAGATCATCGGAAAGCAGGGTGGGGGAGCCGGGTTCGTCGATGTCGAGCATCTGCTGTCCTGGGCAGTGACTAGCAGTCTGCACCGGGCGATTCCGTTGTTGCGCAACGTGTCCGATGGGCCGTCGATCGTGCTGGCCTGTATCGACGGCGAGAACCATTGCCTGGTGGGGGCCTGGACAACGCCACGGTGTATATCAGCCTGCGAAAACACTGAGAGCACTGGCCGAATGGGGTGAAGCCGAAACTCATCACCTGCTCGCCACTACATTCTGGGATCCAGAGAGGCATCGCCGTGTGTATGGGCGCACCGTAGCCGACGTTGGCGTGGCAAGCTGGGAGAGCGGCGACCTAGACGGAGCAGCGGCATCGGAGATCGCCATCCCCATCCTGCAACCCTGCAATCCGCCCTCGCCGACGCGGCCTCGGCGAAGATCCATCCCATTCGTCCTCGCCCAACGCCAGCGGTTGCCCACCTGGCCCGGGCAAGACGTGATTCAGTGAGGACTCGGCGAGGATGCAGTTGTAGTCCCGGAGGGAGTGCGTTCATCGGTGTTTCGTGGGTTGATCACCCGGGCAACCTCGGGCAGGCCTACGGCGCGCAGTTCCTCGGCCAGTTCCTCGTCTGTGATCGGATGGGTTGGTCCCCATCAATAGCCGCCGACATCCCCGCAGGTCTTGATGGTAGGAGTGGCCTCTCCGCTTCTCCGTGACGTGGCGACAGCACCCCAACCACTACGCGGCAATGTGGGGCGAAAGTGGTCCAACGACTATGACGCGGTTACCGCTCGAGATCGAGGGTGACCGCCACGGCGCGGTGGTCAGTGCCGGGCGTCCGGTCTACCTTCGACGAGGTTGCCCGGACGCCGCGGATGAGCACGTGGTCGGGCCGGACGACGGGAAGCTTTGCCGGCCAGGTGAATCCGGGACCGGAACCGGCGGATCGCTGGGTGTCGTGGTAGCCGGGCGCGAATCCCTGCCAGCGACGGTCGGTGTCGGTGGTGTTGAAGTCTCCGAGCACAACGACCCGCTCGGCGGTATCGGAGGCCAAATTCCGTGACAGAGTCATCAATCCGTGGTCGCGCTGCGCTGTGTCACCAAGCCGAAAAGACGGCAGGTGCAGCACGTAGACGACCAGATCGCCGCGCGGAGTTTCGACGTGTGCGCGCAAGCCGCGGCGCCAACCGACACCGACATCGACGGAGGTGGTCGTCGAGATCGGATAACGGCTCCACAGCGCGACAGTTCCTTCCACCACGTAATACCGGTGATCACCGGCCAGGATCGAGCTCACGGCTTCCGCGTTTCCTGCCGAGAACTCCTGTAGACCGATGAGATCGGCATCGAGCGCCGACAATGCCCGTGCGGTGGCGGCCGGTTGCTGGTTACCCGCGTAGAGGTTCTGCGTGACGACCTTCACCTGTGTCGAATGTGGAACCGTGGCCGAGCCGGTTCCGGTCGCCCACCACGAGCCGAACAGGTACGTCCAAGCGATCAGCGGCGCCAGAACGGTCAGTGCGCCCATCTTGGACCGACACAGCGCGGCCGTCAGCGTGAGCACCGGAATGCCCACACCGAGCCAGGGCAACGCGCTGTCCAGCACGACCCCGACGCCGAACACATCGGGTACCCGCTCATGTCCGATCAGCGCAACGGTGAGAACCGCTGCGCCACCGATACACAGGAGATCGCGACAACGCTGGCTCGGGGTGATCCGGTGCGTCCGGAGTGCCATTCGTTCACTGCCCCGGGCATAGTCGGCGCGGGGTGGTGTCGGCCAGCGTGGCGTCCACACACCCGGCGGGCAACTCGCCATAGGTCTGCGACCCGAAATTGGCTGTCACGGTGAGCATGTTGTCGCCGAAGACGCTGTGCTGCACCGAATGGTCGTCGGCCAGCCATTGGAAACTCGTCATCGGCAGCGTGGCGGCTTTTTCGTGCAACGGTGCGAAAAACTGCTGTAGACGGGCGATTTCGGTGCCGTGATCGGCGAGCGTCGCGCGGTCGAGCACGAAGTTCAGCGGCGTATTGTTCAGCACCGCGGTCAACGCTCGCATCGTCCGCTGCTGCGGCAGCTTGTAATACGACAACTCCCAGCGGTCGACGTTGACGATCGAATCATGCAACACCGTCTCGTACAGGGGAATCCGGTAGGCGGGATCGAACATGGCTTCAGCCACCTCAGCGGGCAGATCGACCGGTTTGAAGAAGACCCTCGGCGCACCCGGGGGCGCGTAGCCGCCCCAGACCTCCCTATCGCGTTCCAGCGGCCACAGGAGGTCGGTCACCGGAGTCTGCGCGCCATGGTTGAACGCGAGATCCCTTGCGGCCCAAGCGCCCGCGGCCTCGGACCCGAGCACCTGGTGCCGGTCCTGCGCCAGCAATCGCATTCGGGTGAGCCGGTTTTCGCGATCCCGCCGCTGGTTCATCGGGTGTTCCGCGCTGTAGTCGTCGAAGAACTCGCCCGCCGCATCGACGTCGAGGAAGTAGGTGTCGGCCCCGTTGTCAGTCATGGCGGCGTACCTGTCGTCGAGCACCGTCGAATCCTGTGCCAGTGCCTGCGAACTCAGATAGCAGCCGCGGTCGCCGAATCCGGTCTGCGGCGTTCCGTCCGCTGTCAGTACGCAACTGTCCGGCCACACCTGGTCCGGCCACCGGGACGAGGGGTTGTCGGCAGTGGCGGGATCCTGGGCGTTGGCGTAGGAATCATACGGTCCCGCAAGGTATCCGGCCTGTTCAGCGGCGTCGATCGCCGCTGCCGGCATGGGGTTGTCGTCGGCGTCGTAGCCGATCCACATCCGGCTCACGCCGAGGTCGTGCAGCTGCCGCATCGCCTCCGGTGACTTACCGTCGCCGAACACATAGGCGTGGAAGGCTCCGAGCAGCCGGGCGATCGACGGGTTCTGCTGGATCTTGTCGGTGAGCGACCGGAATTGGTCGTGCTCCATCAGCCAGTTGCGGTAGTCCTTCGCGGCGGCGATCGGGTCTGCATCGGTCAAGGCGAAGGTCACCGTGTATTCGCTGGTTTCCGCGCGGGCATCGAATTCGTGCGCGGCTCGGGTCTGCAATCTGCCTTCGGTGGAGGTCACGGTCAATGCGGTGCCGATGTCGGTGGGCACGATGTAGCCCACGCCGCGATCCCCGATGCGATAGCCCCAGAACGGCATGGTCAGCCCAGACGTCATATCGAGCGCGCTGTCGACGAGGGTGGCATCGGGGGAATTCCAGAACGGGTCCGCTACGGGCAGCGAAAGGCCCTCGCCGCGCGGCAGCTGCAGCGACACCGCGGCCGGGTCAGCGCCGGTCACCGGCCACACGAGGCGTCCGTCGCGATCGCTACGCAGCGTGACCCGGAGTCGGCCGTGCTCGGCGGCGGCCGAGGCGGTGAGCGCTCGGTCAGGGTAGGTCCAGGTGGCGACGTCACCGTCTACCCGGATCGCTCCGACCGGACCGAGCTCGCTCTGGGCCGGGGCGGAAAGATCGATCCCGACTCCCTCGGCGGTAAGCGCAAGCGTGGTGGTATCCACATCGGCGCGGCCGCCGTTGACCGGGATCACAACGTGGCTGCCACGAACCCGCGGTGGTTCGGCGGTAGTTGGGCGGCCGCAAGCTGCTGTGCTCAGCGCCGCGGCCAGGCACAGGGCAACAGTCGAGCACAGGACCGTTGCTGTCGCCGCCGCGGTGGATCGGTCGATTCGATCGAGGCTTTGCCATCTCATATCCTGCACGTTTCCGACACCGGATGAGAGTCCGGTGAGAAAGGCCTGCCGCGGCGGCTCCGTATTATGGGCGACCATGCGCGTCTTGGTGGTCGACGACGAAGCCGCGGTACGTGACGCACTCGTGCGCGCGATGGACAGCGAGGGTTATGAGACCCGCGCCGTCCGCGACGGCGCCGCCGCGCTCACCGAGATACAGCGGTGGCATCCCGAGGTGGTGCTGCTGGATGTCCTGATGCCCTTCATGGACGGTGTGACCGCATGCAAGCAACTCCGTGCGCGCGGTGATCGCACCCCGATCCTGATGCTCACCGCTCGCGACGCGGTGGCCGATCGCATCGCGGGCCTCGACGCAGGCGCCGACGATTACCTGGTCAAACCCTTCGACCTGGACGAACTGCTGGCCAGGGTGCGGGCACTGGTGCGTCGCACCTATCCGGACGACGGAGCCGTACTGTCCTGCGCGGACCTCGTCATGGACACCACCGCGCATCAGGTCTGGCGCGGCGAACGGGTGGTCGAGCTCACCCGGACCGAGTTCGCGCTGCTCGAGGTGTTCCTGCGCAACAGCGGCCAGGCCCTGCCCCGCGAGACACTGATCGAACGGGTATGGGGGCACGAGCTCGGCCAATCGTCGAACTCGCTCGAGGTCTACATCCGATATCTGCGGCGCAAGCTGGAGGTCGATGCGCAGCCACGGCTCATCCATACCATCCGAGGTGTGGGCTACCGGCTCGGACCGCCATGAGGCTGCGCGTCGATCGGCTGACACGGTCGCTGCGTGGACGCATCGCTGGCCTCTTCGTTCTCGCGATAACGCTGGCACTCACAGGCATGGGCTTGGCCGCCTACGCCGTGGTCAGCCACGAAATGAACAGTGCCCTCGATCTCGGACTGCGTCGCGAGACCACCCGGATCACCCGGCAGTTCGCCGCCGAGCCGGATATCGCCGCGATGTCCGGACCGTGCCGATATCTGGCTGCACCGAGCTGCGTTCAGGTGGTCGCCGCCGACGGTCGCATCGCATCCCAGCACGACCCCGAAGACTCGCTGCCGGT
Organism: Nocardia sp. NPDC057440; assembly: GCF_042802915.1. NCBI lineage: Bacteria > Bacillati > Actinomycetota > Actinomycetes > Mycobacteriales > Nocardiaceae > Nocardia > Nocardia sp. NPDC057440. The sequence continues at coordinate 69,570 of NZ_JBHVDF010000008.1, forward strand.
CGACACCGAAACCCGCGCAGTGGCAGCCGGATCGCGGCAGGCCTACTACACCGACATCACCCTCGACGGGTACCCGCTGCGGATGTACACCGCCCAGTTGCAGCCCGGCAGCGCCGTCCAGGTCGCGCAGCGGTCCGACCCCGTCGACACCGGCCTGCGCCGCGTCGGCCTCGCACTCCTCGCCGCGGCCACGGCAGGCACCATGCTCGCGATCGGCGCCGGGTTCCTCTTGGCGCGAAACGCGCTGGCTCCGGTCACCTCGCTGACGCGGGCCGCCGAACGTGTCGCCACCACCCGCGACCCTCGCCACCGCATCGACGTGAGCGGCTCCGATGAACTCGCCAGTCTGGCCCGCAGTTTCAACACCATGCTCGACGAACTCGACCAGGCGCTGAGCGCGGAGCGCAATTCCCGTGCGGCTCAGCGTCGTCTGGTCGCCGACGCCTCGCACGAACTGCGCACCCCGCTCACCGCGCTACGCACCGATATCGACCTGTTGCGACGCGCCGAGCGCCTCACTCCACAGCAACTCGCCGACACCGGCGACGCACTGCGCGTCCAATCCGAAGAACTCTCCGGACTAGTCACCGACCTCATCGACCTCGCCCGCGCCGACGACCCGAATGCCATGCACGAACCCTTCGAGGATCTCCGGCTGGACACCCTCGTCGCGGACTGCATCAAGACCGCCCGAAGGCATTGGCCCACAATAATCTTCGCTGAGCATCTGGAACCGACAACGATCCACGGCGCACCCGCCCGCCTCAGCAGAGCCGTCACCAACCTCCTCGACAACGCCGCCAAATTCAGCCCGCCACACGGAAAGGTCCACATCGGCCTCCGTGATCACCGTTTGACAGTGCGCGACCACGGCCCCGGAATCGCCGCCGAAGACCTGCCACGCGTCTTCGACCGCTTCTACCGATCCAGCACCGAAGGTAGCCGAACCGGCCACGGACTCGGATTGGCCATCGTGGCACAGGTCGCCGAACTGCACGGAGCCACAGTTATCGCCGGGTCGGTGCCGGACGGCGGAGCAATCCTTGAACTGAACCTTCCTGCCATCCGCACCAGCTGATTTCGGCAGCTCGCCAGGTCTATTCCCAGAAACAGCAAACAGTAGTGGGGGCAGTCCAGTACGAGTCCTAGGTGCATCGAAGTCGCATCCGGCATCGAGTGTTTGCAGCCGAGCAGTTGCACCACAAGCTTGTCGCGCTGAGGTTGCGGCGCGCTGTGCGGAATGATGTGGTCGATCTCGACATAGCCGAAGTCATGCGGCGTGTTGCACCAGAAGCAGCGGACCTTCCATCGCCAGCAGTGTCCCTACTTCCGGAACCCAAAGGCGGCGGCTACGTCCGAGGCTGAATCTAGGTTTCGGTGGCTGGGTGGTGTGCTCGGGCTATCCGGCACACATCCGAATTCCCATCCATCCCAACGGCAATTGGAGGCGTCGTGCTCGTATCTCCTTCACCATTTCTGCGTAGCCCTCTCGGGCCTCGCTCAGGTGAAACCATGCTTGGTGGCGTATTTCTTCATCTGCCGAATGTAGTACCGTCCACCACGTTTCAGCGTAGATTTTAGCGATGTGGCTCATCACCTCACCGAGCGAATGCGTATGCTTGCGTGCACTTTTCGTACGCGATATGTTCCGCGTCGCCCACAAATCGATCTCATGCACGACTCGATCGATCCCTGCGCGAAGCTGCTCGCAAGAAGTCGCTCTGTTCTGCTGTGCCCGGGAGACCTGTACCGGTATTAGTTCGGCATGCATATCACCGAGTTCTCGTACCCATCTAACGAGGGGGAGTCCACTGGTAGAGCGGCCTGAGATCGCCTGAATTAGATGCGCAGGCTCCAATAACGGGACCGTCCTGGCTGGCGATGTGTGGCCGCCCGTTCGGTCGGTCAAGGGTGTAGATCCGTTCAGATGCATCGCTCACCGCCTGCAACCGATAGCGGAGGTAGAAGTGTGCCGTCGGCAAGTCTCGCAAGCGCTGTTGCCGATGCGACGGCTTGCATCGCGGCGGCGCGCAGTGGCTGCGAGGACGACGCCACCGGAATGTGCTCCGATGCGGCACCGTAGCGTGCTGACCGTTAGATCCCTTGGCGAGTCGTTCAGCTGAGTCATTTGATCTGCCTGATTCTGATTTCGTGCGAACTCGAAGTTGCGCACCGGCTACGAACGCCGGACGAAGCGGGTCACTGTTTCGGCATGTCCTGCTTTTCCTGACTGTTCCCGAATCAGATCGGACTCTGCGCAGTGGCGGGGACGTCAGGATCGTTCACCAGCATCACCTTCGAAAAGCAGGATGTTCAGGGGGCGCGCTTGCAGGCCGAGGACGCCGATCTTGTGGCGTCAGTCGGGTCAGCATGAGGTATCCCGCACTGACGGCCACCGCCCACAAGGCGCCGACTATGACGGCGGTGCGCCCGCTGTCGGTGAACAACAGCAGGATCACGACGAGAACGAGGAGTGCGAGCGCGAACGAGGTGGTCACCGGTGCGGCGGGCAGTCGGTAGTCGCTGGCAGGCAGGGCGCCGGCCCTGACGCGGGCGCGATAGATCATGTGGCAGACAAGAATGATTCCCCAGACGAAGATGATGCCGACGGTGGAGACCGAGGTGATGTAGGCGAATGCCTTGTCAGGGGCGATGGCGTTGATAATCACGCCGAGGACCATGACGCCGGCGGAGAGACAGATTCCAGCGAAGGGTACCGAGCGGGAGTTGAGTGTGCCGACCACGGCGGGTGCTTCCCTTCGCAGCGACAGGCTGCGCAGCATCCGCCCCGTGGAGTAGATGCCGGAGTTGCACGAAGACAGTGCGGCGGTGAGCAGTACAAAGTTGATGATGCCGGCCGAGGCGGGGATTCCGATCTGCTCGAAGACTTCGACGAACGGACTTCTTCCCGCGTGAAACGTTCGCCAACTGGCAACTGACATGATCACCAGAAGCGAACCGATGTAGAACAGGCCGATGCGGATCGGGAGAGTGTTGATCGCTTTTCGCAGCGTCTTCTTCGGGTCGCGGGCCTCGCCCGCGGTCACGCCGACGAGTTCGACGCCAACGTAGGCGAACAGCACGACTTGCAAGGTCATCAGAGACTGTCCGAAACCGTGGGGGAACACCCCTCCGTCGTTCCATAGGTTGGTCACGGACGGCTGCGCGGCGTGACCGAATCCTATTGTCAAGACTCCGATCCCGATCATGATCATACCGACGATCGCGGTGATCTTGACAGCGGAGAACCAGAACTCGGCTTCCCCGAACAGCCGTACCGAGATCATGTTCGCACCGAACAGTGCGGTCAAAACGATGAGCGCGGTGATCCACGGCTCGATGTCGAACCAGTACTCGACGTACTTGCCCGCGACGGTGATCTCGGCCATGCAGGTGCTTACCCACACCGCCCAGTAGGTCCAACCGGTGGCGAACCCGGCGAAGCGGCCGAGGAACTCGTTGGCGTACTCTGCGAAACTGCCGGACACCGGTCGGTACGTCAGCAACTCGCCAAATGCGCGCATGACGACGAAGACGGCCAGGCCCGCAACGAGATACGACAGAATCAACGCGGGGCCCGCCTGTGCGATCGCTCCGGCCGAGCCGTAGAACAGGCCGGTGCCGATCGCCCCACCGATCGCGATCATCTGTATCGTCCTCGGAGTCAATCCGCGGGCGTAGCCCTCCGACTCGATGGTTGTGAGTGCCTGCGGCGCACTCCTGTTCCTCGTCGTCTGGTTCTGCTCATCGGGGATCGTCATGCATCCACTCCTTCGGTGACTGCGGCTGCGGCAACACGTCGAGGGTCGCGGGTCTCTTCGCTACGCGGCCGCGGGTCATTGTCTGGATTGATTCCGGTTGATTCGTCGAACGGAGGACGCGGCCTCCGAATGTTGCGGTCCCTCGGCCGAGAATTTTTGCCTGGTAGGGACGGGAGCGCCCAGCCCATCAGGGATGGCTAGGCGGCCATTATGTGAGCGGCGTATGTGTGGTTCTTGATATCGCGGAAGATTCCGATCTTCACGGGCAAGCTCCAGAACATGTGTGTCGAGGATTGGGCGACAGCGCTGTATCCGATGGTGGATGTGAGGTGCCTCACCAGAAGGCCGATAACAAGTATGAATATTCCTCGCAGGTCTGTACATTCTGATGCAGATCATTCTGAGAAGATGGCGGATTCCTGCTATATATTCTGTTGAGCCGCTGAGTCTGCGTCTGGAACCGTGGGATCTTCGGTAGGGAGCGGATGAGCGCGACTTGCCGCTCGACCGGAGGACGCTGGAAGCCGCCGCGCCACATCGCGCCCGGCCGCGGTCAGCGGTTTCGTGGACGCGATACACCTGCCGTTCAGTGACACGTCGTCGATCGCAGCCGCGGTACCACCTGCCCCGCGCGCCGAGCCCGGGCACGGAATGGCGGCGTCGGGACGACCAGCGTGAACGACACTCAACCCGCCCGAATCAGTGGATCCCAGCGCAAGTCGAGGACTTCTGCGCAAACGCTCGGGTGAGGCGCTGCTGCGAAACCCGTTAACGGGGCGATCAGCGAGTCGAGCTAACCGCGGCTGGGCCGACCGCGACCGCTTTGCCGCCGACATCCTTGCTGCGCCTACCGTCGCCTTCACGCTGATAGAGTCTCTGACGCAACCTTTGTGCCGAGCCGATGTGGCTGCGAGCACTTCTCGGGTCTATTGGCCGACCCGGCAGTGGTTGGTTCTTCGCTACTGCGAGAGGAGTTTTCGTGCTGAAGAGGATCGTTGGCGGCCTGCTGGTCGCGGGGCCGATGCTGTTGTGCGGTACGGCCGTCGCTCAGACGGAGGACCTCGAGCCGGCGCCCGAATGCGTTGAGTACAGCTCGAATCAAGGGATTATTTCGGCTGTCACCCATTGCGTAGGGGGCCTCTACCTCGAGTCGGACATCGACCAGTGCAAGTACATGGGTAGGAACCAAACTTGGGCGACGATCGATGGCAAACTTTATCGTTGCTCACCGACCGAACCCAGCACAACGCCGTCAACGGGGTCCGCATGATCGGTCCGGCATATCCTGCCGCGTAGGGCCGCGCAGTCGGACGTTATGCACCTGTCAGCGTCGACGACACCGGGCACGACGGGAGCTCCTGACACGATACCGGCATCGGCACCTCCGCCGTTGACGATGCTGGTACCGAATGTCGTTCAAGCGCATGGAGATCGAGAAACCTTCGACATCAGGGCGGCGAACTCATTCTCACAATCGTAGGCATCACCGACTGATCCGATCGATGGGACCATTCCCGACAGCAGCAACGTTTCCCTGAGCCGCCAAGACGTGTATCGGGCGGATTCAATCGGTCGTCCCACTGCATTCGGCGGCCGCCGTACGCATCTGCGCGACGGCCGCGCGCCCTTCCGCGTGTTCTGGTCCGCCCGTCACGGCGCGCGCGCCGGGTTCGCGACCGGTGGTCGGTTCGGCGCGAAAGCGCGATGGTCGGAGTTTCATGTCTGGCGCCGGGATTGGCTCGGGCTGTGGCCGTTGTGGTGGCGGAACCATCGTGAGAAGGCGCTGAGTTCGGAGAACCCGAGTTCGGTGGCGATGTCGGTGAGGGTGCGGTCGCGGTGGGTGAGGTAGCGGCCGGCGAGGTCGAGGCGGGTGGTGTCGAGGATGGTGGTGAAGGTTTCGCCGGTGCGGGCAAGGTGCCGGTGTAGGGTGCGGCGGTCCATGCCCAGCCGGTCGGCCACGGCGGCGGCCGAGCAGCGTTGGACGGGGAGTAAGGATTCGATGATGGCGCGGGCTTGGTCGGCGATGGTTTCGCCGGGTGGGGCGAGTGTTCGCAGGTATTCTCGAGCGTAGGGGTGGAGCAGGGGGTCGGCGAGGGGGTTTGCGGCGTCGAGGTCGAGGGAGTAGCAGACGATGCCGTCGAAGCCTTGGCCGAATTCTATTGAGGGACCGAGGATCTGGTGGTGGGTGTCGATGTCGGGTGGTGCGGGGTGGGTGAAGCAGACCGATACCGGTTGCCAGGTGGGGCCGAAAAATTCGCGCAGGATCCGGTAGGTCGCGCCGACGGCGAGTTCGGTGGCTTGTCGGCCGAGTGATACTCCTGCGGCCGCGCGGATGTGGATGGTGGTCAGGCTGTTGGTTTCGGTGAGCCGGATGCGCAGCGCTTCATTGTGCAGGGTGATGTAGCGCAGCACGATGTGCATCGCGCTGCGGATGTCAGGTTCTTCGCGGGCGACGAGGGCGACGGGGCCGAGGTTGGACAGGCCACGACGTTCGGCGAGGCGTAGCCCGAAGGTGTCGCAGTTGGCGTCGGCGGCGGAGCGTTCCAGGAGTTCGTTGACTGCCTCGCCGGGTAGCCAGGTGTCGCTGGCAGTCAGTCCTGCAGGGCCGATGCCGACCGAGCGCAGCAGCAGCATCGGGTCCAGCCCGAGGGACAGGGTCAGGTCGACATAGCCGGACAGCGAGGCGCTGCGAACCATTGTCGTCACCATCGCCACTCCTTCTGTGCCCAGATGGTCAAATCATATGACTCGATTGGTCAAACTTTGCCGCCTTTTGGCGCATACCGTGACGGCATTCACATTCGATGCCATCAGAGGAGTGCTGTGACACGCACGACAACATCTTCATCCCCGGCTACGCCGGTCATCGATTCGATGCGTGCGGGTGGTGCGTGGAATCCGTTGTGGGACAAGTTGTTCGATTGGGATCCGGAGTGGACCGAGCAGTTCATGTCGATGGGTTCGCTCCCGATTCGCCGCGGCGTGCTGCCCCCGCAGTTCGTCGAGCTGTTGAGCATCGCGGTCGATGCCGCTTGTACCCACATGTATTCCCCCGGGGTGCGCCGACATATCCGTGCAGCCCTCGAGCTCGGAGTCTCCCGAGAAGAGATTCTCGCGGTGCTCGAGCTGACCAGCGTGCTGGGCATTCATGCATGCAATGTCGGCGTGCCCATTCTTGCCGAAGAGCTCGACGCATTGGAGCGTCGCCGCACGGAGCAGCAGTAAAAAGCGCTCCACAAAACCACATTCGATCAGATTTCAGAAAGGACGATCATGCAGTATCTAGACGATTCGTTGTTGCCGGAGAATCAGGAAAAGCTTGTCATTCAGGTGGCCCCGTATGGGCCGGAGTTCTTGCCAGGGGATTCCGACGACATTCCGGTGACGATGGACGAGCAGATCCAGAAGGCGGTGGACTGCTACAACGCGGGCGCGCAGGTGCTGCATGTGCACGTACGTGAGGCCGATGGTCGGGGCTCGAAGCGACTCGAGCTGTTCAACGAGATGCTCGCCCGGCTGCGCGAAGCGGTGCCGGAGATGATCCTGCAGGTCGGGGGGTCGATCTCGTTCGCACCGCCGGAAGGCGCCGACAAAGCGGAATGGCTGGACTACGACACCCGCCATCTGCTGGCCGACCTCGATCCCGCACCGGATCAGGTCACCATCGCCATCAACACCAGCCAGATGAACATCATGGAGTTGCTCAGCGATGACGATATCGCCGGGACGTCACTGCAGAATCCCGTGCTGCACAAGGCATACCGCGACATGGTGGTCGAGGCGGGTCCGGAGTTCTATATCGAACATCTGCGCCGTTTGACCGCTGCGGGCATCCAGCCGGCATTCATGCTCGGCGCGCTGCCTCAGCTGGAAACGGTGGAGCGGTTGATTCGCCGTGGCATTTACACCGGCCCGCTGGTGCTGAACTACGTCGCTATCGGCGGTGGTGCCGCGGGCGTGCATCCCGCGGATCTCATCGAGTTCATTCGCCGGACGCCAGATGGTGCGGTGCTGACGATCGAGACGATCATGCGCAATGTGACGCCGATGTGCACGATCGCGATCGCGCTGGGCCAGCATGTGCGGGTGGGCATCGAGGACAATCTGTGGGGCCGTAAGGGGGAGCGGCGCACCTCGGTGGAGCAGGTGGAGCAGATGGTCCGGATTGCCGACGAGTTGGGCCGGAGCGTGGCTTCCTGCAAGGAAGCACGCGATATCTACCTGTTCGATGAGGTCTACGCCGACACCGATGAGGCGCTGGCGAAGATCGGATTCCCGCCCAACCGTCAACCCGGTCAAGTCGGATTCCTCCACCACGCCTGATATTCGCCGGGCAGCGCGCGGGCTGGGCCCACCGACCCGCGCGTTGCCCCTCTTTCTCTTCGTCGTCCGGTACCGGCGCAGCTGGCCCGGTCCATCCGTTCCACCAGGCTCGAGGAAGCGCCATGGATCTCCATACCACCACCGCCGTTCTTTCCTCCGATACATCAGCGACCTCGAGCGCTCGTTCCCGGATCTTTCCGTGGATCGTGTTCGGGTTGACCTTCGGGTTGATGCTGTCGGACTACATGTCTCGACAGGTGCTGTCGGCGGTGTTTCCGCTGCTGAAATCCGAGTGGGGGCTGTCGGATTCGCAGTTGGGCTCGCTGAGCAGTGTCGTGGCGTTGATGGTGGGCCTGTTGGCGTTTCCACTGTCGCTGGCGGCCGACCGGTGGGGCCGCGTGCGCAGCATGCTGATCATGGCGATTGTCTGGAGCATAGCCACGCTGCTGTGCGCACTGGCTACCGGCTACGGCCAGATGCTCGGCGCGCGGCTCCTGGTCGGGGTCGGGGAAGCCGCGTACGGCAGTGTCGGGGTGGCGGTGATGCTGGCCGTGTTCGCACCCCACTTGCGGGCCTCGCTCAGTGGTGCGTTTCTCGCCGGCGGCTCCTTCGGTTCGGTCGTGGGTGTCGCGCTGGGCGGCATCCTCGCCGCACACATCGGCTGGCGGTGGGCCTTCGCCGTCATGGCGGCGATAGGGCTACTGCTGGTCGCCGCGTTCCGGGCTCTGGTCACCGAATCCGCCCTGAGCCGCCACCAGGTCACACAGGCACAGGCGACGGACACGAGTTCGGTACCGCACAACGGCGCTCGTGCGCCGCTATCGAGCCTGTTCTCGTCGGTGTCGCTGTGGTGTGCCTATGTTGGTGGTGGCCTGCAGTTGTTCGTTGGGGCGGTGCTGATGGCCTGGCTGCCAAGCTTCTTCAACCGTTCCTATTCGATGCCCCCGGACCGCGCAGGCCTTGTGGCCTCGATATACGTGCTGATCATCGGCACCGGAATGATCGTGTGTGGCATCATCACCGACCGAATCGGTCGCACCGATCCGGCCCGCCAGTGGAGCAGCGCACTGATCTACTGCACGATCTCGCTGATCCTGCTGACCGTCGCATTCAGTCTCGGCACCGGCCCCGCGCAGCTGACCATGCTGGCGTTAGGGGCGTTGACTGCCGCCGGCTCTGCCGGAGCCACCTCCTCGATGGTGGCCAGTCTCACCCATCACAGCGTGCGTGCCACCGCGTTCGCAACGGTCACCTTGGCCAACAACATCTTCGGGCTCGCGCTCGGCCCGCTCATGGTCGGCTTCCTTGCCGACCGCTACGGGCTGGCCGGCGCCCTGCGTACGGTGCCGTTGGCCTACCTCGGCGCCATCATCGCCCTGGTCCTCGGCCGCCGCGCCTACCCGGCCGGGTTACGCCGCCTGGCCCGGCTCGACACCCTGCCGCTGGCTGCCTGAGCGCACCGCGCTCGCCCGCTCGGCCGGCGGCCGTCATGCTCACCGACACCCAGATCCGAGGTCCCTCCATGCTCAATCTGTCTGTGCTGCTGGAAGATACAGCCCGAAACAACCCGCATCGCGACGCCATTGTCGCCGAAGATCGCACGCTGACCTACGCCCAGGTCGACGCCGCCACCAGTCAGGTCGCCCACCTGCTCGTTGCCCACGACATCCGGCCGGGCGACAAGGTCGCGCTGTCGTGCCCGAACCTGGCCTGGTTCCCGATCATCTACTACGGCATCCTGAAAGCAGGTGCGGTCGTGGTCCCGCTCAACATCCTGCTCGAGGACCGCGAAATCGCTTACCATCTCGACGATTCCGATGCCAAAGCCTACTTCTGCTACCAGGGCACCCCCGAGTTGCCGATCGGCGACTACGCCCGCGCCGGTTTCGACCAGGCGCCGAACTGCCGCCACCTGTTCATCATCGACTCACCCGCACCGCAGTCCGGCCAGACCGCCGGTGATCTGTCCACCGCAGTGCGGGCGCAGCCCACCGAATTCGACGCCAGCCCGCGCGAAGCAGGCGATACCGCGGTGATTCTCTACACCTCCGGTACCACCGGCAAACCCAAGGGCGCCGAGCTGACCCACGCGAACATGACGCTCAACGCGTTCACTGCCAACCGGCAATTCGGCAACAGCCCGGCACGACACGACCGGCACCTGGTGGTACTGCCGTTGTTCCACTCCTTCGGGCAGACGGTGAACATGAACGCCGGCTTCTCCGTCGCCGCGACCCTGGTCCTGCAACCCCGCTTCGACGCCACCACCACCCTGACGCTGCTGCACGCCGAACAGATCACCCTGTTCGCCGGTGTGCCCACCATGTACTGGGGGTTGCTCGGCGCGCTCGACGACACCGTCGACCTCGGACGTATCAGCGCCCACCTGCGGCTGGCCGTCTCCGGCGGCGCCGCCATGCCTGTGGAGATCCACACCCGCTTCCGGCAGCGCTTCGGGGTGAACATCCTCGAAGGCTACGGCCTGTCGGAAACCTCGCCGCTTGCCTTATTCGCCGACCTAGATCACGAGCCGCGCCCCGGATCGATCGGCCGACCGGTCTGGGGAGTGCAGGTTCGCCTGATCGACGACGAATGCAACACCATCACCGGCAATCACGCCGTCGGAGAGATCGCCCTGCGCGGCCACAACATCATGAAGGGTTACCACAACCGGCCCGACGCCACCAACGAGGTTCTTCGTGACGGCTGGTTCCGCACCGGCGATCTGGCGCAGCGCGACACCGACGGCTACTTCTACATCGTCGACCGCGCCAAGGACATGATCGTGCGCGGTGGTCTCAACGTCTATCCCCGTGAAATCGAAGAAATCCTCATGACCCATGAGGCGGTGTCGCTGGCCGCCGTGGTCGGTATCCCACACGAGAGCCACGGCGAGGAAATCAAGGCATACATCATCCCGGTCCCAGGAACCGCACCGACCGAGGACGCGCTCATCGGGTGGGCCAAACAACAACTGGCCGCCTACAAATACCCCCGCCACATCGAATTCGTCCGCACGCTGCCGATGACGGCCACCGGCAAGATTCTTAAGCGCGAGCTCCGCACGCTCGGCTGAAGACCGCTACTGCACCACACCGTCGCCCGCTCGGCAGGCTGGGCGATAGACGACGTGACCTCAACCACGGTGCGTGCCACCCCAGGTCCGCGCCGATCCCACCGATGAAGAGAAAGAACCAGCAGATGAGGAAAACCACCGCCGCCGCCGCGCTCGCCGTGACAGCCATCGCAATCGCCACCGCGACAGCCGGCGCCACACCGCAACCCGTCGACGAGCACGCCGGAGTGCATTACGAAGTCAGCCGCCGTGGCGATGCCGCCGTGCTGAGTATCAGCGATGGAGAGCTGAAACTCGTCGAGGACCAACTCGTCCTCACCGACCTCACCGACCGACCGGTCGCCGCCATCCCACTCACCTACCGCATCGACAACACCTCCTACCCGATCAAGGCCGAAACCGACGGCGGCACAGCGACACTCACCCCATCGAAGACTGACGGCCATCCAGTCCAGGACGTCGCCCGCGACCAGATCATCACCACCGACCAAGCCGCAGCACAGATCGGGGAATCCTTCACACCCCGCGACGCCCAAGCTCTCGGCGTCTTCGCCCAACGTGCGGCGATCAGCGTCGCCGTCAGTGCCGTCCTGGGCGCAGTCCTCGGTGCCGGTGCCGGCTGTCTCGTCGGTGCGGCAGCAGGCGCCGCCATCTCCAGCCCCGTCATATTCCTCTTGGCGCCCTTCATCGGCGCCACCATCGCCGGTTGCGTCCTCGGCGCAGCCACCCTCGGCGCAGTCGGCTCCATAGCAGGATTGGTCATAGCCGGCGGACCTATCACCCTGTTTTCCGCCATCCAGTACTTCTCCACCGTCCTCGCACCCTGTCCATCCGAACTTGCCTACTGCAAAGACCCCGGACAGCCGGCGACACCGGCCAAATAGCCCGTTCGGCCGTAACGTCGGTGGGCTTGGCATGGCCCACCGACGTTGAAACGGATTCAGCGGGCTTGCCCTATGTGCCGGCCGGGTGCTGGCCCGTGCACGGCCCGGACTCTATGAGGACAAGGTCGATCGAACACAGGAAATGCTGTCCCGGACGCGGGTTGTCGATGATGACGACCGCGACGGCGTCGGGTGAGTTGTGCTGGCACAGCCGCAGCGCGCGGTTGAGGATCGCGACGGTCGCGAGGTAGTCCCCGCCCAAGCGTTCAGGCTTGTAGGCGTGCGCCCAGCTGGTGAACCAGCGAGAAGAGATCGGCAACACCCCAGTGTTCGACGATGCGGCCGTCGCGCACGCGCATGGCATCAACGGTTTCGAACTGCACCACGCGTCCGGTCGGCGCGATACCGAACAGCGACCCGAGATGGGTGCCGTGGTAGGTCTTGTAGGTGGTGACCACGTCGTCTTCGACGGTCTGCCAATGGATTTCCGGGCGGAAATCCGGAAAGGCTTCGCGTAGGCGCTGATACAGCACGCGCACGCCGTCTTTATCTGGAGTGGTATTCGGCTGTGGAGTGTGGTCGATGAAATCGTCAGCGAACAACTCTTCGAATAGGGTGAAGTCGCCTTGTCCCTGGACCTGTTCGGTGTTGCGCCGGACGATGGCCTTGGCCGCTTCTCCGGGGTTCGTGCGGTTCATGACTTGCCCCTCCTCCTTGTCACAAGGCTGCGGTCGAGTAGCCAGGCGATCCATTCGAGAACCTCCGGCTGGGCGACCAGTGCCCGCACCGCCGGGCCATCCGGGTCGTTCCGCACCACCGCCACGGCGGCCGGATACCCAGCCCTATCTCGACCGCTTCGCCGCGATAGGCGGATTCGAATACCGCGTCAGAGGAGGGAGTTGTCATAGTTCTCCATGCTAGGCCTCGAGGATCAGCCGCTGGGCTACCTTCTACAGCGGGTTGCCGTAACGTTGCGCACTGAGGTGACAGCCACGGTGTCAGAGCCGTCGGGTCGGCGTTCCCTCAGTACAGGGGGTTGAGGAACACCTGCCCGAGAAGTGGCTCTGTCCGAGGCAGCGCGACCGCAGATGGTTTCTGTGCCGATCGGTCAGCTGCGATCAGAACTGCCGGGTACGCCGCGGTAGAGCATGTCTTATGTGGCTTTGGAGTGGCTGCCAGCGATGATCTTGTGTCGTGGTGAACGAGGTTTCGCGACTCGGATCGAGGCTGGATAGCATCCGGATTATGTCCGAAGACGATCAGGCCCGAGTCAGGGCCTACATCGAGGAGTTTCGCGCCAAAGCTGGCTATCCCGCATTGCCCGCTCATCGCCTGGGCGAGCTCGTCGACGCGATATCCGCTGACCCGGGCGGCGGCACTGAGCTGCTGGTCCGTGCCCTGTCCGAAGGGCGAACGCTTTCCCAGCGCGAGCAGATTGTCCTACTGTGGAACGCGGGGAAGCGCGCAGAGGCTGAGCAACTCGCCCTTGATGCCGCTGCGGCCGGCGAGCCGATGGCGCTGCGCGACTTGATCAATCACCATCGGCGAGCAGCTGATCGGGAACGCAGGGAAGAGCTTGCCCGCCTCGCTGCGGACCACGGAGATCACCAGCCATTGCGTACAATCGCCTACCGCTATGAACGCGGCGGCAACAGCCAGCGTGCTGCGCAGTTCTACCAGCAGGGACTGGAACGCGGTGACCAACAGGCGGGTGCCGAGCTTCGACGCTTAGAGCGTGCCTTACGTGGCTGTGATTAGCTAATGTGTTGGTTAACCTGTTGTCGTGCAGGAGCTTTCGCGACGGGGTCGGCCTCGTCCTACTGCCGCAGCGTGACGGTGAATGAGGGCTGATCGTCACAGATGTTCGTCGGCGAGGGCCGGGGGAAGGCGCGGAAACAGCGTGGCAGCCAGTGGTCACTGTGCAGGCCGCGAATGAAATGCCGTTGCCGGCGATGCGCGTCAGGAGCGTGATCGTCTGGATGTGGTGAGGGTGAGATGCGACTAAACTTCTGGTGATGGAGCGACGCAGCGAGGCCGCACGAAGCCGTGGCGGAGGCGATCGCCGGTCGCCGTTCGACCGGTTCGTCGAGCGGGCCGAGCTGCGAGTGAGCCAGGCTCCGTTCTTCTTCGTCTGTGCCGGGATCGTCGTGGCGTGGCTGATCAGCTTGCCATGGTGGACAGACCTCAAGACCTGGCAAGTGGCCATTCATACCGTTGCGAGTGTTTTCACGCTGCTGTTGGTGGTGTTGCTCGAGAACGCCAGCCGCCGCGCAAGCGAGGCCTCGCAAGAGAAACTCAATGTCATCGCCGAGGCGCTGGCCGCGCTGCTGGCGTCATCCACATTCAACGATTCCGAGCTTCGAACGGCCGCGGATCGGCTGCGGGAAGCTGTTGGACTCGAAGAGCGCCACTGAGATGTGGTCCTACGGGGGATCGGCTCTTGGTCCTCCGTGAGGTTGTAGGTGCCGTGGGGCAGCGCCGATCCTGCCGCGACGACGTAGCCGCCGACGCCGCGGCTGTCGACCCGTCCGATTATGTTGTGTGGCAGTGGTTGTCGTGGTGCCTGGTAGTGGAGGTGTTCCTCCGATGCCGCGAACATGGGGAGGGGAGCGGCTGGACCGCCTCGTCCGCGAGCGTGGCCGGGACGTCGTAGCCATCGCGGCCGTGGCGCCACTTCGATGGAGGTAATCGAGCGTGGCTGGTGTCGAGGTCGAGCACATGCAGACCCGACGGTGTCTCATGCGCTGATCGGTGGTGAGGTCCGGCGGGGTTCGACCCCTCCACCTGGCAGCGACAGTGGGGCTTCGGTGTGCCCGATCCGCCCTGCTGCCCCGGGCTTTGCCTGGGCGATGCGAGCGTAGAACAGCGACACCCCTTCGGCAACGGGTTTGCCAAACCGTTACCAAAATTGTCCGATTCTTCGAATTCTTGTGTCAGGTAGGCGTTTTCCTGTTTGCGGTGAATGCGCTTGTGGAACTGTGTAGCGCATGGATTCGACGAACGCCGCCGCGCGGCTGCTCGCAGAGGTCCTCGCGGCCGGATTCACTGTCGATGGGTTCATCCGCGCTCTACGCGCCGACCCGAACGCCGACACCGCCGTCCTACCGCCGCTTTCGGAGCTACGGCGCATACCGCCAGCCGGACACAGCTACCGATCCGCCCAACCCGTTCGACACTATGGTCGACATGCCGAGCGGCTGTAGACTTGGCGCATCGAGCGGTCCTACCCTGACCGTTCGCGACCCCGTCTGGACCCCGCGGGCTGCGACTGCGACGTAGCCGATCCGCCGTCGTCGTGGCACTTAAGCTGCGGCTCATGCCTATTAGTCGTATGAGCGTCCTCGGACTCATCAGCTCTTCCTTCGCCGCGGCGGCCATCGGATCGGCCCCGATTGCGCTCGCGCATCCCGCGCGCCCGGTCGAGGTCGAGGCGGCGGCCTGCGGAACAGCGCTTTCCTCGGCTGAACTGGGCACCATCGTCCGGTCGTCCGATACCACAACGTTGGCCGGAGATTCTTTACAGCGGTTGGAGACCGCCGTGCGGCGCCATCGTGAGATCACCCGGATCCTGGTTGCCCACGGTGATCGGCGCGGCGTGTTCTCGCTGGGGCTTGATGCGGTAGAGGAGTCCGCGGTTATGCCGCTGCAGCGCGATCCGAGTGCGTTCCTCCACCGGGAGTACGCACATGCGATCAGTCTCGAACTGTTGCGCCGTTATCTCGACAACGTGCACGCCGCATTCAGCGGCGGGGTGGTCGAACCGCAGTGGGCGAACTACTTCGAGATGGCGCAACGCTGTGATGTCTCCGCGGCGCGACTTGCCATGGCGGGCTACAACGCCCACCTCGCTGTCGATCTGTCGTATTCGGTAGCCGCGGTGGCCAGTGCACCGCAAAACGCGCACGACTACTTCAAGATCGTCGACGCCATCGCCACCGCGGGACAGGTGATCGTGGATCGCACCGAGCAGGTCTACCACGGTGACCTCGGTCCGCTGTGGCGGTTCTACTTCGTCGGCGAAGGCCTGGACCTGCTGTTGGGTCGCGGCGTGGCGACCGGTCCGCTGCTACGGCTCGCGGACCTCGGTGCCAACGTGGTGATTTTCGGTAACGGTCTGGCATTGCGGGATTCGGCGCTGCACGATCCGACGACCGCGGAAATCCATCTGCTGACCGACACAGCCGAAGTCGCCTTCGATGTCCTCGTGCAGCTTCGCGGTCTATGACCCCGGTACGGCGCGTTGCTGCGGACCCGGCGGCGCGCAAATCCTCGATGTGTGCCGCTCCGCAGATGGACGGCGAAACCGCTGGATCCTGGCCATGCCAGGACGCGGTTACGTGCAACGGGATGCCTGAGTTCAGCATCAGCGACACCGAGGTAATCCGCAGTCCCTTCAACGAGATTCGCCGCGGGGCACTGGGTCCACGACGACGACCCTGATGGCGTGGCCCGCGTCATCGCCGATTTCCTGGGCGACACACTCGATAGCCGCTTGCCGTGTGTTCGATGAGCCGCGGTTCGGGTGGGTTGCAGGAAGGACCGAATCGAGGTGGATCGTGTCCAAGGGTCCACCGATCCTGGCGGGAAACGCCGCGGCACTACCGCGCGTACATCCACGACCCGACCGCCGCTACGGTGGGATGTCATGGACACCGTTGCGGCCGCCCCGCCGGGGTCCGTGCACGGCTCGCGACCGGCATCGGTGGCGGCGAAGCTTCGATTCTCGGCCACGATTCGGGATGCGCGGCCGATAGTCGTCGTAGCCGGATGCCTCATCGTCCTGCAACTGGTACTGCGCTGGTGGGTAGTCGGCAATGGTTACTTCTACTGGGACGATCTCATCCTGGTCGGGCGGGCGGACAGATACCCGGTGTGGTCCACGGATTTGCTGCTGTACAACCATGATGGGCATTTCATGCCATTGGCATTCGCCACGGCGTGGGTGGTGACCGCGGTGGCGCCGCTGGTGTGGGCCGGACCGGTGGTGTCGCTGCTGATCCTGCAACTCGCGGCATCGGTGGCTGTACTGCGCATGCTGATCGTGTTGGCCGGCGCACGGTGGACGGTCCTGGTCCCGCTGCTTTTCTACCTGTTCTGTCCGTTGACGCTTCCGGCGTTCGCGTGGTGGGCGGCTGCCTTGAACGCGCTGCCGCTGCAATTCGCACTCGCCTGGGTGATCGGCGATGCGGTGCTGCTGGTCCGCAGTGGTCGGCCTCGATACGCGATATCGGCGATATCGGTGTTTGCGGTGGCCCTGCTGTTCTTCGAGAAGTCGGTGATCGTCCCGTTCGTCGCGTTCGCCGTTGCTGCACTTGCTCAATACGTCGACGGGCGTGTGGCCGCGATTCGGGTGGTGGCGCGACGTGGTGCGGCGCTGTGGACCGGATCCTGCTTGGTGCTGGTGTGCTGGTTGATGGGGTATCTCACGGTGGTCGACATTTCCGCCCTGCACAACAGCTTGGACGAACTGCGGAATCTGCTGCCGGGGGCGACATCACTGGGCATCGTGCCGACTTTGCTCGGCGGGCCATGGATCTGGGAGCGGTGGCTGCCATCGACACCGTGGGCGGATCCGCCGGGCTGGGCAGTGGTGTCGGCCTGGGGCACGCTCGGTGTCGTGGTGGTGCTGTCGATGCGTGCCCGGCTCAGGGTGGGGCCGGTCTGGCTGACGGCAGCGGCGTACGTTCTGGTGGCCCAGCTACCGGTGGCGCTGGCCCGCGGCGGACCGAATACCGCGGCGGAAATCATGCAGTCGCTGCGTTACTTCGCCGATATGGCAGTGGTGCTGGCGGCGGTGGGGGCGCTGGTGCTTCGTGCCCGCCCGCGATCATCGCGCGGCCGGGCGCACGCCCTGCTGCCCGGCCCTCGTGCGGCGGGCGCAGTGCTGGTGGTGTTCCTCGTCAGCAGTCTCTGGTCCACGCACACATTCATGCGATCGTGGCGCGCCGGCCCGACCAGAACCTATGTCACGAACGTGAAGTCGGCGCTGGACGAGCTGGATGACGCGCCCCTGCTCGAGCAGGAGGTGCCATGGAATGTCCTGAATCCGCTGGCATATCCTCAGAATCTGGCCAGTCGGGTGCTGGCGCCCGTCGCGCCTCCCGGCACATTCGCTGCCTCGACGCCACATCTGCGGATGATTACCGACACCGGCGAGATCGTCGAAGCGGCGGTCTGGTGGAACCGAAGCATTCGCCCCGGGCCAGAGGCGAACTGTGGTTACCGAATTCATGGCACCGCACCGGTCGAACTGCTGCTCGACGGCCCGATGCTCGAGCACGAATGGACCGCGCAGCTCAACTATCTCGCGAACCGGGATGGGCGGATCACCGTTGCCTTCGAACACGGCGAACCTGTCGCGGCTCCGGTCCGGAAAGGCCTGAACACGGTGTTCGTCCGGATCGTCGGCAGCGGATCTGTACTTCGGATCGTGTCTCGCACACCAGGACTCGACCTGTGTATCGGGTCAGGTCCGGTCGGCGTCGCGTCCTACGACAACTGAGCAGAGGACACAGACGGCAATGTTGCCCGATCGCCTGCAGGTACTGAGCGAGATTCACCGCACACTCAAACCTCGCGGCAGAACAGTGCTCAGCGACTTCGTTGAGCAAACGCAGCCGACCGTCGAGGAAATGGGATCTTCTGGCGGCTGTATCGACGAGCCGGACGTGTGGGCACCAGGAGCCCGGGGGAGAGGGGGCATCCAACCCAGTCGTATATCAATCGTGTGGAAAGTGGAACTCCCGTCGGAGTCCGGCACATTCACGAAAGGTGTCGGTCGGCCGATCAGTTGCCAGCTTGGCGCGATCCCGTGGGGACCCTGGGCCGGCACGACCACCACCACTGACGCGCCTTCGTCGACGGCGTAGTCAAAGGTGTTCAGGGTTGCACCGCCCCCTCCGCCGGAGGATTTCATCCCGCTGACTGTGCTGCAGTGGAGTGAACGCCGCTAGGACGGTTGGTTCACGGAAGATTCCGCTGTCGCGGTGCGGTGGAATGACCGAGCTCGCCATGATCGGTACGTTGGCGAGCATGCGCACCGATGGAGATTCCTGGGACATCAATACCAGTGTGGGATCTACGGCGTTGTTCGTCGCGGCGGCTCGCGCGCTGGGCGGCCGCGCGGCCGATGCGCCGGCGCAGGACCCGTTCGCCGAGCTCTTCGTGCGGGCCGCGGGCGGGGAGTGGGCCGACCTGCTCGACGGTCGAGTGCCCGGCCATCCACTGCTGACCCGCGAATTCGGAATTCAGTTCCAGCAGCATCAGGTCGCCGCACCCGATACTTCGACGATTACCTCCACGCGGCCGCGGCCGCCGGCATCCGGCAGGTGGTCATCCTCGCGGCGGGCCTGGACGCCCGCGCGTACCGGTTGCCGTGGCCCGACGGCACCGTCGTCTACGAGCTCGACCGGGCGCAGGTGCTGGCGTTCAAGCGCGAAACTCTCGCGCAGGCCGGGCGCCAGCCGATCGCCGAGCGCCATGAGGTGCCGGTGGACCTGCGCGGGGACTGGCCGAAAGCATTGCGTGACAGCGGCTTCGATCCTGCCCTGCCGACCGCGTGGCTGGTGGAGGGCCTGCTGATCTATCTGTCACCGGCTGCACAGGACCAACTGTTCGACGCCGTCGTCTCGCTCAGCGCGCCCGGCAGCTGGGTCGCGATCGAGCAGATGGATCCGCTGCCCGCGGAGGCCGCCGCCGCGATGGCCGAGCAGGGCGACGCGGGCTCGGACTGGGTGCGGTTGATCTACAACGACCCCCGCGGTGAGGCCACGGAATGGTTCACCGACCGCGGTTGGACCGGTGAGCGCGTCTACCTCAACGACTACATCCGCGACCTCGGCCACACTCCGGCCGCCGAGCATTCATTGATCAGCCTGGTCACCGTCATGTGGCCCTGAGCCGGTTTCGGCGGACAGTTCGCGCCAGCGGACCGCGTCACCGTTCGGGTCTTGCAGACCAACCATGACCGTCTTGCCCGATCGCGGAACGGTGTCGGTTGTGCGACGGATCGGTGGAGATTCCGCTCGTTGATGTGTCAGCAAGTGTGTAGCTACCACATGCTGGCAGGGATCGGCCCTGCTGCACTCGGTGAAAGGAGATACGCGGTGGCATTGGGACGTCGTCGGCTACTGATCAGCTTCGCCGGTGCGGGTGGCCTCGCCCTGGCCGGATGCGGGCTGCGAGAACTCGCGCCCGCCAAACCCGCCACAATCCGATTCGATCCCCCACCTGGCACCCACAACATCGATGCGCGGAGCCCCGGCATGGTCACGGTCACCGACGGGACACTGCGGTCGGTCGAATGGATCGACGAAACGGGCAGATCACTGCCGGGCGTACCGGCACCCGATCATCGAACGTGGACCAGCGCCGAACCGCTCGGCTACGGACACGCCTACACCGCGAAAGCCGTGGCACACGGCGAAACGGGCGACGTCACCGCGACGACAACCTGCACCACGGTACAACCGCAACAGCTCATCGACGTCTCACTGCGCTCCGCCAATCTTGTCGAACTGGCCGAAAACGACACCTACGGAGTGGGTTTCGTGCTCGTCGCCCATTTCGACGAACCCGTCGACCGGGCGGCCGTGGAACGCCACCTGAAGGTCACCACCCAGCCCGCCGTCACCGGTGCCTGGTACTGGCTCGACGATCACAACGCACACTGGCGGCCGGAGCACTATCACGCGCCGGGAACCAGGATCACGATCGCGGCCGAACTCTTCGGCCTCGCGCTCGGCGAAGGCCGCTACGGCCTGCGCGACCAACGGGTGTCGGTGGTCATCGGCCCCGCGCACGTCGCGATCGCCGACGACGACACCAAACAGATCGAGGTGTTCGACAACGGGAACCTGGTGCGAACCATGCCCACCTCGATGGGCAAGGGCGGCACCGCGGCCGTCGGGTCCAATTATCTGTCGTTCTGGACTCGCCCCGGCATCTACACCGTGCTGGACCGAAACGACCCGGTGATCATGGACTCCGCCAGCTACGGCCTGCCGACCAACTCCGGCGGCTACCGCACGAGCATCAACCACGCGGTCCGCATCAGCCACGACGGAATCTTCGTGCACGAACTGGCCGCAAGCATGTGGGCCCAAGGCAACACCAACGTCTCACACGGCTGCCTGAACATCTCCCCCGACGATGCCGCATGGTTCTACGACTTCGTCATCCCCGGCGACGTCGTCGAGGTCCGCAACACCGGCGGCGACCCCCTCGACATCTGGCAGAACGGCGATTGGAGCATCCCCTGGTCCGACTGGCTTCGCGGCGGCGCCCACACGTGACACGAAAGGATCGCACCATCCCTCTCACCGGGATTCGCAACCCCGATAAGCGCACTCTGCTCGGATCGACCTCTCACCGTTGGTAAATCGCGCCCCCGCGTGGTGTGCCGGAGCGTTGCTAACCTCTGCCTGAATACCGACATGACGCAAGGCGACACCGTCGGCAAACCAGGCGGTACGCGTGAATATCTCGAATTCCGACCAGCACCGAATCGGTCGATCTCCTCGACCCGAAGAGGAATTGCTCTCGCAGTTGGATGCCTTCATCACCGGTATGCGGGGCGAAGAACCGTATGTGCTCGGGTTTCCCGGCAACCTCGAGTTCAGTTTCAGCCGACTCGGCGGGCTACTGGACGTCCTCATCAACAATGTCGGCGACCCGGGCAGCGCGGACAAGTCGGATATCAACGCCAAAGCGATGGAGCGCGCGGTCGTCGACTTCATGGCTCGGCTGGCCAACGGCAGCCCCGACCGAACCTACGGATACGTGACCAGCGGCGGCAGCGAGGCCAATCAGTTCGGACTCGATCGAGGCTGCACCTTGCTGCCCGACGCCAGGGTCTACTGCAGCCAGGCCGCCCACTATTCGATCCGAAAGAACGCGCGGCTGATGCGAAAGGAACTGGTCGTCATCGGGTGTGATGCCCAGGACCGCATGGATGTGGCGGGAGTTGGCGCGCGAATGCCGTCGCGACGCCGGTAGAGGTGCGGTGGTCGTTGCGACCAGCGGGACCACGATGACAGGCGCGATCGATGATGTGGACGCGATTGTGGCGGCGGCCTCGGCGGCGGGCCCGGTGTATGTGCACGCCGATGCGGCGCTGTCGGGGCTGATCGTGCCGTTCACCGCGGACAGTGCATCCTGGGGCTTCGCACATCGCGCGGTCGGCAGCATCGCGGTGAGTATGCACAAAGGGCTCGGCATGCCCGTCCCCTGTGCGCTCGCGATGTGCCGATCGGAATTGGTTGTCGCCGAGGTGGAGGGCGAGTATGTCGGCACGACCGACGCCACCCTCGGCTGTTCGCGCAGCGGGCTCGCCAGCGTGCTCATCTGGTTCGCGCTCGCGTCCAAGGGATTAAAGGGGTTGGCGCGCGATGCCCGCGCGGCCCTCGACATGGCCCAGCAGACCACCGAGCGTCTTGCCGCGGCAGGGTTGCACCCTGAACTGCACCCTTCATCGATCGTGGTGGTCTTCGATCGGCCCGCCGAGTGGATCTGCGGCAAATATCACCTGGCGACGGTCGGCGACCGGGCGCACATCGTGACCGTGTCGCACGTAAGCGACCACATCGTCGAGGAACTGTGCCGAGACGTGGAACGGACTCGGGAAATCGCCACGGTTATCGCGGGCTGCCTATTGGCGGCCGGGCATAGGTCGCGCGAAGCGGAACCCCCCTTGCCCCTGCCACCGACTACGCGAGTGTCGGCCGCTCCGTGCTCGTCCTAGCGAGGCCGCGATGTACGAAGCACCGCACTGAGAAGTCGGTATCCCGGTGCTCAACACCAGTGTCCGAGAGGGGACTCGACCACTACGCACACGTCCGTCGTCAGGAGAAACTGCTTTCCGACTGCCCGGGCAACGCCATCAGTTCAGGCCGATCGGCGAGCGGTGACCAAGAGATACTCCCACTCCATCCGCCCGTTGCCCAGGTCGTGCTGGGATGCGAGATCCGCGAGTTCCCGGTCCAACCGCGCGATCCGGTCGGGTTCCGCGGCAATGGCCTTGTACACGGCGACCGTCGGTCCGTAGTAGGCCTTGAAGAAGTCGCGGAACTCCGCGCCGTCAGCGAAACGATCGATGACCGCGTTTTCGCGTCGCAGCTCCAGGTCGGCGACGCGATCACCCAAGAGCGACCGGACATGTGTCTCGTCGCCCCACATCGGAGGCGGCAGCGCACCGGTCGGGGGCGGCGGAGCGAACGGTTTCATCGTGGCGAACATCTGCCCGATGAATCCGGTGGGTGTCCAGTTGATGAGCCCGATCGTGCCGCCCGGCTTGGTGACCCGCACCAGTTCGTCCGCGGCCGCCTGGTGGAACGGCGCGAACATGATGCCTACGCACGAGATCACGGCGTCGAACTCGGCATCGGCGTAGGGCAACGCCTCGGCGTCGGCTTCCTGCCACTGCAGGTCGACGCCCCGGGCGGCGGCGAGACGCCGGCCCGCGTCGAACAATTCCGGTGTCAGGTCGCTCGCGACGACGTCCGCACCGGTCTCCGCGGCCGGGATCGCTGCATTCCCGGATCCGGCCGCAATGTCCAGCACGCGCTGACCCGGGCCGATACGGCAGACTTCGATGAGACGCCGGCCCAGCCCAGGGATGACTTCGGTGGCGACGGCCGGGTAGTCGCCCAGTGCCCACATTGCACGATGCCGCGCCTTGAGGTCAGCGGGGCGGGATTCGGTCATCTGATGCTCCCTCTGTAATCGGGTGGCGGAGGCTGCCGAACCTGATCGATGGACAACAAGTCGCGAAGCCAGCTGTTGTGCAGGACAAGTGTGGCTGAACGTTGAGCGTTGGTGTGCCCAGGAAGGCCGCTGCTGGAGCAGCCGATGTGCGCGGGCTGACACGACCGCCGTTTCGGCCTGTGCAGGCCCGGCGCCGCGCTACCGTGCAGCGGGTTCTGCTCATGCTCTTTCGATGCGGTACCAGAATCGCCAGTCGCCGGGGTCCTCGGGTTCAATATGGTCAGCATCCGGTTCGATCGAACCAAACCATTCTGCTGGCAAGCCGGTGAAAACGCGCCGGTACGGTCGCAGCTTTTGTCGGGATCGAATGTGTCCATTTCGATACCGGTAATCTCCATGGCGATATGATCCTCCACGACGCCCTCGAACAGCGGTAGGTTGATGTGCACCGTGTTGCGGCCCGGCTTGTCTGATTGTGGTAGTGCCCTTTCTCGGGCAATCGAGGCTGAGCATCTCGACATTCCAGTGCTGACTCTGGCTGACCCCGAAGCCCACCATCCGGACATGGGTAAGTCGATCCCTGTGCTGCACCTGACGATGCATCCAGCTTCTCTGGGCTAACGCTCTTCGACGGACCTCGACGGGCAATCGTCCACAGCGAGGCACATTTACCCAGTCGACCAGGCCGCCCCGAACCAGCCGCTTGCCGGCGGCCGCCAGATGGTCCAATCTCGGACCCCCTCAGAACCGTGCGTGCGTCATTTCGACGCACACCGGCGGGGTGAGATGCTGCCGACAATTCAGGCACCACCGTGAAGTGGGAATGATCTGCAGTAGGTGGACCGGGATCTCGGCATGACAGCGGCGGCAGCGGCCGTAACGGCCTGTGGTGATGAGCGTGAGAGTTTCATCGATGTCGGCCAAAACTTGTCGTGCTGCCGCGGCCAACTTGATAGTGACCTCATGCCTAGCCGTATCAGCCGCGTTGGTGGGTGCGGTGGCGCGGTCGATTTCGGCTTCGAGTTCAGCCAGCTGCTGCAGGCGGAAGCGGCGTTGCTGGTTCAGTGTGGCTCGTAGCACGGGTAGGTGGTCGGTAAGGCGGTCGCGGGCGGCGGTGTGTGCGTGGGCCATCTGGTCTCCAGGATTGGTGGTCGAGGTGCGGTCAAGTGAGGGGGCCGGAGGGCTGGCCAGCGGCCCTGTAATGACCACCTCCACGCCATCTGAATATTCGCTGACAAGGCCAGGACCGTTTACATAAAACGGCCGCGCCTGCCCGCCTGCGACAATTGCCGATGCGCCACTTATACGACCGCGCCACTTGCATCCCTGGGTCCTTTCGACAGCACTCCAGGGGGAAGTGTGGCGGTCGAGTCGGGTTGCGGTCGTTAGCGACAGGATCCGAGCGGCCTGCTGATGGTCTGGATGAGGTGGCCGACGGACAGGTCCTACGCTTCTGTGTGCCGATGTGTGCGGGGACCGAATACCCCGGGGCTGTGGGATAATCCGAGCTGCGACCAGCGCCAATAGCCCGGCGCATCTCGTGCAGTGGCCACAATCTGTGCACGTTCGGCGCCCGTGGGCCTGAATGTATTGATGTGGCGGTGCGCCGCTTACGTCAAGGTTGGATTGGGACTGTTGCGGTTGCCGGTTAGTGCACGGCCGAGGCGGCCGGTGTGGTCGCGGTGCGGATGCCGGGCACTGTGCGGGTGAGGGCGATGGTGATTCGCCGTTCGGATTCGTCGGCGAACCGGCCGGAGATGGTGGCTTCGCCTTCGTGGACCGTGACATGCCAGCGCCGTCCTCCGGTGTATTGATCGAGGAGGTTCTGCGCATCGGCGGCGAGTGCGTCGTCGGGGGTGAGCATGAGTCGCAATGCGTCGCCGCGGCTGAACATGCCGATGACGCGGCCGTCGGCATCGACGACTGGCAGACTGCGCAGTCCGTGCGTTACCAGCCTGCTCATGACCTCGGCCAGTGCAGCGTTGTCGGAGACCGAGATCGCTGGTGTGGTCATCACTGCACTGACCGTGTCGTTGAGTTCGCCGGCCCGCAAGAGGTCACCGCTGGTGAGTACCCCGATGAGGCGATCGTTTCGGTCGAGAACGGGCAACGCCGCGTAGCCTAGTTCGGCGAGCATCAGCGCCGCCTCGCGTGCCGTGTTGTTGTGTCGCACGGCGATGATCGGGCGTTGCATGACCTCGCATACCTGCATGTTCTTCATTCCGTTCGACTCCGTTCAGCTAGTTACCGGCTGGGCACGACTGGGCAATCCTTCGCTGGACTGTTCTCGTATTTTCCGGGGGCTGGGTCTGTCAGCCCGTAGGGGACCGCGTGGCTGGGTTGGAGATTGTTGTCAGGGGCGGGCCAAGGCGGCGTGCCGCCCCTGACAACGCGCAGGCCCTGATGTCGGGCCGGGTCTGAGTCGCTGGGGCCCCACGGGTATCGCGGGTGCTCGTGCCGAATCGATTCGCGCGGCGCGTCCGTAGCTGCGTCTTCGGCGACAATGGCTGGCCTATGGTCGGCTGTCGGGCCGATCGGTGCTCACCATGTCGCTCCTGCCACCTGTGGCGTTCTTGTCAACTCCATGATGGCGTGGTTGTCGAGGCGATCAGTTGCGCCGATCCGACAATCGAGGCGTCGAGATTTGTGGCGATGGCACAGCACAAGTCAGTCGTTGTCGGTGATGGCGAGTTCGATCATCATGGCGAGCCGTTTACGGGGGTCTTCCAAGCCCAGGTTGGTCACCTCTGCCATCTTGCGCAGCCGGTTACGGACGGTGTTCTCGTGCACGCCGAGCTGTGCGCCCGCCTGGGCGGGGTCGCCTTGAGCCTGCAACCAGGCGCGCAGCGTTGCAACGTACTGGGTGGAGTGTGTCTGGTCGTGGCGTCGCAACTGCGACACCGGCCCCCGTGCGGGGGTGCGTCCGGAAAGCCCTGCGGCGCGCAACCGTTGTAGCAGGATCTCGTCCCAGGACTCGTCATAGGCGGGGGGCGCAGCATCCGCTGAGCGGGCCTCGTGTAGCGCCAGGCATTCCTCGGCCTCTTGGCGCGCCAACGCCAATTCCGTGGCCCGGGCCCCACCGCTGATGCCGGCCGACACCGTCATCTGTGCGGGCAGCGCCGCCTGTAGCTCGCTGATCCAGCGGCGTGCCGTCGCCGCCTGATCTGCGGGCAGCACGGTGTAGATGGTGTCGCCGACCAGGGCGCTGCGGCTCGAACGGGACCAGCCGAATCCGGTTGTTGCTCGCTCGAAGATCAGCAGCAGCGCGGCGTGCTGCTCGTCGGCGACCCGTGCGCGCAGCGCGATCGCCCGCAAACTCTCCGGCGCCAACCCCAGCCTGCTGGCCACCGTCGCCGCGTCCGCGGCGCCCTCCAGCAAACTGATCACCAGTTCGGATTCCACTTGACGTTCCAGGTCCGCGCTGGCCCTTGATCGCAACAGGTGCAGGGCCACCGTGCGTGCGCCGTCGGCCAAGGCGATCCGTCGAGCCCCGTGCAACGGTGCAGGGCACGACACCCATACCGAACCCAGCAGTTGCCGGCCCACGCGCACGGCCACGACCATCCGCCCTGTCACACCATGTTCTTCCTGCGCGGGCACGAAGAACGGTTCCTCCGAGACCGCTAAATGTGCGAAGACACCGCGCGCATCGAACACCGTCCGCAACCACTGCGGCATCTCCCGCCCCAGGATCGTCTCGACCCGTGCGGGGTCGAGGTGCTGCTGCGGCCTCGAATACGCCAGCACCCGAGACAACCGGTCCTCGATCGTCACCGCACCCCCGGCCGCGTCGGCCAGACTGTCGGCCAAAGCGAACAAATCGGTCGGGCCGCGACCGGCCTCGGTCTCGCGTCCTTCCAGCACCAACCCGTAGACCACTGCGGCCACCTCACTCCAGGCCACCGCAGGATCGACCACCATCACCGCCACACCCTCGATCTCCGGCTCATCCGCGATCTCCTCATCCCCACGGATGAGCGCGACGACGGCCCGCGCCGACACCGCCCAGTCCACCACCTCCGACACCGAACGTGCCCCGATGCCCAGCAGCACATCACCTACTTCCGTGGGGTCCTGATCGGCCCCGTGGATCACCACGCTGCGCAATTGGGTGGACCGGGGAACCGAACACAACCGCAAACGGATCCCATAGCTACCCAGTACGTTCGCCAACCGGTCCAATGTCACCACGAGCCGCTCCTGTGTAGAACCGAAGGTGCAGTGCAATCAGGCGACCGACGGAAGTTCGCGGACAAGGAAGTCGGGCTATCTCGTCGGGCGGTCCATCGGGATGAACACCAGCGCAGCCAGTGTCGGCGACCCGCGTCGCATCGACGAGATCAGATTTCCAGCGCCGCACCCCGTGCGACATAGCCTGTCACTTTCTGGGGGATCTGCGCGGTCGTGCGACGACATCGGCGAGTACGACGGCCTCGCTGATGTCGATGTTCTTGGTGCTGGTGAGCAGTGTGAGTTTGTTCTGGTCTGCCAGTTCGCGCAGATGTGCGAGCGCTTCGACGCGCTCGGGTTCGGTAAGTTCGTCGCGGTAGCGGCGGGACAATTCATCGAAGAGTTCCGGGTCGTGGCTGTACCATCTGCGCAGTTCAGTGGATGGAGCGATCTGTTTGCACCATTCGTCGAGGTGGGCTTTGGTTTTGCTGACGCCGCGGGGCCAGAGCCGGTCCACCAGGACACGGGTGCCGTCGTGCGGGGTCGGGTCGTCATAGATTCTGCGGATTTGCACAGTGCGTCGAGTCGTCATCATCGACCTCCGGTTGTTATCGCTGCGCGATGGTGCAGCGCAGTTGGGCGATAGACACACCATCGAGCCTGCCAGCACCCGCGTCGCAGCGAGGAGTTAGCGTCGAAAGTAGCTAGGACCTGAGGTACCCGGCCACCACAGCAGCGATCTGCAGGAGCACACCGATCACCAGCATCGTCATCAACGGCATGGGACGCAATCCTCTGATTGCGTTACGGCTCAACGAAACTGGAGAACGGGCCGGTACGCCCACTGGCGCGGGCCGCGGCCGGTCCGCTGGGGGACGGTTCAGACATGGATTCACCTTCGATGAGTGGATCAGCGGCCGGGCGCACGCTGGGAGACTTCTGCGGGGACCCGCCGTTGCCGTCCGATCAGGTGTAGTCCGTTGCAGGGTTCCGGGCGCGGTGACGCCGGTGCCGAGATGAGCGAACATTCCGGGCCAGGCGAGGTGTCCGCGGTAGCCGTCGGCGACGGGCAGCACGTGACTTCCAGTGTCAGATCCATGATTTCTGTTCTCCTCGAGTGCCTTTCGCAATGTTCAGTGAGCGGCGGTGTGCCGCGCGGCCTGCTCGATCACGTCGGCGACTGTATCTGGATGCGAGACGGCGACCGAGTGCGATGCGATGACTTCGGTGACATGTGAATGCGCCCGCTCGGCCATGAACCGCTGTGCCTCGACCGGAATGTTGAGGTCCTGGGTGGTGATCACGTCCCAGCTGGGCTTGCTGGAATCAGCATCGGTTGTCCTGGTGCGCAGAACATCGTCACCAGAAGAGCGGATTCGGCATCGTCGAGTGCAGTCCACAACATCCGCTCTTGCCGCTGGCGCGCTGTCTGTCGGCCGCTGTTGACCGGCTGTCGGAGAGGACAACTCGGTCGGCGGTGGAAACGCACAGTATTGCCCAGTGGCGGGCGCAGGCGGGCATCGGCTCTTGGGGTACGGATGCACCGGACTGACTGGATAGTGTGGTCGAATGCGGAGCGTTGAACTCCCTGGTCGGGTTATCGTCCTCAACGGGACATCGGGTTCGGGCAAGACCACCTTGGCCCGGTCCATCCAGGACGAGAGCGACCCCATTCGTCTACTGGGGCATAGACTGTTCCACTTGGTACCGCCGAACTGGGCGGTGGACGCGATGGCCCGCTCAGCTGTGACGGATTCTGGTACGACCGCACCGGCCGCGACGTCGATGACCACCCGTTGGTGGTAGTCCGCTACGGCCACCTCGGCCGGCGAATGCTGCGGTCCGGATGCGCTGCAGCCGCCGAGTTCGCCCACAGCGGTGATCATCTGGTCATCGACGAGATGCTGCTGACCCCAGATCTGCTGCCGATGTGGATGGATGCGCTGGCGGGCCTGGACGTTCAGCTGGTCTGCGTCACGTGTCCGCTGGCCGCGGCGGAGCAGCGGGAACTGGTTCGCGGTAGCGAAATCGGGTTAGCCCGCGGCCACTTCCGCACGGTCCACGACCACGGCCGCGTCTACGACACGATCGTCGACACGACCGCGGGAACCGCCCGCCGAACTGGCCGGAGCCGTGCTGCAACGACAGCAGACCGTGTCCACGTGACGACGAGTTCGCGGACTATCGGGAACCAGAGCAGGGCGACGAGCGTTAGCGCGAGCGCGTGCCAGGGTATCCGCCACCACCGAGGGACCGCCGGTGGAAACGATGTCGCGGTGGTGGCGCGCGGTGCGGCGAATGACCAGGCCAGGAAGGCATCGCCGATGGGGAGGGCGCCGAAGGCGTAGCGTTTGGAGTCACCGAGAGTGACTGGTATGCCGAGGCTTTCGCCGAGACTGGTGGCTGGACCGGCGAAGGATTGATCGCCGTGCACTCGGGCCGCGCCGATGGTGACCACCGTGGCCGAGGCGCTGACACCGAGAATGAGTGGCCCGGAATCCACATCGCCTGCGCCGTTGTGGCCGTGCGGATACTCGCGCACCCCTGGCAGGCCGAGCGGGGTATCAACGAATATTCGGCGGAATGCGCTGTACTGCTGTCTGGCCCACGGGGCATCTATCTCGGGCAGGAACCGCTGGATCATTGCTTGTGACGAGCCGCGCGCACCTTCCTTCAAGGGTGTCGCTTGGTGCGGCAGTAGACCGGTGGTCGGGTCCAGGTGCGCGCGAGCCGAGGTGAGCCATTGGGCGATCACCGGCTCGAAACGCGAACCCACGATACGGTCGTGCAACCTGAGCACGGCCACAGCCACCACGCCGTCGACGGGCCAGGCCTGGCCCGGATACGCTGCAAGGAAAGGCCCGTCGGTATCGAACGCCGCCGCGAGTGCCTCGCAATCGGCGGTGAATTGCGCCGTCTCCGGTGCGCCGGCACCGGCGAGTTCGATCACGGCCCCGCGCAATCGGCTGGACCATCCGACGTAGAAGACCCCGTATGCCGGGCGCAGTCGAGCATCGAAAACCGCTCGCCCCGAAGGGGACCCTAAACGCTGCAGCGCCCAGCGCGCCTCCCGAAGCGCCTCGTCCCGATACGTTGGGTCGCCGCGCGCGACATCAGTCCACGTCAATCCGTACAACGCGTGCGAAAAAAAGTACCCCTCGGGGAACATGCCCTGCATCTCCTCCCCGGCCCCCGATCCCAATTCCGCACGGAGAAAACGTAATTGGGCGATAACGTCGGCGCCCGGCTGCTCATTCCGATACAGCCGAACCTGCGGGACGAGGATCAGCAGCGTGAGCAGAGCCGCGACGGCGACATACATCGCCCCCAAGATGGTCCGAAACGAGATCACACACCGACCCTAATCCTGCTTGCAGCGCCCGCGGTTTCCTGTTTCGACCGGAGTTCGCGCCAGCCCGGCAGCGACGTCAGGGAATGCCATATGCTGCGGCACGCTCAGCTCCGGTCGGCGATGTCGTCGACCGACTGCTGGAACGCCTCAGCGGCGCGGGCGAAATAGTCGAACAGCACCTCGCGCTGTTCCGGGGTGTAGCTCGCGATGATGTCACCGATCCGACGCCGGGCCGGAGTCAGCACCTCATCCAGGTCGGCGGGCTGATCGATGGGTTCGACGATGACTTTGCGCCGGTCGCCGGGATCCGCGCCGCGGCGCACATAGCCGGCGTGTTCGAGGCGGTCGATGAGCCGTGTGGTCGGGCCGGTGGTGAGGCCGGTGCGTGCACCGAGTTCGCCAGGCGTCATCGGCCCGGTCAGCTCGAGGATGTTGAGCGCGTAGAGGTCGGTCGCGCCGAGGTCGACGGCTTTGGCGCCCGCTTGAGCATGCAGCACAACGGAACTCAGATACCGGCGGAAAATCGTGCCCGGATCGCTTCCGTGCCGAGGTGTTGACAAGGGTCAGCCTTTCTCGTAATCTCTTCCTCAACGAAGAAACATCTTCACTGAAGAAACATCTTCTAAGCAGAAGAATACACGAGAGGCTCACGCTATGACCACCATCGACATCAACCCGGCCACCCCGACAGCCCCGACCAGATCCCGGCGCCGCACCATCGTGCGAGCACTGGGCGCTACCACCCTCACGCTCGGGGTGATCGCCGCGGGCGGCTACCTCTGGCTGGACCGCACCTCCGAGGTGCACAACACCGGCGTCGCCGAGTGCACCAGCGTCGTCCCCGACGGCGGCTCCGACACCGACCTGCGGGCGGTCTGCACCACGCTGAGCACGATGACCGCGGCCTGGGGCCGCAACGACGCCGACGCCTACGGCGCGACCTTCACCGAGAACGCCACCTACACAACCTTTCTCGGCACCCACTACCAGGGCCGCGGCGATCTGACAGAGGCGCACCGCGCACTGTTCGAGGGTTTCCTGAAGGGCACCAAGCTCGCGGACTCCTACCTCGACGCCCGGTTCTACGGCGGCACCGTCGCCATCGTCACCAGCCGGGGCGACCGATACTCTGACGACAAACCCGCCGAGTTGTCCAAGACCCAGACCTACACGTTGGTGCGTGAACAGGATGGTCAATGGCGGATCGCGGCGTTCCAGA
The DNA here is from genome assembly GCF_042802915.1 of Nocardia sp. NPDC057440. Lineage (NCBI taxonomy): Bacteria > Bacillati > Actinomycetota > Actinomycetes > Mycobacteriales > Nocardiaceae > Nocardia > Nocardia sp. NPDC057440. Next base: position 102,058 of record NZ_JBHVDF010000008.1, read on the forward strand.
ACACCCAGCGCAACCCCGTGATGGAACGTGTTTCCTTCCTCTTCGACCCGGCGACCAAGCCGCTGGCCGAGCGGTGAAAGCGCTGGTGACCGGCGCGAGCGCAGGCATCGGGCGGGTATTCGCGACCACCCTGGCCGCCGCCGGGTACTCGGTGACAGCCGTGGCGCGCGGGAAGGATGCGCTCGAGGAGCTGATGACCGAACTCGGCGACGGACACGACAATCTGGTCGCGGACCTCGCGACCGAGGACGGGCTGCAGGTCGTCGTGGCGGCACTACGTGCCGGCGGATACACGCTGCTGGTGAACAACGCGGGCACCGCCACACATGGCAGCTTCACCGACATTCCCCTCGAATCAGCGCTGACCACACTGGATCTCAACTGCCGAGCAGTAGTGGTGCTGGCCCACGCCTTCCTCGCCGAAGCGGCGCCCGGCAGTGCGCTGGTGAACGTCTCCTCGACCCTCGGACACACCCCGAAGCCGGGCATGAGCGTCTACAGCGCATCGAAAGCTTTCGTCACCACCTTCTCCGAAACACTGTGGCACGAACAGAAATCGCGCGGCGTGAAGGTGCTTGCCCTGTGCCCCGGCGTCACCGCGACCAGCGTGAGGGCCGTCGAGGATGTGCCGTCCTGGCTGCTCCAGTCGCCCGAGCAGGTCGTGCACGCTGCCCGGAAAGCTCTGTCCGGCAAGTCCGGTCCGGTCACCTTCACCAGCCGGACCAACCGGATGTTCGTCGCCGTGCTGTGCCGGCTGCCGCGCCGGGTCGCACTGTCCGCCCTCGCGCACTGAATTCCCCGCCCGCCACCGACTCCTGCGTCAGATCGATCAGTGGCCGGAGCGTCCAGCACGGCGGGTAGCCATTCCTTCGGAGCCACAAACGCGGCAAGCACCTATTAGCTTCACCCCACCGTCCTGGGCGTCCAGGCCACCAACCCCAGACACCGACAACCTTTAGGGAGCTCACCATGACCACCGACGACACCACCGCCATCCGCGCCCTGATCGAACGCAGCCAGGACGCCTGGAACCGTGGCGACGGCACGGCATACGGCGCCTGCTTCACCGCCGACGCCACCGACGTGACCTACGTCGGCACCGTCTACCACGGCGGTGACGAGATCGGCCGCGCCCACCAGGCCTTGTTCGACAGCTTCCTCAAAGGTTCCCGGCTCAGCGTCGACATCCTCGAGATCCGCCGCTACGGCGCTGATACCGCCGTCGTGCTGACTCGCGGCGAATCCTCCAAGGGCGAGCCGAAGAAGCTCGGAAAGCTGGCCACCTACACCGTTGTTCGGGGAACCTGCGGCTGGCACATCGCGGCCGTGCAGAAGACCCAGCACAAGCCCGTGATGGAGGCCGTGTCGTTCACGTTCCAGCCCGCAACCCGTCCCGCCGCCCGCTGATGACCAGCATTGCCGTCGTCGGCGCGAGCGGGCGCACCGGCCGGATCGTCGTCGAGCAGGCCCTGGCCTGCGGGCATCAGGTGACCGCGATCGTCCGGCGGCCCGGAAGTTTGTCACCCGCACCGGGATTGCGTGAGGTCATCGCCGATCCGACCGTTCCGGGGTCCCTGCACGGACTGCTCGTCGGACACGATGCGGTGATCTCCGCACTCGGCGCCGCCGACCGCGCCCCCACCATCGTCTACTCCGCGAGCACCACCGAGATCATCGCCGCCATGCCGCCCGGCGGTCGACTCCTCGTCATCTCCTCTGCAGGACTGGATGTTCCGGCCGATGCCGGGCCGGCGAGCAGAGTGCTGGCCGCCGCACTGCACCGGATCATGTGCCATACCTACGCCGACATGGCGCGGATGGAGCAATTCCTCACCGAGAGTTCGCTGCGCTGGACCGCCGTACGCCCGACCCGGCTCACCGACAAACTCGGCGCCACAATTCCGCGAGTCTCGTTGGGCGCCACATCGAAGGTCGGTCCGCAGATCTCGCGCGCCGACCTCGCCGCCTACTTACTCGACGCCATCGACGACCCACACACCCACAACGTTGCGGTTTCGGTGTCGTCGGGGCGAGTTCTCCGCAACGCCACGGTGGTCGGCAGATCAGCGAGTCGATGAGAGGCGCTGGTTTATCCACTGTCCTGATCCTGGCATCACCGGCTCGGACGCTGCGGCCCGTCCACCGCGCCTGCCGCAGCAAGCCGAACTCATTCCTGGACGCAACACCAGAAGAACTCCCGTTCATGCCGTTGGGCGCGCGGTCTGTGCAGAACGCCGGCTGTGGCTCGAGACATCCCAGGCTGAGTGTGCGCCGACCGCATAGCGCCGCCGATCCCGGCAACGTCATTCGGCGTTTCTCTGCTACATCGGCATGCGCCCTCATCAGGGATGGGTGAGCGACCAGCAGAACAAGGGCTAGGCGCCGCGAACCGTGACAGGAGGATCGCGGTTTTCGGCTGCCGAGCGGAGTCCCCTGGCGGCGCTAATCGGGCCAGACGGGTGTGCGCTTCGCCAGGAAGGCCGCCATCCCTTCGCGGGCGCCGGGAAGTTGAGCGGCGGCGGCCATGACTTCCAAGGCGAGGGCGTAGGCATCTGCTTCAGGGCGGTCGAGTTGGCCGTAGAGAGTGCGTTTGCCGAGTGCCTTGCTGGCCCGGCTGCCCCGGGTAGCGCGAGCGAGCAGCTCGTCCACGGCGGTATCCAGCTCGGCGTCTGGCACCGCTCGGTTGATCAGGCCCCACTGTTCGGCGGTGCGGGCATCGATCGGGTCGCCGGTGAGGGCCAGTTCCATCAGGCGTTTACGGCCGACGGCGCGGGCCACCGGCACCGCGGGGGTGTGGCAGAACCAGCCACCCTTGCCGCCGGGAAGCGCGAAACCGGCCGATTCGGCGGCGACGGCCAGATCGCATGAGGCCACCAGCTGGCAACCGGCGGCCGTGGCCAGACCGTGCACTCGGGCGATCACCACCTGCGGCACCGATTCGATGGTCGACATGAGCTCGGTGCACAGTGTGAGCAGTTCCCGCACGCCGAGGAGGTCGCGCGCGGCGACATCGGCGAAATCATGTCCTGCGGAGAACACCGGACCGTGCGCGCCAAGAACTATCCCGGTGGCGTCGGTCTCGCCGGCGGCGCGGAATGCGGCGAGCAGTTCGGCCAGATGCTCGCCCGACAACGCATTGCGCCGTTGCGGCCGGTTCATGGTGATGCGCACCGTGTCGCCGTCTCGCGCGACCAGCAAATGGTGATGCTCCAAGGCGGTCATATCTCCACCGTAGATCTCTGCGGGCAACGACACGACACCTCTGAGTGATCCAGAACAGTCCCGCACGGCTGATGCCCCCTCTACCGGGGACACCGACGAAGTCCGTCTCGCCGTGGGGGATGCACGGCAGTGGTGACGGCAGGCAAGATCAAGAGCTAAGCGTAGGGCTGCTCGTCAGCAGCAACGTGAGAGTGTAAAACGTCGCTCTGGGCGTGTAGGTGCCGCATCCGGTCGCTGTGCTCACCACGCCGATCCTTTCACCGCCGCCGGTCATTCGTCGCCCTCTCGGATCAGTTTGTGCAGTTCGTTGGCAGCACGACCGGCTACAGCGGGGTCGGGGTTGTTCATGGCTTCCGCGACGAGGTGATGCCTGCGCGCTCTGTGGCGGTACTCCAGAAGCTCCCGGAACACCGCCGCCAGAGTCGGCTGGTAGGCGTCGTCGTAGTAGACCGGGAAGGTGTTCGATGGCATCGGCCGGTCGTCGTCCTCGGCATCCCAGTCGTATTCGGCGTCGTACAGCCATTGCCGCAGTTGCTCATCGGTTGGACGTTCCGCCGTCATGCGATCACCTCTTCTCGATACCCGGTCGCCCATTCTGGTTATGCCAGTGAATTCTGGCGTCGTTCATCGGTGAATTCCCGGCGTCAATGCCGAGCAGTCCGCCCCGCGGGCGTAGTTGTCGTCAAGCCGGACGACGTCGTCTCGCCGAAGTAGGTACCGGTCTGCACCTCGACGACACGAGATCCTCGCGCCTCTTGGCGGCGGCACGATGCGCGTGCCACTACTCGTCCATCCTGCTCCTTCGGGAGTCCTTGAACTCACTCAATCATCAGGGAAACCCAGATGTGGCCAGCCCGGCTCAGCATCCGAACGGTAGCGGATTCGGCCGCACGGGGCACCCGCCCCGTTTCGTCAGAATCAACGCCCTCGCATCGAATGCGGTTGGTGTGAAAGATAATTGAGCCGTTCGTGGGCGATTCTCCCGCAGCGGGCGTGGATGTGGTTGGTGGGCCCGGTGCTGGGCTGTGTCGCTTCGTGACCCACACTGGGTGATGTTGCCGGGTATTGGGTGAGGATGGCGGAATGGCTGAGGCGGATGGTGTGTTCGATGCGCTGATCGATACGTACTGTGCGGGGTGGAGTGATCCGGATCCGGTGCGGCGGCGGAGGTTTCTCGGCGACGCGTTGGCGGAGGGGGCGACGTATACCGATCCGACCGTGCACACCATTGGGGTCGATGAGCTGGCGGTTCATATCGATGCGGTGTTCGCGCAGCAGCCGGGGATGCGGGTGATGCGGGTCAGCCGGGTAGATGCTCATCATGGGATGGCTCGGTTCGGCTGGCGGTTGGTGCGGGCGGATGGCACGGCGTTGCCGGATGGAGTGGATTTTCTGGAGGTCTCCGCGGAGGGGCGAATCCGTAGGATTGTCGGGTTCTTCGGCGGGTTGCGGAGCATCTAGCGCGGGTTCATCACGGCGGGATCAGGCATAGCACGGCGTCGACCGGGTCGGTCGGCGCGGTCGGAGTGCTGGGGCAGTAGCGTGGATTCGGCCGAAACGGTCCGCCGTGCCATCGGCTTGCAGTCCCCACCGACCCGACAATATTGATGGTTCGCATGGATGATCCGTATGGCCCTGCAACATCTACTGACCGCCCGACAATGGATGCTCGCAACGATCACCGTCCGGCAACAGCGGGAGTTGGGCTGTGTCGCGGCGGCCCGACCGACCGCAGGAGGTACGCAATGATCTTTATCGTCGTCAAATTCAAGACCAAGCCCGAAAAGGCGGACGAATGGCTCGACCTCGTCGGCCCATTCACCGCGGCCACCCGAGCCGAGGAGGGCAACCTCTGGTTCGACTGGTCTCGCAGCGTCGATGACCCGACCGAATTCGTCCTGGTGGAGGCATTCCGAGACCAGGCCGCCGGCGGCGCGCACGTCGGCAGCCCCCACTTCAAGGCCGCGATGGCCGAACTTCCCGCGGCACTCGCGCAGACTCCGCGCATCATCAGTCAGACCATCGATGCCACTGACTGGTCCGAAATGGGGGAGATGACCGTCGAATAGCCGCTTCTGCGAAATTCCGCCACCGCAGCCCGGCCTCGCTGGACATTCTTGCGACTGTGTCGATATCGGCACCGTCCCGGGGCGATTGTGAGTCGAGGATGGGTCCTCGGTCCACTCGAGCAAAGCTGCCCGAACCTCGTCCGCGAGCTCGGTCGAGTTCGAGGCGAACGCGAGAGGCAATGGTGCCGTGAGTAGTTCGCGGTTCCACGGGCTTTCTCCGCGAGCAAGCGATGTTCGAACCAACTGGTTGACGGCGGCGCCGAGAGCGGACGAGGCATGTTCGATGGCAAGGGGGAGCTGGAGCACGGCCATGCTCGCTAAGCGAGCGGCCGCACGCGAGAAGCGTCGGGCTCAGAGCATGGTGGATTAGCCGATTGCATGCTGTTGCCGGAGCGGCACGATAATTCGGTCGATGAAATCCCACTGGTTGACAGGGTCGCACGGCAGAATGTGGCCAATGCGGACATTTGCCCGATTGTTGCAGGCTGCCGTCGCCGGGGCGCTGGTCGTGGTGGCCGGTCATGGCGTCGCGGCTGCCCCCGCCGCGAGCGACGCCCATATTCACTTGCCCTGGCTGACTCCTGAGCCAGGCGAAGTGCAGGCGTCGGGAGCGGCGTTGGCAGACGGAATCACCGGCACGATGTTGTGGTCGCGACAGCCGAACACCTCGGTCCCGATAGCCAGCATCGCGAAGGTGATGACGGCACTGGTCGTGATCAACGCCGGCGACCTCGACCGGACCATTACCGTGCCGCAAGAAATCGTCGCCTACGGCATCAAGTACGACGGAAGCAACGCGGGCCTGGTCCCCGGCGAGGTGCTCACCGCGCGACAGCTCCTCTACGCGATGATGCTGCCGTCCGGCTGCGACGCCGCCTATACCCTTGCCGAGGCCTACGGGCCCGGCCAAGACGGCTTCATCGCCAAAATGAACGACACCGCGCATCAAATGGGCTTGGCGGGAACACATTTCACCGATCCCAGCGGGCTGCCCGCCCCCACCGACCACTCCACCTACTCCACGCCATCGGACCTTGTGGCCCTCGGCCTGCGCGCGATGAGCCTGCCAGTGTTCCGCGACGTCGCCAGTTCGCAGAGCTATCACCTGCCCGCCGGCCCTGCCAACCGGGCTCACCTCTGGCAGACAACGAACTTGCTGCTGCACCACTATCCCGGCACGATCGGCATCAAAACCGGATACACCGACGCTGCGGGAACCTGCCTGCTGTTCGAGACGGTCAGGGCGGGAATACCGCTGATCGGTGTGGTCCTGCACAGCTCACCCGACAGCGACGTCGCCGCAAAGGACGACGCCGAGCGCATGTTGAACTGGGCCTACGACCCGATCCTGAGCGCGCTGCGGATCGGTTGACGCTGAATGCGGCAGGCCGCCTGCGCATCCCGGTGCGCACCAGGACGACCCGCGGCAGGTTGAGGAACACTCGCTTCGGCGCCTGGCCAACGTCCTATATTGCCGCGTGGCGCGCGGTCTGTGGATGAAATCGCTGTAGTTCTGGACAGCGCGTCGTTGCGGCCGGATATCGTGCAGCAACCGGCCGTTGTTCCCGTAATCTTTTGCTGTGGTGGACCTTTCGGTCCGCGGCTGGCAAGTATCTGTGCTGTTGGAAGGAACCACCCATGGCTGAGATCCCACCCCGACCGACTATCACCAGTCCCGCCGAAGGCGCAGTTGTCGGCCCAGGGGCCACGATCAGCGGCACCTGCCTCCGCGGCGCGACAGTGACAGTGACGGCGACAACGAAGAACATCCCCCTGCTGGGCCTCGGCACATCCGTCGGCACGCCACCGGACGGAGTAGATGGCGACGTGTGGGTTGTGAAGACTTTCGAGGAGCTGGCGGCGGACCCGGGCCGGGTGCAGGTCCGTGTGACGCAGACGACCGCGAACGGAACAAGCGCGGAGGCTTCACGCACTTTCACAGTGCAACGCCCCTAGGCGGCGGTTCGCCCGGCGCGCGGTAAGGGGAGCACCACAATCGAACTTGGATTTGTCACCCTCACTGTGCGTAGGTATGCGGCATGACCCCGAGCGTCCGCTCATGCCTGTGGGTTCAGGCAGCTTTTGCCCGAGCGATCTGTTTTGCAGCGTCACCTGCCGGGTCCTGCGATTGCGTCGCGATCTCCAGTGTGCCGAATTGCCTTGCACTACAATGCGATTAGCAACGTTCGTGAATGCTGGCTGCCGCTCGAGGCGCGCCTGGATCCCCCGATGGGGAGCAAGTATGCCGTCTCACCTTGAACGAGGAGAGCTCATGACCGAACAACCAGTTGACGCACCGCCGCCGATCGATGTCGATGTGCAGATCGTCGACTCGTGGCAGCAGACCTATCCCCCTGAGGCGGTGGGCTGGGTTATCAGCTACATCCTCACCCTGGCCGCGCAGGAGGAAGGGGTGGTCAAGTGGGGGATCGGCTTCCAGGTCCCGCTGGGGACGCGCACCAACCCCACCGAATCCCCGTGGTATGTGGTGGACAGTGATGGCGGTGGGGGTGTCGTTGTCATCAGCTGTACGGACGGCGAGCACACCGTCGAGCCTGGAACGCCCTTGCCGGTGGGCGTGCAACTGCTCTACCTATCCCAGGCCGACGCCGGCGACGGTAGCCTCGCCTACCTCTACGCCATCGCCCAACCCTAACCCAGGGCTTTCACCTGTCACGATGGCAGCGGTTCGACCACCGCGCTGGCTGAGTATGACCTCCATCAGGCCGTATTCCTGGCTTTGGTCCAGCGGTGGCGCCCACGCTGGGAGTCCGGTCGCCGAGTAACCCGATCCGGTCGGACCGCCAGTTTGCCAAACGAGTCGAGGGGGTCGGCCTGAATCGTGTCAGGAGCGGCAAACGAACAATCCTGATGTGCGGCTTCGGTTTGCGGTGTAGCTTCCGGTCGTGATTCGGGAGTCACGCCAATGACGCAGGCGGGCAGCCGATTAGGGAGCTTCTCACCGGGCACCTGGACCTGATCCTGGCCGGGATCAAGTCCTACCGCCAGTGTTAAGTAGCCGATGAGCGAGCATCTGCAGTGTTGACCGGGCCTCGGAAACAAGGGCGGCGGCACGGTAGAACGCATCATGCCGGATCCGCATCGACAGGCTGGTCTCCATGGAGGACGTTGGATAGCCCGATACGTGGTTCTTCGCTATCCGCGGTGTCTCGGATTTCCTCGTCCGGCCGTTCTTCGAGCGTTTCCGCGAGAGCCGAGGCGATGAGGGCCACGGCCCGATCATCGTCGCCGGCCAGTTGCCGCAGGGTGTCCAGTGCGATAGTCCCCGGCATCTCGGCGAGTGCCTGGGTCAGTCGCATCCGCACCGCCGAGTTCGCTGCGTGTGTGGTGAGCTCGTCGACCAGCGCACTCAGGATCCAGTCCGCCCACTTCGCGTCCTGTGCCAAATTTCCCAAGAGCTCGGCCGCCTCGACATCGTTCGGGCCCGCGACGACCGTGCCGACGAGGGCAGGCACAGCCATGGTCACGCCTCGCGCACCGAGTGCAAGAGCAGCATGTCTGCGGATCGTCGTGTCCGCGTCCTCGAGCGCGTCCGTAAGCACCGCGGTCGCCTCGTCGCCCGATAGCTCGGCGAGCGCCAGGACCGCGCGCCGCCGGACGTCGACGTCTTCGGAGGCCATGCCGGATGCCACGCTCGCCACACCGTCACCGCCGGCCCGTGCGAGGGCCCACCGCAGGGCCCCGGCAACGTTCGGATCGGATTCGGTGAGGACCGCCTCGGCCAGCAGCTCGGCGGGCATCGACAGGTCCTCGGTCGGGGCGAGGGCGGCCTGCTGCCGCCGGGCGGCACTCTGCGATGCGAGTCCGTGCAGGAGCTCGACGATGCGCGCGACGTCCTGCCAACCGGAGGGCTCGGCCGCATCGACCGCACGGAGATGCTCGAGGAGTTCTTGCTCCCGATGCAGTCGTTCTTCGGTTTTTCGGATGAGGTCGCCGACCAGTGCGGACGGGGTGAATCCAGGATCGTCGAGAGCGCGTCCGATTTGGCTCAGTGACAGTCCCAGGGACCGTAGCCCCTCGATGTGGAAGATCCGCCGGATGTCTTCGGGGGAGTATTCCCGGTAGCCACCCATGGTGCGGCCTGTCGGTCGTACCAGCCCGAGGGTGTCGTAGTGCCTGAGCATCCGGGCGCTCACCCCCGAGCGCCGCGCCACCTCGCCGATCAGCACGCGGTTTTCTCCTCTCGATCCGGACCGAGCGCGACTACTCGTCTCGCCTCGTCAACTGCGAGGTCGAATCCGGCATCCGGGTCACGCAGGAGCCGCTCCGTGGCGCGCGCATGTGCCCGCACCGTCGGGTCGTAGCTTGCCATCGCCGTCCGAAGGGCCGGCTCGACCACGTCTCCGAGCGTGACGAGGGCACGGCTCAGACTCAGCCGGACCTCTCGGTCACCGCGGCCGAACTGCGTGGCCAGTTCCGCGGCCAGCCTTTCCTTCTGCCTGTCGGGCACGAGAACGACGGCAGCGCGCCATGCACTCCGCGCGACCTCGTCATCGGCGTCGTGCAGCAACGACCGCGTGATCGCCGGCCAGGAGTTCGGGTCCCCGATCTTGGACAGAGTGTGCAACGCTTGGCTCCGGGCCTGAGCGCGCTCGGAACGGAGTTCCGCGAGGAGTTTCGGAACCGTGATTTCCGACGGGTGACGGGTCAGCGCCCATGTGAGCATGTCGCGCACGAAGAAGTCTGGCTCGATCGCGCACCGTTCTACGAGCGGATCGACGAAACCGGACTCGGGATGCGTGCCGGCTGTCAGGGCCGCCGTGAGCCGCGTTGACGAGTCCCCAGCCGCCAATGCCTCGAGCAGTCGCATGTCCTGTGGACTCCTGTGTGTCGAGTTGATGTGGACCACCTCCGACAGCCAGTGAAGTCCTTGACACAGTGACAATGTCAAGTGCACGGGCGAGACGCCGTCTACATCGCTACTTCACCATCGCATGGGTAGCTCGGCCCATCGGATGCACTCTTCTGCCGCTGACCGCGTTCCCCGGCCGGTGTTGTCTGCCGGGCAACGTCCTGTGTAGACCAGCGATGACCGCCGATGGACCGCTGTCCCACGTGACGTCGGTGTGATGCCTGAACAGCTTCACCCACGCTTGACCGCAGTCGCCAGATCTAGCGGCCAGGAGTCCTTCGTCGGTCCTGTCGCATGAGACTGGTTGATTGCCAACAGAATTCGACATCAGTGCTGCGCTTTCGCCGGTTTCAGCATGTCTTCCGGACGTAGCCGGGATCACGCGGAGTGGAGACGTCGACGTCCCTGAGCACGATGCTCAGCCTGCTTGCGTAGCCTTCGCACGCCGCCGACAGGCCTGGTTCGGTGTATTCGATATCGATGACGTGGTTGTCGTAAGCCGTCGCGTAGTCACCACACTCCGAGGTGTCACCACATTCTTCGGACACCGCGAAATCGAGTCCGGCGGCGGTCCTTTTATCCACGAGTTCGGCGCCGTTCTTCTGGCCGATGGCCAGGCCGCGGTCGTGCGAGTGCTTGGCGAGCATGGTGATGAAGGTGACCGCTTGGTCGGTGGTCAGCAGCTCCTTCGATCGGCTGTAGCTGTCGTAGTTGTCGACCTCGACGGCATTGAAACGCTTGTTCGCGCATTCGTCGATCCACTGGTTGACTTTGTCCGCGATACGGATGCGTTTGTCGGCTGTGCGGATATCCAGCAGCGCCTCCTTCCACCTCGTGTCGTAGACGACCTTGCCGTCCTTGTCGCGCAGCAATAGGTCCTCCGGCCACGCGCTCTCCGCACCCGGCTGGACCTGAAAGCCGTTCACGTAGCAGATGTTGTACAACCCGTCGGCCCGCTCGGCGCTGTGATCGCGACTGACGACCGTGACTCCCGCCGGCGGATCGTAGGGACTGGTGATCTGGTAGTCGAACCCGGCATGAATCGGAGGCAGGGTTATTGCCGGCGCGGCGCTCGCGGTACCGGCCTGCTGCGCAACGATGCCGGTGGCCGCGGCGACGAGCGCCAGTGCGGTCGCTGAGCGACGACGAATGCGTGCGGTGGAAATGGTGATCACGAGACTCTTTTCGCTCCATGATGATGGCTTCGGCCCCAAGGGCTTCACCGGCCACTGCCCCCACCACGCGCCGTGCCGGAAACCCTTCAGGCACAGGCAGATACAACCATCACCGGCCGGCCCCGTCAAAGTCCCCACAGTCGGTGGCGGCCCGACCGCGGCCACCCACGCCGAGAGATCCTCATCGATCGGCACAAGACACACGGGCTCCTGCCGAAACCACCGAGCCAGCAGCGGAATCGACAGCACCTACATCACGAAGCACAGCTGGAGAGTGTTAGAAGTGGGGATGGGGATCCACGATGTGGTCGAGGGCCTCCAGATCCCGTTGCAGAGCGTAGAAGGTGGCCAGCGCGACAGCGAAGGCGAGAAACCCACCGACACACAAGGCTACGATCGAGCCGATCACCGTGTGCTGCTGGTGCGGAGTCAGGAACATCAGCCCTACCGGCACGCCGATCAGCGGAACCGAGGCCGCCACACCGAGATACAGGCGGCTGCGCCGGATCAGCCGGTGTAGCCGGGTCGAGTCGTCGGGGTAGGTGTGCCCGGCGGCGACCAAACCCGGGTAGTACCAGCGCAAGACGAAGAATGTGGCTGGAAAATACGTATACACGACCGCCGCCGCGGCCGCGATGAGGCTCGAGGCGATGAGATTCGCGAGCAATCCGGCCGGCAGCGGCCCGAGCGTCAGCAGCTTCACCAGGAAGATACCCATGGCCAGGATCCAACCGATGAATGCGACGGCAGCGATCCGGTCACCGCAGGCGAGGGTGTCGGCGCGCGCCCGGGCGAGGGTGGCTTCGTCGAAGCGCTTGCCCCGGCGCAGGCCGTCGGGCACCAGGAAGACGTTGCGGCACCAGTACAGCAGCCCGGCGGTCGCGACCGGGAAGGAGATCGCGATCACCAGATACCCCAGGTGGGTCAACCGCCCGGCGGCCTCGGATCCCAGTTGGAGTTGGATCAGCCGGACGTTGTGCGCTGAGAGGTACAGTCCGGCCACGACCTGGCCGAACATGCCCGCCGGAATCACCACCGGCACCGGCCGCATGTGCAGCCGAGCCCGCAGGCTGTGTGCGGGCGGGACGATCAGGTCACGTGCGGCCCGATCCTGGCTCAATTCCAGTCGCAGAGCCAGTTCGGCGCCGCTGGAATAACGGTCGGCGGGGTCGGACGCAAGGCAGGTGAGCAGTGCATCGCGCAATACTGCCGGGCACTCGGGGGGCAGCTCGGCCGCCAGGTGCGCGTCCACGGGCCTGCGGCGTCGATCGATCATCGCCTGCAGCGATTGCTCCGATTCACCAGCCCCGGGTCCGTCGTCGAACGGCCGCCGTCCGGTGAGTAGTTCCCACAGGACCACCGCCAACGCGTAGAGGTCGCTGCGAGTATCCAGATCCGCGGCAGTGGTGGTCAGGCTGGGGTGGCAGGCCTCGAGCTGTTCGGGTGACATGTAGGACAGCGAGCCACCGAAGTAGGCAACCGGATTCGCGCCGGGCAGATGACGGCTGAAGCTGATGTTGAAGTCGGCCAGTTTGGGCTGACCGTCGGCGGTGAGCAGCACATTGGCGGGCTTGACGTCGCGGTGCAGCACACCGTGGCGGTTGGCATAGTCCAGGGCGGTCGCGAGGCGGCTGCCGAGCCAGGCGACCGACTCCGGCCAGGTGAGCCGTTCGAGCTCCGCGCGCGCGGCCGAGGGCTGCGGCTCGACCACGCCGCCGCTCCTGGTGGCGGCGTCGATAGCCGCCAGCAGCAGCTTGCCGCTGCGTTCGGCCGGTGGGGTGCGGTGCAGCAGTCGCAGCACACCCAGCAGGGTGCCGCCGGGAACGTACTGCATGTACATGAGTTTCAGATGCTGTTCAGTGATCTGCCGCTGATCGAAGACACGGACGATGTGGTCGTGGTCGAGCTGGGCCAGCGTCTGTGGTTCGGCGCCGCGGTCGTGGGAGATCTTCACCGCGACCAGCCGCCCCATCGATCGCTGCCGAGCCAGGAATACGCGCGCGAAGGCGCCTCGGCCCAGCGGCAGCAGCAGGTCGAAGTCGTCGACGGTGGAGCCCGGAGCGATGGCGTCGATGGCATCGAGCGCCGTGGGGTCGGCCAGCAGGGTGGTGCGCGGGCCGCTCAGGTCGAAGCCCTCGGTGATGTGCGCCATCTGGGTCGGGTAGTCGTGCTGGTATTCGGTCAGGTCGACGTCGTTGCGGTGGCTGCGGGCGCTGATCTCCTCGTAGATGAGATCCGGCGGCAGCGGAGCAGCGCCCAGTTCCGGGAATTGTTCGCGATAGTCGGCAAGGCGCAGCGCGTCGTCGCTGCGCTGCCAGCGTTCGTGCATATCCACTTTGATCAGCTCGATCAGCACGGTTCGCCGCAGCGCGGGCTCCGCCGGCAGGTGAACCGACAGATTGGGCGGTTCGCTCGAGGAGTGCCAGCGTTCGGCGAACTGGGTAACCAGGGTCGCCAACGCGGTCTGCGTTGCCGTCGCGCGGACGCCACCGAGGTTGGAGGTGCTCGCGCCGAGATTCTCACCCATCGTCGCTCGCCTCGAAGTTGATCCCGGCTCTCGCACGGAGGGTCGTGAATCGATCAGACCGGGTAGTCGGCACTTCATCAACAGCTTTACGCCGTTACCGCCCGCTTGTCCATCCGTTCCCTCGGGGCGAGTAGGTCGCCGTTGGTGTCGGGGGTGAAGGCGACACGAAAGTGTCAGCGGCATGACCTGCCGACGCGACATCGATGTCCGTGGAAGCCGACACGGAATGTCAGGAGAGGGCCATCATGGAGATGCACCGAAGGACTGCTGCTGGACAAGCGGACCGCCATCAGCGAGGCGGCAACCATGACAGAAAACCCTGATGATCATCCGAACTCCGTACACGTCGTTCGACGCGACCGTTAGCTACCGTGCCTAGGCGATTCGGATTCCGTAGAAACAACAACCTGGCTCCGCAACCAGACGGAGGATGTGAGTTATGTCTGCGAAATCGCTGCGCGTTGTTCTTCCTGCCATCTTGTGGCCTGCGATTGTGTTGGCGACCCCTCATACAGTGTCTGCTGCTGCTCAGTCGTATGACCTCGCGGCCTTCAAAGACGCGACACTTATGCGCGCTACTGTTCTATGCCCGGACGCGCCCGACAACGACTGCTACCAGCATCGCCTCGGTACTGACACCAGGCTGAAAGTCAGCACGAGCGGTCAGGCTATCGTCACTGCGATCATCGGGTTCATGCTGCCCGATGAAACCGCCCAAAAACCCGGACGAGTCGACCGGTGCGTGCTTACCATGGTGGGTTTGAAAAACCCTTCGCCAAGATCTGAGACGCTGTACGTGAAGGCGACTTCGCCAGCGTGGGACGAAGCTTCTGTGAATGCAATGAATGGCCCCTCCGAAGGCAACATAATCGGCGCTCTAGTGCTCCCAGCCAACTCGAGTCCCCAGCCGATCGATGTGACCCCTGCTTGTAAAGTATCGGCCTCTCTGGGTAGCGGGTTCAGCGTCTTGGTCACCACCCCAGCGATCAGCTATTTCGAGTTTCCGTCGAAGGATGCTGGTCAACCTGCAAGGCTGCAGGTTGACGTGCACTGACGCTTTGCGTAGTTCTGGAGGAGGGCGGCGCGACTGCTGGAGACGCCGCCCAGTGGCGGTGTCGGAATCGGGTCGTCGGCTGTGCTGAGGTCGAGACATGTACACGACTCGGGCCACAGACGATCCCGGCATCGCTGGCTGAGGAAGCCCGGCTACGGGGGTCCCTGCGCGAGCCGGGTCGCCCAGGTCGAAGTCTATGAACGCATATTTCCCGGTATGCCCATGCGGGAATCGTTTCCTCAAATCGCTGATCGTGCGAAACCAGTCGTAGCCCCCGGGGAAAGGCCAAGGTCAGCGATTTCTCGGTCTGGCATCTTCATTAGTTCGTCAGGAAACACCGGTGGCGCCAACGTCGTTCCCGTTCGACCCAACCGGAGCAGGAGATCGGCGATCAGCAGACTATGACCAAGCTGCTGATCAGCACCGTTTTTGTCACCGCTGCACGGATCGCGCAGTCCGGGCAGCGCTGTAGCACAACCCAAAACGTGTTCGCCGCGTGTGTTGATGCGGCGTGGTTGCGGCGTGGTTGCGGCGTGAACGCGCGGTTCGGGTGGGGTGTCGGGGCAGAGTCGAATCGAAGGCGAGTCCGCTGTGTCCTTCGCCGCGGTCGACTGCGATGCGGGGAGCGGTCCACAGCGTGTAGGGGCCGTCACGCAGGCACGACAAGGCGATGGCGAACGCTGCGTCAACATAAGCAAAGTGGTGAAGAAAACAGGTCGTGTCGGACCATGGGCATTGGCTCGGGTCAGCAATTACCGCAAGGCAGGAGATTCTGGGCGTGGAAGGCGTATTCAATGACCCACAGTTTTTCCGGAACTTGAAATGACCGTTGCGGTGCAGGCGAAAGTCGTTGCAATGGAAGATGAAACAATGCTATTCACCGTGAATAAGCAAGGATCTGGCCGCGTCGCCGCAGCGGCGACAAAAGAGTAAGCTCAATCCATTCGGTGTCGATAACATCGAAATGTTAATGAACAAGTAGTGGCAGGCGACGGCGACCAGATGCCAAGTCGACCGAACGTTCCACGTCAGAGAATCGTCGACTGAACATAGCAACCGAGGAGACATCATGACAGTGGTCCAGAACTTCATCGACGGCCGGCTCGTCGACTCGGTCGGCGGTGCGACGATGGCGCTCGTCGACCCCGCCACCGGCGACCAGTACGGCACCGCCCCGGCGTCCAACGAACAGGACATCGACAACGCGTACGCAGCGGCGGCCAGGGCGTTCTGCGACTGGAAGCGCACGACGCCGTCGCGCCGCCAGAAGGCGCTGTTGGATTTCGCCGATGAGTTGGAGAATGCCGCCCACGCGCTTGTCGAGGCCGAGGGCCGCAACACCGGCAAGCCGAACCACGTCACCGTGGCCGTGGAGATCCCGCAGATGCTGGACCAGACCCGATTCTTCGCGGGAGCGGCACGGGTACTCGAGGGCAAGTCGGCCTGCGAGTACCTGGCGGGCCATACATCGTGGATCCGCCGAGAGCCGGTCGGCGTCATCGGGCAGGTGACGCCATGGAATTACCCGATGATGATGGCAATCTGGAAGTTTGTTCCCGCGATCGCGGCGGGCAACACTGTGGTGATCAAGCCGAGCGACACCACCCCGGTGACGACGGTGATGCTGGCCGAACTGGCCTCCAAGCACCTACCGCCAGGCGTGCTCAACGTGGTAGTCGGTGACCGGGCGGCCGGTGCGGCTGTGGTGGCGCATCCGACCCCGAAGATGGTGTCGATCACCGGTTCGGTGGCCGCAGGCCGTGCGGTCGCGGAGTCGGCCGGTGGCCGCCTGAAGCGCACACATCTGGAGTTGGGCGGCAAGGCGCCGGTAATCGTGTTCCCCGACGCCGATATCGCTGCTACCGCCAAGGGGATCGCGGCGTCGGGCTACTTCAACGCCGGGCAGGACTGCACGGCGGCCACCCGGGTGCTCGGTCACGCGTCGGTGGCCGATGATTTGGCTGCGGCGCTGGGCGAGCAGGCCGGCAGTGCAACAACGACGTTCGGCAAGGCCGTCGATGACCAGGACGCCTGGGTGCCACCGGTCAACAACGCCAACCAACTACAGCGGGTGCTCGGCTTCCTCGACGAGGTGCCCGATCACGCTTCGGTCGTGGCCGGTGGGCACCGGCAGGGCGACCACGGGTATTACGTCGAGCCGACGGTCATCGGCGGGCTACTGCAACATGACCGGCTGAGCCAGAACGAGATCTTCGGCCCGGTGATCACTGTGCAGTCGTTCACCGACGAAGACGAGGCGATCCAGTGGGCCAACGGCGTCGAGTATGGGCTGGCATCCTCGGTGTGGACCAAGGATGTGTCGAGAGCGCTCCGCGTGTCGGCCGCGCTCGATTTCGGCTGCGTGTGGATCAACACCCACACCGCGCTGATCGCCGAGATGCCGCACGGCGGGTTCAAGTCGTCCGGGCACGGCAAGGACCTGTCGATGTACGGGCTGGAGGACTACACCCGCGTCAAGCATGTGATGGCCAAGATCGACTAAATTCTGTCTCCCGATGACCTGAGCCATTCGACGATCATGGCCAGGACGACTCCAGCGCGGTAGGTAATGGCCGACTTGTCGTACCGCGTGGCCACCGGACCGCCGAGTGGCTGGAGCCGACGTCGACCGAAGAGAACGACGACGACTCGAGAAAGCGGTCGATGTCGCCCGCTGATGTTCGGACCGACCGAGCCAGTAGCTCGGCCCTTGTGATCGCCAACCGGATCCGCCGATGAGGCTGCCGCCGACTGTTCAAATCACATTATGCCGCAGCGTATCCGGTGAATTCATGCGCGGTCACCGTGACCATGCGGCCACCCATCGTCTTCACCGCCGAGCGAAAGCTGGGCCTGCCACTGGGCGGTAGCGGCATCGACCAGACGGTCGAACCGTCTCCGGCGTCGATCGCGTGCACGGTGGTGCCGTCGGTCAGGATGAGGTGGCTTGCGTCCGTTATGCCGTCGTAGCGTGACGTGTTCGCGAACGGCGTCGGCTGCTGCCAGATTCGGTGTCCGTCAGTGAGATCGAGGCCGGCCAGCTCTGATCCATCGAGCGATCGGACGATCACGGTGTTATCCACTACTCCTTCTATCGCGCTCATGCGTCCGGTGTGCTCGTCGATGCCGATCTGCGCATTGGTCCAGAGGACTCGGCCTGTCGTTCGCTCGTAGGCACTCTCGCCAGTGAGGATCGGCGGCGGCGTCGCGGTCGAAGCGGGGTACCACTCGAGGATGAAGCTGGCGTTGCTGACCTCGGCGATCGGGTGGCCATTGCGATCGAGAAGCGTGACCCTTCCCGCGCTCCAGCCGCGTTCGAACACCTGCGAAGCGAGAATGCCGCCGTCGAACGTGTAGGCAACGGGTCCGGTGAACAGCGGCTCGCCGGTGCGCAGATCGTAGACGCGAACGCCATGGTCGTGCCCGTCCCGGAAGTAGTCCGCGAGCACATCGATCCTGGGAGTGACCGGGTCGCCGGGAACAGGTGTCGGATACGTCCGCTGCCAGGTCGCGTCGATATCGGAAGCGGTCCCTCGGGTGACGACGGCGGTCATCCAGTCCGGGGTTCGGCCGGCTACCGAAACGACGCCGTCTCGCACCGCCACGTCCATGACCTCGAAGTCCGTCGTATGGTTCCCGAGTATCGCGCCCGTCGCGGCCTCGATGATCAACACCCGATGCGTGCCGTGGCAGGCGAGCTGTCCGTCGAGTACCTGCTCACGGCAACCGAGGAGTTCGCCGACATCGGTCGTCCATCGCACCTGGCCGGTGTTCGGATCGATGCCGTGCATGCGCACCGGTCCAACGGTCAGTCCAGCAGGAAGCACCACCTGACCGGGGGTGGCCGCCCACGGGTTCCGGGCATGCGCACCTGAGTCAACGTGAGGGTGTGCAGGGCGTTGTTCAGCTCGGCGCGAGAGCCGATGGCGAGTCTTGTCCGCGCTAGCACATTAGATCGGCGCTGCTCCGACATAGACGGCGATTGCAGACGATGTCGGGAACCGCGACGGACGGCCGGGGCGGCCGAGCAAGCGCGCGGCCCCACCGCGCCGACACCGATGACCTCGGTCGGGCTGCTACCGCACGAGGATGAGGACGACGAGCCCTGTTTTGTGACAGATTCGCACACAAAGCGGGGCGTTCTATCGCAGTCCGTGTGGTGGGTAGGGCGTTGTTGATTGGAGCCGAGGCCGCAGACTGGTTGGTAATGAAACTGCCTGAGCTTCCTGATCTACCGGTCCGTGCCGTTCTCGATCGTATTGTCGAGACGTTGGCCGAGCGCGGGACTGCTGTGCTGGTCGCGCCGCCGGGGACCGGGAAGACGACGTTGGTGCCGTTGGCGTTGGCGGCGGGGACTGCGGGGCGGGTGCTGGTGGCTGAGCCTCGACGGTTGGCTGCTCGAGCCGCAGCTGGGCGGATGGCTGCCCTGCTGGGGGAGTCGGTGGGGGAGACCGTCGGGTACTCGGTCCGAGGGGATCGGCGAGTAGGGCGGGAGACTCGGGTCGAGGTCGTCACGTCGGGGTTGCTGGTGCGACGGTTGCAGGGCGATGCCGAGTTGGCGGGGGTTGATGTGGTTGTGCTCGACGAGTGTCATGAGCGGCATCTCGACGCGGATCTGTTGTTGGCGTTGCTGCTCGATGCTCGGGCTGGGTTGCGGCCGGACCTGCGGGTTCTTGCTACGTCGGCGACTGTTGCGGCCGAACGTCTTTCGGCGCTTTTGGGAGGGGATCGTGCGGCGCCGGTGGTGCAGGTCCAGGGCCGGACCTATCCGGTGGACATGACGTATGTTCCGTCGTTGGCGCGGGAGCGGGTCGAAGCGCAGGTTGCGCGCGCCACCCGGGCCGCGCTCGCCGGAACCGAAGGTGACGTGCTGGTCTTCCTGCCCGGGGCAGCCGAAATCCGCCGGACGACAGCGCTTCTGGCCGATGTGAACGGCGTGGATCTCGTTCCGTTGCACGGCAGACTTTCCGCTGCGGGGCAGGACACGGCGTTGCGGCCCGGGCCGCGGCGGCGAGTGGTGTTGTCCACGGCGGTGGCGGAGTCCAGTTTGACGGTGCCCGGGGTGCGGGCGGTGGTGGATTCGGGACTGGCTCGGGTGCCACGCATCGATCGGGGGCGGGGGCTGTCCGGGCTTGCGACAGTCCGAGTTTCCGCGGCGGTGGCCGAGCAGCGCGCCGGGCGGGCCGGGCGTGAGGCTCCAGGGCGGGTGTGGCGATGCTGGCCGGAATATGAGCACGGCACGCTACCTGCCTATCCGGAGCCGGAGATTCGGACGGCGGATCTGACGCGGTTGGCGTTGGAACTGGCGTGTTGGGGCACGGCCGATGGTCATGGCCTCGCCTGGTGGGATGCTCCGCCGCCCGGTGGGTTGGCTGCCGGCCGGGATGTATTGCGCGCGTTGGGGGCCGTGAGCGGAGACGGTGATGTGACCGAGCGTGGGCGGCGCATCGCCCGGATCGGGCTGCATCCTCGGTTGGCGCGGGCATTGCTCGACGGGGCGGCGGAGGTGGGTGCGCGGGCGGCCGCGGAAGTTGCCGCCGTCCTCGACGACGACACACTTACCTCCGGAGTCGATCTCACGGCCGGTCTGCGTGTGCTGCGGCGCGAGCGGCCGGCGCGCTGGCGGCGGGAGGTCGAGCGGCTGGCACGATTGGTCGAGACGTCGGATGGGGTCGACGATCCGGCTTTCGTTGTCGCACTGGCTCATCCGGAGCGGCTGGCGCGACGACGCGGCCCGGGGTCGGCGAGCTATCTCATGGTCGGCGGCACCGCGGTGACGCTGCCGCCCGGCTCCGGAATTGGCGATGCGGAGTGGCTGGCCGTCGGCGTAGCGACGCGCGATCCGGGTCGTTCCGACGGGTGGATACGGTTGGCTGCGGTCGCCGATGAGCAACTGGCCCGCCGTGCCGCATCGAGTCTGCTGACGACCGTCGACGAGGTGGATTGGATCGACGGCGATGTGGTTGCCCGGAGGGTTGAACGACTGGGGGCGATCGTGTTGTCGGAGAAGCTGATTCGTGACCCGGATCGCCGATTGCTCGGCGCCGCGGTGCGTCGTGGACTGAGCTCGACCGGTCTCGGCCTGCTGCGCTGGGATTCCGATGCGATCGCCCTGCGCCAGCGCCTGGACTTCCTGCATCGCACCCTCGGCGCCCCCTGGCCACCGGTCGATGACGAGTCACTGCTCGCCGCCGCTGACACCTGGCTCGGCCCCGAACTCGCCACCGCCCGCCGCCGCGCCGACCTCGAACGCATCGACGTCGGACCAGCACTTCGCCGCTTGCTGCCCTGGCCGGACGCCGCCCGTATGGACGAACTGGCGCCGGAACGCTTGGAGGTCCCCTCCGGGAGTCGCCCCCGCCTCGACTACTCGACCGACCCGCCGGTGCTCGCGGTCAAAGTGCAGGAAATTTTCGGCTGGACAGAAGCACCACGCCTGGCCGGTGGCCGTGTCCCGATCGTGCTGCACCTGCTCTCGCCCGCCCAACGCCCGGTCGCAGTCACCGCGGACCTGGCATCTTTCTGGCGTACCGGCTGGCCCCGAGTCCGCGCCGACCTCCGCGGCCGCTACCCCAAACACGCCTGGCCGGAGGACCCCGCCACCGTGCCCGCCCACCGAGGCACGGCCCGCAACGCGGGCCGGGGCTAACGCTGACCCCTCGTTTCGGCTGTGGGATTGGTTCGCACCAACCCTGCAACCGTGCGACCACAAGAGCTACGTTCCGTTAGCCGATCGGTCAACGGAACACGAGGTACTGCGAACACTCGAGTGTGTGCAGTGCTGCGTGCGGTCCGGTGACCGGCGAAGGTGGTTGCGCTCCGGCGGTCCTCGACCGCGGTACGCCCAACACCGCCTTCTGAGTCGACCGCCCACCCGATACATTCCACACGGTCGCCGCGACACCAGCCCTTCCCGGCCGGGCTCGTCGAACCCTGCGAGAGCGGTGGACCGTTGGCGGCCGAACACAGTGAACCGCAGACGTTTTGGACTTCGGAAGACTAGTCACGCAAATGGGCGCGGGCGGCCGCGAACCATGCTTGGGTGGCGGGCAGTCCGGCCTTGATGTCCTTGCCGGCACCCTTGAACCCGAACAGCTCTCCGGCGAACCTGCTCAGCACCGTGCCTTCGGTCTCGTCGAGTTCGTCGAGCAACGCGGCGTCATCGAGCAAGTAGGCAACGCCTGCCACCTCCCCGCTGGACCACACATGGCGGTAGTCGTCCCAGCCGTTGCGCTGCACCATGCGGGTCCGTCCAATCAAGCTCGTTCGCAGGGCGTCACGTTCGGCGTCGCCGGGCTGCTGCGCTTTGAGTGCCTCCCAGGTGATCGGCTTCTCCGCTGTCGCTTCCGGCTCCGTGCCGTCGCCGGGGTTGGTCTCGGTCATCAGTCGTCCTTCCCGTTGTGTCCGATATGGCTTACATGGCTGTGGGCATGGGGTTTGTGGAGACCGGCTTTGCGGCTCGAGATATCCCATGCCGAGTTCGTGCCGACCGTATAGCGCTGCCGATCTAGGCAATGATGCCGTGGTGTCGTTGCCGGAGGGGCCGCCGGAGTGGCAACTGCTAGTGAGTGGTGATGGCCAGAGGCACCGTTCTGGTCGGAGGCAGTTCGAAAACCGCCTCCCGCCAGCGTTTCCTCTGCGGAGGACGAGGGTCGAACCCTTCCGCTTCCGCAAGAGAATTCTGTGACCGGCGAATTCCGTTGCAGTTCAGGATATTTCGAAGCACCTCAGCTGTGAACGGCGGTCGGGTGTTGACGGGGTCAACGCCTATCCCGAGTCTTTATCCTCGACCTCGAGTTCCCACGCTCCGGAGGCATCGCCGTGCTCGAATCCTCTGCGAGCGGGTTGTCACAGCGGGTATTGGCATATGGGCCCGTTTCACGGAGGGTGAGGTGGGCGCAGCCGGAGTGACTCGGAGGCGCGGCCTAGGTGGTCGTCACCCACTACTCCTGCTCCGGGTAGATGGTCCGCCCCTCTTTGATGGTCTCCAGCACCTGGATGTTTTTGATCTCTTCCGGCGCGACCGTCAGTGGATTGCGGCTCAGCACAACGAAGTCGGCCAGCTTACCCACGGTGATCGAGCCTTTGGTCGCCTCCTCGAAGTACTGGTGAGCGGCGTGTAGCGTCGTCGCCTTGATCGCGTCGAGCGCCGAAACCCGCTGCTGCTCGCCCAGCACATGCCCGCCGCGGGTGACCCGGGTGACCTGACTGGCCAGGACCGCGATCGAGCTGGGCAGCGCCACCGGCGCGTCATGGTGCGAGGTGTAGCGCAGCCCCCGCTGCAACGCGGACGCGGCAGGCGAGATTCGGGCTGCGCGCTGTTCGCCGAGCACAGTTTCCCGGTACCAGTCGCCCCAGTAGAAGGTGTGCATGGAGAAGAACGACGGAATCACGCCCAACTCCCGCATGGCATCGAGCTGATCCTCCCGCGCGGTTTGCGCATGGATCGCCACCGGCCGCGGATCAATGGGCCGATAACGTGTGGTGGCCTGACGCAACGCGGTGATGAACTGATCAAGAGCGGCATCGCCGTTGACATGAGCCAGGATCTGCCATCCTTTGCTGTATGCGTCACCGACCGCGTCCAGCACCATGTCGTCGGTCATCGCCGGATACCCCCGGTACTGCGGGCCCTTTCCCTCTGGGGGCGTCAGGTACGGCTGGGTCAGCCAGGCGGTCCGCCCTTGCGGCGACCCGTCGAGCCCCAGCTTCAGCCCGCCGATCCGCAGTCTCCCGGTGTACTGCGGCCCAGGCGCCTCTTCGAGCTTCGTAGCCAGCGAACAGTCCGGGTAGGCGACCACATCGATATCGAACAGGCCATCATCGGCGGCCGCTCGCAGCGCGTTCAGATCTGTCGTCGTCATTACCCGGCCGTCCTGCGCGGTCGTGAATCCGAACGCAGCCATCGCCCGCTGACCGAGCTCGATCAGCCGGCGGCGCTCCTTTTCGTCGAAGTCCTCTGCCGACTTCCCCCACGCCGCAAAGAAGGCAGTTTCCTCGAGTACCCCGTTGGGCACCAGGGTTCCGGGCCAGCGTCGGATCACCCCGCCCTCGGGATCTTCGGAGCTCTCGTCATACCCGAGCAGCTCGAGGCCCCTGCTGTTGACAGCCCCCAGATGGCTGGACTGGTGGATCACCAGCACTGGCCGCTCCACCGAAACGGCGTCCAGATCATCACGAGTCGGATGTGCGCGGCCCGCCAATTGGGCGTCGTCATAACCGAATCCGATGATCCAGGTCCACGCCCTGCCGGTCTCGGTGTCTGTCCACGCCTCCAGCGCGGCCTGTAGCGCAGCAAGGTCGTTGACCACGCCGTCGGGCGCGGGCAGCAGATTCGCCGTGCCTGCCTGGAATCCGGTCAGCGACAGGTGGCTGTGGGCGTCGACGAACCCGGGCAGCAGTGTCCGGCCGCGCAGATTCACCAGCCGCGTATCGTCACCGGCCTGCGCCAGCACATCAGTCAAGTCCCCGACGGCGGCGATCCGACCACCCTTCACCGCGACGGCCTCCGCGCTGGGCCGCGCGTCGTCGACGGTGACGATCTCTCCGCCGAAATAGATGGTGTCAACTGCCGTGGTGGGAACGATCTCGGTCATGATTCCTCCGGAGTTGTTCGCGAAGTCAATTTTCCAAGTATCGAACGGATTCCCAACGCACACAGGGCAATTGACGGATCCGCCAACAGGTTCTCGGAATGGCTCGGCACATAACCGGCGCCTCCGGCCCGGCGGCATGGACCGCGTCCACACCCTCGGGCCGATACCACAGTGGGGTTGCGGCGCACCGCGGACATCCGCAGCCGATACAGCTGCGTGGCGGGCGCACCCGGCGGGGCGGCCCTGTTCGCCACGCTCATCGAGCGCGGTGGCGGGTCACCGTCAACGGTGAAGATGTCATCGGCGGGCTGTAGTTGTCGCGCCGGCCGCTCGGACCCGCCTAATCGGCGTCGTCGCGGCGCACCACATATTCGATGGCATCGGCGATCGACTGTATTTCATCGGCGTCGTAGTGCGGAATCTCGATGCAGAACTCCTCCTCGATGGCAGGTATGACCGCTGTCGCCAGGTCGAGCTCGTGGAGTTTGAAATCCTGTATGAAACGGGCCTCCAAGGGGTGGGCCTCGAATTTGGCCCGGTTGTAGGCCTTAAAGGTATGCAAAATCCGAGATTTGACTTCGTCCTTGGTCAACTTCGACACGCGCTTCTCCTATCGCTCCCGTTGTCGAACAACCTCATGGCGCTTGACGGCAAACGTGCAAGGTCGATCCACCTGGTTGGAACCGGCGGCCCGCGCGGTGCGGCCAACCGTGCCTGACCACGTACCCGCATCGCGCCCCACCGTCCGAGCCGCCAGTGGCGCCCCCTCGTTCCGGCGAGGATCGTGCTCGCGCCCGGTACGTGCGGGGTGTGCGGCTCAAACATGGCCATTTTCAAGGGATCAACGACCGGGGCCGAACAACTCGGCCGACTGACCCATTTGTCACAACGCCGCCTCACGCGGGGTGATACGGCGGCACCGTTCGCTGCATATCTATCGAACATGCTTTTCCCTTGGGCGTGTCGGCGGTTGCCGGCCACGAGCGGGTGTTCCGCATTGCGGGCAGTGTCGTGAAGACAGCTAGCGGTGGCACGCCGGCCGCCTACCGGTTTACGCCCTGCTGATCGTGATGGGCGAGGAGTTCGAGGCTCGGCCGCCTACTGTGAACGCCAGGTTCGTAGCTCCGGCAGGAGCGTCCCGGGCAGCGTTTACCGCAACCCAGAGCGTCGATGTTGAACCCGTGCCCGAAAGCGCCAAGTCGATATTCGCGTAGTGGAGAATCGCACCATCGGGCGAACGGGTCCCGGGGTAGTTCACCGAGTTGCCTCGGGCGTCGAACACGGTCAACTGAGCGATGGAGCACGCTTCGGCCTCGAACGCAAGTCCGCGTCCCGGCGGCAGGGTCACGCTGATGTTCTGCCGAGCCACTGCGCCGTCACCCTCGTTCCGTACCTGCACACCTGGATATCCAGCGTTTCCTGAACCTGCAACCAGTTCGACCGGCCCCCCGGGCGACACCGAAAACTGGACTCGAGCGGAAGTTCGCGTGACCATGTCGTTCTCCTTGGGCTGGGGCGTTTTGGAGAGAAGCACAGTGCGCGTCAATTCTGCCTCGAGGACACCTCGACATAACGCTGATACGAGAAAATGCGAACTGAGACAACATGATTCGTTCGCTATATCGCTTAATGGGACCTTTCGCGGATCTGGTCCTCAACCCCCGTATAGCAGCCGGTTGAGGGCCAGAACGTCGCCCACAAAGGCCACGCTCCCTTCGGCGAGTGCCGTGTCGAGCGCGGCTGGATCGGCCAGCAGGCCGCCGAGCGTCTTGGCGTCCGTACGAAGCGAGATGTCGGCCGTGGCAGGTTCTCCGCTCTGCACCTGAACCTTCCCGGACTCTACGCAGACCGTCCAGACCGAGCCGTCGAGATCGAGGCGACAAACGATCGGCGGCGCCGCCGGGTCGGGACGATCGGCACCTCGCAGGAAGACCAGCACCGAGGTGGCGCTGAGCGAGGTGGGCTCTGGGGGGTTGGGGGCATCGATCCCCCAATCGCCCAGGGCTAGGACGATCGGTTCTAGCTTCCGGCCCCACTCTGTCAGTTCGTAGACCTGCGAGCCTGCCGTTGACGCCAGTTTGCGGCGACGGATCACCCCGTGATGTTCGAGTTCTCGCAGTCGATCGGCAAGCAGGTTCGAGCTGGCATTAGGCAGCGCGTGCCGCAGCTCGGAGAAGCGTTGAGGCACCAAGAGCAGCTCCCGGACGACCAGAAGTGCCCACCGCTCCCCGACGACGTCGAGGGCCCGAGCTATCCCGCACGAGTCCCGATAGCTACGGCTGGTCGGCATGGCTACGTCCTCCTTGTCCACTCTGATTCGAAACTGCCACTCATAGTAGTTGCTTTTCACAACTCGTGACCCACCGCTTCCCGGCGACGTCGAGGGCCCGAGCTATCCCGCACGAGTCCCGATAGCTACGGCTGGTCGGCATGGCTACGCCCTCCTTGTCCGCTTCGATCTGAAATAACTACTCATGACAGTTGTTTTTCACAACTCATTGCGGTTATTGTTTAGCAGTCGACCGGCGGAACCATCGAGGTTCAGGTGGCGACGACGGCGCTCGGCGGCGACCTGGCACCCGGAAGGACAGATCCATGCGACAGCCAGTGGCCCACTCCGGGATCACCGGACCGATCCGGTCGTGGAGCCGGCGCCAAGATCGCGCAACAACCCCGGCAGATAGGAGCCTGCAATGAGTATTTCGCTTTCGGGACAGACCCCGGCCTCAGCTCAGAAGCCCCAGCATGCATCGGTCGTCGATCCCGATGCGCACCAAGTCTTGTTCGAGAATGAACATGTTCGGGTGATCCATGCGCGCGCCTCGCACGGTTGGGAAAGTGCGATGCACTCGCACCCGCCGATGCTGGTGGTCAACCTCGGCTCCGGGCGGCAGAAAGTGACCTGGGCGGATGGGACGACGCAGATCGTGGACCTGAACCCCGGCGCGGTCGTCTGGCAAGAAAACGCTTTCGATCATGCCTGGGAGTTGCTGGCGGGCGAAGTGAACGTAATTCTCGTTGAGGTCAAGTCGGCATCCGCGACCGGAGACAGGTCTTGAGTCCCACGCGTGAATCATCGGCATCAGGCCCACTGCGGGCCTGACGCGTACTACCGCCATTCGCACACAATAAGGAGATTCGGCAATGACCACCCCGAAACCCGGCAGCATCCTGCTCGGCACCACCCAGCCCGCGGTGCTGCGCGACTGGTACCGCAAGGCATTCGCCCCAGAGTGCGAGGGCGAAGGAGCGATCGATCTTGGAGGGTTTCTGCTAGTCATCGATCAACGGGACGACGTCGGCTCGAAAACCAGCGAGCCGGGCCGGGTGATCCTCAACTTCCACGTCGACAATTTCGACGAGGTCGAGCAACGGTTGCGGGCGGCGGACGTGGATTGGATCGCCCCAGCCGAGGATCGCGCCGCCGGCCGCTTCGCGACGTTCGCCGACCCTGACGGAAACTATCTTCAGATCATTCAGTTCAAGCGGAACGAGTGAGCCGGCCTCGGCCCACACGTAAGTTTCAGCGCGGCTGATATCGGGATCCCGCGCAAACGTGCCAATCCCAACACCCGCGTTACCACGAGCGAACCTCACCGTCGCCGACCAACCTCATCGGCGAACAAGCCGGTCACTGAGTGCGCGGCTCCGTTTGAATGCGAAAGCTGGCTGCTGTCAGCGGCTTACGGCAGTTCCCGTGGTTTTCAGCGGATTCTGTTGCGGCGTGGCAGTGTCGATCGAGGAGGCTGCCCGTCGTTGCTGTGGCGCTGTGGGGGTGGGTGCCGGTGATGGTAGGGCTTTGTCATCTCCGGTGGTGGGCGCTGTGGGCCGCGCTTGTGTAGTACAGGGATCTGCGGTGGTCGCGGATCCGGCGGACACCCCATACGCTCAGCGCTACGGTGAGGCTCAGATACAGCAGGTAGGCGGTGTAGACCATCAGCGGGCCGTAGTCGCCGGCCCACCCGTTCATCAGTGGCAGGGCGGCCAGCCCGGTGAGGATCAGTATCGTTCCCAGTGTCAGGGCTGGTATTCCGAGTGGTGCGAGGTCGTCATCGATTCTGCGCTGCGGCGGCAGCTGCGGGCGGGTGTTGGGCCGGTTCGGTCCGCCGATGACGGTGAAGGCATCGAGTGAATGGCTGGAAGCTCTGGTGACCATGATGTTCTCCAAGCGGGCCGTCCCGGTCGGCCGAGGGTGGATCTGCGGGCATCGTTGTTCACGTGTGGCCGTGGTCGGCGCGAGTTCGTGTTGTGATGTAGGCGATGGGGGCGTCCGGGCGGGCATCACAACCGTTAGCGATCGTTATAGATAACTCCAGTTGCGGAAAGCTTCTCAGATGTCGCGCTTGGAGGAAACCCCGATTGCATTGTGGATAATCGAACGCGTTGGCGATGCTGATTCGTGACCGATATGCGGCAGCGGGACTCGGCCCGAGGAAATGTCGGCCTTTCGCGGTGCTGTCGGCAAGCGGTCGTTGGTGAATTCCGTGGTTGTGATTTATGGAACCGTTATGTGTTGGTGTGCGGAATCGGTGTGATCGGGTGCGGTATCTCGGTATGTGGGATACCGGGGAATACGGGAACTCGTGGTCGGTGGAATATCGGGGAAATGTGTGCGGCCAGTGGGCGGCGCGCCCTCCGTCGGCCGACAAGCATCGGAGGTCAGTCGAGATCTATGCCGAGCTCAGCGGCGATGGAATGGCCGCCGCGCATTGATCTGCGGATAAACATCGTGCGAAAACGTGCACGTCGACAGAGACGGACTGTTCGAAAGGGGCTGTCGGGAAGTCCAGGCCCTGGCCGACATCTTTGACAAAGAGCAGAACCGGCTCGTCATCCATGCGGCGACCTGACGATTCTTTATTACCAAGGGCTCAGCACACTCTTCTCACCGCTGTACCTTGTCATGACGTCGAGAACCGATGGTGCGCTCGATGGCTCGGACTCGATACCGGATGTCGGGTTAGCGGTGGGGGTGCGGCGGCTTCGGTAACTCCGGTGGCGTCGGGAAGGCGGGCGGGGTCGGGAAGGCCGGCGGCGTCGGTGGCTCGGGTGGCGTCGGGTAGGACGGATGATCGGCCACAGGAAGAAGCTCAGCGGCCTCGGCGCCGCGGGCGTAGGGTGCGGCGGCAATCTCGAACTCAGGGTCAGCACCAGGCGCTGCCATCGCGGCAGCACCCGCCAGGATCGCGGCAGTGGACAGCATCGAAACAAGAACCGTAACAGGCGACATAACGGGCGCCTCCTTCACGAAGTGCGCCGATCCTTTGTCGGCGCGAGTGGGATGGACGACGGATCTCCGCATCATTCTACGGCGTGAAATTCGCCGCAGGAGGCGCTGATCCGTAGGCGGCCATGGCCGCTGCACCGGCGCGAGTCGTCGCCACGGGTGATGGTGGGGAGCTGCTGGTCGGACCGGATCGGCCGGGTCGGGAAGTGAGCAACTGCCGATCCGGCACGACCTGCGACCATGAAGCATCCGTCACGGCGGTCGACCATGGCGCTGGTCACCGCGGCCAGGACGGCGACCGATGCACCTAAGTTACACTGTGTATACAAATGTGAGTGCCTGGAGCGAAGGAGGAGCGGATATGGCTGAGCCTGCGGGGGCGCGCCGGGTGCGGATGAGTGCGGCCGAGCGTGAACAGCAGTTGCTGGATGTAGCGGAGGTGTTGTTCACCGAGCGGGGGTACGAGGGGGTGAGTGTGGATGAGATCGCTCGGGTGGCGGGGGTGACTCGGCCGATCGTGTACCAGCATCACGGTTCCAAAGAGGGAATCTTCCTGGCGTGCGTACATCGTGCCCGTGCTCAGTTCGCGCAGAGCCTTGTCGCTGGTGTGACGGAGGTCGTGGAAGCGGGTCAGGACTTACGGGCCATCGCTGCGGCTGGGGGGGCACCGTACTTCGACCTCATCGTTTCCAACCCGCGGCGGTGGGCGCTGTTGTTCACGACGTCGGCAAATCTGGAAGGAACGCTGGCGGAGCAACTGGGGCAGTTGCGGCATTCGACGATCGAGCAAGTCGGGCAGTTGGTGCGCCCGCTGGCTGGAGTCGTGGGCGAGGAAGATCTGATGGCGTTTTCGTACGCGGTTTCGGGGATCGCCGAGCAGCTGGGTCGCTGGTGGCTGCGCAACCCACAGGTTCCGCGGGATCGGGTAGTAACGTTGTACGCCGATCTTGTCGTCGGGGCGGCGTCCTTGCTGCGGAGGTCGGCGATCGCAGGATCGGGCAAGTGAGCCGATGGGTACTCTCCCGGGTCACCGGCTGGAATGCGCCGCGCTGTTTCGCGTCGGCTTATCGAAGCTGCGGCCCCGTGGCGTAGCACAGCTGGGTCAGGATGTCTTCGAGGGGGCGGGCGATCTGCGCGGCAAGCCGCCGCATGACGCTGAGCATGGTGGCGCTGTCGAGTTCGTGGTCGACCAGGACCGCATCCAGAACCATCGCGGCGTACGCCTGCCGACGATTGAGGACCGCATCGGGCAACCAGCTGAGCAGCCACGCCTCGCCGTGGTGGTCGTCGGCCAGTCGAGCCGCGAAACCGTGGCACTGTTGTCCGGCGATGCTGAACGGGGTAATGACGAACTCGTCGATATAGGACGTGATCAATCCGCACACGGTCGCATTGGTCGCGGTGCCGGGAAGGAGCTCTTCGGCAGTGGGCGGTGTCGGCACTGTCGAGCGCGTGGGGGCGGAGGGAATGAGCTGCGGTGGTGCTGCTTGCGCAGCGGGGCCGTGCTGGTGATGGTCACCGACGGGCTGGATCCGATCGGGAATATGCACGACTGTGACGGGCGGCGCGAAGGGCATGTGGTCTCGTTGCATGGGTTCCATGTGTAGGGGTCGAGGCTGCGCAGCGAGGGCGGCCGTAGCGGGTATTCGAGGCCAGCCGGAACGGCCGGTTTACACACTGTAACTATACAGGCTGTAGGTTTGCAAGTGCCGATTTGAGCACGTCGCAGTGCAGGTAGAAGTGCTCGCCACGAAGTTGCTGGAAGCCTGGTGCCGCGAAGATCATCCATAGAGATTCGGCCGTGGCGGAAGATTCGAGTTCCGTACCAATCCAGACCTGGCCGATCGGTGAGCCTCCCGCCGGGCACCTTGACCTGATCCTGGCCGGATCACGCCGCGCAGCCGGACGAGTCGGCCGCTGACGGTGAGATTCCCTGTTCCGCCGCACTTCTTGGGGTGCGGCGGAACGGCTGCGTTTCAGGCGCACAGAAGCGCTGGCGGGGCCTTCTCGCCCTGCCCGCGCAGCGCGTCCTCAGAGAATCGCGTTGGCTACCTTGCTGATTGATTCCCTACGCGCTCGGGTCGGGTATCGGTTGGCGGCGCTCGGGTCGGCCTACCAGCGGACCATGGGCAGCGGACGGGTGGGGTGGGTCAGCGCGTAGGTGCTGACACGGCGGGCGAGGAACCGGTGAAAGCCGAGGTAAGGCAACTGTGCGACAACAGCTTTGATGTTCGCGCGAGTCACTGGTCGGCGGAACAGACCACCGCTCGCGTCGAGGCGGTCGGCGATACGGAACGTTTCGGTCAATCGGTCGTCGTTGCGACGCAGTCGATGATGGTCGAGGACCATCCGTCGCGCGCTGTCGATGTCCTCGATTCCGAACTCGGCGGCGTGTTCGGTGACCAGATCCGCCGAGGGCTTCAGGTAGTCGAAGGTTCCGGCAGTCCAGATGCCCAAGTCATGCACCGCCCACGCCAGTGCCGCTGTGTCGGGCACCGGCTCGCCCAGCAGTAGCTGCTGATAGTTCAGACCGCGGAACACATGATTGCGATAGACCGCTAAGGCATCGCCGAGCTTTCGGTGATGCCGATCAAGCACGGCGTCGACAATCGGATGGGACGTGCGAACCGTCATGTGTCGCCCCCGACTGGCTCTGGATTGGGTACTTTCCGGACGGTACACGGGAAAGTTGGTGAGTCCGATGGTGACCGAACACCAGGACTGGCCGGTCTGGTCCGAAGTTCGTGGGAGGACCCGGCTGGTCACGCAGGTGCTCTGTGAGCACACTGGCTACCCACTTCTCACCCCAAATCCTGATCAGCTGATCCATTTTCGACGGGTTGATGGCGTCGACCGCGTTCCGTTCGCACCATCGGTGACGCGCCATCTTCTCGAGCTCATCCAACTCCTGCGCAGACAATGACGTCCTGATCGCCTTCCCCTACCTTGTTTCGGTGCTGTCATCAGTGTTCAAGCGACCTGCCCCTTTCCGACCCATCCCGTCGAGGCCTGCGAGTTCACGCTCCGATCTTCGACGCACTCGGCAATACGGCGGACGAACCGAAGCCATGACCTCATGTGAGCGATTGGCACGGTCGGTGCGGCACACGGTGCAGGTGTGACAGAACCGCCACCCGGGCCACCGTTTCGTGCATGTTCCGGGTGATCACGGGTAGGCCGACAATGACCAGCAAATCACGGGGGCCGGGCGTGAGGAGGTGAGTTCAATGCCCGAGATGTGTATGCAGATGATGAACATGCTCAGGGGCATGTGGAACATGATGTTCCCGGGCATGCCCATGTGAGCCGCGATCGGGGTGAGTCCGCGATCGAGGGCGAAACGCGAATCCGGCTGTGGGTCGGGCCGGTGAATTCCGACCCCGCCACGGCCGCGATGGGCCTATCCAGCACAGCTTCGTTCGCTTGTCGAAGCGTCACCGGCCTGGGTCGGGTCCGTCGTCCCGGGAACCCGTCCACCATTAGTGATCAGCGGTTGGCGCGTCTTGCCGCGCGGTCAGCGCGGCCCATTCTCCGTGCTGGCGGGGTAGATATCGGCCGGATCAGGCTGGGCGTTTGATCGCTCATTTTCCCAGTTCGGGGGTGGTCGAGTGGCGTTAGGGTAGAGGGGGGTGAGTGCGAGGAGTCGAAAGATGAGCACCACCATTGTGATCGTGATCATCGTCGTCGCGGTTGTGGTCGTTTTGTTTGTGGCCTGGGCGTTGATGCGCCAACGGCGTGAGCATCAGCGGGCCGAAGCCGAGGGCATCCGTGACCGCGCGGCGGAACAGGAATTCGAGGTCGGTCGGCGCGAGGCGCGGGCGGAGGAGGTCGCTGCCCGGAGTCGGGCGGCGAAGGCGGAAGGCGAGGTCAAGGCGGCGCAGGCCGAGCAGCTTGCTCAGCAGGCGCATGTGCATCGCAGCGAGGCGGCGGATTCGCGAACCGAGCTGGACAAGGAGTGGGAGCGCGCGGATAAGGTCGATCCGGACTCGAAGTCGGGTGAGACGCGGCGCGGGGCTGATCCGGAACAGCCGTCGCACAGCCCCTGATATTGATCTCGAGGTTTCTCCGGCTGTCGGGGGCTCGGGAACATGAGCACCCGATGCGGTCGTAGCCACTCCGTTGCGTTCAACGGTCGGGTCAAGTAGCCGTGGCGCCGCGGCGGCGTCCTCTACACCATGCTCAAAACCAAACAGCGGTCACGGGTGATCGCCCGCCCTACCCGACTTCACCGCTGGAAGCGGCAGGAACTGCCTCACCTCAGTGGAAACCTTCCCCTTCCAGCCCACGAAGTCGGGCAGGATGCCCGACCCTGCTGATGCCCGAGTTGCGTTGTCCTGGGCAAGGTCTGAACTCAAATAAGCCATCTCCTTCAACTTCCAGCGGTGAAGTCGGGCAAGATGGGTCAATCGTGAACACAGCACTGATCATCGGGGACGTCCAGCGGGGCATCACGGCCAACTATCCATTCGCCGCACAGGTGGTGGACCCACTGTACGAACTGCTCCCCCGAGCTCGCGATGCCGGCACGCTTGTAGTGTTCGTGCGATTTGCCCTGCGCCCCAATGGAATCGATTTGCCGCGACACAGCGAGTTGTTCCGAACCTTCCACGAAGCGGGCGACGCCTTTCATGAGGGGGCACCCGGAACGGAGATCGAATTGCCGGTCGCCGCAAAGGATGTCATCGTGTCCAAGCGCCGTGCCAGCGCATTCGCAGGCACCGATCTCGACCTCATACTCCGTGCGAACGGTGTCGACACGCTCGCGATCGCAGGTGTCGCCACCAGCGCAATGGTAGCTGCAACGTGCTACGACGCAGCAGACCGCGACTACCGGGTGATCGTTCTGCGCGACGGCTGTGCCGACGCCGAACCGACAATGCACGACTTCTTCATGGATACCGTTTTCCCCAATCGCGGTTTCGAGGTCGTCTCCTGCGCCGAGTGGCTGCCGTCACCGACACCGCACCGCATGTCACGGGAGGCAATCCAACGCGCCGAGGAATCACTGACGGCGATCGTTGCCGAACTGCGCGGTGAGCGCATCACCGAGGTCGTGTACTACCTGCTGACCACCGACGATGAGGACATCTACGTCGATGAATGGGAGTATCCCGGCTGGGACGAACCGCGGATGGGCGTCGAACTGATCACCGACAGCGGCCGGCACTACTCGGCGAGAACCACCGATGCCTTCACCGAATACGGGATGGAGATTTCCCGCAAACCGATGTCCGAGGTCCTTCAACTCGACCTCGGCGGCCTCAAACCGGTACCGGCAACCGTCGGTCAGTATTGGGTCGATCTGGTCGACAAACCGATCGTCACAGCCGACATCTGTTGGGACAACCATCCCGACGACGGAATCCGATACCCGGCGGCCATCCGTCTCGGCATCGACGACAAGGCCGTATGGATCGCGGCAGGCGCGTCCGGCGACTCCGGAACCGGCTACAACTTCTGGCTCGGCCTCGACGACGTGATGGTCGTATTCACCCCGGAAGTCAGCGAAGAGATCGGCATCCCGGAACCAAGCTGACAACACAAGCCGGGTACGAGCGGGCGTCGGGCATCTTGCCCGACGTGAGGATGATGGGTGAGTTCCCGCTGTCAGTGCCTCCGCAAACTCATTCTGAACTGAGTTCTGAGCGGCTCGGTTCACGTTGTGGTCCCGTATCCACTGCGGATCGGGCCTGCGCCGGTACTTCTTCGCGACAAGGCAGGCGCGCGTGGTCAATTCGGGTTGCTCGCTACTACCCGGTTCTCCAGCTTCGGATCAGCTGCGTGTCATCGGCATCGTTCGTGGCGGATCCCTGACTCAGGGGTGACCACAGGGATTGTTCAGTCGGTTCGAGGCCGCCACCGAGGTGGATGTCGAAAGCCGATGTCCCTGGTGCCAGACTCGGGGACGTGAGATGGGCGGTGGCGGAAACGGGCGACGGAGGTGCGCGGCTGTGTCCACTCGATCAGGACGGTCGGCCCGCGGGACCAGTGGTACGCGAGCCCTCGCTCGCGGAGGCGGTGCGCTCACGACCCGAGGTCGAGCGGTGGGTCTGGCGATCCACGGCCGAGATCTACCGACCCTTGCTTGCGGCCGGTGTGCGGGTCGAGCGTTGCTACGACGTGCAGGCCGCGGAGGCCCTGCTGATCGGCCACGAGGAGGGCCAGTCGGGCCAGGCTCGCTCGCTGGCGGCCGCGTGGGCGCGACTGCACAACCTGCCCATCCCGGCGGACGCGCCCGCACGGGCGGCCGACACCCAGCCGTCGCTGTTCGAGTCGGGCCCGGTACCGCTGCCACCGGGAATCGACGAGTTCGCCGCCCTACTGGAGGTCTACGCGGGACAGCTGGCCCGTACGGCGAAGACCGAACATCCAGAGCGAATGCGGCTGCTCCTTGCCGCCGAATCGGCGGGGATGCTGGTTGCCGCGGAGATGTCGCGATCCGGGATCCCTTGGCGCGCGGACGTCCATCGCGATCTGCTGGACGATCTGCTGGGTGAGCGCTTTCCTGGCGGGCTGGAACCGCGCCGGATGGCGGAGTTGGCCGACGAAGTGTCGCGGGCCTTCGGTGAAGGCGTGCGGGTCCGACCAGACCTGCCCAACGACATCATCAAAGCCTTCGCCCGCGCCGGGATCTCGCTGTCCTCCACCCGAAAATGGGAGCTCCAGCAGATCGATCACCCCGCGGTAGCGCCACTTCTGGCCTACAAATCGCTCTACCGCTTGTACACCGCCCACGGCTGGTCCTGGCTAGAGCAGTGGGTACACGGCGGCCGTTTTCGTCCCGAGTATCTGCCCGGCGGCACCGTTTCGGGCCGTTGGACTACCAACGGTGGTGGCGCCCTGCAGATCCCCAAGGTGATCCGTCAAGCGATACGCGCGGATCCGGGATGGCGTCTGGTGGTCGCCGACGCCGACCAAATGGAGCCACGAGTACTCGCGGCAGTCTCCCGCGACCCAGGTCTGATGGAGGTGGCCGGTCGCGGCGAAGATCTGTACGCGGATCTGGCGGTCCGTGCCTTCGGCGGCGACCGCGCCCAGGCCAAAATCGCCCTACTGGGCGCCATTTATGGCCAGACCTCCGGCGATGCCCTCACCCACATGGCCGGACTGCGCCGGCGTTATCCGGCCGCAGTGGCGTATGTCGATGACGCGGCGCGCGCCGGTGAGGAGGGCCGCCTCGTGCGCACTTGGCTGGGTCGCACCTGCCCGCCGCTGTCGGTCGCATCGCCCGAGCAGGTGGACTTATCCCAGGAGGGCACCGGGTATAGCAGTACCTCCGCGGCGCGCGCTCGTGGCCGCTTCACACGTAACTTCGTGGTGCAGGGCAGCGCCGCCGACTGGGCCCTACTGGTACTGGCGGGCGTGCGTCATGCGTTGACTCGCGCGGGGCTCCGCGCCGAACTGGTCTTCTTTCAGCACGACGAGGTGATCGTGCACTGCCCGGCAGCGGAGGCCACTACGGTCGCCGACGTGATCGCAACGGCGGCAGAGACCGCAGGCCGGATCGCCTTCGGGCCCACACCGGTGCGGTTCCCGTTCACGACAGCGGTAGTGGAGTGCTACTGGGATGCCAAGTGAGGATCCTTGCCTTCCGTGACTGGCTACGTACACACGACGGTGTACGAGCGGACCACGCGGGAACTGGCTGAACGCAGGTGGAAGTACATTCAGCATGAGGCCGACGCCAAGAGCGACGTCGTTGAGGAAATCCTGAGCCGAGCCTTGTACTGCCGAAGCGAGCTCAGTGAGTCGGACCCGCTCGATCTACTTCGACCCGGCTGATCCAACAGACGGCAGGCGGCTGGTTACCGAACCGACGTTGTCGACGGTGCAGATCGACGACCACACCCGAGTTCGGCCCCGGCAGCGAGTTCTTCAGGTGGCTCAACCGGGCAGTCGCACCGCCCGCTGCGATCGTTCGAATATGAAATCATGGCTCGCGATCCACAACCCTAAGAACAGGACACCAGATGAAGAAGCTCATCGTTGTTGCCGCTGTGACGGCCGGCCTCCTCGCACCCGCCGGGCTGGCAACCGCGGAACCCGCTGCCGCACCGAACGCCGCGACGACGACCGCGACGCCCATCGGATCGTTGTCGGAGGACATATTCTGCGCCGTGATCCGATTCCTGAAGGGCGGCTGGGCAGGCCGTCAAACGGACTGCACCTTCTGACTCTCGCCTTGAAGCTCGTCATTCCGATCGTCCGGCCGTGCGGCCACTGCCGCTGATAGGCGAGCATCACCAGAGACGCGGGAACACCCCGGAGCGCATCTGCTCTGGGGTGTTCCCCTGTGATGCGCGGCAGTTCTGAGTCCCGAGGCGTGCGAGTCCGACGCCGACGACATCGGTGAGGAACACGGCCATCGCCTACTGCGGTTCCTCGGCAAGGGCTCGAAGCTCGTCTTGATCCCGCTACCGCCAGCAGTCGGACGAGCCACCAGCCGCGCCACGGGCGACCGCGACCACGGGTCGATCCTGCTCAACACCGGAGGACGGCGCAGGGATCATCATTGCGCCACAAGACGATTGCGGTGCATGGCCCAGGATTCGGCGCTCCGGCTACCACGCAAACACCCCACATGCTGCGCCACACCTTCGTCACCACCATGCTCGACGCTGGTGGCCGACTTACGTGATGTCCAGATAGCCGCTCGCCACGACGACCCACGCACCACCATGTGCTACGTCCGTGCGCGGACCGATCTCGACCGCAACCCGAATAGCATCCTCGCCGCTTACATAGCCTCGGGCACACAACAACTCAACACACGCACACGCTGACGAACGTGCGCTGCCGAGACGTCCCGAACTGATGATTCCCGCTGTTGGGGGAGATCGAAATCCGACCCGCGGCCGACGTGGCCGGGGCATGGATTTCCGTACTGTCCAAGTCGCGCGGCAGGTTCGACTCCTCCTCTCACAGAGTGAGCGCCTGTCCATTACTCGCGTCGTTTATCAGGAGGATCTGTGCTTCCCGCCTTCGTATCGGCATACCGGACACCGGACCTACGGCGGAAGCTTCTTTTCACACTGGGTCTGCTCGCGCTGTATCGCCTCGGAGCGACGCTTCCGTCGCCCGGTGTCGACTACGAGTCGATTCGCGTCTGTATCGGATTCGTCTCCGGAGGCGATTCCGCCGGAATTTATCAGCTCATTGATCTGTTCTCGGGCGGCGCGATGCTGCAGCTGTCGGTGTTCGCGATCGGCATCGTGCCTTACATCACCGCCGGCATCATCACTCAGCTGCTGACCGTCGTGATCCCTCGGTTCGAGGAGCTGCGTAAGGAGGGCCAGTCCGGTCAAGCCAAGGTCACGCAGTACACCCGTTATCTCGCAATGACATTGGCCGTCCTGCAGGCGTCGGCATTGGTGGCGATGGCCGCGCATGGGCAGCTACTGCGCGGCTGCCCCGCGGACATCCTTGCGGACAGATCGCTGTTCGGCATGGTGGTCACTGTGCTGGTGATGACCGCGGGCGCGGCGGTGGTCATGTGGATCGGCGAACTGGTGACCGAACGCGGTATCGGCAACGGTATGTCGCTGCTGATCTTCGCCGGTATCGCGGCTCGAATCCCGAGTCGAGGCAAGGTGATTCTGGACAGCCAGGGCGGGCTGATCTTCGCCGCCGTCTGCGTCGCGATGTTCCTGGCGCTCGTGGGGGTGATTTTCGTCGAGCAGGGCCAGCGACGAATTCCGGTGCAGTATGCCAAGCGCGTCGTCGGCCGCAAGATGTACGGCAATTCGTCGACATATCTGCCGCTGAAGGTCAACCAGGCCGGCGTCATTCCGGTCATCTTCGCGTCCTCGCTGCTGTACATACCGACCCTGCTCGCGCAGTTGACCTCGCAGAGTGAGGGCAAATGGCAGGTGCTGATTCAGAAGTACCTTGTCACCCCGGACGATCCGGTTCATATGACGATCTACTTCGCGCTGATCCTGTTCTTCACATACTTCTATGTCGCGATCACCTTCGACCCGGCGGAGCGCGCGGACGAGATGAAGAAGTTCGGCGGTTTCATCCCGGCCTACCGCCCCGGCAGGCCGACCGAGAGTTATCTGGGGTACGTCCTCAGCCGGATCACCCTGCCCGGCTCCATCTATCTCGGCGCTGTCGCGGTACTGCCGAACCTGCTACTGCACTTCGGGGCAATCGGCTCGGCACCGAGCCTCGCGTTCGGCGGTACCTCGGTACTGATTGTGGTGAGCGTTGGTCTGGACACGATCAAACAGATCGAGAGTCAGCTGATGAACAAGAACTACACGGGGTTCTTGCGCTGATCACTCCATTGGGGGAGCTCGGATACTCCCGATTGCGTATGTACGCCGAAGGCCCCGGAATCTACGGTCATAGATCATGGCCACGACTACGTCGACACACGCCCTGCTTCGGGTGGTGTCGTCGCTCTTGCTCGCGATCACCGCCACGATGCTGTCGGTGAGTTACGCGCACGCCGACACACCGATCGCCAGGCGTGGCGACACGGTGGAGTTCGACCCGTGCGGATCGGAAGGCTCACCGCCGGTCGACATCCTTGGCGCTGCGCAGCAGTCGTCGATTTCGGTGTTGCTGGCCAACGATCACACAGTGTTTCGGTCGGGCCTGCGCGCGGTGATCGGCACCCAGCCGGACATCTACTGCATCGCGGAGGCCCCCGACACGGTCACGGCCATCAGGGAGATGGAACGGTTACAACCCGACGTCGTTATTCTCGACCTCGACATGCCCGGTCTCGACGACACGGCCGTCATCGAGACGGTCGCGGCATTCGGTAGCAGGACCCGGATGCTCACCCTCGCCACCTCTGACACCGATGAGAACCTCTACCGCGCACTACGTCTCGGCACGAGCGGGTTCCTCACCAAAGCGTTGCCGTCCCAGGATCTGATCTCCGCCATCCGGATTGCGGCACGCGGCGATGCCCTGATCGATCCCCGCCTGACGCGCCGCCTGATCGCGCGGCTCACCGACGGAATCGAACCATTCCCCGCCGCACCGGAAGTCGAGACACTCACCGCCCGGGAACACGAGGTCCTGCTTCTGATCGCCAAGGCGTACACGAACCCCGAGATCGCCCGCGCCCTCGGCGTGGGCGAGCAGACGGTCAAGACCCACGTCTCCAACGTGCTCGCCAAACTCGGTGTTCGCGATCGTGTGCACGCCGTCGTCTATGCCCATACCCGTCGCCTGGTTCCGCGCTCCTGACATCCGCTGAGGCCGCTGGCTCGGGTGGCGAGATCGGTCAGTTCGGCCCAGGACGCGTTATCGGCGGGTCGCTGCTCACCCGGCTCATCGAGAGATGGGTCGTATGGCGATATTTCGAGCCGTCGCGGGAACAACCCGAGCGAAGCTGCCTCTCGAGGTCGCTCGGCTGACGTCACCCTCAGTGGCACCGCGAAAGGTCTGAACGGGATCGGGTGGAGCTCGAGGCCGAGACTCAGCTGAATCGGACGATCGAGAGCAACCCGGCGACCACGCAGTACACCGCGAACGGCAGCAGAGTGCGGGTCTGGAAGTACCGCTCGAGGAACCGCACGGCCAGCCACGACGACAGTCCGGAAACGACGGCGCCGACCAGCACCGGCCCTCGGATGCCCTCGGTCTCCGGTCCGACCAGTTCTGGTAGTTCCAGTATCCCCGCGCCCAGGATCGCCGGAGTCGCAAGCAGGAAAGCGAATTTGGCCGCATGCTTGTACTCGAGACCGCGCCACAGACCGCCGACCATGGTCAGACCCGCCCGACTGAACCCGGTCAGCAGCGCGCCGACTTGGGCGAAGCCGATACCGACGGCGTCCTGGACCCCGAGGGCGGCCAGCGGCCGGTCGGATTGGCGGCGGGTTCGCGCTTCGGCGGTGAGAACCCCCGTGAGGGCCTCCTGTCGGGCGAACCGTCGCCCGTATTCCGCGAGCGACGGCTCATTGCGCCGGCGCAATCCCTCACCGACGATCAGCACGACACCATTCAGCGTCAGAAAGATGCTGGCGCAGATCGGCGCCGCGAACAGCGCGTGCAGTGGATGTTCCAGCAACGGCCCGAAGACGCCGACAGGAATGGTGGCGATCACGATCAGCAACGCCAACCGCTGCGCAACGGTGTCGAGGCGCCCGGTC
The DNA here is from genome assembly GCF_042802915.1 of Nocardia sp. NPDC057440. Classification (NCBI taxonomy): domain Bacteria; kingdom Bacillati; phylum Actinomycetota; class Actinomycetes; order Mycobacteriales; family Nocardiaceae; genus Nocardia; species Nocardia sp. NPDC057440. Next base: position 143,911 of record NZ_JBHVDF010000008.1, read on the forward strand.
CGCACCGTGGTGAGGAAACCGGCGACGATGGCGCACCAGTCCCGCCAGTAGTAGCCGACCAGCGCCACTGCCGTCGCCACGTGCAAGGCCACCACGAATGCCAGATACGGTGTGCCCGTAGCCGACTCGTTCGGGCTGACCAAGTTCTGCCAATCACCTCCGAGCCATGCCGCAACCAACACGGAATGCCCGAGGCTCGAGATCGGGAACAGTTCGGTGACACCTTGCACCGCGCCGATGACAGTCGCTTGAAAGTAGGTGAGCATCGCGACGAGTCTCGCATGCGCACAACGGCAACGCCGGAGGGCCCCGCACACGGACCGATATGCCCGAATACCGCTTCCCTCAGTCGCTTTCGTCTCATACCAGTCCGCCTGTTGCCGATGCAGACCGCGCCACATCCGCTGCTGGACTACCAATTTGTCGCGCGGCGGTGGACGAGCTCGGCCACCGCATTCGGCTGTTGTTCGACCACGCCGCCGAGCCGGCGATCGTCCGTATCGGCCTGGCCTTCGTCGGCCACGCCTTCAAGCCGCGACGCGAGTTCGTCGAACGATGACGGGCCCTCTTCGATGGCAAGGCCCCGAATTCATCAGTGACACATGAGCGAGGCAGAGGGCGTGACAGGCCGTCACTTCGGGTGCGCGAGCCTGATGAACCTGAATCCGCGTAGTGGACTACTCGGGTCCTGGCGGGCTGAGCGCGTTAGCGTTTGGTCGCATCCGTCCTCGCCGCACGCCAGTGGGGAGGTCTGATGATCGTGAACCACCCTGAACCCCGCCTCCGCGCCAGATCAGGCGACCAGACATGTTGCCATGAGCAATCCGTGACGATCCTCGTCGGCACCGCGGGCGCACTGCCGAAAGCGCATCGAAAGGATGACGAACCATGGGACTCAACAGCATGCTGTTCACCTCGCCGGACCGCGACCAACAGCTGGAGAACTGCCTGGTCTCCGATCCTGCGCATATCGGTGAGGGGATCAACGGCGTCGGTGAGCACGTGCGGCGGATCCAGATCGCGCTCAACGAGCTAGACGATGCCGATCTCGAGGTCGATGGCCGCTACGGAGCAGACACCGGCGACGCGGTCGAGGACTACAAGAACGCGCGCGGCATTTTGGCCCCCGGCCAGGTCACGGCTGATCGGATTGTCGGTAAGGGCACGATCAAGAGTCTCGACGCCGAAATAGACGTCCTCGAGAAGTCGACCCCACTGCCCACCAGCTTCGTGTCGCCGACGGAGGCGGGTCTGCCGCATGCTCACCAACTGTGCCCGACCCGGCCGCGAGTGGCCAATCCAGGGCCCGACGGGCACGCCGAGCATCGAGGCAGCCCGATCAATCCCATCGGCAACGCAATGAAGATCAACATCTACGGCGAGGGGGAGACCGACTACATCGGCTTCACCGACTTCGCGACCGAACCCCAGCACGCTCGAGGCCGACCGATGACGTCAACATTGGTGAACGGATGCGCCAGCGATATCTGCGTGCGCAGTTCACCCCTGAGCGCGGTGACTTTGAACGAGATCCGGCGGATCGCCCAGTCGGCTCTGGTCGGTGGATGCCGCTTCACCTACGGCTCCAACCAGAACCTGTTCCAGACCCCCCGCGCCGACATCCTCAGCCTGGGCACGGTGATCCAGCAGCATCGGATCGCCAGTCCCACGGATCCGAACAATCCCCTGGCCGACCTGGAGGTATGGGTTGTCGACATGTTCTGAGCGGCCAGTGCTGGTCGTCGGGCCCACCCGGCAACGGGATGGTCGGTACGCGTGGCGAACTAGAACCACAAGGGAACGCACCGTCCGAGTATTCCAGCTCAGTCGATCCAGTACCGCCGGATCAAGGTGCCATCAATCCACGGCTCGACCGATTCCAGGACCCCGCCGCAGGATTCGATGATCCGTCGTGAGCCGGCATTCCTGTCGTCGCAGGTGATGAGGATGCGCTCGATGCCGATCGCGCGGGCGATGGTGATGCTGTGCGCGAGGATGGCGGTCCCGTATCCACGGCGCCGATGCTGAGCGAGGACGGCGTATCCGATGTGACCGCCTCGACGTCGCAAGGCCTCGTTGAGGGTGTGCCGGATCGCTGCACGCCCGACGACTCGACTATCGAGGGTGGCAGCCAGGAAAGTGCCTGCGACGATGCCCTCGGGCAGGTTGACTCCGCACCGGTAGTCGTCCAACGCCGAGAGGTACTGCGGCCAGGTCATGGTCGGTGTCAGGCCGAGCGCGAAACCGAAGTCGTCTTGGTCGGTCATCGCTTGATGCGCGGTGCGGATAGCTCGTTCATCCGACACCCGCAGCGGTCGCAGGCGTATCGCGTCGATCGCGCTCGTCGATCCAGCGGCGGTTGGCATGGCCCGAACGGTATTCATGGAGAACGCTTGCGTCGAACGAATATCGAGCCCGCCGACAAGACCCACGGAATGAGGACTTGTCCGGTCGATCTGTGACTACTCCGACGTTCGGGGTCGCCGCGCCCGGGCGCTGCGCCCGTCCGCTGGGAGCAGCGCCGTTCGTCCCCGAACTCACTTCGTGATGAAAATGCCTGCCACGTCGGCTTTCTTGATCGGCGTATCCGCATTGCGCTGCGTGCCGCACAGCAGGTCGACGGAGATGATCGTCGTATCGACCACGGTGCCCGCAGGCTCGTGATCGTCCTTGGTCTGCTCCTTGATGAACTTGGTGATCGTCACCCGCTTGGTGTCCTGGTCCTGCTTCACGTATTCGCTGCAGGGCGTGTCACCACCGCGATTGAGCACTCGCTCGATATCACTGCACCCCGCCAGCAGTAACACGACCGCCGCGACCCCGAGGCCGGTCCGGCCGGTCCGTGACAGCGTGGCATTCATCTATTCCTCCTGGCAGCTGGTCGCGCGGTTGTCCGCGGCGATCGCCCTCAGCGTAGGGCCAATCAGGTTGGTCGTTGGCTACGGTGCCCGCGCAAAATCGCCGCACTGCACGATCACGTGCGATGGACGCGCAGCGGCACATTCATTTCCGCAGGTGTGAGGGATCCGTGATGGCCGATCAGCATCGCTTGCAGCGGCTCGGCGCCCGTGCGGATGATGCCGCGGGAACCGGCGGCGACGACGACTAGATCGCCGATGCGGTCGGCGACGCGGGGGGAGACGGTGGGGCCGAACCAGCCGCGGGCGATGATGTCGGCGCGGGGCAGTACGTGGAAGTCGGCGCCGAGGAATTCCTGCCAGGTCGCGGCGACGTCGGCGTCGGCGCCTCCGGTGGTGTAGACGTGGCGGGCACGGGGTTCGCCGCCGAGGCGGGCGACGCCGTCCTGGAGCAGTGGGGTGGTGTCGAAGTCGATGCGGGCGTCGAGTTCCACCATGCCGTGGTCGGCGGTGACGACCAGTGCGGCGTTCGGGGGTAGGCGTTCGGCGATGGTGGCGGCGAGGCGGTCGACATGCGCCAATTCCAGCAGCCACGCGTCCGAGAACGGCCCGCGCACGTGGCCGGTGGTGTCGAGGTCACCGTGGTAGGCGTATACCAGTGTGCGGTCGTCGGCGCGCAGTGCGTCGATGACGCCCGCGACAAGGTCGCCGGTCGAAACGTTGGGGCGAAACTCGCAGCCGCGCAACACCGCTCGGGTGAGCCCGGAGCCGGCCTGATAGTGCGGGGCGACCTGTGTGACGGCGATGCCGTCGGCCGCGGCGCGTTCGAAAACCGTTGCGCTGGGCTGGAATTGCTCCGGGATGAGCTCGCGCAGCAGGTCGACCTTCGGTCCCTCGCCGTGCAGGCGCCAGCGCAGTGAGTTCACCAACCGGTCGTAGCCGGGAACGTTGATCAGATAGCCGACGATCCCGTGCTCGCCGGGTGGGACACCGACGCCGAGAGAGCTGAGACTGGTCGCGGTGGTACTGGGGAAGCCCGCCGCGAGCTCGGCCGGGACGAGACTCGACAGGAAAGGCGCCGCTTCCGCATTCGCCGCGAGCGCCTCGGCGCCGAGGCCGTCCACCAAGAGCACGCAGATGCGGTCGGCGGCGCAGCCGAGGCCGAGCCGGTCGACCTCGCCGGGCACACCGAGCCCGGCGAGGAGCGAAGGAAACAGATCTGCGAGGGAGCCCGTACCGTAACGGGGCGCGACGAACACATTCGTCAGCCTGTCAATATGGGGGTCGCCTCCGCAAGGGTTTCAGGCCTGCCCGGTCTCGAATCGGCTGACCTTGCCGTCGCGAAGGGTGAAACGCCAATTGGTGCGCATCGATCCCCAGCGCGAGTTGGTGTAGTTGGCCACCAACTCGGTGCCGCCGTCGCCGATCGATTCGACCTCCATGCGACCGCTGCTGCCGAAGACCTCGGAGTCGGTCCACTGCGCGAGGTTGCGTTCGACGCCGTCGTCGGACATCGACGCGTCATCGGTCAGGATCGCGAACAACCGGTCCTGGTCATTGTCATTGAGCGCGTTCACGAATTCCTGAACCACTGGATCGAGCTGCTGTGCGGTCATCCGGTTTTCCCTCTCGAATCAGGTGGGGAGCGTGCGGCGAAACAGCAAATATTCGGCACTCACTTTAGGTCAGTTCAGTCCTCGGACGTGTGATGTTGCGGCGCGCGTTATGCGCTGGGCGTGATGAGTGCGGTGAAGGTGCGCATAATGTCGTCGACCAGCGCGGGGACTTCGGTGCCGAGCTGGACCGAACGCTTTTCCAGCTGCCCGTCGAGCCACAGTGAGGCGAGACCGTGTGCGAGTCCCCACCAGGCGACGGCGATGGTGTCGGCTTTGTCGGCGGGCAGCAAGCCTGCGGCGACACAGTCGGCGACGGTATCGGCCAGTACGGCGAACGCGGCGTCGCCTGCGTCCATGGTGTCGGGATGCTTGTCGGGCTGGGAGAGTTCGGGACGGAACATCAGCCGGAAGTGTCCGGGATGTTCGCGGGAGAACCGCACGTAGGTCTCGGCGAGTGCGGTCAGCGCTTGCAGGGGGGTGTCCGCGGCCGCGCGTGCGGCTGTCACTTCGCTGCCGAGTAGTTGGAAGCCCTGGGTGGACAATGCGGCGAGCAGTGCGGCGCGGTCGGCGAAGTGGTGATAGGGCGCGCCGGTGCTCACGCCCGCCTCCCTGGCTACGCGGCGCAGACTCACCGCGCCGATGCCCTCGGTTTCGATCAACCGGAGACAGGCGGCGAGCAGGGTGTCGCGCAGTGCGCCGTGGTGATAACTCGTCCGCGTCACTATCCGAGCCTATTCGACGAGTCCTGGACAACATATCTATGCAATGCTTAGATTATCTGAGCGGCGCTCAGATTGGTTGATCGCACTCTCACCTTCGAAGCGGGTAAGCATATGGGCACACAGGTACTCGTCACCGGCGCAACAGGATTCGTCGCCGGACACTGCATCGCCGAACTGCTGGAGCACGGCTACGCAGTGCGCGCGACAGTTCGGGATCTCGCCGACACAGGCAAGCGAGCCCACTTGGTGGCGCTGGCCGATCGGATCGGTGGCGAGCTGGCGTTCGTCGAGGCCGATCTCGATGACGATTCCGGCTGGGCGGCAGCTATTTCCGGCTGTGCGTACGTCATGCATGTCGCATCGCCTTTTCCGGCGGCCCCGCCGGACGACGAGCAGGAACTGATCACCACCGCGGTGCAGGGCACTCTGCGGGTATTGCGCGCTTGCGCCGCCTCCGACGCGGTGCGGCGGGTCGTGCTGACGTCCTCGATCGCGGCGGTGGCGCATGGTCACGACGACCCCGAGACGGTCCGCACCGAGGCCGACTGGTCGGTGGTCGAGCGCAGCGCGGCCTACCAGAAAAGCAAGACCCTCGCCGAGCGTGCCGCCTGGGAATTCATCGGTGAGCTGCCCGCTGAGCGGGGGCTGGAGTTGGTCGTGGTCAACCCCGGAATGGTGCTGGGGCCGCTGCTGTCCACGGCGCTCAGCACGTCGATCGTTCCGGTGCAGTGGCTGCTCGGGCGCAGTGTGCCCGGCTCGCCGCGGGTGGGTTGGTCGGTGGTCGATGTGCGGGATCTTGCGGTGGCGCACCGGCTGGCGATGGAGCTGCCGCAGGCGGCGGGCAGCCGGTATATCTGTGCGGGCCGGCATGTGTGGATGCGCGAGATGGCGGCGATCCTTGCCGCGGAATTCGGCCCGCGCGGATTCCGGGTGCCCACCCGGGGCATTCCCGATCTACTGGTACGTGCGATGGCGGTGTTCGACAAGAGCGTGCGACTGGCGGTGCCGACGCTGGGACGACCCGAGCGACTCAGCGCCGATAAGGCACACCGAGAACTCGGCTGGCGTATGCGCCCGGTGCGGGAAACCCTGCTGGACACCGCGCAGAGCCTGATCGAACACGGTGTCGTCGCGACGCCACGAGGCTCCGCGACACCGGTGCGCCGGTCCCGGCCGGCAAACGCTGTCGACGCGTAGGGGTTCGGTCATGCTGATCGCGACACTGATCGTCACCGTTGTCACCCTCATCAGGCGCTGGCTGGGGCGGCGCACCGCCACGACATCGACAGCCGATCGAGCGCGGCGTCGTTCGCGAAGGTCGCCGCGATGGAACACCATGCGGCGGCCGGCGCCAGTCATGGCCGTGGCGGTGACGCTCGTTGGAATCGCCTTCGTGGCAGGCACTCTCGCGCAATGTTGACTGGCGGGTCGCGTCGTGCTGACGTGCAGGACATGCCGTGGAATGGCCCGGGTGCGTCAGAATTTGCCCGTTTGATGCTCGATGCGATGGCCCAGTTGTGCTCCGAACTCGGTGATGAAGGTGTCGGTGAGTGGTGGCCAACCCCAGAAATCGAAGGCGAGTGCGCCGAGAGCGAACCCCCGCGGCCATTGCCATTCGGTGACCGGGATGGCGTCAGCGCAGGAATTGCAGGCGGCAGTGCCGTAGCCGGTCTGCTCCCACGCGTCGATGCCGTTCCGGAATGGCCGCCAGATCTCGGGATCGGCTTCCCACTGGTGCGGGTAATCGATGACTACGGTCTTAGCGTGGCAGCGCGGGCACACAGCCGACTCCGGCTCGATCTCGCCCTGCCCGCCGAAGTGGCCTGCGCGCCCGACGATCACGGCGACCGGACCGGGGATCCACTCGCCCCATTCCTGGGTGACCTGCGCCCACTCCGATCCTGGCACATAACCTTTGTCCACCCCGAGGCTGTACATCGCGTCACTGGACATCTCCCGCGTGAGCAGCCGCCGGGAAATCATCCAGTCCAGCATCCGGGCCGCCACCGCGTCCGCCTCCGTAGCGGTCACCTCGATGTCGACGATCCGTTCGAAGTAGTCACCCATAATTTTGTCGAGCACCTCCTAGATCAGTGGTGCACACTCTGCCAGCACGAACCCGACAGCGACCGTCGATGTCCTGCGGTCGAATCGTGATGGTAGACAGACCAGATGACTGTGCAACGTCCGTTCCGGTTCGGCGTCAACATGGTGGTTCCCGAATCCCGCGCGAATTGGATCGAAAAGTGCCGTAAAGCAGAGGAATTCGGCTACGACGTGATCGGAGTGGCCGATCATCTCGGGCTGCCTGCGCCGTTTCCCGCGATAATTCTGGCGGCCGAGGCGACCGAGCGAGTCCGGCTGAACACCTTCGTGCTGAACACGCCGTTCTACAACCCGGTGCTGCTTGCTCGCGATGTGGCGGGCGCGGACCAGTTCACCGATGGTCGAGTGGAGCTCGGGTTGGGCGCAGGCTATGTGCAGGCCGAATTCGAGGCGGCGGGCATCCCGTTCGCCAGCGGCGGCAAGCGTGTCGAGCACTTGGAGAAGACGATCACCACCCTGCGCGGGCTGTTTTCGGATCCGGAATATCAGCCGCGCCCCACCCAGCCGTCCGGGCCGCCGATCCTCATCGCAGGCTGGGGTGACCGGCTGCTCGGCGTTGCCGCGAAGCATGCCGACATCATCGGATTCACCGGCGCCGCGGCGGCCCGCAATGGTGGGCCACTACAGATGGCGGGGCTCGAAGAAACCGCGGAGCGGATCGACTACGTGCGCCGTCTGCTCGGCGTGCGAGTGGATCAGGTGGAGCTGAATATCCTGATCCAGCGCGTCGTTCCGCCGCATGAACTGGCGGCTGTGCTGGAGGTATTCGGTCCCGCACTGCCGCCGGATGTCGCGGAGAGTCCGGAAGAGCTGCCGATTCTACTGATCGGCACGCCCGAGGAGATGGCACAGCGGCTACGCGATCGCCGCGAGCGGTACGGCATCAGCTATGTCACCGTGCTCGAGGACAGTATGGAGAACTTCGCGCCGGTGATTCAGCTACTGCGCTAGCGGTGATCGGCCATTATTGTGCCGCAATCGAATCCGGATCCCGGGTCACTGACTGTAGACGCCTTTCGTTCGGGCCCGTCATGGCTGCTTCCAGAAGGGTGTTGTCGCGATGAATCGGGCCGGATGTGTCCGGCCGCTACCAGCGCATTGAACGCGGCACGCGGGCGGGCACGGTCATAGTTGCGGTGCAGTGGCATTGCTGAATCGGCTTCGGCGAGTGTGAACGGCTTTCCGGGCGCATCGGAGGGAGGTCGAGCGAGCGGCGGGGCGGCCTCGATGGTGGGTTTGTCGCCCGTGCCGCGTTCGACGACCCACATCCCACGGTGCCAAGGTTCGCTTGATCGGGTAGTCCTTCGAGCAAAGGGCTGATCTGACATGCGGTGTGATGGAAGACTCTGCTGGGAGCAAGGAAAGTGTCGACTTCGCCGGGGAGAGGGAAGATTATGGGATTGCCCTGTGGGCTCAGGAAAGCTGTTTTCGCGGGCGCGGCGGCGCTTGCGTTGCTTGCGTTGACGCCCGCCGGTGCGCATGCCGCAGTCGGCAGATTCTCGTACATCACCGCAGCCGGACAGCTCATCCATGTCGACGACCCGGCGAGCGGCACCTGTCTGCAGCTTCAGGGTGGCGCGGTGAGGTTCGAGAACGGCACCTCCGACTCGGCCTCCCTGTTCAGCGATTCGTCGTGCAGTGGAGGATATGACCTCGAGAAAGTCGAGGTCATATGGAAGGCCCCGGCAGGCGTGCAGGCACTCGCAGTGCGCTTCGACAAGACTGCCTAGTACTGGCAACGCACTTGGTGTGGCTGGTCTCCGACGAAAACCAGGTAGCTGCCGGGGGCGTGGCACAGGCGTTCAGGTAGGTGGCGAGGTCGCGGACCGCTTCGGCGTGAGAGTTGCCGGTGCAGCGGTCCAGAAGATCTGGGATTTCGCGGACCGCGACCGCGGCTCCTTGCTCGTTGAAAACCGTGGTACTGAATGGTTCGGCGAAACTACGGAACTAGTTCGGCGAGCTCATCTTTCAAGTAAGTGGCGAATTTCCACACATCCGGAATGGTGTCGGTGCAGGCGAGGATGCCGAAGTCGAGGTGGCCGTTGTAGGACATGACGGTGATGTTGAGTGGGCCCGACAGGTCGGTGAGTACGGAGATGGGATAGCTGCCTGCCACGCGAATTCCCCCGGCGTACAACGGAATCTGGGGGCCTGGCACGTTGGAGACAACCATGTTGGCCAAGGGGAGCGCGGGTGCGGCGGCGCGGAGCAGCATTCGAGTTGCCAGGCCGTGCAGGATCTGGGGGAGGACCGCGGTGGCGTAGTGCAGCAGCGATGGTGGGGTGGCGTGGAAGCGTTCCTTGGCGGCGAGCATGGCGGCGTGGGTGAGTTTCATGCGGTGCTGTGGGTTCGCTTCGCCGATCGGAAGTTCGCACAGCATGATGGAGAACTGGTTGCCCGCGGTGCCGCACTGCTCGGGGGTGCGGACCGATACGGGTATCGCGGCAACGGCGGGGTCGTCGGCGGGTATGTCGTGGTCGAGCAGCCAGCGGCGAAATGCTGAGGCGCACAACGTCATCACGACGTCGTTGACGGTGCCGCCGAAGCTGTTCTTGATCTGCTTGACGGTATCGAGGGGCAGGGACACGAACGCAAAGGAACGGTCGGTGCTGTTGGGGCCCGCGCCGGGCAACGTGGGATTCACCTTGCGCATGTCGTCGAGCGCGCTCGGCAGCATCGGTCCAAGGCGCAACGGCAGGCGCATCCGGTCGGCTTGGCGGGTCATCGTGTTCGCGATACCGCGGCCGAGTATTTCGGCAGGGTTGGGAGTTCGGCCGAGCTTGACCCCGTCGGCTGGTGGCGGCACCGGCTGCGCCCGCGGAACGACGTCGAAGACCGCGGCCATGACCTCGGCGCCGGACACGCCATCGATCAGTGCGTGGTGCACCTTGGTGTAGATGGCTTGGCGACCTCCGGCCAGACCCGAGATCAGGTGGCATTCCCACAGTGGTCGGCTTCGGTCCAGCGGCTGCGCGTGCAGGCGGGCCGCGAGATCCGCCAGCGCCACGTCGGTCGAGCCTTCGGGCAGGCGTGTATCGCGGACGTGATATCCGAGGTCGATGGTGTCGCAATCGTCCCAATAGGGGAGATCGAGACCCCAAGGGACGGTACGCAATCGCCACCGCAGCGGTGCGATCAGGTGTAGGCGGCTCGCGATCAACTCTCGCAATGCGGTGACGGTCAACGCACCGACTTCGGCCGTCGGCTCCAGCAGCGTGACCGATCCGACGTGCAGCAGCATGGCGGGCGATTCGGCATTGAGTAGCAGGACGTCGAGCGAGCTGAGCTGTCGAGACGGCCCGCGATCGCTCGATAGCGGAATTCTGTGCGACGGTGCTGCCGGGGTCGCGGGTATGCCGCCGGCGAGTTGGCCGGGCGTGGTGATGCGGACGTCCAAGTAGCTGGCGGGTTTGAGGTCGGCGTGGATCATGAGGTCTCCGCGGTGTCGCTCGTTCGGGAAAGACTGCCGACTCGGTTCAGGGGCGGCGGCATGATGGTGCCGCGACGCATTGACGACCTGCCGGTATCTGCGGGCGCTACGAACCCTTCGAGCCGCTCCGCTCGTCCGGTGACGTCAGTGTCCGTGTCGAAGACGCGTCATTGATTCTAGTTGCCGACCGAGTGCTTTCGGCCGCGATCGTGTGCTCGGCAGGTTAATTCTGCGCAAATCCTGGATAGGGGGCGTGTAACTCCGGCGACCGTTCGTCGCTTCCGGGCCGCGCCCGCAGCTGCGCCAGGGTGCTGCACGAAGATGAGATTGCTACCGAGGCAGGACATTCCGGACTGATGCATGGGCATCATGCGCAAGGTCGGCGGGCGTTCACAGCCGTTCGGCTTAGCACGCTCGCGCACGGCGCCGAAACCGCGCGCCGGTTATTCGCATCCTGAATTGATGTGAAATGCATCACATTCACCCGGGCGAATTGTCGGTGTCAGATGGCATGGTGGTCGGTATGCCATTGACCAATTCCGTTGCCGCCACCGATGTCATTCGAGTGTTGGGGGCCAGCGAGCACAACCTGCGCAATGTGTCGCTGGAGATCCCCAAGAACAAGATCACGGTGTTCACCGGTGTCTCCGGTTCCGGGAAGTCGTCCATCGTGTTCGACACCATTGCCGTCGAATCCCAGCGGCAGCTCTACGCAACGTTTCCCGCATTCATCCTCAACTTCCTGCCCCGCTACGAGCGCCCGCACGCGGAGGCGATCGAAAACCTGACCGCGCCGGTGATCATCGACCAGCAGCCGGTCGGCGGCGGCCCGCGTTCCACCGTCGGCACCATGACCGACATCTATTCGATGGTGCGGGCCATGTTCGCCCGATTCGGTTCGCCCTCGGCCGGATTCGTCTACAACTACTCCTTCAACGTGCCGCAGGGCATGTGCCCGGATTGTGACGGGCTCGGTCAGGCGGTGCGCGCCGATCCCGACCGGCTGGTCGATCGGAGCAAGTCGCTCAACGAGGGCGCGATCCTGCTGCCCGGCTACGGGGTGGGCAGCGGTGACTGGCAGCTGTACGGCAACTCCGGCCGCTTCGATCCGGACAAGAAGCTCGCCGATTACAGCGCCGAGGAATTTCAGGATCTGCTGTACGGCACCGGCGGCAAGGTGGAGCTGACCTTCAGTAAAGGCACGTGGAAGGCGAATTACGAAGGGGTGGCGGCGAAGTTCACCCGCACCCGGTTGCAGCGCGACACCTCCGCGCTCAGCGAGAAGACTCGCGAGCAGATACAGAAGTTCCTCACCGAGGGCGTGTGTTCGACGTGCAACGGCGCACGGCTCAATGCCGAGGCACTCGCGACGAAGATCAACGGGCGCAATATCGCCGACTGGTCGGGCTTGCAGATCACCGATCTGATCGCGGTGCTCGACGAGATCACCGATCCGGCCGCACTCGGGCTGGCCGCCGCGATTCGCACCGCACTGCAGCGGGTGGCCGATATCGGTCTCGGCTATCTGAGCCTGGACCGGGCGACCTCGAGCCTGTCCGGCGGTGAGGGGCAGCGGCTGAAGATGATCAAGCACCTGGCCAGCACGCTCATCGGTATGACCTACATCTTCGACGAGCCGAGCGTCGGCTTGCACCCGCGCGATGTCGGGCGGCTGAACAATCTGCTGAAGGCGCTGCGGGACAAAGGCAATACCGTGCTGGTCGTCGAGCACGATCCCGATGTCATCCAGATCGCCGACCATATCGTGGATGTCGGGCCGCGCGCCGGGGTGCACGGCGGACAAGTCGTGTTCGAGGGCAGCTTCGCCGAGCTGCGTGCCGCCGACACCCCGACCGGTGCCGGGCTGCGCAGGCCGTTCACGGTCAAGGAGGTGTTCCGGACGTCGACCGGTGCGTTGCTGATCGAGCACGCGACCGTGCACAACCTCAAGGATGTCAGCGTCGCGATCCCCACCGGCGTGCTCACCTCGATCACCGGCGTCGCCGGATCCGGCAAGAGCAGCCTCATTCGAGACGTGTTCGTGCGCGACCATCCCGAGGCGATCTTCGTGGATCAATCCGCGATCGCGGCCTCTTCGCGCTCCACGCCCGCCACCTACCTGGGGCTCATGGACCCTATTCGCAAGCTGTTCGCCAAGGCCACCGGTGAATCGCCGGGGCTGTTCAGCTTCAATTCCGCGGGCGCGTGCAAGCAGTGCGAGGGGCGCGGGGTGATCATCACCGAGGTCGCCTATATGGATCCGGTGACCACCCATTGCGACGCCTGCGATGGACGGCGATTCTCCGATGAGGTGCTCGCACATACCTTCCGCGGCAAGTCGATCGCGGACGTGCTGGAGATGTCCGCCGAAGAGGCGGTGCAGTTCTTCCCCGAGAAGGCGCTGCATACGAAGCTGCGCACCATGATCGAGGTCGGTCTGGACTACCTGAGCCTCGGCCAGGCGATGAGCACCCTCTCGGGCGGCGAGCGCCAACGCATCAAGCTGGCCACCCAACTGCAGAACACCGGCAGCGTCTATGTTCTCGACGAGCCGACCACCGGGCTGCACATGTCGGATGTGGACACGCTGCTCGCGCTGATGGACGGGCTGGTCGAGCGCGGCAACACGGTGGTGGTGATCGAGCACAACCTCGACGTGGTCGCGCACTCGGACTGGGTGATCGATCTCGGGCCGGACGGCGGCAAGGACGGTGGTGAAGTGGTCTTCACCGGCACGCCTGCGGCACTGCTCGAGCATCCGACCTCGCTGACCGGCGAGTATTTGCGCAAGTACAAGGCGGCGTAGGTGGCTGCGCGGTCGCCGGGGGCCGACCTCCGGCCACCGCGCCCGCTGCCTAGGCGGCCAGCTGCGGCACGATCGCGGCGACGTCGAGCCACACGTCGTTCTAGGCCGGAGGCGGAGCGGTGCCGACGCGCGGCAACACCCCGCTGCACATGGCGCGCGTCGCCTTCGCTCCGCTGCCAGGAACCTTGTCACCGGAGCGGCTGAATCGGCTGACCAACGCGGTCGCGATGGTCTTCGGGACCGAAGCCATGATCACCACCCGCGATACGTGTGGACCCGATTGGGGGAGGATACGGAGGTGACGCGTTGGGCAGCAGAGGCTTTGGTTCGGGTCGCGCTGGCCGAAGACCGGCAGCGAATGGGCGAGGCGCGGCTCAGTTCTTGGTGAATTGCTGGGTGCCGGTGATGCGGAGCAGGTCCAGAGCGGACGCCGCGGCGGTGCCCGGTGCGGCGGAGTAGACAATGACGGCCTGGTCGGAGTCGGGGACGAGCAGGGTGTCGCATTCCAGGATCAGATGGCCGAGTTCGGGATGGTCGACCGATTTGGTGGTGCTGCGCCACGGTTCGGACGGCCGTTCGTTCCATAGCTGCTCGAATCGGGGACTGCGCGAACGGAGTTCGTCGATCAGGCGTAGGAGGTCGAGGTCGTCGGTGTAGCGGGCCCTGGCGCTGCGCAGGCTGCTCACCGAGAAGACGGCGGCGGCCCGCGCCTCGGCGGGGGTCAGTGCGACCCGGTGTGGACCTGTGCCGAGGAACTGCTGCCAGATGATGTTGCGGTGCGCGTGCGGCCACTCGGTGAAGTCGCCGAGTAGTGCCGCCGCCATCGGATTCCACGCCAGCACATCGCCTTTCGCGGAAATGACCAGTGCGGGCAGGTCGACCATCCGGTCCAGCAGTCGCAGTACGCTCGGCCGGACCAGCATGGCGATCCGGCCCGCCTGCGGTGGCGTGGACCCGGCGAACTGGAAGAGCAGATCGCGGTCTTCGTCGTTCAGGCGCAGTGCCCTGGCCAGGGCCGCCAGTACGGCGGCCGAGGGGCGTGGGCCACGGCACTGTTCGAGTCGAACCACGTAGTCGACACTGACACCGGCCAGTTGCGCGACCTCTTCGCGACGCAGTCCGGGTACCTGTCTGCGCGAGCCCGCGGGGAGTCCGACATCGCGGGGCTGGATGCGGCCGCGAGCCTGCCGAAGCAGTTCGGCGAGTTCCGTGCGATCCATATCTCCGATCATGCCGCAGCATGCGCGCGTCGGGGTGGTACCGCTGATCCCAGGAGACTGCGGTCCTGGTGGGCCCGGTGTGCGGCGGCAATGCTCGGGTCATGGACAACTCCACCACCACGGCTCTGGTCACCGGAGCGAATAAAGGACTCGGTCGCGAGACCGTCAGCAGATTGGCGAGCCTCGGCTGGCGGGTGTTCCTCGCCGCCCGCGACGCCGATCGGGGGAAGGCGGCGGCGACCGACCTCGCCGACGCGGGTCTGGACGTCGAGTTCATCCACTTGGACGTCACTTCCGCCGACTCGATCGCCGCAGCCGTCGAGGCGGTCGGACAACGGACGCGACGGCTGGATGTGCTGGTGAACAACGCCGGTATCGGCGGCACCCGCAAACTTCCGCCCGCGACCACGGCGGCCGATCTGCGAGAAGTGTTCGAGACCAACGTCTTCGGCGCGGTGGCGGTGACCAATGCCTTCCTGCCGCTGCTCCATGCGGCGACCCAACCTCGAATCGTGATGGTCTCGAGCGGCATCGGCTCGCTGGCCCGCACCTCCGACCCGACCCGCATCGAGTCCACCCTGCTCGGCTTGCCCTACCCGTCCTCGAAGACCGCCCTGAACATGATCACCTCGATGTACTCCCGCGCACTTCCGGACATCCACATCAACGCCGCCGACCCCGGCTACACCGCAACGGATCTGAACAACAATTCAGGCCACCAAACGGTTACCGAGGGCACCGACGCGATCGTCCAGCTGGCATCGATCGGACCGGACGGACCGACCGGCGGATTCTTCGATCGCTTCGGTTCGGTGCCCTGGTGACCGTGTTCGAGCGGTGACCGACCGGGCGAACGGCGAGTTCGTCCGGCTCGGCGGTGCGATGACCGTCGTGACAGCGGTGCTCAGCGGGTCGTAGTGATCGAAATGGACTGGTACCCGCCGGTTCGCACGGCCGCGGTGAGCAGTGCCCGGACATCGCGAGGCTCGGCGGTCAGTAGTTCGAGCAGGTCGGTGCGGCTCGCCTCGAGCGCGCCCGCGCCTATATTGGCGAACATGGAGAGGGCATTCGTGACTTGGTAGGGCTCCATTCCTGTGTCCTGCAGTGCGATTCGGGTATCGAACAGGGACATGGATCGGTAGCTCACCGGCCGGTCGAGCGATTCGGCCAGCACCGCTGCGATGTCGGACCCGCCGATCGTCGTGACACCTTCGAGTTCGTATACCTTGCCCGCGTGCCTGCTACGACCGCCTGCCGTGAGGTCACGGCTGGTTTCGGCTGCCACCCGCACCGCCACGTCGGCGAGGTCCTCGCGAGCGACAGCCGACACTCGTCCATTGCCGAATGCGGTTGTGTAGAAACCTGTTTGGGCGGCTGAGGCGGCGCCTGCGGCCGCCAATCCGATCGGCACTTCGGCATAGAGTCCGTTGCGCAGAATCGTCACATCGAGCGGCGCCGAAGCCAGACGTGTCTCGGTCCAGCGGTGCGGGAGCGCGATGGTCATCAGATCACCGGAGCCCGCGAGGCTGGTGTAGATGACGTGCCGGATGCCGGCCGCCGTCGCGGCGGCGACCACCGCGTCGTGCCTGGCCAGCACCACGTCGTCTTCCGCGTATCCGGCCGAGATGAACACCAGCACGTCCACCTTCCGAAACCCTTCGACCAAGGTGGCGGGGTCGTCGAAATCGATGTGCCTGACGCCGGCGCTATCACCGGAACGGCTGCCCGCCGTGACGGTGATGTCGTCGAGCGCGGACAACCCGCCGAAGACGAGGCTGCCGAGCGAACCGGAAATACCGGTGACGAGGATCATTGGTGCACTCCCGAATGTTGCAGTTGCTGAACACGACCCAGCATCCGCAATCACGGGCGGCAGCATAAGGAGGCACTCTGATGTCAGTCACGAACACGGCGGTTAGCCTGCAGGCGGCGGGCTCTATTCCCGATGGACCGTGTGGCGATGACGACTGCGGGATTCGCGATGTCCTCGACAGGCTGGGGGATCGGTGGACGGTGCTGGTGATCGTGGAGCTGAGCAAGGGCGTGCGTCGCTTCCGCGAACTGGAGCGAGCGATTCCGGGCATTTCCCAGCGCATGCTGACGCTGACCACCAAGAGGCTGTGGCGTGACGGGATCATCGAACGGATCGCCTACCCGACCATCCCGCCACAGGTCGAGTACCGGCTCACCGCGACCGGCCGGAGTCTCGCGGAGACGGTGCTGGTGCTCGCGGACTGGTCACGGGAGCACCAAGGCGTCATCGCAGCCGCCCGGCAGCAGTGGGATGCCGAGCACGCATCCGCGCATCAGGCGTGAATGGAACTGCGTGGCCGACGTGCCGCTACGTGTATCACCTTCGTCTGACGCAGATCCACTTGCCATCGGGTCCGCACTCGCAGCGGAAGGGCCCCTGGTCCGAGCGCTCGCCTACTTTGCACTGCGGCTGTGGCGTTGGGTCCTGCTGTCTTACGGCAGCTGCTGCGGAACCGGACAGCCCCAGGCTGCCGACGGTTGCCAGACCCGCGAGGAGGAGTGTGAGTGAGCGGTTCGGCTTAGCTCTCATTGCCGTGGCTCCTTCCTATCGACGTGGTCGATCGAGGTACTCATTATCCTCCGTCATACCGGTCGGTTGCTATAGCGGCGCTCGGGCGGCTCAGCGGGCCCCACCGTTGACATAGAGCGTTTGGCCACTGACGTAGGAGGCCTCGTCGCTGGCCAGGAACGCAATGACAGCGGCGACCTCCTCGGGCTGTCCGACCCGGCCGAGCGGGGTGCGCTCGGCAACGGATCGCTGGTGCTCCTCGGCGGTGAGCCCGACTCGGTCGGCGGTCGCGGCGGTCATCGCGGTGGCGATGTAGCCAGGGGCGACCGCGTTGACGTTGATGTTGTAGGGACCGAGTTCGATGGCCAGGGTCGCGGTCAAGCCCTGGATGCCCGCCTTGGCGGCGGCGTAGTTCGCCTGGCCCCGATTGCCGAGGGCGGAGCGGCTGGAGAGCGAGACGATCTTGCCGTAGCGCTGCGCGACCATGAACTTCTGTGCGACCTGCGCGCAGTGGTAGGCCCCGGTCAGGTTGACCGCGAGGACCGCGTTCCAATCGTCCTCGGAAAGTCGGAAGAACATGTCGTCGCGGGTGATCCCGGCATTGTTGATCAGGATGTGCGGTTGTCCGAGATCCGCTGCCAATCGGTCGAAGACGGACTCGACCGAGGCGCGGTCGGTGACATCGCAGACATAGCCGAGGGCGGTGCCGCTCGCCGCGGTGATCTGCTCGGCGGTCTTGTCCGGGGCGTTGCGGTCGAGCACCGCCACCGCCGCGCCCTCGGCGGCCAGCTGCCGCGCGGTGGCCGCGCCGATACCCTGTGCCGCGCCGGTCACAACGGCCACCTTGCCGGTGAACCTGTTCATCAATGGTCCTTTCTGTTCTTCGACGAGGCCGGCCCTGGCGTCATCAGAATGCGCTGATTCCGGTCAGATCACGGCCGATCAGCAGCTTCTGGATCTGGCTGGTGCCCTCATAGAGCGTCATCACTTTGGCGTCGCGCAAGTACTTGCCGACCGGGAACTCGTCGATATAGCCGTAACCGCCGAAGACCTGCAGCGCGCGATCGGCGGCGCGCACCGCGGCCTCGCTCGCGAACAGCTTGGCCTTGGACGATGCGATGGCGAACTCGGCGCCGCGGTCGATCAGATCGGCCACCCGCCACACCAGCAGCCGGGCCGCGTCCACGTCGAGCGCGATGTCGGCGAGCAGGTCCTGGACCAGTTGGTGCCCGGCGATCGGCTTGCCGAATTGTGTCCGCTGTGTGGCGTATCCGACCGCAGCGTCGAGGCACGCCTGTGCGATGCCGACACAACCCGCGGCCACCGACATCCGGCCCTTGGCGAGTGCCGCCATCGCGACGGTGAAGCCTTTGCCCTCGGCGTGCAGTCGCGCGCTGTCGGGGATGCGAACGTCGTCGAGCGCGAGTTCCGCGGTCGCCTGCCCGCGCAGCCCGAGCTTGCCGTGCACGGGGCGGGCGGTGAAGCCGGGGGAGTCGGTCGGAACGAGGAACGCCGTAATGCCGCGGTGCCCGCCGCCGCCGGTGCGGGCGAAGACGAGCGCGACCTCGGCCCAGGTCCCGTTGGTGATGAACATCTTGCTGCCCGAGATCACCCAGTCGTCGCCGTCGCGGACCGCGCGTGTGCTCAATTGTGCTGCGTCCGAACCAGTTCCGGGTTCGGTGAGCGCGAAACAGCCGAGCGCCTCACCCGCGGTGAGCCGGGGCAGCCAGGTGCGCTTCTGTTCGTCGGTCCCGTAGTGGTGGATGGATTTGGTGACGAGGCCGAGGGAGGCCGAGACGATGCCGCGCACGGCGGAGTCGCCGCGACCCAGCTCCTCCAGTACCAGGCAGTAGGTGAGGTGATCGCCGCCGCTGCCGCCGTATTCCTCCGGAATGGTGAGACCGAGAAATCCGAGCTCGCCGAGTCGCGGCACGATGGCCGGATCGACCGATTCGGCACGATCCCATTCCGTTGCGTGCGGGGCGATCTCGCGGTCGACGAAGTCGGCGGCCATGCGTTGTGCCGCGGACTGTTCGTCGGACAGTTCCAGGTTCACCGCAACTCCAAGAAAACTAACGCTGAAAGTTTCTTCTAGGCTAGCCCCGCATAAACTAACAACGCAAGTTTGTGGGCTCGCATGCGACACTGAAGTTCGATCGACCAGGAGGTTTTCGTGGGAAGACCGCGCCGGCCATTGCTGAGCCGCGAGCGCATAGTGTCCGCCGCGTTGGCCCTTGTCGATGCCGAAGGCCTCGAAGCTGTATCCATCCGTAGGCTGGCCACCGAACTCGGGGTGCAGGGGCCGTCGCTGTATAACCACCTCGCCACCAAGGACGACCTGCTCGACGCGATGGTCGACGCGGTGCTCGGCAAGGTGGATCTGTCGATGTTCAGCGGCAACACCGACTGGCGCGGCGCGCTCGAAGCCTGGGCCGGTTCGTATCGCGCGGCATTGGCAGACCATCCGAACCTGGTCCCCGCACTGCATCAGGGGATGGGCAGGCGGCCGAACGCACTGCGCCAGGCGGACGCGGTCTTCGGTGGGCTGGTAGCGGCGGGCTGGCCGCGACGTGAAGCAACTCAGGTGGGCGCACTCATGCGGTTCTTCGTCACCGGTTCCACCCTGGGGTCGTTCGCGGGCGGCTTCCCCGAGGACGCGGCGGTGTATCGCGGCAACTATCCGCACCTCGATGAAGCGCACCTGCTGTCGGGGCGGCAACGCGAAATCGACGACGCCGCTTTCGAAACCGGCCTGGCGGCGTTACTGGATGGTCTCGCCCTGCGATTCCAGGCACTGTCCTCGGCCGCGCCCGGCCACTGACCGCCGGCGGTCAACTCACCGCGCGGGCTCCGAATCCGGTGAGCCAGTCCGGAAACTCGGTGAGGTCGTCCAGCACGACGTCCGCGCCCGCCGCGCGGAGCTCGTCGGCGTCGCACGGTCCGGTGGTGACGCCGACAGCCGCCACCTCCGCGGCCCGCGCGCCGCGCATATCACCGGCGTGATCGCCGACGAAGACATCGGCCCGCTGTTCGCGCAGCACTCCGGCCTTGCCCGCTGACCAGAGATCACCTGCCAAATGATCTATCTGCCAGCCGAGTTCGACCAGGTGCAGCCGTGCCAACGGCTCGTGCTTGCCCGTGACGATCACTACTCGCCCGCCGCGCTCGGCCACGGCGGCCAACGCCGCATCGGCGCCCGGCATGGCCGGAATGTGCGGCACCACGGTCGGATAGAGCGCGCGATAGCGGGCCACCAGGGCAGGAATGAGATCGGCGGGGGCACCCGCGTCGGCCAATAGCTGGTCGAGCGGGGGGCCCAGCCGGTCGGCGAGCTCGACGCCACGCAGCGGGAGATCGAACTCGGCAGCGATGATGTCGATCGCCCGTGTGACGCCGGGACGCGAGTCGATCAGGGTCATATCGAGGTCGAAGCCGATGGTCCAGGTCACCAACCGACTCTAACGGCCCGTCGATCGGTCCAACGGGCGGGCGGCGATGGTTACTCTCTGCGATTCGGGAAGCGCTGCTCCGGAGGTTCCTGGTCGTCGTCGAGGCCCTCGACCAGCTCCGCGGCTGCGCCGGTCCCGGCGCTGGGCGTGACGAACTCGGCCCGCGTCGGCCCCCGCTCGCGCAGCACGGACGGATCGACCGAAAGATCGAGTGACTCGGCTGAGGGCAGCGGCGTGTCTTCTACCATCAGAAACGCGTCGAGGAGAGGCAATCCGTCGACAGTCATGCCGGACGCCATGGACGACAGCTCGTCCTGCAGGATTTCCTGCCCCTGCGCCGCCTCGATTCCTGGTGTATCGGGATCGACCCGCCGCCATTGCACGGCCAGCGTCCACGACGGGTCACCGCAGGCCCACGCCCAGATGACGGCGCGGACCACAGTGTGCAGCATGGTGTACACACGGAAATGCTCCGAGGCGGATCCGGCCCGATGTTCGATCTCATAGACCCACTCGTCGCGGCGCGTGCGGATGTAGTTCTTGTCGTCGCGCGCGACGACCAAGAACGGATCGTCGGGATCGGCGGCACCGACCACGAAGTCCTCGAGCAGCGCGGCGGTGAGATAGGGCAGTGTCCTCCTGTTGTGATCGTGTGCGCCGGCAGTGACGCGGACATCGACGTGGTCGCGCGGGTCGTAGAGATGCCCCGTCGCGACGTCGAACACGGCGAGGTCGCGATCCTTGGTGAGCTGCAGGACCGCAAGCAGGTGCTGCCCGCGGCTCGGCCCCCAGGTGCGCAGCACCGCTCCGCGGAAATCCGCGACGGCCGTGACGAATCCGACGGCCGCGCCCCTGCTCTCGATCTCGGCCAGGAGGTCGAGGACGGCGGGCGGCGCCGCGCTGTTGTCCGAATGGGCGCACATCTGCTCATACAGCGCCAGCGCGTCGAGAGCGGTATCGACGTCCCCGGCCGGGACCACTCCGAAATCGCACGTCACCGTCAGGCTGGTCAGCAGCGAGTCGAATTCGGGCGTCTGGTGCACTGCGACATTGCCGTCCTTGTCGATCTCGGTGCCTGCCGCGAGGCTGATCGCCGAGTCCTTCCACCAATAGACCGCCGGACTGACCGGTCGCGGTTCGCTGCGATAGGTGTTGGCCGCTACCTTGCCGAGCAGGATCATGGCCGACATCGCGTCCGGTCCGGTGATGGGGTGCACGTACACGTTTCCCTCGTGAGAGGTGACGAAAAGCGCGCCGTACATTCCGATTACCGGGTAGTCGTCGAGCCACCGTGCGTGGGCACTGGCGAAGTCCGAGCCGCTCAGCACGGCGAAGGACGCATCGTTGTAGCCCTTCCACTCGACCTCGAGGCGGCTGTCGGCGCGTGTGTTCGCCTCGGCGAGGTCGAAGAGTGCGTCGAGGCCGATATCCCAGTGGGCGAGCATCTCGGGAGTGACGGCCACGGCGGTGTGGAGTCGACCGATCACCGCCACTTGCACTATTCCCGGCGCGACGTCCCGGCGGGCGACATCGATGCCCGCGTCGGCGCCTGCCGGAGCGAAGTGCGTCCTGAGCAGGCACCGCACCGTGGCAAAGTCGTCGGCGTCGATCGGATCCGTGTATTCCATGTCCACTTCGGCGAGAAACGTGCCGACGTAGTCCGCGACGAGCGCCGGCCACCGGTCGACAGGGTGTTCGTGCAGGCTACGACGCAAGTTGCCCAGCCACAGGTAGTGCGGGCCGTCGCCACGCGGACCGATGAACTCCGCAGCCTCGTCGGCGTCGGTCGCCCGGCATACGTAACCCAGTTGCTGGGCCGCCACGGTTACGAGCGAAGTCAGCGTGCGCGAAGGCACATTGGGCACTGTTGCTCCCCGGGATCGGCGTCGAAACGACCCTAGGTTACCCATGTACGCGCGGTCGGCGTGGTTGTTGCCGTCGATGGGAGGCCGAGTCGATGGATGGCGAGATCAGATGGTGGTCGCGTATTCCGCACTGCGGCAGCCGAGTTCGGCGACCGCATCCGAACGTGAGCGTGGATTCGTGCCGCCCAGTCGGTCTGCGCCGATAGGTTTCGGCTCGCGCGCCGTCGCCGTGGCCGTCGCGGTCTTCGGGGGTTGCCTTTCAGATAACCAGGAGTACGCTCATTAATGAGTCCACTCATTATCTGAGGGGTGCCGGATGACGATCTCGCCCGACCCGGCGCACGCGGGTCGCCGCCAGCGGAACATGCGCGACAAGCAATCGCGCATCTTCGAAGCGGCGGCCGCGCTGTTTGCCGAGCGCGGCTTCGAGAGCGTCACCACGCAGCAGATCTCCGACCGCGCGGATGTCGCTGCGGGGACGCTGTTCCGGTACGCGTCGTCCAAGGGCGAGTTGCTGCTGATGGTCTACAACGAGGACCTCCGGCTGGCACTCGAACTCGGCGACGTGGAGTCGCGCTCGCACAGCGAGCCGGTGGACGCGGTGCTCAGCATGGTGCGGCCGACTGTGGCGACTGCCGACCGGCATGTCGAGAACACCGTGGCCTACCAGCGTGAACTGTTGTTCGGCTCGCCGACCGAGAAGTACCGCGCCGAGGGCCTTGCCCTTATCACACAGCTCGAGGCGATGATCGCCGCGCGCTTGGCGGCTGCCGCCAGGCAGGGCGGCCGCGAACCGCGCCGCCTGGACAAGCAGGCCCTGCTGGCCGGCCGCAGCGTGTTCGCGGTGCTGCACCTGATCCTTGCCCGGCCGTCGACCGGCGTACATCCCGGCTATGACGCGATCGGCGATTTGCGTGACCAGATCACACAGATTGTCGCCGGATTCTTCGCGTCGCTCGATCGTGCCGACATCGAAGACGACAAGTGAACGTCGAGGGGCGGACTTCGCCCCGTGAACGAAGGAGACAGCAATGACCATCGAGATTCGCAGGGTGACGGTCCTCGGGACGGGGGTACTCGGTTCGCAGATCGCGTTCCAGACCGCGTTCAAGGGATTCGACGTCACCGCCTACGACATCAGCGATGATGCGCTGACCGCCGCCCGCGATCGTTTCGACAAGCTGGCGGCAACCTATGGCGAGGAGGTTGCCGGAGCCGCGGATGGGACGGCGGAGCAGGCGGCGGCCGAAATCGTGTTGACCGCCGATCTCGCCGCCGCGGTGCGGGACGCCGACCTGGTCATCGAGGCGGTGCCGGAGGTTCTCACCATCAAGCAGGAGATCTACAAGCAATTGGGCGAGCTCGCGCCCGATCGCACCATCTTCGCCACGAACTCCTCCACCCTGTTGCCCAGCGACATCAAGGACTTCACCGGCCGACCGGACAAATTCCTCGCGCTGCACTTCGCGAACCTGGTGTGGAAGTACAACACCGCCGAAATCATGGGCACCCCCGAGACCGACCCCGAGGTCTTCCATGCGGTCGTCGATTTCGCGGCCGCGATCGGCATGGTGCCGATCGAGTTGCACAAGGAAAAAGCGGGATACGTGCTCAACTCGTTGCTCGTGCCGCTGCTCAACGCCGCCATGGCGCTCGGTGCGGGTGGATACGCCGAACCGGAGGCGGTCGACGCGACCTGGCGGATCGCGACCGGCTCCCCGCTCGGTCCGTTCCAGATGCTCGACGTCATCGGCCTCACCACCCCCTACAACATCCTTGCCAACGGCGATAAGGACGCGCAGCAGCTCGCGGCGTGGTTGAAGACGAACTACATCGACAAGGGCAAGCTCGGCCTGGCTAGCGGAGAGGGGTTCTACCGCTATTCCGCCTGACCGCTGGCGTGACGAACACGTCTAACAAGCTCGAGGCGAGGAGCCCGACACCGAGGTTTTCGACATCACACCGGCGGAAGGAGCGGTGAATTTCGCCTACTCGACGGCGACCCCGTACACCTGCCGGGCCGGATTTCCTGCACAGCAGGTTGATCAAGAAATTGGACTCGATCGAATCGGTGAATTGCGCGGGGAATTCGGGTTGGTCACCGACAAGTACTAGCTCCCCGACACGACCACCGCGAGGGCCCGGTTCTTCTGGACCGGGCCCTGGTACCGCGATCGTCCTTCAGCCGGACTCGGTCTCAGCGCCGGGTGCTGACGCGGTCGGCGAGAGCGGTTTTCCTGATGCTCGCCGCATCTGCCGGTCGGCCTGGAGGGGCGGGGTTTCGGCAGGGATGACGAGCAAGGTGAGGCGGGCGCCATGGGCTCCGATGAGGTGCATGACGTCGGGTGGTTGGTTTGTGCCCGGGCCGTGTATCTGTATGCCGTCGTCGTGATCGATACGTCGTTGGGTGAGACTGAGGGCGTTCCAGTCGAAACCGATACGCACGGTCGGCCCGAGGCGTGGGGTGAGCACGTTGATGAGGTCGTGCAGCTCGGCTGTGAGATTGGCCGTCCACGGCCACCATGCGCCGTCGACGTTGCTGGACCGCGTGCCGTCTTCGCGCAGTAGCAGGCGTGGTGTGCGGGTGGGTGTTCGGAAGGGTTGCCGGTCGCGTTGGGGTGGACCGGTGTTCCTCGTCATGTCGCGGTGATTGGTGATCGGGCGTTGCGCTCGACTGGGGATCATGGTCTGGTTTCCTTTCATCCGGAGATAGCGGCCGCCGGTTCGGGGGTGGCGGCGGCCATCAGGGCCGAATGCGCGGTGAGTTGATTCGTTGCGGACGGGACTACCTGCAGCACGATGAAGGTGCTGTCGCTGCCGAACACATACATCGTGTTCCACAGCTCGAACGGGTAGGCGTCGAGTCGAACTACCCGACCGTTGGCGGTCATCTGCGGGGGTGGCGGCGACCATCCCGCGGGGTCGTAGACGACGCGCCAGACGGGGCCGAGTCGAATCGCCAGGACTGCCAGCAGATCTGGCAGTTCGGTGGTGAGGTCGCCGGATCGGGGCCACCACGCGCCGTCGAGATACCCGATGCTTTCGGCTTTCGGCTTCAATCTCAGCCGAGGCGTGTAGTCAGGTGGCACACGGTGACGCGCGGCATGCCGTCGAATCTGTACTGAGGTCATGGTGCGGCTCCTGTTTCGGCTGCGAATTCGGGCCTGCCGACAGCGGGGTGCTGCCTTGCCCGGGTGGTGACTGTCGCGTCCCAGCGGCTTTCGGCTCCGCCTTCGGAATCCCAACGCTGCTGTGCGGCAATTGTTTCGGGATCTTCGACGTCGCCGGCGTCGGCCGCTCGCGGTGTGCACCGCAGCCGGAGCCGATCGGTGGACGGAATGTGGTTGTTCGGATCGGTTCGGATCGGTGAAGGTGTCATGATTCGGGCTCCTGTCTCGACTGTGGACCGGCCCGGGGTCATGGTCATCGTCATCGTGAGGCCGGACAGCAGGATGTCTAGGCCGCGCTCGAGCTCGGTGACACCGTCGTAGGCGGCCAGGTCTGAGGCGAGGCCGCGTAGCAAAGGGAATTCACCGATCGGCAGGCGATCGAGGCCGAGGCGCAGTAGGTCGGTTGTTTCTTCGGGGCGTTCGACGATTTCCTGGAGCTCGTTGAGAATGTGGCCGTTGAGGAAACCGAACAGGGCGCGATAGATGTGCAGGGCGTCCGCGCCGCTGAAGTCGGCTCGGGTGAGTAGATCCAGCGTGTGTTCCAGCGGGCGCAGGGTGCCCAGCGGCCGCAGTCCGAGCGGCGTGGCCAGTGGGTGGGTGACCAGCAAGGGAACCAGGTTCGGGTGCGCCACCGCCAGCGCGCGGAACTCGCGTGCCACGATGCGCAGCTGGTGGCGCCAGTCGGGGTCGTCGATGTCGACGGTCAGTTGTTCGAGCACCATCTCGGCGACTCCGTCGAGGACCGCCGCCTTGTTGGCCGCGTGTCGGTAGAGCGCCATCGGGTCTCGGCCGAGCGCGTCACCGAGGTGTCGCATGGACAGTTGGTCGATGCTGTCACGGTCGATGATCTCGAGCGCGGCCGCGAGCATCGCGACTCGGGTCAAAGGACTGTGCCCGGAGCGTCTCCTGCCGCCATGACCTTTCGGGCGTCCGGTTGGTCCATCTCTGGTCGCGTTCATCGAATTCAGCGCCTCTCGGCTGGAGTCGGTGGCAGGCCGTCTCCGCGTCTAGACCTCCAGTACACGCCCATATCTACGCGGTGTCAACGTTGTAGGTCTACGTTATGTGTCTACATTGTTGAAGGCTCACTGATAGCGAGA
Organism: Nocardia sp. NPDC057440; assembly: GCF_042802915.1. Classification (NCBI taxonomy): domain Bacteria; kingdom Bacillati; phylum Actinomycetota; class Actinomycetes; order Mycobacteriales; family Nocardiaceae; genus Nocardia; species Nocardia sp. NPDC057440. Next base: position 170,795 of record NZ_JBHVDF010000008.1, read on the forward strand.
CGGGTTTGCAGCGGCCATTCGGTCGGCGGCCGCCGCCACTGATCTGACCGGCGCATCATGGACTGGTCGCGATTCGCTGGAGCGGCAACCTGATCGGGCACAGGGCGACACGGCGATCCCGCTCGTAGCCCGCATTTGGTACAGAGTTTTCTGAATACATAATTTTATGTACTGTATGAGTATGCCGACTACCACCAAGCAGGACGAGGCCCTATCCCGGTTCGGGCATGCGCTGTCGGATGCCACGCGGACGCGGATCCTGCTGGAATTGCGGGACGCGCCTGGATATCCCGCCGACCTGGCGGAGACGATCGGGGTTTCGCGGCAGATCTTGTCGAATCACCTTGCCTGCCTACGAGGTTGCGGGTTGGTGGTGGCGGTGCCGGAGGGGCGGCGCAACCGGTATGAGTTGGCCGATCCGCGGATCGCGCGGGCCCTGGACGATCTGCTCGGGCTGGTGCTCGCCGTCGATCCGGCATGCTGCCCTGAGGCGGAGCAGGGGTGCTGCTGATGGTGTTGCCGCTCGGGTCATTCGATTCGGCTGTTCGTGCCGGCGCCGCCGAGGCGGGTGCCGAGGCATGGTGGAAGGAGCACCCGGTGATCCCGAGGCGGTGGCACAGTAGGTCGATGTCGAGGCCCTTCGAGCCGACTTCGGCGAGCATCCCCCTAGCCGTATCGAAGTGGGATCGGATGTGTGGCGTCGGGGAGGGGCGGTCGTGATGGCGCAGCTGGGTATTCCGACTCGGCGGGCGGATGGCGAGCGACGACAGGTGCTGGCGCGGCGGATTCGGTGGCTGGTCGCCGCGACGATTTCCTACAACGTGATCGAGGCGGTTGTCGCGCTCGGCGAGGGAGCACGGGTGTCGTCGACGGCGCTCATCGGGTTCGGGTTGGACTCGGTGATCGAGGTGTCTTCCGCGGCGGCGGTGGCCTGGCAGTTCTTCGGCCGGGACCCGGAGACCAGGGAACGGCGTGCGCTGCAGGTCATTTCGTGGTCGTTCTTCGCGCTGGCCGCCTATGTAGCGGTGCTCGCGGGGCGCTCGCTGGTCGGGGCAGGCGAACCGCGGCATTCCACGGTGGGCATCGGGCTGGCGGGGTTGAGTCTGTTGGTCATGCCGGTGCTGTCGGCCGCGCAGCGACGTGCAGGGCGAGAGCTGGGATCGCGTTCCGCAGTGGCCGATTCCAAGCAGACGCTGCTGTGCACCTACTTGTCGGCGGTGCTGCTGGTCGGGTTGGTGCTCAACAGTCTGTTCGGATGGTGGTGGGCCGATCCCCTCGCGGGACTGGGCATTGCCGCGATTGCCGTCAAAGAAGGGCTGGCCGCGCGACGCGGTGAGGGGTGCTGCGCCTCCGGTGCCTGCCAGGGCTGACGCGGTACGTCAGCCGCGGCAGCGGGTTCCCTTCTCGGGGACGATGCCGTCGAGGAAGAAGCCGACGACGATCGCGTCGATGCATACCGAGCCGTTGTCGAAGGCGATGTGGCCTTCGTGTTCGTTCACCACCAAGACCGCGTCGGCGAGGTTGCGCGCGACGTTCTGTGCGCCTTCCAGTTTCGTCGCCGGGTCCTCGGTGTTGTTCAGCAGCACGATGGTCGGCGCACCCGCGGCATAGACCGCGCTGGACTGCTGTGTCGGCGGCACCGGCCAGAACAGGCACAGCGGAGTGCTGAACACTCGATTGGCGCCGAAAATCGGCGCGGGCGCGGCGCGACTTCGCGCGATCCGCGCCAACTCCGCCAGTATCTCGTTCTCGGACTTCGACCGGTAGGTCGCCGGATCGTCGTTGACGCACTGGACTGCCCAGAAGGACGGATCGGAGGTCGAGTAGGCGCCCGAATCGCCGCGACCGACGTAGATGTCGGCGAGCTTGGCGAATCCGGTGCCGTCGCCGTCCAGCGCTTGTGCGAAGGCCTTTTCGAAGCTGGGCCAATATCTTTCGTCATAGGTCGCCTGGAAGATGCCGATCAGCGCCAGGTTCGAGCCCACCTTCCTGCTGTCGGCGGCGGGGATAGGGTGCACGTCGATGCGGTCGATCAGTTCGCGCAGGGCGCGCATCGACGCTTCGGCATCGGTCCCCACCGGGCAATCCGGCTGGGCCGCGCACGAGGCGAGCATGTCGCGCACGACACGGTCACGCGGCGCGAGTTCGACGGGGGCTGCGCTCGACTCGGGTTCCGCGCCGGAGAAATCCCAGCGCTCGGTCCGGACGCTCGGATCGTCGACGGAATCCAGCAGCATTCGGCCGACTCGATGCGGAAACTGCTCGGCATACTGCTGGCCGATTCGAGTGCCGTAGGAGAAGCCGATGAAGTTGAGTGTGTCCTCGCCGAGGGCCGATCGCATGATGTCCATGTCACGAGCGACGAATTCGGTGCCGACGAAGCCGAGCAACGTGCCGGTCTGACGCAAGCACGCCGAGGCATAACGCATGTGCGCCGCGGCGACCGCGTGCAGTCCCGCGGCGTCGGTCGGAGTGAAGTCGGTGGCGAGGTACTCGTCCATCTCGCGGTCGCTGAGACACGTAACGCCCGCCGTGCGGCCGACACCGCGCGGATCGAAGCCGACGAGGTCATAGCGGCTGAGGAACTTGCGCAGGCTGGTGTCGCGCGCGGATACCACTTGCTCGTAGCCGGATTCGCCGGGCCCGCCGGGATTGGTGGTGAGTACGCCGAGTCGATGCGCCGGATCGGTCGCGCGCACCCGGACCAGCGGCATAGTGATGGCGAGGGCGCCCGGGCGTTCGTAATCGACCGGCACGCGAATCGATCCGCAGTCCAGCCCGGGCTCCTCCCGACACCACTGCCATTCGACTCGTTGCGCCATATAGGCCTCGAGTGTCGGAAATGGCTGTGGCGACGCGACGGCCTTGCCTGGCACGGGTTCGATGGGGGAGCAGCCGGACCCCGCGACCAGTAGTGCGGCCGCCGCGATGCCGAGCAGCCCAGAGCGATGCCGCATGGCGGACCCCCGATCACCGACGAATGCCTTCGAGTAGAGCACGGTCCGACGCTCGGCACGGGCTTCTTCGCCGATTGAAACCGATGCGGTCTCGACTACTCCGCACAGCGATACTCGCGCTCACTGTCGAGCTTCGGCCGGCACCGCCCGGCGGATCGGGACCTCCGTCCGGTTCTCCTACCGGGCGGAGGGCCGGGTGCCCGAATGGTTCTCGCGGCCAGGCTGATTCACGTGGAACTCCCGGTGCAGGTGATGCGGTATTGCGCACGGCACTGCTGCCGACGGGGGCGGGCAATACGGCGTTCTGTGCACAATGGCACTCGATGTAATTTCATGTGCCGCTGAGGTTCTGAAAGGGAGAAAAAGGAAAGCTCAGAGCGTTGTCGCGGAGGTCGATCGACAATCGTGGCCTCGTGCGCGATTCCGTTCTGTGCCACGATGTCCGCCAGTGACGTCTGCTGCATGATTGCATCGAGTGCCGCCGCGGAGCCCGCCTCGTGCTATCCGTTGTCCGATTCGACACTGGTGTCAGGGAAAGAATGATGCTCGTGCACGACGACCCAGCGCCCTTCCTGCTTGCGTAGACCGAAGGTGAGGCGCAGCCGTTTCGCCGGATCGGTGGCGAAATCCTCCGCGGTGCCGCACAGCAGTAGGGCGTAGGCGAAGGCCACGTCACCGGAAGCGGCGACCTCGAGTGACACGATGTCGAACGTCGCGCCCTTGGCCTGCCATTCGAAGAAGCCGGGCCAGACGTCCCGATAGGCGTCGATGCCGCGGACACCCTCGTTCGGCGGCGGCACATCGAACATCACGATGTCGGGCGCGTGGTCGGTGAGGACACCGGCGAGGTCGCCGACGTGCACCGCGGCCGCCCACCGTTCGATCAGGATCCGGATCTGCTTCTCGTCATCGGACATAGGGTTGTTGTCCTTTCCGCACGGCCGTTGAGGGTGGGGTGCCGCGACTCTTGCCAGAGAGCGTGCCGAAATCCCTGGTTATCCGCAATGAATCGGAATGGTCTTGGTCGAATTCGTGCAAGATCCCAATTGCGGGAAAGTCGCCCGCTACCGCTCGGCCCGAACCGTTTCCACGGCGGGTTCCGGCGCGGCCATGACCGAGCGTTTGCGGCCATAGCCCAGGTAGACGGCGATACCGATGGCCACCCAGACCGCGAAACGGACCCAGGTCAGCGCGTCGAGTGTGGTTGCCAGCAAGATGCAGCCGACCAGCGCGAGGATCGGGACCACAGGAACCAGCGGCGTGCGGAACGGACGCTCGCGATTCGGTTCCAGTTTGCGCAACACCAGCACCCCGACGCACACCACCGCGAAGGCCGACAGCGCGCCGATGTTCACCAGTTCGACGACGATATCGATAGGCAGCAGTCCGGCGATCGTCGCGCAGACGGTGCCGAGCAGCAGCGTCAGCCGGACAGGGGTGGATCGCTTGCCGGTGGTGGCGAGGGTGCTCGGCAGCAGCCGGTCACGACACATGGCGAACATCAGGCGCACCTGTGCGTACACGATCAGGAGCAGCCCCTTGGTGAGCGCGATGATCGAGGCGATCACGATGACATTGCCGATCCAGCCGATGTGCAGTCCACCGAAGGCGGTCGCGATCGGCGAGGCGTTGTTCAATGTCGCGAACGGGGCGATTCCGGTCAGCACCGCGCTGACGAGTGCGTACAGCAGGGTGGCGATGAGAACGGTGCCGATGATCGCGAACGGCACATCGCGGCGCGGGTTTCGGGCTTCCTCCGCCGAAGCCGCGACCACATCGAAGCCGAGGAAGGCGAAGAACGCGATCGCGGCGCCGCCGATGACGCCGCCGAGGCCGAAGGGCGCGAACGGCGTCCAGTTTCCCACGTCGATATGCGAGGCGCCGACGGCAACGACCAGCACCAGCACGCCGATGGTCACGCCGACAAGCGCCTTGGTGATACGCGCGGTGAGCGAGACCTCACCGACGAGCACCGCGACGATCACCCCGATGATCAGCACCGCGGGCAGGTTGACGACACCGCCCTCGGTAGGGCTTGCCGTGATGGCCTTCGGCAGCGTGATTCCGAACATCGAGTCCAGTGCGGACACCACCGTGCCGGACCAGCCGATGGCGACAGCAGCGCCGGCGATGACGAATTCCAACAGCAGATTCCACCCGACCAGGAACGCAGGCCCTTCGCCGAGGGTCGCGTACGTATAGGTGTAGGCGCTGCCGGAGACCGGAACCATCGCGGCGAGCTCGCTGTAGCAGAGCGCGACCAGCGCGCAGACAGTGCCTGCGAGCACGAACGACAGCACGATCGACGGACCGGCCTTCTCCGCCGCCGCGACGCCGGTGATCACGAAGATGCCCGCACCGACGATGGTGCCGACGCCCATCGCGGTGAGATCGACGCGGCCGAGGCTGCGCTTCAGCGTGGCGGTACCGGCGTCCGGCGTGCCCGCTTCATCGGGGAAGCGGCGGCGCCACCGCCGCACTGGTGCGCTTGTCATCGACTCCCTTTGGACGAAAAATGGTCTGCCGAGTCCGCATGCTCGGCCCGACTCGACAGACCATTCTCGTCGGTGGGACACAGGTACCCATGACTGGGGGTACCGCACGCACTGCGTCGGCGCAGTGCGTGCGTAGCTGCACTACCTGCTATTACTCGTCGCCCCGGCGGACGCCGGCGCCCATCGCGCCATGGATTCCGGCGTCCTCCGGTGGTGATGAGGGCGGTCGTCAGCTGCGGGAGGACGTCGCGAACGGGGTGGCGCCGGGGGTGCTCGCTCTGTTGACCGGATTCCGCCACAAGCCCTTGCGTCCGAGGATGGGCAGTACGCCCTCACCGAACCAGTAGGCCTCTTCCAGATGCGGATAGCCGGAGAGGATGAAATGGCTGACGCCGACCTTCGAGTACTCGATCAGGCGCTCGGCCACTTCCTCGTGCGAACCGACCAGCGCGGTGCCCGCTCCGCCGCGGACCAGGCCGACGCCCGCCCATAGGTTCGGCGCGATCTCCAATCGGTCGGTGCTGCCGCCGTGCAGTTCGGACATGCGGCGCTGTCCCTCGGACTCGCTGCGGGCCAGGCTGGCCTGCACCCGTTCGATATCGGCGGGGTCGATGTCCTTCAGCAAGCGGTCGGCCTCGGCCCACGCTTCCTCGGCGGTGTCGCGGGTGATCACGTGGATACGCAGGCCGTAGTCCAGGACGCGGCCGTGATCGACGGCGAGTCCGCGGATCCAGTCGAGCTTCCTGCTCACCGCCGGTACCGGCTCACCCCACGTGAGATAGGTGTCGGCGTACCGAGCGGCCACCGGGCCCGCCGGCGCGGACGAACCGCCGAAGAACACCGGCGGAATCGGGTCGGGCCGATTGGCCAGTTGGGCGCCGCGCACGTGGATGTGCTCGCCGCCGAAGGTCACCGGATCGGCGGACTTCCACAGTTCCCGCACCACGTGCAGGAATTCGCCGGTGCGTGCGTAGCGCTGCGCTTTGTCCAGGAAGTCGCCATAGGCCTGCTGCTCGTGCGGTTCCCCGCCGGTCACCACATTCAGCAGCAACCGGCCGCGCGAATGCCGCTGGAAGGTCGCGCCCATCTGCGCGGCGAGGGTAGGGCTGATCAGACCGGGCCGCAACGCCACCAGGAACTTCAGGGTTTCGGTGGTCTCGACGAGCATGGCGGTGGTCAGCCAGGCGTCCTCGCACCAGGTGCCGGTCGGGGTGAGGACGGCCTCGAAGCCGTTGTCCTCGGCGGCGGCGCTGATCTGGTTGAGGTAGCGCAGTGTCGCGGGGCGATCGCCGGACATGAAGGTGCCGTGCCCGCCCGCGACCAGACTGCGGGAATCGCCGTAGGTGGGGAGGAACCAGTGGAACGACAGACTCATCGGAGCCGATCTCCCTTCAGGAGTTCACGGTAACAGGTCGTTGACGCGCGTTTCGGTGAGTCGGTGATGGACACCGTGTGTGGAATGCTCCCGGCGCCGGCAAAACCGTCGGCGCTGTCATGCTCGGCGATGATGGTCGCCGGATCGAGGGAGTGGTCGCGGTATGGACCGCGACGAGGGCGAGTTCCGCGGGCAGTCCGGTCAGCTCCGCGACACATGCGACACCTCGGGTTGGGGACAGTGCGCAGCGCGCCGTGAGCGCCGCAGTCGTTCATGATGTGCGCGTTATGGCCCCGGGTCACCCTTTGCAACCACCGCGGTTCTAAGGGGCGATCCGCGCCGACCTCCGCGACTAGACGTAACTGTCGATAACACGTAATCTCGGGGAACGCGCGGCCGAGGGCGCCCGGGCGAGACCAGACGAAACGAGTACCCCAATGACGCGGCATGTCGACGTACTGATCATCGGCGCGGGCCTGTCCGGGATCGGCATGGCCTGCCATCTGACCCGCGAGCAGACCGGGCGCAGCTATGCGGTCCTGGAGCGCAGGACCGCGATCGGCGGCACCTGGGATCTCTTCCGCTACCCGGGCATTCGCTCGGATTCGGATATGTATACCTTCGGCTACGGCTTCCGGCCCTGGATCGGCACCAAGGTGCTTGCCGACGGACCGCACATCCGGCAGTACATCGAGGACACGGCGGCGGAGTACGGCGTCACCGACCACATCCGTTTCGGGCGGAAGGTGACTACCGCGCGCTGGTCCACCGAAGCCGGGCTGTGGACCGTCGAGGCAATCGACCAGCAGACCGGCGACACCGAGGTCTACACGAGCAATTTCCTCGTCGGTTGCACCGGCTACTACGACTACGACAACGGGTACCGCCCCGAGTTCCCCGGCGAAGCCGACTTCGGCGGGGTAATCGTGCATCCCCAGCATTGGCCCGCGGATCTCGACTACCGAGGCAAGCGCGTCGTCGTGATCGGCAGCGGCGCGACCGCGATCACGTTGATCCCCGCCATGAGTCAGGACGCCGCACATGTCACCATGCTGCAGCGCTCGCCGACCTACATCACGGCACTGCCCGCCGACGATCCCGTCGCCGTCGGCATGAAGCTCACCCGCGTGCCCGCCAAGGTGGCCTACGCACTGGGCCGCGCCCGCAATATCGCCTTGCAGCGCGCCAGTTTCCAGCTCTCGCGCACCAACCCCGAGATGGCGAAGAAGCTGCTGCTCGGCGCGGTCCGGATGCAGGTCGGCAAGGGCATCGACATGCGCCACTTCACACCGTCCTACAACCCGTGGGATCAGCGCCTGTGCGTGGTCCCCAACGGTGACCTCTTCAAGGTCCTGCGCAGCGGCCGCGCCTCGATCGTCACCGACCGCATCGCGACCTTCACCGAGACCGGTATCCGGCTCGAGTCCGGCGCAGAACTGCCCGCCGACATCGTCATCAGCGCGACCGGCCTGACCGTGCAGATGCTCGGCGGCGCGACACTCGAGGTGGACGGCGAACCCGTGGTGACCCGCGACCGCGTGGCCTACAAGGGCGCGCTGCTCAGCGGCATCCCCAACGCCATGGTGGTGCTCGGCTACACGAACGCATCGTGGACTCTGAAGGCCGATCTGGCAGCGGAATACTTCTGCCGCTTGCTCAACCACATGCAGACCAAAGGCTTCGACAAGGTGGTCGCCGTGGCCGAGGACGGCGACCGCTCCGAGGACTCGCTCATGGGCGGCGCTCTCACCTCCGGCTACATCCAGCGCGGCGACGCCGTGATGCCGCGCCAGGGCACCCGCGGCCCATGGAAAGTGATCAACAACTACTTCCGCGACCGAGTCATGCTCCGCAAGGGTCCCATCGAAGACGGCGTGCTGGCCTTCACCGCCGCCGAGGCGGCAACTGGCCCGGGCGCTCGCTCGCTCGCCGACTCTCGCACAGCCTGACCGAGTGCAGCCGTAGCTCGCCCCGTCCGCGCGCCCTGCCAAGTCGGCAGTCGTCCTTGTGGTCGCGCTATTTTCGGGGTCCGGCCCGGCTGTGGGGCACCGCAGCGGGTGGCGGGTGTGAGGGTGGTGTCGGGTCGGCTGTCTCAGGGGTGCGCGGTCGGGTTGAGGAGGGTGTCGGCGACCGTGTTGATGTGGGCGAGGTAATCGCCGCGGTCGTCGGAGGTGGCGGTGGCGCGGGCCAAGGTGCCGCGGGTGAGGGTGTAGCCGATGGTTTCGGCGATGATGCGGGGTGGGACGGCGGGCGCGATCCGGCCCGCGGCGTGCAGGCGTTCCAGGTACCGGGTGAATCGGCGGATGGGCCGTTCGGCGATTTCCTCGGCTAGTGCGGCAACACGGTCGTCGACGGCGCCGCGTTCGTCGATGAGGCGCAGCATCGGGCCCGCGGCGAGGACGGCGGCGGCGAAGGATTCGATAGTGGCGGCCAGCATGTTTCGCGGATCGGCGTGGTCGATGTCCGGTTGCTGGGCGGCGAGGAAATCGTCGCGGACTTGGGCGGCGAGGGCGAGGAAGATTTCCTCTTTGGAGGCGAAGTAGACGTACAGGGTGGCTCGGGAGACTCCGGCGGCCGCGGTGATATCGGCGACCGTGGTGTTGTCGTAGCCACGGACGGTGAAGACCTGGGCCGCGGCGTCCAGTAGTGCGCGATGGCGGGAGGTGTGCGATCTTTCCCGCGCCGCGCGCACCGACCAGCCTGCCTCTGTCACGAGATCATGGTCGTTGACATTGACGTCAATGTCAACGCAGACTGGCGGGCATGCGCATAGCGGTGGCCAACAGAGGTGAGGTCGCGGTCCGGGTGATCCGGACGGCTCGCGAGCGGGCGTACTCGGTCCTCGCGATGCACACCGCGGACGAGGCGGGAGCGCTGCCGGTGCGGCTGGCCGAGGACGCGGTCCAACTGCCGGGCGCCGGGGCCGCGGCGTATCTCGATATCGCCGCTGTCGTCGCCGCAGCGCGCAAGGCGGGTACCGGCGCGCTCGTGCATCCGGGATACGGATTCCTCAGTGAGAGTGCGGATTTCGCGGCTGCCTGCGCGGAATCGGGGTTGGTGTTCGTCGGACCCGCGCCGGAGGTGTTGCGGACATTCGGCAATAAGCTCGCCGCGCGGGAGGCCGCGCAGCGGGCGGGAGTCGCGGTGCTACCCGCGACGGCCGCCGGTGCCGACCGGACGGAGATCGCGGCATTGCTCGCGGATCATCCGAGCGGTGTGATGGTGAAGGCCGCGGCCGGGGGAGGCGGCCGGGGAATGCGTGTGGTGCACGAAGCATCTCGGATCGCCGAGGTGCACGCGCGCTGTGTGGCCGAGGCGCTCGCGGGCTTCGGTGATGGCACTGTCTATGCCGAAGCGCTCGCGCCACACGCACGGCACATCGAGATTCAGGTCGTCGCGGACGGCGCGCGGGCGATCGCGATCGGCGATCGGGACTGCAGCGTGCAGCGCAGGCACCAGAAGCTCATCGAAATTGCTCCGGCACCGAATCTCGCTGCGACGCTGCGGGAACGACTACACGGCGATGCCGTCCGGATCGCCGAGTCGGTGGGCTGTCGCGGCGTGATCACCGTCGAATTCCTGGTCGGCGGCGATGACGCGTGGTTCCTCGAGGTAAACCCGAGGCTGCAAGTCGAGCACACGGTGACCGAGGAGGTGACCGGTCTGGATCTGGTGGCGATCCAATTCGATCTCGCGCAGGGATACGCTCTCGAGGATCTCGAGCTTTCCGGGGTAGCAGCGCGCGGATTCGCCGTGCAGGCGCGGATCAATGCCGAACTCGTGACCGCGGGTGGGGACATAGTGCCGAGCACGGGCTCCATTACGCGCTTCGCCACACCAACAGGGGTCGGCGTCCGGGTCGATACCGCCGCGCACGCGGGCATCGGGCAGAGCGCGCAGTTCGACTCGTTGCTGGCGAAGGTGATCGCCCACGGACCGACGTATTCGGCTGCGCTGCGGCGATGTTCGGATGCTTTGGCGGAGACGGTAGTGGTCGGCGTTGACACCAACACGAGTCTGCTGCGCGCAGCCCTCGACCGGCTCGTCGGCGGGGTCACTGTGACGACCTCGTGGTTCGAAGAGAACATCAGCGAACTCTCCAGTCGCGCAGCAGATTACGCGCCATGGATGGTGCACGCCGATGCCGCCGAACCGTTCTCGGAAGGACAGTACATGGCGGTCGGCGCAGAGACGGCCCAGCGAAACTCGGCCTCGGCCAGCGGGCCGCAGGAGATATTGCACGACGACGAGCAGGCGCTTCGATCCCCGATGGGCGGCACCGTCGTCGCACTCGCCCCGCCTGGCGCCACCCTCCCCGCGGGTGCGGAAGTGGCCGTGCTCGAGGCGATGAAGATGCAGCACGTGCTGCGGGCCGAACAGCCGCTGCGCGTGCTGCGCCATGTCGTCGAACCAGGAGCGGTCGTCGACCCGCACGCGCTGCTGGTGACCTGGACCGACGCCGACCACGACGGTCCTGCCACCGACATCGCCGCAGTGGACCTGGACGCTGTGCGCGCGGATTTGGCGCAGGTGCGGCAGCGGCACCGGCTCGGGCTGGACGAGGGACGTCCGGATGCGGTGGCCAAGCGCCGTCGGCTCGGTCGACGCACAGCACGCGAAAACATCGCCGACTTGGTCGACGACGACAGCTTCGTCGAGTACGGCGCGCTCGCGGTGGCCGCGCAGCGGCTGCGCCGCAGCCAGGAGGACCTGATCGCGAATACGCCCGCGGACGGCTTGATCGCGGGCATCGCCACCATCAATGCCGACCGCTACGGCGCGCAATCGGCTCGCGCACTGGTGATGTCCTACGACTACACCGTGCTGGCGGGCACCCAGGGCATGCGAAATCACGCCAAGACCGACCGGATGCTCGCGCTGGCGCACGAGCAGCGGCTGCCGGTGGTGTTCTTCACCGAAGGCGGCGGCGGGCGACCGGGCGACACCGATTATGCGGGCATCTCGGGTCTCGATGTCACCACATTCCGTGCGATGGGCGCGTTGTCGGGCCGAGTTCCCTTGATCGGCATCGTGTCCGGGCGCTGTTTCGCGGGCAACGCCGCACTGCTCGGTATCTGTGATGTCGTCATCGCCACGCCCGATGCGAATATCGGTATGGGTGGCCCCGCGATGATCGAGGGCGGCGGTCTCGGCGTCTACGCGCCGGAGGACATCGGGCCCATCGACGTGCAGCGCCGCAATGGCGTTGTCCATGTGGTCGCGCGCGATGACGCCGAGGCGGTCGCGCTCGCACGCCGTTATCTGGCGTACTTCCAAGGGGCGGTGGGGGTCTGGGAAGGCCCGGATCCGCGCGTGTCCCGGCACGTTGTGCCCGACAACCGTTTGCGCGCCTTCGATATTCGGGCCGCCATCGAATCCGTCGCCGACCTCGACTCGGTCCTGGAGCTGCGGCGCGACTGGGGCGTCGGTGTCGTCACGGCGCTGATTCGAGTAGAGGGCCGCCCATTCGGCCTGATCGCCAACAACTGCCACCACCTGGGCGGCGCGATCGACGCACCGGCCGCCGACAAGCTGAGCGCCTTTCTGCAGCTGTGCGACGCCCATGGGCTGCCGATCGTCTCTCTCTGCGACACACCGGGTTTCATGGTCGGCCCCGAGGCCGAGAAGCAAGCAACGGTCACCAAGTTCAGCAAGCTGTTCATCGACTCCGCCGCCCTGTCGGTCCCGTTCGGCACCGTCATCCTGCGCAAGGGTTACGGCCTCGGTGCGCAAGCCATGGCCGCAGGCTCCTTCCGCGCGCCACGCTTCGTCATCGCCTGGCCCACCGGCGAGATCGGTGGCATGGGTCTGGAAGGCGCCGTTCGCCTCGGCTTCGCCAAAGAGTTGGCCGCGATCGAAGACCCCGGCAAACAACGCGAAGCCTTCGACAACCTCGTCCAACTCGCCTACGCCAATGGCAAAGCCCTGACCGCCGCCACCGTGCTCGAGCTCGATGCCGTCATCGATCCCGCCGACACCCGTCGCTGGATCCGCACCCTGCACTGATGGAGACTCCCCAGCACAGCGAAGTCTTTCCGCGACACCACCTGCCGACGCCGGAATAAGCTGCTCCGATGGTGCCCGCTTCCCATCTCGCAGCCTTCGCTCTCGCCGCACTGGTCATCGTCGTGATCCCCGGCCCGAATGTGCTGTTCGCCATCGGACGGGCCTTGACACTGGGCCGCCGTCCGGCATTGCTGTCGGTGCTCGGTGCGACACTGGGATCGACGGTGCCTTTGACGGCCGTTGTCCTTGGCCTCGGCACGATTCTGGCCGCATCGGCAATCCTGTTCACCGTCATCAAGATCGCGGGCGCGGCCTATCTGATCTACTTGGGCGTCATGGCGATTCGCGATCGCAAACAGATGGCCACCGCGCTGGAATCGGCCGCGGAAACACCGCCCACGGGCCGGATCGTACGTCAAGGATTCGTCGTCGGAGCGACCAACCCGAAGGCATATGTATTCCTCGGCGCAGTGCTACCGCAGTTCGCGGTCCCCGAGGCAGGCGCTCTGCCCATGCAATTTCTGCTCCTCGGCGCTGTCTGCCTGGCCATCCAGGTCGTTTCCGACAGCAGTTGGGCGCTGCTGGCAGGCACGGCCCGTTCGTGGTTCGTCCGCTCCCCGCGCCGTCTCGAGGCAGTGGGCAGCACCGGCGGGCTCATGATCATCGGCGTCGGCGCGAGCGTCGCGCTGAGCGGCAATCACTAGCGGCCGACCGGCCACCTTTCCTGCGGCGTCACGATGACCAGATCGCACACGGCGCACAACTGATCCCGCGCGTCGACGACATGCTCGGCGCTGGGTGCTATCACTGCGGCGGCATCGAGTCGGTTCAGCATCGCGACCAGTCGATCGATGGCATCCGCCGACGGGCCCAGCATCACCATGCGGGCGAGATCGTAGCCGAGTTCACGTGCCCGCGAACGGATTTCCATTTCGTGGCGGTCTCGCCTGATACCAGAGATGTCGCGGCGCAGAAATCCGATCGCCTTCGGCCTCATCGGTGCTCTCCTGTGTGCGAGTGTGGAGTTCGGCGGCACCCGGCGCATCGGACATTCCGAACGCGGCTCACGGCAAGTCGATGTGTCCGATGCTGCGACCCCGGGCCGGGTGCCGAGCAAAATCTTTGCGCCGTCCGCGCTGGAAGGGAACACAGTTGCGAATTGTTGCTGCTCTGGCGCCACGTCCCTTGACGTGCGGCGGAGACGCGGTTCAGGATGAATGCGCGACGCAATTCTTCGCAATCGTCGAAGCCAGGGGGCATCATGCGGCTGACGTTCATCGGCAAGGATCCTGGTTCGAACCCCGCCGGTTCGCCAACGGTCTACCGAACCGATCGAGATTCGTGGGTGGTGCAGGGTTGGGTTGTTACCGATTCGGAGGCTCTTGCTCAGATGGAAATTCCCGCGGGTGAAACGTGCGTGGAAATCCCGGACAGAATGATGCGGTTCTTCGGGCAGGGAGACCGTGGCGTCGATATCGGATGATGAGTTCGACCGGCTACTAACGCATTTCGAGCGCGAAGCCGTGCACCTCGAGGTGCGCGATGCGTACGGGACGGCGGTCGAGCTTCCGCACATGGCGAAGTGGGCGGCAGGTCAGCCGGACGATCTGGCATGGCTTCGAGGATGGTGCGCAACAGTGCGTCTGCACAGCTCGGCCGGGCGGTCGGTCCGTCGGATCCGGATCGTTTCCGAACCGCTCAGCGACTACCAGCGCTGGTCACACAGCATCGCCTTGCCGATGGTCGAGGCCGGGGAGGACATCCGGTGGGCGCCTCGCCGATTGGCGTCCTCGATCGCGATCCCCGGCAATGACTTCTATCTCTTCGACGATCGTCTGGTCGTGTTCCTGATCTATGCGGGTAACGGACTCGCCGTCGATAAGTTGGCGTCAACCGAACCGCACGACGTTCGGCTGTGCCGCACCGCCTTCGATGCGCTGTGGGAACTGGCGATACCGCACCGTGACTACCAACCCGTCTAGTTCCGCTCAGGAGGCGCGACGCGCACTGGGCGGGAGGCTGCGCGACATGCGCAAGGACGCGGGTCTGAGCGGGCGGGAGTTGGCGGCCGTGACCGGCCAGCATCCCACGCGAGTGAGCAAAATCGAGAACGGCGCGCAAGCGCCCACCGATCACGACATCCGCCGATGGTGTGCCGCGTGCGCCGCCGACGATCAGGCACCCGATCTGATCGCGACCCTGCGTTCGGTCGATTCGTCCTATCTGGAGTTCCGCAGGCAGGCCCGTGCCGGAATGAAGCGGGTACTCGGCGCGCACACCCTCCAGCAGTACGAGCAGACCAAGGTGTTTCGCATATACGAGCACAACGTCATACCCGGCCTCTTCCAGACGGCGGAATACTCGACCGCGATGCTGTCGTTCTGGACCGCATTCCTCGGCGCGCCGAACGATATCGAGGACGCGGTGGCCGTGCGCATGGAGCGGCAGCGCGTCATCCGGCGCGGCGGCAAGCGATTCGTCGTCGTGCTGGAGGAGCAGGCGCTGCGGACGTGGTTCGGCACCGCGGAAACCCAGGCGGGGCAGCTCGGTCGGCTCCTCGAACTGCTGTCACGGCCGAATATCTCGCTGGGCATCATCCCGCTGATGACCGAACGCACGGCGGTCGGCTCGACCGGATTCTGGATCTTCGACGACACACTGGTCGCACTCGAAACGCCGACCGCGAGTATTCAGGTCACCCAACCGCAAGAGTGCACCATGTACGCGCGAATGTTCGAGGTGCTCAAAGGCTCTGCCGTCTACGGGCGGGCCGCACGCGGGCTCATTGTCGGGATATTGAACGAGCTCGATTCGAGTATTCCGTCGCCCGAGGGGCATGAACCGCACTAGGCCCGCTCGATGCGGCGACTACACGAACCCGAGCGCAGCGACTGTTGGGCGGCCGCCTACGAGGCCACCGGCTGGCCACAGATCATGCTGTTCTACGAACGGTTACTCGGCCTCGTCGACAACCCGATGATCGCCCTCGATCATGCCGTCGCTGTTGCCATGGCCCCGCGGCCCGCACGCCGGGTTGGCGCTGGTCGGCGAGCTCGACATCGATGACCGGATAGCCGACGACCATCGCTTCCATGCTGTACGTGCGCACTTGGCGGGGACGAAGCGGCAGCCATCGAGTCGTATATCCTTGCTGCACAACGGACTACGAAAAGTCCGATGCAACACGTACTGCTACGCCCGCGTCGCCGACATGGAAATGTCGACCCGGCCGGTAGGCCGGGACTGTCGTCGATGTGTGCAGGCGGTGCGGCCTGTCGGCTACGCGATCCGGTTCGAGTTCGTTGGCGGGACCTGAAATTGCCACTGTCCCTGACACTTCGACCACGCGGCAGTCGCTCGGCGATGAGAGCCACTGGGCCGGACTCGACGACCCAGCGAAAGATGCGTTCGCAGTGCCACTCTCATGGAATCCTTCAAACACGAATCTTTCATCCCAGCAAACATCATTTGCTTAGCAACAAGCTACCGACGGGTAACTTGAGCTACTTTTGTGCACACTCCTAGTGATTGACGCCAAACCAGGGCCGTCGTATGTTCCTCGTCACAACTCCCGGCGTGATGTGGTTGGCGGCACAAATGGTGGATGACGGGTATGGCCTACGGGTCTTGCTGACGCGGGCACTACGCCGGATTCAGGAGTTGGAGACGCAGCGGCACGCTTACGAACCGATCGCCGTCGTGGGGATCGGCTGCCGGTTTCCCGGCGGCGCGGACAATCCGGACAGCTACTGGGAACTGCTGAACTCAGGGCGCGACGCCATCGTCGAGGTCCCGGCGGACCGATGGCCGATCACCGATTCGGCACCGCCGAGCGGACTGCGCCGGGCCGGTTTGCTCGACGCGCCGATCGACGCGATCGACACCGAATTCTTCGGAATCGCGCCGCGGGAGGCCGCCGCGATGGATCCGCAGCAACGTCTTGTGCTCGAAGTTGCCTGGGAGGCAATGGAAGACGCCGCGCTGCTGCCCGAGAGCGCCGCCTCGGCAAGAACCGGCGTTTTCTTGGGCGTCAGTTGGCAGGAGTATCAGCGGACCATCACGCCGGACTGGGTGCGGTCGGTCGACGCGCACACGCTCACTGGAACGATGTCGAGCGTCGTCGCGGGTCGGGTGGCTTATCTGCTCGGCTTGCGCGGTCCCGTCGTCGCTCTCGACACGGCCTGCTCGTCGTCCCTGGTCGCGGTGCACCAAGCGTGTCGCAGCCTGCGGTCGCAGGAGTGTGACGTCGCGCTGGCCGGTGGGGTGAATCTGCTGCAGTCCGAGCTGACTTCGGCGGCGTTGTCGCGGATGGGCGCGCTGTCGGCCGACGGCCGGTGCCGACCGTTCGACGCACGAGCGAACGGGTATGTGCGCGGCGAGGGCGCGGGCGTGATCGTGCTCAAACGGCTGTCGCGCGCGATCGCGGACGGCGACGAGATCCGTGCGCTCGTTCGAGGCTCGAGCGTGAACCACGATGGTCGGTCGATGGGGCTGACCGCGCCGAATCCCGTGGCACAGCGGGAGTTGCTGCGCGCGGCACTCGCCGACGCGGGTTGTGACGCGGCGCAGATCGGCTATGTGGAGACCCATGGAACGGGAACCCCACTCGGAGATCCGATCGAAATCGAAGCGCTGTCCGAGGTTATGGGTGCGGCGCGGTCCGACGGGTCGGTGTGCCTGCTCGGCTCGGTGAAGTCGCAGATCGGGCATCTGGAAGCAGCCGCGGGCATCGCGGGACTGATCAAGACGGTGCTGCTGTTGCAGCGGGGACGGATCCTGCGCCAGCACGAATTCGACACGATGAATCCGCGAATCGCGCTCGCGGGAACGGCATTGGCGGTGCCGACCCGCGATGTCGAATGGCCGGAGGCGGACCGGCCGCGGCTGGCCGGAGTGAGTTCTTTCGGGTTCGCCGGGACCAACGCGCACGTGGTGCTCGCGGCGGCGGCCGCATCCATCGACAACGCGACGATCCCTGAAATGCCTGCGGTGCTGGCGCTTTCAGCCCGGACGGGAGCGGCCCTCGAGGCACTCTCCGCGCGGTACGGCTCGGCATTGGCACGCACGAAGCTGCCGCTCGCCGACATCGGCGCCACCGTGGCGCTCGGGCGAACGCACTTCGCGCACCGGCGGGCGATCGTCGCATCGACCTCGGCCGAGGCGGCCAGCCGACTCGCGGCGTCGCAGCGGAGTGTGAGGTTGCCGCAAGAGCGGCGAAATCCGCGGGTCGCCATGTTGTTCACGGGCCAGGGCGCGCAGTACGCGGGCATGGGAGCGATGCTGTACGAGCGTCACCCGGTATTCCGGGCGGCACTGGATCGCTGTGACGACGTCCTCGGTGCGCTGCCCGGTGGTCTGCGGCTGCGTTCGCTGCTGTTCGAGGTGAGCGACGAGGTGCTGACGCGCACCGAGTATGCCCAGCCGGCACTGTTCGCGGTCGAGTGGGCCTGCGCCGAACTATGGGCCGCGTGGGGGATTCGCCCGGATGTAGTCCTCGGGCACAGTCTCGGCGAGCTGGTGGCGGCTACGGTCGCCGGAGCGCTCGACCCCGAGGAAGGGTTGCGGTTGGCGGCCGAGCGCGGACGGCTGATGCAGGTCGTGCCGCGGCGGGGCGCGATGGCTGCGGTGTTCGGCGCGCAGGGCGAGTTCGCGGATCTGCTCGCTGAACTCGCGCCGACCCTGGCGGTGGCGGCCGTCAACGGGCCACGGCAGTTCGTTGTCTCCGGCACTGAGGCCTCGGTGCGGCGAGTCCGGGACTTGGCTGCCGAGCGTGCCATTCGTGCCGTCTCGTTGCCCGGCACGACAGCGTTTCATTCGCCATTGCTGGACCCGATTCTCGACGAGTTCGAAGCGACGGTGGCCGAGCTGGTGGCAGAGCCATCTCGGATCACCTCGATCCCGCTGGTGTCGAATGTGACCGGGCAGTTCCTCGAGTCCGGGGCGATGGATGCCGGGTACTGGCGCGAACATGCCCGCACGACAGTGCGTTTCGCGGAGGGAGTGCGGACGGTAGCCGACTTCGGCGTGGGCGCGTATCTCGAAGTCGGTCCGCATCCGGTGCTGCTGGACTTCGGGCGACAGGTAGATCCCGAGGCGATGTGGCTGCCGAGCCTGCGGCGCTCCGTGTCCGACGACACGACGATCCTCACGAGTCTGGGCGAGATCTACTGTGCTGGAACGGATGTCAACTGGGCTGCGGTGGTGCCGACGGCGGCCCGGCGACGGAACGGCCTGCCAACCTACCCGTTCGAGCGGGAGCGGCCGGCGCCGCCGTCGAGTGCGGGCGCGTTGGTAGACACCGGGTACCTCGCCGAACATCGGTTGCAGGATCGGCCGGTGGTGCCCGCGGCCTATCTGGCATGGGCAGCACTGCGAGCCGCCGGTACAGATCGTGAGCTGGTCGATTTCGTTGTCGTACGGCCGGTTCCGCTGGACCAGCTCGCCGCGCCGGTGGTCCACGCGGCAGCGGATCGCATCGATATCCGGTTCTGCGTCGAAACCGCCGGAGCGGCAATTGCTTCCGCGTCCGCGGTGCGCTGGGAACTGACGCCGCCGGGGGACACGACCGACCTCACCGCGGCCGAGCAGAGCGACGCGGCGGAATGCGACGTCGCCGAGTTCTATCGGAACTGCGCCGAGGCGGGCCTGACGTTGGGCCCCCGGTTTCGGTGGATCGGACAGCTGCGTGCCGGCGGTGATTTCATGCTGGCCAAGCTGTCTCGCCCCGCAGAGCTGGCCGATGAACCGCAGGCGCTGCTGCCGTGTCTGCTCGACGCCGCCGTGCAAACCGGGCTGGCGTTGGTGATCCAGCAGGGGAACACCGGCCAGTTGCCGGTCGGTATCGGCAGATTGCGGGTCCACCGCACGGACGAGGTCGAGACGGCATGGGCACTCGCGACTCGCACCGGCCGAACGAATCGAATCCGGGTCTTCGATGACGACGGCGACCTCATCTGCGATATCGAAGATGTGTGGTACGCGAAGACGGGATTCGGTCGACCGGTGCACGATCAGGTCGTCCTGCCGGACCTGGTTCACCTCCCGGCCTGGAAGCGGGCTGCGGCCGAACCCGGTGTGGCCGGACCGGATTCGTGGATGATCATCGGGACCGGTGAGCAGGCCGATCGGTTGGCCGGGGCGCTTCGCAAGGCGGGTCACCCGGCGATCCGGATCGACCGGACGGCCGACCGGACCGCTATCGCGGGGATGCTCGCCGGGGATGGCCGGGCGGTGGTCTACCTCGGTGACGCCGAGGCGGATGACAGCGCGATCACGGCGCGCGTGGAAATCGAGCTCGCTGTCGAATTCGTGCAATCCCTGGCCCGCATCGCGCACGACGGCCCTCTTTACCTGGTCACGACTGCTGGTGTCGCCGTAGTGCCGGGCGAGCGAGTGCGTCCGGCGGCCGCCGCGCTGCGCGGACTCGGTGCGGTGGTGCGCACCGAACTTCCGGAGCTGTGTTGCCGTCTGATCGATCTGCCGGATCGCGCTCGATCCGATGACCGCAGGCTCGTCGCGGAACTCCTCGCCGCTGCCGCCGATTCCGCGATCGCACTGCGGGGACGAGATCGCTACGCGCCACGCGTGGTGCCGTCCGCCGATGTAGCGGGGCCGGGCGATCCTGCCACCGCACACTCTTCTGACGGGCTTTATGCGCCGCACCTGCCGGAGTTCAGCGGCGCGATGGATCTCGACAGGGCCGCAGCCTATTTGATCACCGGCGGGCTGGGGGCGTTGGGTCTGCTCGCGGCGCGCGCACTCGCCGAGGCCGGCGCCGGAACGGTGGTGCTGGCGGGCAGGCACGGTCCGAATGCGCAGGCCGCAGCGGCGATTGCGGGCATCTCGGCGCTCGGCGCTCGGGTCGAGACGGTGCAGGTCGACGTCGCTGATCGAAATGCGTTGTCTACCTTGGTCTCCCGATTCGGTGGCGCGCTGCCTCGATTGGCCGGAGTTGTGCACTGTGCTGGAGCACTGGACGACGCGTTGTTGATCGAGCAGTCCACTGAGCGGGTGCGTCGGGTATTCGCGGGCAAGGCGGACGGTGCCTGGAATCTGCACGAGCTCACCGCTGCCCATGCGCTCGACTTCTTCGTGCTCTTCTCCTCGGCCAGCGCCAC
Organism: Nocardia sp. NPDC057440; assembly: GCF_042802915.1. NCBI lineage: Bacteria > Bacillati > Actinomycetota > Actinomycetes > Mycobacteriales > Nocardiaceae > Nocardia > Nocardia sp. NPDC057440. The sequence continues at coordinate 191,745 of NZ_JBHVDF010000008.1, forward strand.
CGCTGGTGTCGCAGGTCAAGGAAACTACGCGGCCGCGAACGCGTACCTCGACGCACTCGCCCGAGTCCGGGTTGCCAGTGGTCTGGCCGCCCTGAGCATCCAATGGGGACCATGGGCAGGCACCGGCATGGCGCGCGGACTGAACGCGGCCGCCCGCCGCGCCTGGGAGCGCCACGGCGTCGCACAGCTCGACGTCGAGGACGGAGTCCGAACCCTGAAGTCGCTGTTGGCCGTTGATGGGGTCGTCGCCGTGTACCCGCCTGTCGTTGCCACCCGGACAGCGGCGCCCACACCACCGACTTCCGCCGCCCACCCTCCGACGGCTGACTACCTGGCCACGGTCCGCACCCACGCCACCGTCGCGCTGGGCCGCAGGACGCCGGTCGCCGACCGCACCCCACTTCGTGAGTTCGGCCTGGATTCGATGATCGCAGTGGAACTTCGGAACTCCTTGTCATCGGAACTCGGGGTCCGGCTACCCGCCACGCTGCTCTTCGACCACCCGACCGTCGCGGCCGTGGCGGACGAAATCGCCCGGCTCGCCGCCGAACAGCCCCTGCCACGCACAGCGGTGCGCGCACCCGACCACCCGACACCCTTCGCCGGAACCGGAGAAGCAGAGCTCGCTGCGGCGCATGATCCCGACCGCACTGCCGCCCCGACGTTCGCTGGAGCCGAACGGCCCACTGCCTCTGCTCGGCCGGAACTGGCTGGGCGGCGCGAGATCGACGGTCGGCAGGATCAGGATGTCGCCGGATCGGGTGAGTACGACGATGCGATCGCGATTATCGGGATGGGATGCCGGTACCCGGGTGGGGTCCGTGGCCCCGGCGATCTATGGCGGCTGGTGTCGGAGGAAACCGATGCGGTGACCGAGGTTCCCGTGGATCGGTGGGACCTCGAGGCGTACTTCGATGCGGATCCGGATGCCGAGGGGAAGACGTATACCCGGTGGGGCGGGTTCGTCGACGGTGTCGAAGAGTTCGATGCGGGATTCTTCGATGTTTCGGTCGGCGAGGCACGGATGCTCGATCCGCAACAGCGGTTGCTGCTCGAAACATCGTGGGAGGCCTTGGAACACGCGGGGTATTCCGCGGACCGGCTGACCGGGAGCCGCACCGGTGTCTTCGTCGGTGTGATGTCGACCGACTATGCGGAGCGGATGGCCCGGGCCGGCGTGGCGCCGGATGCGTGGTTCGGCACGGGGAATCTGGCGAGTGTCGCTTCGGGTCGGTTGTCGTATTTCCTCGGTGTCAATGGCCCGAGCCTGACCATTGACACCGCGTGCTCCTCGTCGTTGGTGACGGTGCATTTGGCGGTGCAGAGCCTGCGGCGCGGGGAATCCGATCTGGCGCTCGCCTGCGGTGCGACCGTGGTTCTGACGCCCTCGCTGGACATCTATTTCGCGCGGGCGCGCGGGCTGGCGGCGGACGGTCGGTGCAAGAGTTTCGACGCCCGTGCCGACGGTGTGGTGTGGAGCGATGGTGCGGGAACGCTTGTGCTCAAACGGTTGTCGGACGCGCGCCGCGATGGTGATCGGGTGCTCGCCCTGGTGCGGGGTTCGGCGGTCAATTCCGATGGCCGCAGCCAGGGGTTGAGCGCGCCGAACGGTCCGGCACAGGAAAGGGTGATCCGGGCAGCGCTCGTCGACGCGACGCTGACGGCGGCCGACATCGACTATGTCGAGACGCACGGGACGGGAACGGCGCTCGGCGATCCGATCGAAGTGAACGCACTAGCCTCGGCACTGACCGGCGAACGGCCCGAGGGCACACCGCTGTTGATCGGCTCGGTGAAATCGAATATCGGGCACACGCAGGCCGCTGCCGGGATCGCCAACATCATCAAGGTGGTCGAGTCCATGCGGCACGACCGGATCCCCTCGTCCCTGCATTTCCGATCCGGGAATCCGCACATCGACTGGGACGACATCGATGTGCGAGTCGTCGCGAAGGAACGGGCGTGGCCGCGTTCGTCACGGCCACGTCGCGCGGGAGCAAGCGCGTTCGGCATCAGCGGTACGAATGCGCATGTCGTCCTGGAAGAGGCCCCCGCCTCGCCACACACCGACACCCCAGACCACAACGAGGGGCACCTGCTGGCCCTGTCCGCGAAGAGCGCGGACGGATTGCGTGAATTAGCCGGTCGATACCGGGATCTCCTGACCGCGGATCCCGACATGAGACTCCACGACCTCTGTGCCTGCGCGAATACCGGCCGCACACATTTCGCCGAGCGAGTGGCGATCGTTGTCGACACCACCACACAACTGCGTGCGGCCCTCGAGTCGGTGGCAACCGGGAGCAGCGTCGCGGGCACAGTTGCGAACCGAGCCTCCGGTCCCGGCGAACTGTCGACAATAGCTCGCCGGTACGTCGAGGGTGCCGATATCGACTGGCATGCAGTGTATTCCGACCGAACGTGGCGACGAATCGAACTGCCGACCTATCCCTTCCAGCGTAAGCGCCATTGGCTCGACCTCACGCAGGCACTGCCGGTCGACGACGATGCGCGTGCGCGGCTGGTCGGCGAGCTGACGCCCAGTGTGCTCGCGGTCGAGCCGGAGATGTTCAGCGGGCATCAGCTGCACGGTGCGCCCACGGTGCCTGCGGCGTGGATGGTCGCGCAACTCGCCCGGATCGCGGCCGAGCTGCCCGGGGCCGATCGCTGGGAGATCACCCATGTGCGGCTGACATCGCCGCTCACGGTCCCGTCCGCCGGCACTATCGAGATCCGAATCGAGCCCGTGACAGCCGGATACGACGCGCACTTCGTCAATGCCTCCGGCGACCCCGAGCCGAACCCTTTCGCTCGGGCGGCGCTCCGTGCGGCTACCCGCAATCGGGAACCGGCTCCGAGTGGGACGTGGCTGCGGCAAGCAGCGAGAAGACCTCTCCACCATGTCCCACTCGACGACCGGGCCGCCGGGGATGGCGCGGCGTGGGCTGCGTATTACGGCCGGGTGGCGGAGTGGGGGCTGTGGTTGGGCGAGGGCTACCGGTGTGCCGCCGAGTTCCGGCGGATCAGCGCGACCGAATCGGAAACCTCGCTGCGGGCCGCTGCGTGTGAGCCGGGTTCGTTGGATCCGGTTCTGCTCGACGCCTGTTTGCACAGCATCGTGCTGACCGCAGATCCGGACACGCTGTATCTACCTGCTTCGATTGATCGAATTGCTTTGTCCGACAGTGAATGCGCCGCCGGTGACCTGCTGATCTGCCAAGTTCGCCTGACCGATCGCAGCGCACGAGTGATCGTCGGTGACGCGACGCTGATCGACAGCGACGGACGCACCATTGCGACGATCGGCGGAGCGTGCCTCATTGCGGCGGGCGGCGGCACAGCCCTGCGGGATGCCGGAGCCCCAGGGGATGCCGGAGCCCTGCGAGACGCCGCAGCCGCAGGGGGCGCGCGAACTTTAGCCCTGTGCGGAGAAATCGCTGGTCCCGAGCATGCGGAAGCTCGCATCGAGCGGTTGTTCCATCATCTGGAGTGGACACCGTTCGCAATCGGTGACCGGCTCCGCGTAGGGAAGGGCTTCGCAGATCGCTGGCTGGTGTTCAGTGACGGGCCGACGGGGGACGCAGTCGCGGCCGGGCTGTCTGCGCGAAATATCGAGATCAGCGTGGTGCGTCCGGAAGATGTTCTGGGCGAGGAGTTGTCGATCGAGCCCGGCGAGGCGAACTTCGCGGCGCTCCTCTCCGGAACACCGTTGGGTGGCGTCGTCTACGCGTGGACCACCGGTTCCGCGGCGGTCCGGATCGGCACAGTACTGCGGCTCGCCCGTGCACTGGACGGCGCCGATCGCGTGCCGTCCGCGCTGTGGCTGCTCAGTGTGGGTGCCCAACGCGTCTGCGACTCCGACCGCCCCGACCCGGAGCAGGCCATGATGTGGGGGCTGGGCCGCACTCTCGCCACCGAGCATCCCGAATTGGGTTGTCGGCTCGTCGATCTGGAGGCCGGACGCGCCATCGACGCGGCGCTGGTCATAGCCGGCTTCGCCGCCGGGATCGACGACCGTGAACTCGCGGTCCGGGATGGCCGGTGGTATGCCGCTCACTTGGCGGACGGACTGCTGGATCCGGATGTGGCGGACAACGTCCACCTGGTGGCCCACCGATCCGGTGACCTCGGCCGATTGCGCTGGGATTCGACTGCCCGTCGCGCGCCGGACCCGGGCGAAGTGGAAATCGCGGTCGAGGCCACCGGTCTGAACCAGCGTGACCTATGGCTGGCGTTGGGCACTCACCCGGACGCTCCCGCGCCGCTCGGCCTGGAATGCTCGGGTCGCGTGACCGCGCTGGGCGCGGGCGTCGCCGAGTTCCGCGTCGGTGACCGAGTGGTGGCGTTGGCGAGTGGCAGTTTCGCGCGCTACGTCACGGTGGACCACCGGCTGGTGGCGCCGCTGCCCGAGCGGATGACGTTCACCGAGGGCGCCACCATCCCGGCCGCGTTCGTCACCGCGTGGTACGGGCTCTTCGAGGTGGCGGATGTGCGCGCGGGTGAGCATGTGCTGGTGCACGCTCCGGCGAACGGAATCGGCACGGCCGCCGTGCAGTTGGCCGGGTGGGCGGGAGCACATGTACTCGGCACCATCGCCCTGAGCCGATGGGCGGCAGGCGTCGGACTCGATATCCCGCGGGTGGACACCTGGCACATGAAAGGGTTGGCCGACCAGCTCCACGCGCTCACCGACGGCCGGGGAGCCGATGTCGTACTCAACGCGATCGCGGGTGAGTTCGCCGCGAGTGCCGCGAGAATCGTCGGCCCACATGGACGATTCATCGATATTGATGATCCGGGCCAGTCCCGGCGCGAGAACGGGGCACAGGCCGGGCACGGCATCGACTACCGAGTGGTCGATCCGAATTCGGCCGATCCAGAACGTCTGGGCACGATCTTGCGCACGGTGCTGGAACTGTTCGACAACGGTACGTTGGTTGTCCGGCACCAACCGGCGGTGCACGAGGCGGACGACGCGGAGGCGGCGTTCCGTTCTTTGTGGCGGCATCATCATTCGAGTCCGATCGCGTTGCGACGCACGACTACTCGTGCACCAACGGACGGCACCCGAACGGTCGCGAGCACCGGCACCTACTTGGTCACGGGCGGATTCGGCGGACTCGGCGCGGCGGCGGCCCAGTGGCTCGCCGCACGCGGGGCACGCACCTTGGTGCTGGTCGGCAGGCGCGCACCGGATGACGCGGGCGAACGGCTCGTGGCTTCGCTGCGGGCCGACGGTCTTCGCGTGGTGGCTCGTCGGATCGACGTCGCGGACCGGGCGGCGGTGGCGGAACTGCTCGCCGGGTTCGAGGAATCGGGGCTGCCGCCGCTGCGGGGTGTGGTCCATTGCGCGGGCGTGCTCGATGACGGCGTTGTCACCGAATTGTCCTGGCGTCGCTTCCAGACGGTCCTCGGACCGAAATACCGTGCGGCCCAGCATCTGAACGAGCTGACTCGCGGCATGGAGCTGGATCTGTTCATCACCTACTCGTCGGTCGCGGGGTGGCTGGGCACTGCGGGGCAGGCGAACTATGCCGCCGCCAATGCGGCGCTCGACGCCTTGGCCTGGCGGCGGCGCGCCGACGGGCTGTCCGCGCTGAGCATCGTGTGGGGACCCTTTGCCGATGTCGGGATGGCGGCAGAGCGGCCCGAACTCACCCGGCGCCTGGACCGGCGCGGGCTGCCGCCGCTGCGGGTGGCGGACGCCGCCGCGGCACTGGACCGGTTGCTGTCGGCCGACAGTCCATGTGCGGGCGTCTTCGATTTCTCGGCCGATCGTTGGTACAGCACCTATCCGGCCCGCGGTTCGGTCCCGGCGGTGAAGCGGGAGTCGATGCCGGACGCGCGGCCTTTCGACGCCGGTGCGGCCACGGAGCGGGTGATGGTGCGGCATCCGTCGGACACTGTGGCTACACAGCGAGATACGGCCCATTGGCTAGCGCTCGTACAGCGCGTCGCGATGCGCGTGCTGGATCGGACCGCCGAACTCGATCCCGATCTGCCGTTGCACGACATCGGCGTCGACTCGCTCAGCGGGATGGAGTTGCGTGCCGCACTGGCCACCGAGATCGGTGCACCGCTGCCCGCCGGACTCGTCTTCGACTATCCGACCGTGCGCGATATCGCGAAATTGTTGCAGCGCAAGGGAACTGATGCTCCACTCGGCCACTCGGGCGGCGCGGGCCCGGTCGACCATCCGGATCGGGCAGATCACCTCGACCAACCGGAGATCGACTACCGGATCGAGGGGGTGGGGACCGCTGTCCGGCACGACCGAGACGCCGATGACGCCGCGCATATCGGCGACGCGGACGACGAGGACGACGATCCGATCGTCATCGTGGGCATGGCCTGCCGGTTCCCGGGTGGCGTGCGTACCCCGGAGGAGTTCTGGGACCTGCTGTGGGCGGGCCGGGACGCGATCACCGAGGTCCCGCCGCAGCGATGGGACGTCGACGCCTTCTATGACCCGGACCCCGCCGCCCTCGGCACGATGTACACCCGATGGGGTGGATTCGTCGACGGCGCCGACGAATTCGATCCCGCGTTCTTCGGGATCGGCGCGGCCGAGGCAAGGGCCATGGATCCGCAGCAGCGCCTGCTGTTGGAAACGAGCTGGGAGGCGCTGGAGCGGTCCGGGCGGGCGCCGGGGAGTTTGGCGGGCAGCCGGACCGGAGTGTTCGTCGGCATGTGTTTCAGTGAGTACCCCGCAACGCCCACGCAGGCAACGGATCCGGCGTCGATCGGCGCTTACTCCGTTGTCGGTTCGGCGCCGAGCGTCGCGGCAGGCCGGGTGGCCTACGCGCTCGGATTGCAGGGTCCCGCGGTCACGCTCGACACGGCGTGCTCCTCGTCGCTGGTCGCCGTGCAGTCGGCGTGGGACGGCCTGCGGGCGGGGCGTTGTGATCTGGCGCTGGTGGGTGGGGTCAATCTGCAGCTGGCACCGGAAACCACGATCGGGTTCTGCCGTCTGGCGTCGCTGTCGCCGGGGGGCCGGTCGCGGGCGTTCGACGCCGACGCCGACGGCTATGTCCGCGCGGATGGTTGCGGTGTGCTGGTACTGACCCGACTGTCCGCGGCCCACGAGCGCGGCGACCGGGTGCTCGCGGTTGTTCGCGGCATCGGGGTGAATCACGACGGCAGGTCCAACGGGCTCACCGCACCCAACGGCCCGGCCCAGCAGCGGGTCATCCGGGACGCGTTGGGGCAAGCGGGAATCCGGCCCGGTGAAGTCGACTACGTGGAAGCTCACGGCACCGGCACGCCGTTGGGTGATCCGATCGAGGCGGCGGCACTTGCCGAAGTCTACGGCGAGCACCGCACCATGCCGCTGCTCATCGGATCCGTCAAAACGAATATCGGGCACACCGAAGGGGCGGCCGGCGTCGCCGGTGTGATCAAGGCTGTCTTGATGGTGCAGCACGCGGAGATTCCGCCGAGCCTGCATTTCCACACGCCGAATCCGCTCATCGATTGGTCGGGGCTGCCGCTGGAGGTTGTGCGGGAGCCGCGAGCGTGGCCCGAGACCGGCCGCCGTCGCACGGTCGGTGTCAGTTCGTTCGGGATGAGCGGGACCAATGCGCACCTCATTCTGCAGCAGGCGGCACCGGAACCCGTTCGCCGTCACTCCGCGTCGGCACCACAGGTGCTGGTGCTCTCAGCGCGTGACGACGCCGCCCTGATCGAGTCGGCGAACGGCTGGGCGGACCGTTTGAGCGGGACTGTCGGCGAGCTCGGCGATTTCGCCTACACCGCCGCGACCGGGCGCACCCACTTCGAGGAGCGCCTGGCAGTGGTCGCGGCAACGGCGGACGTCGCCGCCGCTCGATTGCGCGCTGCGGCAGCGGATGTCCGATCGGTGATGCGAGGCCGGGTCGTGCGCGCCTCGGCCGCGCCGAAGGTCGCAGTGCTGTTCACCGGGCAGGGATCCCAGTATCCGGGCATGGCGAGAGGATTGTTCGAGACCGAACCGGTGTTCCGGCGGGCATTGCAGCACTGCGACGACGTGCTGGGGCCGATCGGCGACGGTATGGGGCTGCTGGATGCCTTGTACGGCGACCGTGCGTCCGCGGACCTGCTCGGCCATACGGTATTCACCCAGCCCGCGCTGTTCGCGGTGGAATGGGCGCTGTGGGAGATGTGGCGCGACCACGGGATTGTGCCCGCCGCAGTGCTTGGCCACAGCGTCGGAGAGTATGTGGCGGCGTGCGCGGCCGACGCGATGCGGGTAGACGATGCGCTGCACTTGATCGCCGCGCGTGGCAGGTTGATGCAAAGCCTGCCGGATGGTGGCGGAATGCTGGTGGTCGAGGCCGATTCGGCGGCGCTCGGCCCAGTGCTCGAACGCTACGCGCCCGCGGCGGTGATCGCCGGATTCAACAGCCCCGCTCAGGTCGTCGTCGCCGGGCCACGCCGCACGCTCGGACTGCTGCGGGACGACCTGGCGGCGGCAGGAATTCGCACCAGCGCCCTAGCCGTGTCGCACGCGTTCCATTCACCACTGATGGACCCGATTCTCGATGATCTGGCCGAAGCCGCACGGCGCACCGTGCTGCGGGATCCCGCGGTCCCGATGATCTCCACTGTCACCGGTGCCCCGGTGCGGGCCGGCGAGCTCACGGCAGAGTACTGGGCGCGACAGGCTCGGCAGCCGGTTCGCTTCGCAGAGGGGATGCGGGCCCTCACCGAACTCGGGATCGGGACTTTCCTCGAAATCGGGCCGCAGCCAACACTTTCCGCGCTCGGCGGTCGTGCGATCGAGGGTCCCGCGAGGTTTGTCGCGACATTGCGGCGCGGTCGCGACGACCGGGAGACGACAGCGGATGCGCTGGCGCAGCTGTATGTCGGCGGCGTCTCCATCGATTGGGAGCGCGTGCACCGGCCGCACGCGCCGCGACGGGTCCTCGCCCCGACCTACCCCTTCCAACGGCAGCGTTACTGGGTCGACCAGCCCCGCAAGCCCATGGCGCCGAGCCCGCCCGCGCTGGAGGCGACCGCGCACCGGCTCGGAAATGCTCTTCATCGACCGGCCGCCACCACACCGGCCGCAGCGGTGCACACGCCGCTTCCGTACCTGCCGCGCCGTCTCGACTTGCCCGGCGACGTCACGCATTTCGCTATGACTCTCGCGCCGGCCGCACCACGCTATCTGTCCGATCACGTGGTCGATCACGACGTGGTGGTTCCCGCCGCGTGGTTCGTCGCGACCATCGTCGCGACGGCACGGGAGGTGACCGGAGCCGAGGTCGTCACGATCGAAGATCTCGTGATCGCCAGCGGTCTGGTTCTGATGGCGGACCATCCCGTTCAGGTACGTTTCGCGCCACAGGTCGCCGGTTTCACCGTGGAGGTCGCGGGCCGCGCGGGGGACGGCTGGCACACTCACGCTCGTGCGCAGGTGGCCATCGGCGCCATCCGACGTGTTGTCGAGTTCACCGTCACCGATCTATTGAATCGTTGCACCACAACGCAATCCGCACACGACTTCTACCGGATGCTCGCCGCCGCCGGTCTGCGCTACGGTCCGGCGTTCCAGCGTGTCGTCGAGGTCAGGACCGGTGATCGAGAAGCGGTCGTCAGGATGTCGGATCCCGCCACCGATCCCGGCGCCGACACGCTGCATCCAGTCCTGCTCGATGCGGCCTTCCAGGCAACCTATGCCGCGATGGCGCCGCAGGCGGGGACGCATACCTGGGTGCCCATGGCCATCGACCGGGTGAGCGTTGCGGCCGTCGGCGGGCGAATCCGGTACGGCCATGTGCGTGTTCTAGAGCAGACACCGCAGCTGTGTGTCGCCGACGTTCTGCTCCTCGACGAGGAGGGTGCTCCCGTGCTGATCGCCGACGGTTTGCGAGTGATGCGGACGGCCACCGACCGCGCTGACACCCGACTCACAGGCAGGCCGTCGCCGACAGCCCACGGCGAGCCAGTCATTCCGGACGTCTACCGCATGGCTTGGCGGGATGCCGGGCCGGTCGCCGAAGGCACTGCGGCGGGGCGCTGGCTCGTCGTCGGCGTCGTGGGCGGACCGGGCGACGCGGTCGCGGCCGGTTTGCGGGCATCGGGCGCACACTGCGCGGTAGCGCGGCCCGGCCCCGGCTTCGGGTTCCTCGCGGCCGGCGAGTTCGAAGTGAACCTCGGCATACCGGCGGCGGTGCGGGCGTTGCTCGGCGCGGCGGGGGACGGGCGAACACCGCTGCGCGGCATCGTCTACACGACGCCGCCGTCGGCCGCCGATGACACGACGCCGGACCGGGCTCAGCAGGCGGTCGTCGGCGCGCTGCACCTGATGCAGGCCGCGGCTTTCAGCGGCGAACCCGCACTGTGGATGCTCACCCGCAACGGCCAGCAGGTTGACGCAGCCGATCGGGTCGCGCCCGATCAGTCCGCACTGTGGGGCTTTGCCCGCAGCGCTCAACTCGAGCAGCACGAAATCGGTTGCCGAATCGTAGATCTGGACGAACGCACGGCAGTAGATGCGGAAGCTGTTGTCGCCGAGTTGCTTTCGGACACACCGTGTCGACAACTGGCGCTGCGCGGTGGAAGGCGGTTGCTGCCGCGACTTGTTCCCGTCCAGCGATCCGAGCCGGAACGGGAGCCCGGACGGAACGGTTTCGACAGTGTGGCCATCACGCAGACGGTGCTGAGCACCGAGGGGACGGTGCTGATCACCGGCGGGCTCGGCGGAATCGGCCGGACCCTGGCCCGCTGGTTCGTCGACCGCGGCACCCGGAGCATGGTACTGGCCGGGCGCAACGCCCCGGACGCCACGGCGCTCCAGCTGATCACCGAGCTCAGAGAACATGGCGCGCATATCGAGATCCGCACTCTCGACGTGGCCGATCGTGCCGCGGTAGCGGCCACACTGGACTGGATCGACCGTGAACTCCCACCGCTAGCCGGGGTCGTTCACCTGGCGGGTGTGCTCGATGACGGGGTGATCGCCGAGCAGACCGCGATCCGGCTCGGCCGTGTTCTCGCGCCGAAAGTGCACGGCGCCTGGCATCTGCACGAGCTGACCGCGCCGCGCGCACTGCGGTTTTTCCTACTGTTCTCCTCGGCGTCCGCGGTGGTCGGCTTGCCCGGCCAGTCGAGCTACAGTGCGGCCAACGCGTTCCTGGACGGATTGGCCGAGCTACGCCGTTGCGCTGGCCTACCCGCGCTGTCGATCGCCTGGGGACCCTGGGCCGGAACAGGGATGATGGACCGGCTCGGCGCCGACGTCGTGCAACGTCTTGCCCGCCGCGGCTACCACCTGCTCTCCAAGCATCGTGCGCTCGAAATCCTCTCGCACACCATGGATTCGGACAGCAGTGCCCTTATGGCGTTGCCGCTCGACCGGTCCGCCCTGCACCGGTCCGGTGTCGAGGTGCCCGATGTGCTGGCCGGCCTCGCCGCCGGCGACACGCTGCCGCCCGCCTCGTCTCCCGTCGCGGTGGAGCGCACGGTCATCCACGATCGGACCGGATTCGAAGCCGAGATGGCGGCACTGGTCCGGCGCTGTATCGGCCTTGCTCCCGACGCCGACCTCGATCGTCCACTGCACGAACTCGGCCTGGATTCGGTCGCGGCCATCGAGATCCGCGACGAGCTGTCCCGCTGCGTCGGGCACCGTCTGCCCGCCACACTGGCTTTCGAATATCCGACCCCGCGCGCGGTCATCGGTCTACTCGTGCGACTGGGAACCGCTGTGCAGAACCCACTTTCGCGGCCACACGGGATGTCTGCCGAACATGCGCCCGCATCGGTGGGTGAGTCGGCGCGGGATGCGTTCCCGGAGCAGCATCGGGTGGCCGAGGAACGTGCGGCCCATATCTCGCCCGCAGCCCGTGATGAGCCAGGGAGCACCTCGGTTGCACAGCGGGGCGAGTTGTCCGCGAACGTTTTCGTTCGCACTTCGCCCGGATCCGCGAACACGTCAGCTCACGAAGCTGTTTCGCGACAGCACGGTGTCTGCGCGACCAGCTCGGCCGACACGGAAGCGCTGCGGATTGCCGGTCTCGCGACGTCCAGGCGGGAGAACTCGCGGGAGAGCGCCGGGGATATCGCCATTGTCGGTGTGAGCGGTCGGTATCCGGGGGCGGACGGATTGGACGAGTACTGGCAGGTCCTGCTCGAAGGGCGCGACTGTATTACCGAGATTCCGCGGGAGCGGTGGGACCACTCGCGATACTTCGTCCCGGATCGCCACAACCCATATACCTCCTACACCAAGTGGGGCGGGTTCCTCGACGATGTCGATTGTTTCGATCCGCTGTTCTTCGCGATCTCGCCACGTGAGGCGGAGGTGATGGATCCGCAGGAACGACTCTTCCTGCAAACAGCGTGGGCCGCTGTGGAAGACGCGGGACATACGAGGGCCGATCTGGCGCGGCGCGGATTGCGCCCCGAAGAGGCCGGGGTATTCGTCGGCATCATGTGGGGCACCTACCAGATGTTCGGCGCGCAGGAGTCGCGGCTGGGACGTGGCACGTTGCCCGCTTCGACGTTCTGGAGTGTCGCCAATCGGGTGTCGCACGCGCTCGATTTCCAGGGGCCGAGCATGGCGGTGGACACGGCGTGTTCGTCCTCACTGACCGCGCTGCATCTGGCCTGCCAGAGCTTGCGGACCGGGGAATGCCGGATGGCCGTGGTCGGTGGGGTAAACCTGTCGCTGCACCCGTACAAGTTCGTGGCGTTGAGCCAGGGGCAGTTCGCCTCGACCGACGGGCGCTGCCGTTCTTTCGGGGCGGGCGGCGACGGGTATGTGGCCGGAGAAGGGGTCGGCGCGCTGGTGCTGCGGCCGCTGGCCGACGCCGAGGCCGACGGCGACACCATCCACGCGGTCATCAAGGGCACCGCGGTGAACCACGGCGGCCGGGTGAACGGCTTCACCGTGCCCAATCCAGCGGTACAGGCGGCGGTGATCCGTTCGGCGCTGCGCACCGGCGGCGTCGATCCGGATTCGGTGTCCTACATCGAGGCGCACGGCACCGGAACCGCACTCGGCGACCCCATCGAAATCGCCGGCCTGTCGAAGGTATTCGGCGGTGCCGACCGGACCGAGCTGCCCATCGGGTCGGTGAAGTCCAACGTCGGGCATCTGGAGGCCGCGGCGGGTGTGGCGGCACTGACCAAGGTGCTGCTCCAACTGCGCCACCAGACCATCGTGCCCTCCCTGCACGCGACGCCACCCAACCCGAACATCGACTTCGCGAGCACTCCGTTCCGGATTCCCGAGCGACCGATGCCGTGGCTGTCCGGTGGTCCCGGGCACCCGCGACGGGCGACCATCAGCTCATTCGGCGCCGGGGGATCCAATGCGAATGTCGTGCTCGAAGAATACGTGGACCAGCGCCCGGTCACCCGATGGGTCGGTGATCAGATCGTGCCCGTGTCGGCGCGGGACATGGATCGCCTCACCGAATATGTTGCCGCACTGGATCGCTTCCTCACCACCCAGCGGCCGAACCTGGCCGATCTTGCGCACACGATGCAGGTCGGCAGGATGGCGGGCAGTGCGCGAACCGTGTTCATAGCCCGCGATCTCGACGAACTCCGGGCGGCAATTCGTACTTGGGTCGAAGGCGGGCCCGGCGCACGCGGTTCAGCGCGCACGGCCGCCGATCACCGCATCGAGGAATGGCTCAACGGCGGCGAGATCGATTGGGAAGCGGTGTGTAACAACGAATCACATCGCCGGATCTCGCTGCCGACCTATCCGTTCGCCCGCGAACGCTACTGGATTCCCGACGTCGTCGACCGAAACGATGGTCCGACAGCGGACGACACGGCCGCCTCCGCGGCGCAGGCGGCACGCGTTGCCGATCTCGGAGCCGCCGTCGATGCCGGAGCGTGCGCCGGGAAACGGGAGGCCCGCAGCGCCACCTTCGAAACCATCGCCGCTGGGGCGGAAACGGTCGCCGTGCGCGCGGAACGGCGCGCACTGGTTCCCGTGTGGCGGCCCGCGGAGACCGGCCGAGGTGAGATACGCGACCGCCTGCCGCTGGTGCTGTACGACGCCCGGGCACCCGCATCCTTCGTCGAGGCGCTGCGGACAACGCTCGGGGAACCGCAGCGTCTGATCCGGGTCACCGATGCCCCACGAGACGGTGACCTCGACCGCACCGACTTCGCAGCGGGCGCCCAGCTCGGTCGTGCACTGCTGGCTCGATACCCGGACACCGACAGCGTGATCGACCTCTGCGATCTCGCCCCGCTGCCGTCGGGTCACCGACCGACGGCTGATCTCGGCCGAATGGGCTTGTACCAGGGCGTGATCGACAACCGGGCGGGTGCCCTGATATTGCTGCATGTGGCGGCGGGCACCCCGGGCGTGGAAGGGCCGGAGTGCGCGCCGCTCGCCGGACTGGTCGCGGCGCTCGCCGACGAGATCGGCGATGTACACACCCGCAGTGTGCATCTGGTCGCCCACCGCGGCGGCGTCTGCGCGGATCCGCACTCGCTGATCGAGATCCTCGGCGCGGAGTGCGCGGCTGTGGGTGACGATCCCCCGCGCGTGCGGTACCAGGGCGGGCGGCGCGAGACCGTCGGGCTCGAACCCGTGGCACCGCGTAGTGGACTCGTCGTCGATCCCGCGCGCACCTATGTCGTGACCGGCGGAACCCGCGGCCTCGGTGCGGAATTCGCGGCCATGCTCGTGGAGCGCGGCGCGCGCCGGCTGGCCATTCTCGGACGGGAGGCGCTGCCGCCCGAATCCGAATGGCCCGGACTGGCCGACTCGGACGGGCCGTACGCGGCCAAGGTGCGGCGGCTCGCCGCGCTGCGCGACCGAGGTGTCGCGATACGCACCTATTTCGGCGACCTCACCGACGAGGTGGCATTGAGCCGTTTCTTCGCCGAGGTCCGGCGTGACCTCGGCCCTATCGGCGGCGTATTACACTGCGCGGGAACTGTTTCCGTGGAGAGTCCCGCATTCGTTCGCAAGACCGCGCCCGCGGTGGCAGACGTGCTGGCGCCGAAGATCGCCGGCACCGCGGTGCTCGCCGCGGTGCTCGCCGCTGATCGGCCGGACTTCTTCGTGCTGTTCTCTTCGGTCTCGGCTGTCCTGCCCGGTCTCGCGGTCGGGTTGTCCGACTACGCGATGGCCAACGCACACCTGGACCGCTTCGCCGAGGCCCAGCACGCCAACGGCAGCACGTGGTTCCGTTCGATCGAGTGGCCGTCTTTCCGTGGCACCGGGTTCGGTGCGGTGACGACGTCGGCCTATCGGTCGACCGAACTGCCGACGTTGACGGCCGCGGAGGGCTTCGATCTCCTGGACGGCATCCTCGGCCTGGCCGACACGCCCGTCGTCCTGCCCTACCACGGTGCGCCACTGCAACTCTCGCTCCACCGGTCGAAGCCCGACGCGGTCCCCAGTCCAGCCGTGACTTCGCCTGCCGTCGACGCGGCCGCACCCGGTGGTTCGAGCCGCGCCTATCAGGAGTTGTTGCGAATCTTCTCCGATGAGCTGAAGCTCGCTCCCGCACATTTCGAGGGGCACATGCGTTTCGACGAGTACGGCGCCGACTCCGTGCTCATCGCTTCCGCGGTACGCCGCATCGAGAAGGTGACCGGACAACCCTTCGATCCCGCACTGGTGCTGGAGTACCCCACCCTGGACGCACTGGCCGACCTGCTGACCGACCAGCATCCGGATCTGTTCGCCGCACCGTCGCATCCGAATCCGACTGAACCCCACCGTGATCCAGATCCACGGAACACAGTCGATCGTGCCGCGTCCAACGGCTCGGCCCCACATCGCACCGGCGTACTTCCGGCATCGGGCACGCAGCGCAGTGGCTCGGTCGCGCCGATCGCCGTCGTCGGCATCGGCTGCCGCCTGCCGGGCGGCGACGACCCGAACGCGTTCTGGCGCATGCTCGCGTCGGGTGAATCCGGTATCCGTGAGGTCGATCCGGCGCGCTGGGATCCCGCGCGGTACTACCACCGGACCGGTGGTCCGGGATCGACCAACAGCAAATGGGGCGGCTTCGTCGACGGCGTCGACCTATTCGACCCCGGGTTCTTCGGGATCAGTGACGCGCTCGCCTGGCAGATGGACCCGCTGCAGCGGTTGCTGCTGGAAGCGTCGGTGCTGGCGACCGCGGATGCCGGCTATCAGCGCGCCGAGCTCGCGGGCCGCCGGATCGGGGTATACGCGGGCAGTCGTGCGGCCAACTACTTCGACCGCATCCCGGTCGCCGACCGGCACACCATCATCGGCATCGGGCAGAACTTCATCGCTGCCCGGATCTCCGACTACTTCGATTGGCACGCGGGCAATCTCATACTGGACAGCGCCTGCTCGTCGTCGCTGGTATCGGTGCACCTGGCCTGCCAGGCGCTGCGCGCAGGCGAGCTCGACGCCGCGCTGGCCGGCGGCGTCGAGGTGCTATTGGACGAAGCGCCGTTCGTGACTCTGGCCGCAGCCGGTGTGCTGTCGCCCAACGGCCGTTGCGCCACCTTCTCCGAGCACGCCGACGGTTTCGTACCGGGGGAGGGCGCGGCGCTGCTGCTGCTCAAGCGTCTCGACGACGCGGTCCGTGACGGGGACCGGATCTACGCGGTGCTGCGCGGCTCGGCGATCGGTAACGACGGGCACACGATGGGCATCACCACACCCAATATGCACGCGCAGATCGAGGTCATCACCGCCGCCCTCGACGCGGCGGGCATGTCGCCCGACGCGCTGTCCTACGTCGAAGCGCACGGTACCGGGACCATGATCGGCGACCCGATCGAATTGAAGGCCTTGGCGACCGTACTCGGCGACCGTTCACGCGGTCCGCGGCCGTGTGCGGTCGGCAGCGTGAAAACCAATATCGGCCATCTACTTTCGGCCGCCGGCATCGCCGGTGCGGTGAAAACGATTCTCGCGGTGCACCACGGTGCGCTGCCGCCTTCGCTGCACTGCGAGAACCTCAACCCGCGTTTCGCGTTCGCCGGGTCACCGCTGTACATCAACCGCGAGTTGCGCCCATGGCACACCGACGACGGCGGGCCCCGCGCCGCGGGCGTCAGCTCGTTCGGGTTCGGCGGCACCAACGCCCACCTGATCGTCGAAGAGGCACCCGCGGCACACCGTTCGGTGCGTAACCCGCTGTCGCCACCCGTCTTCCGCAAGAGGAGCTTCATGTTGCCGAAATCGGCTCCGAGCACATCGACCGATCCCGGGCCCCGGTTCATGCTTCCCTCAGCGCCCACCACACCCGCGCCGAAACTGCCCACCGCGTCGTTCCTGCGCGTGGAGCCACTGCTATGAGCGAGCGAAGTGAGCGAGTCGTGTGTTTGTGGGCTTCGTGCATGTCGGGGCTGAGTGTCAGCGAGGCGCTGGCATGAGCGGGATCGGGCTGGACAGCTTTGCCACCACTGTTCTCGCGGACGATCCGGTGGTGCGGGACCATCGGGTGCACGGGGTGCGGATCCTACCCGGTGTGGTGTATCTCGACATGATTCTGCGTGCCGCGATGGCGGCAGGCTACGCGCCTGCGGACCTGGTGATCCGGGAGGCGTTTTTTCACCGGCCGGTCGTGTTGGACTCCGGCGGCGCGGTGCGCATCGCGTTCCGGGTGGAGGCGAGCAGCGGTCGTATCCGGATCGATGTGCAGCGGCTCGACGCGGGCGAACCGACGGGGCCGATCGAACTGGTCGCCGAATGTGTTGTCGTACAGTCTGGTTCAGTCTCAGATGCGGAACCCATGGACCTGGGTGCGGTCCGGGCGGCGCTGGTCGCGGCCCGTGGCCTGGACGAGATGTATCGGCAGAGCGGCAGTCGTGGCATCGAGCATCGCGATTTCATGCGCGCCGCAGGCATTTTCGGTCGTCATGAGGATGTGGTGACCGCGGAGTTGACGCTGGGCGCCGAAGGGGCGGCGCACCTGCCCGGGTTCCTGCTGCATCCGACGTTCTTGGACGCGTCGACGATCGTGCCGTTCGTCGATCCGCATCGACTGGGCATCGATGACGACAGCGCGTTCATTCCGATCCACTTCAGCGAGGTCCGGGCATGGCGCCCGACGCCCGAGCGGGTGTTGGTGCGTGCCGTGGTGCGCGACCACGGCCAGGATCTATTGCGGGCCGAGGTGCGGCTATACGACGAGGCGGGCGTTCCGGTCGCGGAATACCGGCTGACCTCCAAACGCGTTCGAGGCAGCGCGGATATCCATCGGTTGCTGACCGAGTCCTCTGCGGCACCGCCGACGGCGGCTTCGACCGGTCCGATCGGACCTGCGCCGGCCGAGACCGGGTTCGCGCCGAGCCGGGCGGATACGCGGGATCCGCTCGCGGTGATCACCGCGGACCTGGTGGCGCTTGTCGCCACCGAGACGGCCATCGACGCCACCGGTATCGCGACCGATGTGGGTTTCTATGAACTCGGCCTCGATTCGAGCCGGCTCCTGCATTTGACCGCGGAGTTGGAGGCTCGGATCGGTGAACCGCTCTATCCGACTCTGCTGTTCGAGTACCAGACCATCGATGCGCTCGCCGGGTATCTGGCCGACACGGTCGGCGCACGGTACCGTGCGGCCGCGACGGCACCGGTGGCCGCAGCGCCGGTCGTGCTGCGCCGAGACAGTGTGGTCACCTTCGGGTTCGATTGGCAGCCGGTTGAGTCGCCGCACCGGCGGCGGGAGCCCGACAGCCTGCTCGTCTTCGACACCGCGGACCAGCCGTATCGGCACCAGGGGCGGGCAATGGTCGTCCGCGTTCGGCCGGGTGGTGAATTTGTCTCCGGTACCTCCGAATTCGTGGTCGATCCGGCCGACCCGCGGCACCTGCGGTTACTGCTCACCGAGCTGTCCACCCGCCGCCGAACCTTCGACGCGGCGGTGTACCTGTGGAGTGCGCGCCTCACGGCAACCGAGGTGGACCCGCATCGGATCGCGGAGCAGGTGTACCTCCCGTTGCGCGAGTTGGTGCGAGCCGCGGCGGATGCTCCGGACGCGCCCGTGCGCAGGGTACTGGTCCTCTCCACAGCGTCCGCACCTGGAAAGCTCAGCAGCGCGTTGATCGGCGGCTTCGCGCGCACCGTCCGGCTCGAGCTGCCACGGCCGCTCGTCCGGTCCGTGCTGTGTGACACCGCCGCCGATCTCGATGCCACGATCACTGCCGAACTCGCCATCGACGACAACGACGCGGCGACCGAGATCCGTTATCGCGCAGGCCGCCGCGAGGTCCGGACACCACAGGAAATCTCCATTGCCGCATCGAGAACGGCCGTCCCGCTGCTCGAACAGCACCTGGTGGCGATCGTGACCGGCGGCTTCGGCGGCATCGGTCAGCAGCTCGCCCGCAGGCTCGCCCGCGAATACCGGGCTCGGCTGCTGCTGGTGTCCCGCGGTCCGCTCGACGAGTCGGGGGCAAGGCTGCTCGCCGAGATCACCGGCCTCGGCGGCGAAGCCGTTCATGTACGGGCCGACGTCTCTGTCGCCGCCGACGTCGAACGAGTCGCGACAATCGCACGCGCCACCTTCGGGCGTGTCGACGCGCTGTACCACGGCGCCGGAGAGCTACACGACGGTCTGCTCACCAGCACGACCGGCGATGCGGCGAGATCGGTTCTCGCCCCGAAACTCTGCGGTTCCGAGTGGCTCATCAGGGCGGTCCCTGAGGCGCGCCTGATGGTGCTGTTCTCGTCGGTCTCCGCGGTCTTGGGCAATCCGGGACAAGCGGATTACGCGGCGGCGAACCGGTATCTCGATGCCTTCGCCGAACTGCACGACCACATCGCGGGATCACCCCGGGTGATCAGCATCAATTGGCCACTGTGGGCCGAGGGCGGGATGCGTCCGCCCACCGAGCAGATCGAGGCACTGGGGCGGGCGGGAATCGGCTTGCTGCCGACCGACATCGGGCTGGATCTGCTGATGTCGTCCGCGTCGGCCGATCGCGCCCAAGTGGCCTACGTCTGGGGCGACGCGGAAGCCGTGCGTGCACGACTATGCCCGGGTCCGACCTCCCCTGCGACTACACCAACCGAGATTCCCGCCGCGCACCCCACCGAATCCGAACCCGAATCCGAACAGCACAGTAGCCGCGCCGAGAGCGACACAGCCCTAGCCATTGTCGGTTTCAGCGGCCGTTACCCGGATGCCGACACCCTCGACGAGTTCTGGCACAACCTGCGCGACGGACACGACGCGGTCGGCCCGGTCCCAGCCCAACGGTGGTGGCTCACCGCCACCCATCGCCCGGCAGACTCGCCACCGATGACGGGTGGGTTCCTGCGCGGCGTGGCCGGTTTCGACCCGCAGTTCTTCCGTATCCCGCCCGCGCACGCCCCACTCATGGATCCACAGGAGCGGCTGTTCCTCCAGCAGGCGTATGCGGCACTCGAACACGCCGGCTACCACCACGAGAATCCGGCCGTCCGGGATCGGCGGGTCGGCGTATTCGTCGGCGCGACCTGGAGCGACTACCGGCTACTCGGAGTGGAGGCCACACGGACCGGCGATCCTGTTGCGGTGGCGTCGATTCCGTCGTCCATCGCCAACCGGACGTCGTACACTCTCGGCCTGCGCGGGCCGAGCCTCACCGTGGACACGGCGTGTTCGGCATCGCTGACCGCGCTGCATCTCGCCCGGCGCAGTCTGCTGGACGGCGAGTGCGACGCGGCGATCGTCGGCGGTGTGAACTTGCTGCTGCACCAGGACAAGTTTCTACTGCTGAGCAGTGTGGGCATGATGTCGGACACCGGCAGGTGCAGGCCGTTCGGTGCGGAGGCCGACGGTTACGTGCCCGGCGAAGGAGTGGGTGCGGTCTACCTCAAACCGCTGCGTACCGCCCTCGCCGACGGCGACACCATCCACGGCCTGGTGCTGGGCAGCGCGGTGAATCACGGAGGGCGGACCGCCGGATACAGCGTGCCCCATCCCGGCGCCCAGGCGGAGGTGATCACCGAGGCGCTACGCGCGGCCGGAGTCGAACCGGGGACGATCGACTACATCGAGGCGCACGGCACCGGCACCGCACTCGGTGATCCGATCGAAATCGCTGGCCTGGCAATGGCATTCGTACATCGCATCGGCGAGGGTCGAGGGCGTGCACTCGGCTCCGCGAAATCGAATATCGGTCATCTGGAGGCGGCCGCGGGTATAGCGGGCCTCACCAAGGTGCTGCTGCAGTTGCGGCACGGCCGCATCGCACCGACCTTGCATGCCGCACAGGTGAATCCGGCGATCGCGTTCGACGCTGTGCCGTTCCATCTGCCCCAGCAGCTCGAAGACTGGCCGCGCGCCGGCGTCGACGGCGTCGCGAGGCCGCGCCGCGCGGGGCTCAGCGCCTTCGGTGCGGGCGGTGCGAACGCTCATGTGGTGCTTGCGGAGTTCATCGACCAGCGTGCGCGGCCTGCGGTGACAGGCGAACCGGAGGTCTTCGTCCTCTCGGCGCGGTCGGCCGACCGGCTCCGGCGCCACGCCGAGACGATGGCGCGGCATTTTCGCGCGCTGGATCCCGCCGATTTCGCCGACGCGGTGCGCACGCTGCAGGTCGGCAGGCCCGCGCTCGCGTATCGGCTCGCGGTCGTCGCGGCAGGCCCCGATGCGGTGGCAATCGCGCTCGAGCAGTATCTCAGCGACCAGACGAGCCCGGTGGTGACCGGAATGCCCGGCACCGGAGGGCAGCAGGCGGAACTCGGGCCTGCGACGTCCCTCGAGCAGACGGCACGGCAGTGGGTCGCCGGAGCCGCCGTCGACTGGACCGAACCAGCCCGGCGGATACCGCTGCCGGGATACCCCTTCGATCAACGGGACTACTGGATCATCGCGCCACCGAAGTCCGGATTCGACGCGGCCGTGGCACGATTCGAGTCCAGCCCGCGCCAGGGCGGGATCGGCGAGCCCGGACAGGCGGAGCTGGGGCGCTACGCGGCGGTGCGACTGTTCGGCGTGCTGACCGACCTCGGACTCGCGGCAGGGGAGTGGTCGGTCGAATCGGTGCGCGGGCGGCTCGCTGTGCCTGCCCGCTTCGAGCGACTGCTCACCAGTTGCCTCGACATCCTGCTCCGGCACGGCTTGGTGCGGGGCGCGGGCGAGGGGATCGTGGTCACCGGGCCACCTCCGGGAACGACGTGGATGCGCGCGGACCTGCTCGCCCGATTCCCCGAGACCGAAGCGTATGTGAGGCTGCTCGACGCCTGCCTGACCGCCTACCCACAGGTGCTGCGCGGCGAGCTGGCGGCGACCGAGGTGCTGTTCCCGCGCGGCGAACTCGATCTGGTCGGCGCGATCTACCGAGGGAACGCGGCCTATGACTTCGCCAACGGTCTGCTCGCAGATCTGGTGGCGGCGATCGCGCGGGAACGGGCAGACAACCAGGATCGGACAGACAGTGCGCCCCCGCTGCGGGTGGTGGAAGTCGGCGCCGGTACCGGCGGTTCGACACACGCCGTGGTGGCCGCGCTGGTGGCCTCCGCAGTGCCGTTCGAATACCACTACACCGATGTGGCGCAGAGCTTTGTCGCGCACGGCAGGCGTACCTTCGCAGGCCAGGCCGGAATGCGTTTCGGAGTGCTCGATATCGAGGTCGATCCGGTGGTGCAGGGGTTTCCCGTTGGCAGCGCCGACCTCGTGGTGTGCGCCAACGTCTTACACGCGGTGCGGGCGATCGGACCCGCCTTGCAGCACGTCCGCCGTCTCCTGGCGCCCGCGGGTGTGCTGGCGTTCACGGAGGCGACGACCGATCTCGAGGTACTCGCGCTGACATTCGGACTGCTCGAAGGCTGGCACGGGTATCGGGATCCCGACCTGCGGATCGCGCACTCGCCGTTGCTCTCCGAGGATCAGTGGCGTGTCGCGCTGACGAACGCAGGCTTCACCGGCGTGCGGGCTTGGGGTCCGGGGCTGTTCGCCGACACGGAGCCGAGCTTCCGCCTGCTGGCGGGGGTGAGCGACGGCGTGCCCGCGCTGGCGGCCGACCTCCCACCGCGGGATGCGGCTGTCATCGCGACACCGGCCGCGTCAGCTGATCCGGTGAACTCGGTGGACATTTCGAGCCTCGAAGCCGAGATCACCAGTATGGTCGCGCAGGGGCTCGGGGTGTCGGGCGCGGACGTGCACCCCGAGCTGCCGCTGTCCGAGTACGGCGTCGACTCGATTCTCGCGGTCAAGATCATCGACCGGGTCAATGCCCGCTACCGGTTGGCACTGCGGCCGACAGCGGTCTTCGATCATCCGTCGGTCCGGCAATTGACCCGACGGATCGCCGGCGACGGCGCGATCGCCGCCGCGTCTGCCGTTGCCGCCGCCTCGGTGCTCGACACCGTCGCACCGGTCGCCACAACACCCGGCACGCCGGCATCCACCCGCCCCGCGATAGCACCGTCGATCCCTGCGAGAAGGACGGCTCCGCAGTCCATGGATATCGCTGTCATCGGAACGTCGGGGCGGTTCCCCGGCGCCGCGAACCTCGATGAATTCTGGCGAAACCTTGCCGCCGGACGGGATGCGGTGACCGAGGTCCCGCCGTCGCGCTGGCCGATCGCCGATTACTTCCGGCCGGGACCGGCGACGCTGGGCAAGACCTACTCGAAATGGGGCGGATTCCTCGACGACGTCGACCGCTTCGATCCGATGTTCTTCGATCTGGTGCCCGCCGAGGCCGACTACATGGACCCGCAGCAGCGGTTGTTCCTCGAACACAGCTGGCTGGCGCTGGAGAACGCCGCCATCGATCCGAAGTCGTTGCGGCGCAGCCGATGCGGTGTATTCGCCGGGTCACCCGGATCCGATTACGCGACGCTGCTGCGCAACCGCGCCGGGTTCGGTTCGCACCATATGTTCACCGGCAACAGCCCGGCGATCCTGCCCGCCAGGGTGGCCTACCATCTCGATCTCACCGGACCGTGTCTCGGGCTGGACACCGCCTGCTCGTCGGCATTGGTCGCCGTGCACCAGGCCTGCCATAGCCTCGCCACCGGTGAATCCGAGCTCGCGTTGGCGGGTGGGGTGGCGGTCTTCGTGACGCCTGAGTACCACCTGCTGGCGGCATCGATGGGGATGCTGTCGCCGCACGGCCGCTGCGCGAGCTTCGACGCTTCCGCCGACGGGTTCGTCATCGCCGAAGGCGTCGGGGTGGTGGTATTGAAGCCGTTGGCCGCGGCCGAACGCGACGGCGACCCGATCCATGGGGTGATTCGCGGTATCGGGGTGAACCACGACGGTCGCACCAACGGCATCACCGCGCCGAGCACCCGCTCCCAGACCGAGCTGGAACTCGACGTCTATCGGGCGAATGGAATCGATCCGTCGAGCATCGGCTACATCGAAGCGCACGGCACCGGAACACGCTTGGGCGATCCGATCGAGCTGGCGGCGCTCACCTCGGCGTTCCGCCACTACACCGACACGGTAGGCGCCATCGCGGTCGGCTCGGTGAAGTCGAACATCGGGCACGCGTCGCATGCGGCGGGGATGGCGAGCCTGTTCAAGGTGCTGCTGGCCATGCGCGCCGGGCAGATTCCGGCCTCGTTGCACGTCGATTCGGTGAACCCGCTGCTGGATCTGCCGAATTCACCGTTCTTCGTCAATACCGACCTGCGTGCGTGGCCGGACGGGCCGCGGCGGGCCGCCGTCAGTTCCTTCGGATTCAGTGGCACCAACGCCCATCTCGTCGTGGACGGCCCCCCGCCGGTTCGTGCACCCCATCGGGACACCGGCAGCGATGGACCGCAAGTGGTGGTGCTCTCGGCTCGCTCGCCGGGCAGCCTCAGTCGCGCGGCGCGGGCGCTACGCAGGCATCTGGCCGCGCACCCTGAGGTCGCGCTCCCAGATATCGCGCGTACCTTCGCCTCCGGCCGAGCGGCCTTCGAGTACCGCCTCGCGATCGTCGCGTATTCCGTCGACGGTCTCGCGGCCCGCTTGGCCGACTTCATCGAAGGCGACACTCCGGCAAGTGTTTTCACCGGTCTGATTCCCGACACCATCAGTGCGGAGCAAACCGCGACGGTGGTTGCTGATCCGCGCGAGGCCGCGCGGCGATGGGTCGCGGGGGAGCGGGTCGAATTCACAGGCTGGTCAGCGGAATTCGTACAGCGGGTACACCTACCGGGATACCAGTTCGAACGGGAACGGTGCTGGGTGCCCGACGACGGCGCCGCACCCGAGATCACTACCGCGGCACCAACAGTCGCGGAACCCGAGACTCGATCGTCCCGAATCGATAGAGCGACATTTGCCGCCGAGGCGTCTCGGCCCGAATCGCCCACCGTCGAGGCTGCCCTCCTGCCGAGCGCGGAAGAATATCTGAAGGGCTTGCTCGCCGCGTATTGCAGACTGGATGCCGACCGGATTCGCACACGTATTCCGTTGCAGGACTATGGGATCGACTCGGTACTCATCAGCAGGATGAACGATCGGCTCGAGACGGACTTCGGCGCACTGCTGCCGAGCACCCTGTTCTTCGAGTACCAGACCGTCCGGGAGCTGGCGGGCTATCTCGCCGAGGAGCACCCGGAACGGTTGGCGACGCTGCGCACCGAGGCCGTGCGACCGGTCACGCCCGACGCGCCGGCCGACGCCACCGCGGCGACCGCATCGGCGGACTCCGCCCCCGTCTCGGAGCAAGCCGCTACCCCGTCACCCGAGCTGGCGGACTCCGGGACCGGCATAGTCGCCACAGCCACTGTCGATGGTGCGGCCACCAGCCCCACGCACGACGTGGACGACGGCATCGCCGTCATCGGCATGGCGGGCAGGTTCCCGATGGCGCAAGACATCGAAGAATTCTGGGCCAACCTGGTTTCCGGCCGCGACTGCATCATCGAGGTGCCGCCGGACCGCTGGGATCATCGCGCCTTCCACTCCGACGACCCCGACGAGCCCGGCACCACCTATGCGCACTGGGGCGGCTTCATCGATGATGTCGACAAGTTCGACGCACGGTTCTTCGGGATCACCCCCAAAGATGCCGAGGAGATGGACCCGCAGCAGCGGCTGTTCCTCGAAACATCCTGGGCTGCGTTGGAAGACGCAGGCTACTCGCCGGACCGGGTGCGGGCCGGCGCGCGGGCCCGCGGACTGGTCGACGCCGGCGTCTTCGCCGGTGTCGGGTATGCCGAGTACCAGGCCTTCGTCGGGGTGCCGATCTCCGGCTATTTCGCCATCCCCAACCGGGTTTCGTATCACCTCGGTTTCAGCGGCCCGAGCTTGGCGGTGGACACGGCGTGCTCCGCCTCGCTGACCGCCCTGCATCTCGCGTGCGAGAGTCTGCGCCGTGGTGAATCCGCATATGCCCTCGCGGGCGGTGTGAATGTGTCGATCCACCCTGGGAAGTACCTGTTGCTCGGCTACGGACGGTGGGCCTCCACGGATGGTCGCTGCCGCTCGTTCGGCGCCGGCGGCGACGGCTACGTGCCTGGCGAGGGCGTGGTTACCCTGGTGCTCAAGCCCTTACGGCATGCCCGCGCCGACGGGGACCGGATCTACGGCGTGATCCGCGGCAGCGCGGTCAACCACGGCGGACGCACCAACGGGTTCACGGTGCCGAATCCGACCGCGCAGGCCGAGCTCATCGGCCGCGCACTGACCACGGCCGGGGTGGATGCCCACGACATCGGCTACGTCGAGGCGCACGGCACCGGTACCGCACTCGGCGATCCGATCGAGATCGCGGCGTTGACGAGGGCCTACCGCCGGTCTACGACCGAGCGGGGCTACTGCGGCATCGGCTCGGCGAAATCGAGTGTCGGGCACCTGGAGGCGGCCGCTGGTGCGGCGGGCGTGGTGAAGGCGCTGCTGCAACTGCGGCACGACACGATGGCGCCGAACCTGCACAGCGACCCGTCCAACCCGGCGATCGATTTCGCCGCGACTCCGTTCCGGATTATCGGCACACCCACCGTATGGCCACGGCCGGATGACGGCACACCGCGGATCACCTCGGTCAGCTCGTTCGGTGCGGGCGGGGCCAACGCCCATGTGATTCTCACCGACGCCGACCGGCTACCACCATCCGAGGCGGATGACCGGCCGCGGCTTGTGGTGCTGTCGGCGCGCGACGCCGATCGCCTGACCGAGGCAGCAGCCCGATTGACTCGCCGGCTGCGGGAGAACCCGCTGCCACTGGCCGATGTGGCCTGGACACTGGCCGTCGGCCGTGCGCCGTTCGAGCATCGGCTCGCCGTGGTGGCCACCTCGACGGCGGAACTGGTCGAGCTGCTGGAGAGTGCGGCCGATCCCGCCGCGCGGGCCCCCGCGGCGGGGCTGCTCGTGTTTCGAGGCGTGGCCCGCACCCATCGTGAACTCGACGAGTTGCCCGGTGAATCCGAGGCGGACCGTACCGAGCTGCGCGGCCTGCTGCGCTCCGGCAACCTGCCGCGGGCGGCAGAATTGTGGACCGCAGGGTGGACGGTGGAGTGGGAACAGGTCTACGAGCGCCCTTTCGGCCGCATCGTCAGCCTGCCCACCTACCCTTTCGCGCGGCGCAGGCATTGGATCGTGCCCGAGGACTACCGCCGCCGCACCGAGCCCACGGGGACGCCGCAATTGGTGGCGAAGTCGGTTGTCGCGCAGCGCCCCGAGCTGACCGATTCCGCCCCGCGTAACGGCCACCGGCCCCATGGTGTGGCCGCGCAGAGTATCCCGGAGCCGGGCGAGGCGAACACCGATACCGCGGACGGCAACGGCGTTGCGGTGGCCGCCTTCCCGATCGCGGCCGACCCAGAACCCGCAGCGCCTGCGGAATCCGGCCAAGAGCTGCGCGCCCTACTACAGGAGCAGATCCGAGATATCTTCGCCGATCTCACCAAAACGGATCCGGCGGAACTCGAGCTGGACGCGGATTTCGTCGACTTCGGCTTCGACTCCGTGGCCACGGTGCGGATGCTCAACCGGCTCATGAAGCTGCACGAGGTCAAGATTCCGGCGGAGTCGATCGAGCTGTACCCGACGATCAGCTCACTCGCCGACTACCTCGTTGCCGCAGGGATCGTCGCTTCCTCGACCCCGCCGATCGGTGCTCCGCAGAGCACGGCCGCCGCACGCGCGGCCGATGCGCAGGACGACATCCCCGTCGTCTCCATGGATGCGCCGATCGCGGTGGAATCGGTCTTCATCACCGGCGTCACCGGCGTGCTCGGCGGCAAGGTGCTACACGATCTGCTGGCGCACACCGACGTTCGGGTGACCTGCCTGGTGCGTGGCGCCTCGTTGACCGCGGCCGAGAAACGGATCAAGCACTTCCTCGCCACCTACGACCCGGACGGCGCGCTCGACAGCGCCTTCGCGGCCAGGGTCACGCCATTGCTCGGAGACGTGTCGAACGACCGGTTCGGCCTGGACGAGGCAACCTGGCGCAGCACCGCACAAGAGGTCGACCTGACCATCCACGCCGCGGGCCGCACCACCCTCGTCACCTTCTACGACGCGCTCGCCCCGATCAATGTCGAAGGCACAAGGCGCGCTGTCGATTTCGCGCTTCAGTCGCGTGGTAGGTACCTCGTGTACGTCTCCAGCTTCAGTGCGCTGGGTGACCGGCTCAACGTCAACAACCCGCCGTTCACCGAGCGCGACCTCGAATTGAGCCAGGGCTACGACCATCTGCCGTATCAGCAGACGAAATACGAGTCCGAGAAACTCATCAGGGCGGCGAGCGAGCGCGGTCTGCTGTGGGACATCGTGCGTCCGGGAAACATCATGGGCGACAGCGTCGCCGGGCGATACCCGTTCTCCGAGGTGAGCGTCAAGGGCGCCTACTACGACATCCTCAAGACGATGATCGAGACCGGCGAGACGATGCTGACGCCGGTGCACTGGGATATCACCCCGGTCGACTATGTCAGCGCGGCCATCGTGCACATCGGGTTGCGCCGACCGACCTATCGGGAGACCTACCACCTGACCAACCCGGACATCCGGCGCTACTACGACGTG
This sequence comes from Nocardia sp. NPDC057440, assembly GCF_042802915.1. Lineage (NCBI taxonomy): Bacteria > Bacillati > Actinomycetota > Actinomycetes > Mycobacteriales > Nocardiaceae > Nocardia > Nocardia sp. NPDC057440. The sequence goes on from NZ_JBHVDF010000008.1 coordinate 220,595, forward strand.
GTGCGCTACGTCCAACAGGCCGGGTACGACGTAGATCTCGTGCCGCTCGAGGAATTCCATCGCCGCGCCACCGAACGGGAAATCTATCGCCGCGGGACCGGCGAGGTCTACGACAGCCAGACCCTGGAGATGTTCAAATACGGCATCGAGCTCTTCGGCTTCATCCACTACGAAGAGAGCTCCTACGCCGATTGCGCGTACACCCGGCGGGTGCTCGGCGCGGCGGGCATCGACTGTCCGCCGACCGAGCAGCTGGTTCAGGTCTATCTGGCCCACTGCGCGGAGGTCGGCTACATCCCGGCGCCGAGGGCGGCCGAATCGACCGTCGAGGCGGCGCGATGAGCGGGCATTTCCCGTCCCGAGTCCACCCGTCTCGAGCAGTCCACCGTTCGGCCCCCGACGAACGGGGAGTTGCGTCTGGAGGTACGGGGCTGATGAGAGGCACGTGCTCAGCGTTCGTCTCGCCGATGAGGTCAGCGGAGGTAGGGCGATGAATGCCGAGTGCACGCTCGTCTTTCCTGGTCAAGGCGCACAGCGGGTCGGGATGGGCGCGGACTTCTGCGCCGAATTCCCGGTCGCACGTGCGGTTTTCGAGGAGGCGGCCGAGGCGGTAGGGGAGGATCTGCTGCGGATCTGTGCCGAACGGGATCAGCGGCTGCATCGCACGGAATACACCCAGCCGTGCGTGCTCACCATGGAGATCGCGGCGCACCGGGTGCTGACGGCCGAATGCGGTGTGCGGCCGGTCGCCTTCGGCGGACACAGTCTCGGCGAGTACAGCGCGTTGGTCGCGGCCGACGTCCTCGAGTTCGCCGACGGGGTCCGACTGGTCCGGGCCCGCGGTGCGCTCATGCAGCGGGCGGTGGCGCAGGGCCGTGGTGCGATGGCCGCGCTCATCCTGCCCGACATTACGGCGCACGGAGTAGCCGAACTCGTCGCCGGGGTCGGCGCCGAGGTCGCCAACGACAACTCGCCGGAGCAGCTCGTCATCAGCGGCGCTACCGAGGCTGTCGCGGCAGCCAGAGTGCTGCTCGCCGAGCGTCTGCCGGAACTGCGGTTCGTCCCGCTGCGGGTGAGCGCACCCTTCCACTCCCGGTTGATGCGGTCGATCGAATCGGACTTCGCCGGGTACGTCGCCGACTGTGCGCCGCGGCTGCGTGCGGACCGTGCGACGGTGGTGACCTCGAACTTCACCGGCGATTTCCACCGGCCCGAGACACTCTCCGGCCATCTCGTCCGCCAGATCAGCGCGCCGGTTCGCTGGCAGGACAATATGCGCGCACTCGGTCGCACCGGCGCGGCGATCGTCGAAATCGGCCCCTCGGCGCCCCTGTCGAAGTTTTTCGCGGCAGTCGGGGTGGAGGTGTCGCGACTGGTGACTGTTGGTGATCTCGCGATGTTCCAATCCAGGCCACCGCAGGCGACTGCGCGCACGGAGCCGACCTCGGCGCGCATATCGAGCGCGCGGCCCGCGCCGTCGGTGGCGAGCGAGCCGACGACGCCGACTCCGCAAACCACGCTGAGTCCACGGACCGCGCCATCACCCGAACGGCCGGTCGTATCACTCGGATTCGGTGGGGGCGACACCGCGGACGGGTTGGTGCTGCATCGGCGGCAGGCCACCCCTGCGCGGTTTCGCCTGTTCTGCTGGCCGTTCGCGGGTGGGAAGGCCGCGGCCTACACGCCGTGGCGAACCCGGTTGCCCGATTGGGTGGAGTTGTGCGCCGTCGAATTGCCCGCCAGGCACCGGCATCTCGGGCAGACACCGATGCGCGGATTCGGGGAATTGATGGATGCCGCAGTGGCGCAGGTGGTTTCGCTCACGGACTTGCCGTTCGCCTTCTTCGGCCACAGCCTCGGGGGGCGGCCCCCCAACCAGGGGCGCCGCCCGCCCCCCGCCCCCGGCACTCCCCCCGGTGGGTTTCAAACCCCCGCGGGGGGGGGCGCCCAC
>NZ_JBHVDF010000008.1:222555-322483 GCF_042802915.1 Nocardia sp. NPDC057440
TATAGTCTTTGTGCGGGGCCCCGGGGGGGGGGTGGGAGGGCACGACGTCCACTTCCCCGCGCCCCCGCCCCCCCCCCCCGCCCCGCCGGCCCCCCCCCCCCCCCCCCCCCCCCCCGACTCCCTGCCCAGGTCACTCCGGAGGTGCTGTTCCTCGCCGCGTCGGTGGCGCCGCACCTGCCGCGGCCGGGGCGTCTGTCGAGCCTGCCGGATGATCAATTCCTATCCGCAGTAGGGCATTACGGCGGCATCCCACCCGAGGTCCTGGATACCCCGGAAGTGATGGCATTGTTCCTGCCCGCATTGCGCAGCGACTTCGAGATCTTCGACGACTATCGGTTTATCCCGTACCCGCCGCCGACCTGCCCGGTCCACCTCTACGGCGGACGGGACGATCGCCAGGTGGCGGCCACGCAACTCGAGGCTTGGCGCGATGTGCTGCCGGGGGTTCGCTCCACCGAACTGTTGCCGGGCGGCCACTTCTTCCTGCTGGACCAGCGTGACGCGCTGGTCGACTCCATCGCCGACACGCTGCTCGCCGGCTATCCGAACGCGGTATCCGCCTGATGAAGGGATCACTCCATGAAGGTCGAAGTCCTCACTCCGTCCTGCAATCTCGACACGGTCCGCGACGGACGCGGCGGCATATTCACCTGGGTGCCGCCGGAACCTTTGCTGGAGTTCAATCTGATCTACATGCATCCGGGCAAGGTGCGCGGCCTGCACTATCACCCGCACTTCGTCGAGTATCTACTGTTCGTCGAGGGCAATGGCGTGCTGGTCACCAAGGACGACCACCAGGATCCGAACTGCCCGGAGGAATTCATCCACCTGTCCAAGGGGATCTGCACGCGCACGCCGATCGGGGTGATGCACACGGTGTACTCGATCACGCCGCTGACATTCATCGCGATGCTGACCAAGCCGTGGGACGAGTGCGATCCGCCGATCGTCCAGGTGGCGCCACTGCCACACACCCTGGAAGGCAACGGGTGATGTCCCGGCTGCGGGTGGCCGTCGTCGGCGCCGCGGGCTATGTGGGCGCGGCGCTGGTCGAGGCCTTCGGCAAGCACCCCGACTACGAGGTGGTGCCCGTGGTCCGCGCGAACCACGAGCGGCTGCGTACCGCGGGCGGCTACTCCGTGCTGATCAATGCGGCGTGCCCGTCGAAACGCTTTTGGGCCGAACACAACCCGGCCGCCGATCAGGACGAGACCGTGACCAGGACCGAGTGGCTGCGGGATGCGTGGAGATGGGACAGGTTCGTCCAGATCAGCAGCATCTCGGCTCGGACCCAACTCGACACCGTGTACGGCCGCAATCGCGCCGCGGCGGAGCAGTTGTGCACCGGCACCGAAACTTTCATCGTCCGGCTCGGACCGATGTATGGCGGTGACTACCGCAAAGGCGTGCTGGCGGACATGGCGGCCGACCGTCCGGTGTTCGCCAGCGGGCGATCCCGGCAAAGCTTCGCCTCCGTGGAGTGGTGCGCCGGATGGATCGCCCGCCACGCCGACGGCACCGGTCTGCGTGAGGTGGGCGCGCGCACCACGGTGACGCTGGCCGAGGTGCGGGATGCGGTGGGGTCGCGGTCGGAATTCGCCAAGGACTACGTCGACGACCAATTCCCGGCCACCGTCACCGAGTCCGATTGGCCGGACGCGGCGACGGTGATCGACTGGCTTTCGAGGAGGCGGATCAATGGCGGGCAGGCGAACTGATGCGGTGCCTGCTCGGCCGGAGGTACTTCTCCGCACACAGCACCAGCAGAAATCGAACACTTGTCGCCACGTCGCGGGTGCGCATCTTCGACGCGCCCGCCGTGCGATTGAGCACGTGAATCGGTATCTGCTGGATGCGGAAACCGTTGGCGTTCATGATGTAGAGGCTTTCGAAGAAGAACGAGTATCCGGTGGACCGCACCCGGTCGAAAGCGCCGACCGGAACGGCGCCGAGCCGGTAGAATCGGAAAGCGCCGGTGGCGTCGTAGGGCATCCGCAGCAGTGTCGTTGTGAGGAAATGCCCGACCCTGGTGAGGATCTTACGGAAGGGAGTCCAGTCGGCCAGGCTGTCCTCTTTGAGGTACCGCGATCCGACCACGATATCGAAACCGGCCGCGGCGGCTCGCAGAGCCGGCAGATACGCCGGCGGATGTGCGAAATCCGAATCCATCGTGATGATGTTGTCGTATCCCTCGGAATAGGCCCATCGGATACCGTCCTGGTGCGCGGAGCCGACGCCTTTGCGACCCGGCCTGTGCAGCACGTTAATCCGCGGAGCATGCTCCCTCGCCAGGTCGTCCAGCAGCTCGCCGGTGCCGTCCGGAGAGTTGTCGTCGACGAAGAGCACATCGAAATCGGTGCCCTGGTCGAGTATTTGATCGAGCAACGGCCCGACGTTGCGACGCTCGTTGTACGTCGGAATCATTATCAGAGTTCTTTCGGAGGCCGTGCTCATGCGATCCAATTTTAGTATGTCCGGCGACTGAAATATAGGTATTGCCCGTGATTTCTACAACCGTTAGTCTCTGGTTGGAGGTTTGATGAGGAAGGCTTTGATAACCGGCATAACCGGCCAGGACGGGTCATATCTGACCGAATTCCTGTTACAACAAGGATATGAGGTCCATGGAATAGTCAGGCGTGCGTCGAATTTCAATACCGATCGTATCGACCACCTTTATTCCGAACGGCACTCGCAACGCCGGTTGTTTCTCCATTACGGCGATCTCATGGACTCGAGCAGCCTCAACCGGATACTGGAAGTGGTGCGCCCGAGCGAGATCTACAACCTCGGCGCGCAGTCGCACGTGCACATCTCGTTCCAGATACCGGAATTCACCGCGGAGACCAATGCGATCGGCACTCTGCGCATCCTGGACGCGATCCGCAAGACCGGCATCGCGACCAGGTTTTACCAGGCGTCGTCATCGGAGTTGTACGGCGGCCTGCAGGATGTCGCGCTCAGCGAGGACACGCCGTTCCACCCACGCTCGCCGTACGCGGTGGCGAAGTTGTACGCGTACTGGATCACCGTGAACCATCGCGAGGCCTACGGGATGTACACGGTCAACGGGACCTTGTTCAATCACGAATCACCCAGGCGTGGAGAGGTTTTCGTTACCAGGAAGGTCACTCGCGGTGCGGTGCGGATCGCGCAGGGGAAACAGGATCGGCTCTTCATCGGCAACCTGGACGCGCGACGGGACTGGGGTTACGCCAAGGAGTACGTCGAGGCGATGTGGTTGATGCTTCAGCAGCCGGAGCCGGACGACTATGTCATCGCGACCGGGGAAACGCACAGCGTTCGGGAGCTGTGCGAGGTAGCGTTCTCGGCAACTGGTGTCGAATTGGTCTGGGAGTCAACAGGACTCGAGGAGATTGGCATCGACCGGCGCACCTCGAGGGTGCTCGTCGAGGTGGATCCCACCTACTTCCGGCCCGCCGAGGTACACCATTTGACCGGCGATCCGCGCAAGGCCAAGGAGAAGCTCGGGTGGGAGCCGAAGACGAGTTTCACGGAGTTGGTGCAGTTGATGGTTGCCCACGATATGGAGAACGCGTGACGGAAGCGTTGACGGTGCATCGCCGCATGAGAGGTCAGGCCCGGAGGAGGCAGCTTGCGTAACCACGTAGGGCCCCGATCACGCCAGATTGAACACTGCCGGGTATGCGAGAACACCCGGCTGGAAACGGTCGTCGATCTCGGCACGATGGCGTTGACCGGGGTGTTCCCTGCCACCGACCCGCTCGAGGTGCCGCGCTATCCGCTGGAGCTGGTGCGCTGCGTGCGCACCGGAGCCGAGGAGTGCGGGCTGGCGCAGTTGCGGCACACCGCGAACTTCGACGAAATGTATTCCGCCGGTTATGGATACCGATCGGGACTGAATCGCTCGATGATCGATCATCTCGGTCGCCGGGTGGCGCGGATCCGCGCGCGGGTCGACCTCGGACCCGACGATGTGGTGATCGACATCGGCAGCAATGACGCGACGTTGCTGAAGTGCTACCCGGCAGGCTCCGCCACCGTGGTGGGCATCGATCCGCTGGGGGAGAAGTTCCGGGAGTTCTACCCCTCGCATGCGCGGCTGGCGACCGGTTACTTCTCCCGCGAGCTGGTCGCCTCGCTGCTGAACGGCAGGCGAGCCAAGGTGATCACGTCGATCGCCATGTTCTACGACGTGCCGAGCCCACTCGAGTTCATGCGCGACGTACACGCCGGCCTGACCGACGACGGCATCTGGGTGCTGGAGCAGAGCTATCTGCCCGCCATGCTGGCCACCACGTCCTACGACACCATCTGTCACGAGCACCTCGAGTACTACACCCTCGACCAGATCGAGTGGATGGCGCGCCGGTGCGGCTTCGTGGTGCTGGAGGTGGAACGCAACACCATCAACGGTGGCAGTTTCGCGCTGACGCTCGGCAAGCAGGGCGCTCCGACCCCCGCTGACGCGGCCGAGTTGGCGCGGATGCGCGCCGAGGAAGCCGATCTCGGCCTGCATACACCGCAGATCTACGCCGACTTCGCGAAGCGCGTCGATCAGCATCGGGAGCAGGTCAGGGAGTTCTTCGACCGGTCCAAGCGGGCCGGCCTGCGCACGCTCGGCTACGGCGCATCCACCAAGGGCAATGTGCTGTTGCAACACTGCGGGATCGGGCCATCGGATCTGCCGTGCATCGCCGAGGTCAACGACGACAAGTTCGGCAAGTGCACTCCAGGCACCGGCATCCCGATCGTGTCCGAAGCGCAGGCGCGCGAGCGCGCGCCGGACCAGTACTTCGTGCTGCCCTGGCACTTCCGCTCGATGATGGTCGAGCGGGAACGCGAGTTCCGTTCCTCCGGTGGGCATCTCGTATTTCCGCTGCCCGAGCTGGAGGTGGTGTGAGATGGCCGTCGTCGTCACGGGCGCGTCGGGGCAGGACGGTACGCTGCTGACAAACCTGCTCGGCGCGCGTGGCCACCAGGTGTTCCCGCTCAGCCGCGCTGGGCCGGTAGACATCACCGACGCGGAATCGGTCGCGAGGCTGATCGCGGCCGAGCGACCGCGGCAGGTGTATCTGCTTGCGGCAGTCCAGCATTCCTCGGAGGATCCGCCGGTGGATCAGCGCGAGCTTGCCCGCGACTCGCACCGGGTGAACACGCTGTCGGTGCAGCACTTCGCGGAAGCGATCGACCGTTATCGGACCGGCACGCGGCTGTTCTACGCGGCCTCCTCACATGTGTTCGGTCCCGGCGACGGCGCTGTCCGGGGCGAGGACAGCGGGTTGCGGCCACACTCGATCTATGGGGTGAGCAAGGCCGCGGGTCTATTGGCCTGCCGGGCCTATCGGGCCCGCGGTGTGTTCGTGTCGACCGGGATCATGTTCAACCACGAATCACCCTTGCGGGCAGAGAAATTCGTCAGTCGCAAGATCGTGCGTGCGGTCGCCCGGATCCAGCGGGGCGCAGCGGACGAGCTGGTACTCGGTCGGCTCGACGCGGGCGCGGACTGGGGATACGCGCCGGACTACGTCGAGGCGATGATGAGGATCCTCGCGCTCGACGAACCGGACGACTTCGTAGTCGCGACCGGTGAACATCACACGGTCGCGGAATTCTGCGCGGTCGCGTTCGGCCAAGCCGGACTGGACTGGCGAGAACATGTTCGCGAACGCCCCTCCGTGCTGACCCGCCACCAGCAGCCACTGGTGGGCGACGCGCGCAGGTTGCGCGAGCGGACGGGATGGCGGCCCTCCGTGGATTTCCGGGGCATGGTGCGCGTCATGCTCGCGGCCGAAGGGGTGCGCCTGGCCGACGAAGCGAGGCCGGTGGTCACCGGCGGAACGGATGGATGATGTGAATCTGAACGACGAGAATCTCCTTGCCGCGCACCTGATCTCCATCGCGGACGGTGTTTACGAGGAGACAGCGGCACGACTCGGCGAGGTCGGCACCGAAACGGTGATCGATGCGGTGCTGAAGGAAATCGCGTGGCGGGCCCGCGACGGCGTGCCGCCCAGCCCGCCGGTGACGGCGGTGTTCGAGTTGGCCCACGAGGGTAAGCAACTGGATTACCTGGTCACCTTCGGCGCCGAGGACCCCGCCGTCGCCCCCGGCACCCTGGAGGATCCGTGGCTGGTGGTGCGGCAGGACCTGGTGGAGTTGCTGCGCGCGGTATACGGGCCGCCCGACGTCGAGATCGGCACCCGCTCGATCGCGCTGAAGGACGAGCCAGGGCCGGGCAGTTTCGCGCCGGAGGACCCGTGGCGGATGGCCCGCGATGCCGCGGCGCGCGCCGCTGACGGCATCGTGACCGCCTGCGCCGCGCATCATTACGAGCTCGGCGCGCTGTCGCTGCGGTTCGGCTCGGACAAGTGGGGTGGCCACTGGTACACCGAGCACTACCAGCGGCATTTCGCACCGCTGCGCAACAGTCGCGTGCGGGTGCTGGAACTCGGCATCGGCGGCTATCAGGCACCGAACGTCGGTGGCGCCTCGTTGCGGATGTGGAAGCAGTACTTCCGCCGCGGCATGGTGTACGGACTGGACTACTTCGACAAGTCCGGCATCGCCGAACCACGGTTGCAGCCGCTGCAGGGCGATCAGGGGGATCCGGCGTTCCTTGCCGAACTCGGTGGCTCGCTCGGTCCGTTCGACATCATCATCGATGACGGCAGCCATATCAGCGGCGATGTGATCGCCTCGTTCGAGGCACTGTTCGACCACGTACGCCCGGGTGGGTTGTACGTGGTGGAAGACACTCAGACCTCGTATTGGACCGGTTGGGGCGGCAGCAGCACCGAACTCGACAGTCCGGCGACCACGGTGGGCTATCTCAAGACACTTGTCGACGCGCTGCATCACCAGGAATTCGAGAAGGACGCGGGGCGGCAGACCCGCCCGCACGATGAGTGGATCGGCGCGGTGCACTTCTACCACAACATCGTTGTCATCGAAAAGCGCCGCAACCGTGAGCAATCCGCTCCATCATGGGTGCCGCGGCATACCAATCCGATGGAGTGGATGAAGCCGAAGGAGTGACGGTATGAGATTCCTCGTCGTCCCGGTGCCGTCGTCCGGGCACCTGCTGGCGATGGTGCCGTTCTGCTGGGCGTTGCGGCTGGCCGGTCACGATGTGCTGGTCGCCTCGCGCAGCGACGTCACGGCCACCGCGCGGCGTTCCGGGTTGAACGCCGTCGAGTTGCCGGCGCTGAATGTGCCGATGGACGAGCTGCGTAGCCAGGTGAACTCGAGCATGTTCCCGCTGCCGCTGTTCGCCGACCGGGATCAGGCCTCGGGTCAGGGTCTCTGGCATATCGCCGCGCAGAACTGGTACAACCACGCGGCGCGGTACGTCGACGTGTTCGCCGACGTGGCCAGGGACTGGGGCGCCGACGTCGTCCTCACCGACCCGCTGGCGACCGTCGGCCGGGCACTCGGAGCCGTCCTGGATCTGCCTGTGCTGGTGCACCGTTGGGGCATCGATCCGACCGGCGGGCCGTTCATGGAACGCACGGCGGCATTGGTCGCGGAGTCGGGTAATGCGCTGGCCGACCCCGTCGCCGTGCTCGACATCTGCCCGGCGAGTGTGCAGGCGCCCGACGCGGCGCCCGGCACGCCGATCCGATTCATCCCGTTCAACGGGACCGGCGTGCTACCCGACTGGCACCGAAACGAACAGGGGCGCAAGCGGATCGCGGTCTGCCTGGGCGGCAGCACACTGAGCCTGACCGGGCCACGTCCGCTGCGTGCGATCGTCGAGTCGCTGTCCGAGGTCGCGGACGTCGAGATCGTGGTCGCGCTCTCCGCCACCGATCGGGCGCTCGTCGGTGAGTTGCCCGATCGCCTCCGTGTCGTCGAAGAGGTGCCGTTGCAACTATTCCTGCCCGGATGCGATCTCCTGGTGCACCATGGCGGTTCGACGACCGGCCTCACGGCCGGTTGGTACGGCCTGCCGCAACTGGTGTTGCCGCAGATGTTCGACCAGTTCGACTATGCCCGCGGCATTGTGCGCGCGGGCGCGGGTCAGGCGGCCGAAGACCCGGCCGCGCAAGCCGATACGCACGGCCTGGCCGAGTCCATCGGGACGCTGCTGCGTGAACCAGGGTTCCGCGCCGCCGCCGAACGGGTCGGGGCCGATATCCGTGACGCGCCGACGCCCAACGAGGTAGTGGCGCAGATCGTCCCAGAGCTCGCCGATCGCATCGGCGCGCGGATCAGATAAGACCACCGCGACGTCCTCGGGCAGGACCACGCTGAAGTTGGAAAGCGCAGGTTATACATGATATCCAGGACCTGGACGAGGTTCCGTGGCGCACTCGACTACTACACTGCGATGTACGCGGTATTCGTCGTCGGCATTCTCGTCCCCATCGTGATGATCACGCTGTCGCTCACCGGACTACCGGGTGCGGCCACCGCGCTGCTCGGAATCCTCTGCGCGGCAGTGTTGTTCGTCCTGTTCGTACCGTCGGTGCCCGTCGAATGGCGGGACGTGGTGCGCAGCAAGCCGATCGTCGTGCGGGTGCTGTGGAGTGTGGTCATTCTCGCCGTGGTGTTGGTGCTCGCCCGGCTGACGCAGTTCATTCTCGACGCGAACAACGTGGACAGTTCACTGTCGGCCGAGGACGACTTCCTGGTGAAGAAGTCCCATCTGACCGGCTATGTCAGCGGCGCGCTTGTCGCCGAGGACGACCCGGCCAACCTGTACAACCGGCATCGGTACGAGTCCCCGCAGGCGGATTCGGTGCTGCCGAGCGTGCTGCCGCAGGACCGGGACGCTTATCTGTACCCGCCGCCGTTCTTGCTGCTGCCGCGGCTGCTGTTGGTGTTCAGCCACGATTTCGGCACGCTGCGGGCGCTGTATTACTCGTTGTACGTCGCCATCGTACTGATCGGCATGCTGGGGATCGCCCGCTGGGTGGGCGGTAAGCAGGGTGGCGTGCTCGCCGCGTTGACGCCGGTCGTGTGGCTGAGCCTGCCGACCCTGGCGACCTTGCAGATCGGCAATATCCATGTGCTGATCCTGTATGTCGGCGGCGCGGGCGCCATGGTGCTGTTCCATCTGCGTCGCAACATATTCGGCGGCGCGGCGCTGGCGTTCGCGATCATCGCCAAGGTGTCGCCTGCGATCCTGCTGGTGTATCTGCTCGTACAACGACGCTGGCGACCCGCGGCGTGGACCGCGGCGTTCTGCGGAATCTATTCGCTCGCAACGCTGCTCATCTTCGGACGTGAGCCGTGGCGGCTGTTCTTGTCCGACGGCACCTGGCAGAAGCTGGCCAGCGGCGAGTTCCATCAGTTCGTCCTCGTCGAACGGGCCAATCAGCTGGTGAACTATTCGCCCTACGGGCTGCCGTACAAGGCGAACATCATGGGCTGGGATATCGGCGATCCCACCGGCCCGGCCCGGCTCATCACCAATATCTACACGCTGCTGCTGGTAATCCTGGTCGCCGTCACCGCGGTGCGAATCCACCGGCGGCTGCGCGCCGGAGCGGAAGGTGCGCGGTTCCGGGCGGAGAATCTCGCCATCTGGCTTGCGGTGCTCACGCTGGCCTCGTTCCGGGCGCCGTTCGGGCCGTGGGTGTACATCGCGGTCGGCGCGGTGTGGATGTTCGCGGTATACGCGGGCCTGATGCAGGGGAGCAAGCGCAACATCGCGCTGCTGACCGTGGCCTGGCTCCTGGTCGCGGTTTACAACGAGAACGTGTACTTCACCCTGGTCGGGCAGACGATCATCTACCTCACCTGCTTCGCGGTGGCCTGGCGGGCGAGCGGTGGTACGGAGGCAGGGCAAGCCCGCGGCGTCGCGGCATCGGAACCCGAACCGGTCGGTGCGGCATGAATACCTACTGTGTGATCGGCGCCGGTGCGGCCGGATTGGTGACCGCTCGGGCGTTCGCCGCGCGCGGGATCGCGTTCGAGGTGCTGGAGGCGACCGACGGGATCGGTGGGATCTGGGACGCGCGCAGATCGGATTCGCCGGTCAGCCGCAATACTCATGTGATCGCTTCGAAAGGGGTGCAGGCGTTTCCGGGCTTCCCGATGCCGGAAGACTATCCGGACTACCCCGGTCACGAGTTGATCCTGCGCTACCTGCAGAACTACGTCGACGCCAACGAACTCGCGCCACATATCCGGCTGAACACCGAGGTGCTGCGGATCGAGCCCGCCGCGGAAGGACCGGCGGCCGGATGGGAGGTGATCCTCGGTGACGGCACCCGGAAGTCGTACGCGGGCGTGGTCATCGCCACCGGACACGACCGGACCCCGCGTCGCATCGACATCCCGGGCAATAGCACGGTGCCGGTGTTGCATTCGAGCGAGTATCGGCATCCCGAGCAGATCATCGGCAAGCGCGTCCTGGTGGTGGGCGCCGGGCAGTCGGCGGCCGACATCCTGTCCGACTGCGCGGTGAACGCGGCACTGACTCTGCACAGCAGTCGGCGTGGGTTCTACTGCATGCCGAAGTATCTGTTCGGGCAGCCCACCGACAGCATGCTGCAGGGACGCATGTGGCGGCCCATGCGCAAGCGAGCGTTCCACACGTTGTTCTCCTACCTGCGCCGCCGATCCCGATCTTTCGGGCTGCCAGTGCCCGACTTCGACAACGGCATCGTCATTCCGATGCTCGGCGATCAACTGCACCACTACTACACCCACGGTGACATCACGCCGAAACCCGATGTCGCCGCGATCGAGGACGACCGAGCAACCTTCGCCGACGGCAGCGAGGAGAAGGTCGACATGGTCATCCTGGCAACGGGTTTCGTGCCGAACTATCCGGTGGTCGACCGCGTGCACCTCAACTGGGCCGAGGAGTCGCTGCGGCCGGGGCTGTACCTCAACATCTTTCCGCCCGGCGCACTCGGCTTGTTCGTCGTCGGGATGGTGCGGCCGATCGGCTCCCACTGGGATGTCTACGCGCACCAGGCCGAACTCGTCGCCGACTATGTGCAGGCGAAGGCGGCCGGGTCGCAAGGGATCGAGCGCTTCGTCCGCGCGACCCACGGTGCACAGCCCGATCTGTATGCCGGGCTGCGTCTCTACCACGCTGAGCAGTACCCGCTCGTGGTGGAGAAACAGGATTACGTGAACCAGCTGCGCAAGCACGCGAAGCTGTTGAAGTGAAAGGTCCCACCATGAAAGCCCCCGGTCCAGGACTGGTCGAAACCGGCCGTATGCTGCCGAAACTGGCGAAGAATCCATTAGCCACTGTCGGCAGTCTGCTCGACGGCTACGGCGACGTGGTCCGGGTGAAGGCCGGGCCGATGCTGGTCTACCTGGTCGCGGACCCGGTGATGACCGAATACGTGCTCAAGGACAACTACACCAACTATCGCAAGAGCCCGATCTACGACGAGTTCAGTATCCTGCTCGGCGATGGCCAGCTGACCACCAACAACATGGACTACTGGCGCAAGCAGCGCAAGCTGATCAGCCCGGCGTTCTCCCACACGCACGTCAAGGGATTCGCCGACGACATCACCGGCAGCACGGCGGCCATGCTGGATCGCTGGGATGCCGCGGCGGGCGAGTATCGCGACATCTACGACGACTACGTCGAGCTGCTGCTCGCGGTGACAGGACAGATTCTGTTCAGCATCGACTTGTCCACGGACACAACACAAGTCACCGATGCGATGCGCGCCGCCTTCGCGTTCATCATGAAACGGGTCAACGCCCCGGTGAAGTTGCCGCAGTCGTTCCCGACGCCGGCGGCGCGCCGGGTCGCCCACAAGGTGGGCGAACTCGACGACGTCGTACGGCAGCTCATCGAGGAACGCAGGGGCGGCGGCGACACCTCGGACGTACTCACCGCGCTGGTCCGCGCCCGCGACGAGGGCGGGCTGGGCATGCGCGAGGAAGACCTGCTCAACGAGATCAAGACGCTGCTCGTGGCGGGTCACGAATCACCGGCCAACGCGCTGTCGTGGGCGTGCTATCTGCTGGCCACCCACCCGAAGATCCAGGAACGCCTGGCGGGCGAGGTCCGCGACGCGCTCGGCGACCGGACCCCGGCTTTCGCCGACCTCGGACAGCTCGGCTACTGCCGGATGGTCATCGAGGAGACGATGCGGCTGTACCCGCCCGCGTGGATCGTCGAGCGCACGCCGATCGCCGACGACGAGATCGGCGGGTACCACGTCCCGGCGGGCGCCCGGGTCACGTTGTGCATGTATTACATTCACCGCGACAAGCGGCTGTGGGACGACCCTGCGGAGTTCCGGCCCGAGCGCTTCGCCGACAAGGAAGTGGCCGAACGGCACAAGTTCGCGTTCTTTCCGTTCTCCGGCGGCCCGCGCATCTGCCTCGGCAAGGATATGTCGATGACAGAGATGGTGCTGATCCTGGCGATGACCGTGCAGCGCTTCCGGCTCGAGCTGGACAGCGCGCACCCGGTAGTGCCACTGGCGTCGGTGAACCTGCGCCCGGAGTTCGGCATTCGGATCCGACCCGTGCGCAGGGCCACCCAGCCGGCACTGACCTGACGGCGGTGGCGATCAGCCGAGCAGTTCGCGGCCCAGCGCCAGTAGTTCGGGTATGGAGAGAACCTCCTCGTCCGCCGCTGTTCGCGGCGGCCGGGCGAGGAGCGCGGGCTCCAGGCTGTCCGGGAGCTCACGCGCGCCGGTTGCCGGTGGCGCCGCCGGGTGATCCGTCGCTTCGAGGCGGCTGGACAGTTCGGCGGTGAGGAGTTCGACGGTGGGATGGCCCCAGATGAGCGCCGCAGGGACGGTCATGCCGAGGCGGGCGGCGAGACGGGAGCTGAGTTCGACAGCGTGCACCGAACCGACACCGAGCTGATCGAAGTTCCGGGTGCGGCCGATGCGGTCGGGCGTGACACCGACGACCTCGGCCAGTTCCTTCGCCACCGTGTCGCTCAGCGCGGCGAGCCCGCGGCGGTGGCTTCGCGCGGGATACGTCGAATTACCCGCTACCACGGTGTTTTCGGATCGATCGTCGCGCATCGGTTCGGTCTGCGCGGGGATGGCCCAATGGCGTTGTCGCTGAAATGGATACGTGGGCAACGACACCACACGGCCCGGTGGGGCGACGGCGGACCAATCCGGGTCGACACCACGTTCGAACAGCGCGCCGACCGCCCGCAGCAGCCTGTGGCGCGGCACTGTACCCGGTCGCAGGGCTGCGGCAACCACCAGAGCCGAGGCTTGGGATGCGCCGGCCGTCTCGGTCGACCCGATCGGTGCGGTGTCGCCGAGCTTCTCGTTCAGAAAGCTGTTCACCTCTGCCGTGGTGGTCGCCACCAGTGAAAGGCGCTGCGCGAAAGGCCTTCTCGTGCGGCACAGCGTGTGCGCGAGATCGTCGAGCGTGATGCCGGGGTGGCTCGACAGGTGGTCGCGGAGCCGGCGAACCTGCTCGCGCAGTGCGGGTTCGGTGCGTGCGGACAACACGATCAAACGCTCTGGGTAGCGTAGCTCCGCATCGCTCGAAGTCCCGCGCACACTCGTCCGCGGCGCATCCGCGATCGCTGCCGGGACTTCCTCTACGATCACGTGCGCGTTGGAGCCGCCGAAGCCGAACGCACTCACCCCGGCGCGGACCGGTCCCTCCCGTTCGGGCCACGGCAGCAGGGTGTCCGCGACCCGGACGCCTGCCGCCGCGAGATCGAGATCCGCTGCGGCATGGTCGAAATGCAGGCTGCGCGGGATCTGGCGGTGCCGCAGCGCCAGCGCGACCTTGAGCAGTCCGGCCATTCCGGCGGCTGCCTCGGTGTGCCCGATGTTCGTCTTGACCGAACCGACGGTCAGTGCGGTGCCGCCTCGCCTGGCCGCACCGTAGACGGCACTCAGAGCGGTCAGCTCGGCGCGGTCGCCGACAGCGGTGCCGGTGCCGTGGGCTTCGACATAGTCGACGGTCGACGGGTCCACGCCCGCGCGGGCACAGGCGCGGCGCAGCAGGTGTTCCTGCCCGGCAGCGCTGCTGGCCGGCATGCTGTGTCCACCCACCCCGGCGGATGCCGTCCCTCGATGGTGGTGGCCGTTGTTGTTGGTGGCGCTGCCGAGCACGGTGCAGTAGATGCGGTCGCCGTCGCGCAATGCCGCCGACAGCGGTTTGAGCACGACCACCGCGCCGCCTTCGCCGCGCACATAACCGTCGGCGGTGGCGTCGAAGGCGCGGGAGCGGCCGCCCGGGGAGAGCACACCGAGCTTCGACAGGCCGATCGCGGTGTCCGGAATGAGATTCAGCTGGACACCGCCTGCCACCGCGACCGCGCTTTCCCCAGCGCGCAGCGCCTGACAGGCCAGGTGAACCGCGATCAGCGAACCCGCACAGGAGGCGTTGACCGTCATGCTCGGCCCGTCGAAATCGAGGAAATACGACACCCGGTTCGCGATGATGCCCTCCACATCGCCGGTGCTGGTGAAGGGTGTTGTCGCGGCGGGGCCGCGCCGCAACTTCACCGCCCGGTAGTCGTTGAACTTGTTGGCGAAGTACACGCCGGTGTCGGGGACGGCGTCGGGACGAATTCCCGCGTCCTCGAACGCTTCCCAGGACAATTCCAAGGCAAGCCGCTGCTGCGGGTCCATATCGGCGGCCTCGCGCGGGGTGATCCCGAAGAACTCGGCATCGAACAACTCGACATCGGGCAGGTAGGCGCCGGCGATCGAGACGGTTGTGCCGGGGGCGTCGCGCTCGGTGTCGTGGTAGTTCCCCGCCGGCCACCGGCCTGCCGGCGGCGCGTCCGCGACCGCGTCGACCTCGCCGATCAGCAAGCGCCACAGGGCTTCCGGTGAATCCGCGCCGCCGGCGAATCGGCAGCTCATGCCGACCACGGCGATCGGCTGTGCGCTCGGTGTGGCCGTCGCCTTGTCGAGGTCGGTGCGCCGCTGCGGCTTCTTCCGTTTCACGTTGCCTACCCACTGCCGGGATTCCGTCCGACCAGACGTCCGGCGGACATGCGCCTGTCGACAAATCCGCCGATCTTATTGTGAGATAAAGAGATACGGACGAGACTCTACCTGTGCTGTTTTCCGATCGCCCCGTTTTCGCCCGGGTGACCTCTGCGCTCGGGGGCGAGGCACGACGTCGTGAACTGATTCGCTTCGCCTCCGTGGGGGTGGCCGCGTTCACGCTGGACACCGCCGTTTTTCTGACGCTCAAGAGCACTGTGCTCGAGACACAGCCGATCATCGCGAAGGTGCTGGCGGTGCTCGCGGCGGTCACGCTGTCCTACATCCTGAACAAGCAGTGGTCGTTCGCCGCACGAGGCGGCCGGCGCGGGCACCACGAGGCAGCGCTGTTCTATTCGGTCAGCTTTCTGGCCATCGCGATCAACACCGCACCGCTGTGGGTGTCACGCTATGTACTCCACCTCGAGGCGCCCGAGGTCTCCCGGTTCACCCAGAACGTCGCCGATTTCGTGGCCGCGCAGCTAGTCGGTACCGCGCTCGGGATGGTGTTCCGGTTCTGGGCCTTCGTGCGGGTGGTGTTCCCGAATCAGGTGGAACGCGCACCCGAATAGTCAGGCGTCCACGAAGATATCGAGTTCGAGCGGGCCGCCGCCTGGGACGACGCGGTACCGGTCCAAGTCGGTGACGCCGTGCGCGGTGAGCACTTCGTCGTCGAGGAACAGGTTGCCGGTCATGTCGGCAGCTGGGGAGCACAGCACGAGATGTGCCGCATCGGCACAGATTTCGGGCGTGCGTGACTTCGCGATCGCCGCCTCGCCGCCGAGGAGATTACGCACGGCCGCGGTGGCGACGGTGGTCCGCGGCCACAGCGAGTTGGCGGCGATGCCGTCCTCACGCAATTCCTCGGCGAGCCCGAGTGTCGTCAGGCTCATCCCGTACTTGGAGACCAGGTAGGCCAACGACGAGCCCGTCCATGCCGGGTTGAGATTGAGCGGTGGCGAGAGGGTGAGGATGTGCGGGTCGCGCCCTGCGGCCGCCGACGCCCGCAGGTGCGGTATGGCGAGTTTGGACAGCAGATACGCGGCACGAGTGTTCACGCTTTGCATCTGGTCGTACTTCTTCATCGTCATGGAGTCGGTGGGGGTCAGGTCGATCGCCGAGGCGTTGTTCACCACGATGTCGACGCCACCGAACCGGTCGACGGTCTCCTGCACCACCTCCGCCACTGTGTCGTCGTCGCGGACATCTCCGACGAACGGGAGGACCCGGCCGCCTGCGGCTTCGATTTCGGCGGCCGCGGTGTGGATGGTGCCGGGCAGCTTCGGGTGCGGCTGATCGGTTCTGGCGAGCAGCGTGATGTTCGCGCCGTCGGCGGCGGCGCGCAGTGCGATGGCCCGGCCGATGCCGCGGCTGCCGCCCGTCACGATCATGGTCTTGCCCGCCAGCGATTTCGATCCCGGTTTCGTCATGGTCGTCGTGCTCCCGTTCCTGTGCCCGTCCCCGCCTGCCGAAGGTGACCTTCATCCGCACGGGAGGTCGCCCTCGGCACGCGCGTGGTCTTCTACTCGACGCTGATTACCTTGTCCGAGGGCTCCTTCGAGTACAGAGCGGTGATTCCGTCCGCGTACTTGCCGGCGATCGGGGCGCGCTTGAGCGACATCTTCGGTGTCAGTTCGTCGCCGCCCGGTTCCCATACCGCGCCGAGGATCGTGAAGCGCTTGATCTGCTCCACTCGCGACAGCTTGCTGTTGCCCGCCTGCACCGCGGCGCGCACTTCGTCCACGATCTCCTGGCGGGTGGCGAGTGTGGCCAGGTCGGCGTCGGTGGCGCCGAACTCCTTGGCGCGCAGGGCGGCGACATCGGGGTCGAGGACGATCAGCGCGGTGATGTAGGGCTTGGCGTCGCCGATCGCGATAGCCTGACCGATCAGCGAGGAGGCGGCCTTCATCGCGTTCTCGATATTGCTCGGGGCGATGTTCTTGCCCCCCTCGTTGATGATGAGTTCCTTCTTGCGGTCGACGATGCGGAGGTAGCCGTCGGGGTCGATGGTTCCGACGTCACCGGTGTGCAGCCAGCCGTCCGCATCGATCGCTTCGGCCGTCTTGTCGGGCATGTTGCGATAGCCGCGGGTGACGATGGGGCCACGCACCAGGACTTCACCGTCGGCGTCCAAGCGCAGTTCCATGCCGTCGACGGTGCGACCCACCGAGCCGGGGCGCGGCTTGGCCAGTTCGGTGTAGGTGCCGACGCCGGTGGTCTCGGACATGCCCCACACCTCGGTGACGGCGAAGCCGAGGCCGAGGAAGTACTCGAGGGTCTCCGGCGGCACGGGTGCGGCGCCGGAAGCCGCGACCTTCAGCTCGTCGAGTCCGAGGGCGTGCCGCAGCTTCGACAACACCAGCGTCTCGGCCACCTTGTGCTGCACGGCCAGCATCGGGCCGCGACCCTTACCCGCGAGATCGGCTCGGGCAGCGGCGATTCCGGTGCCGATGGCCCAGTTGGCGAGTGCCTTCTTGGCCGCGCTCGGTTCGGTGGCGAGCTTGTTCTCGATGCCCGTCTTGATCTTCTGCCACACCCGTGGCACGCCGAAGAACGTGGTCGGGCGGGCGTCGGGCAGCGCGGCGGCCACCTCGCGCGGGTCGGTGACGGTGGTGATCTGGATGCCGGTGGTCAGGTTGAGGGCATGTGCGGAGATGCGGTCGGCCACATGCGCGGCGGGCAGGTAGGACACCGTACGGTGGTCCATGCCCACCTGCAGCGGGCCATTGACCAGCGCGATGATCTGGGCGAGCACGTTGAGGTGGGTGATCTCCACGCCCTTGGACGGGCCGGTGGTGCCCGAGGTGTAGATCAGGGTGGCGAGATCGTCGGCGGCGACCGCGCGCCACACCGCATCGAAATCGAAGTCGTCGAGGGGGTTGGCCTCGACCTCCGCGAGCGTGATGGCGCCGGTGGCCGGACCGTCGACCACGATGGTGTGCGCGAGGTCCACGCCCGCGCCGGTCACCGCGCCGAGGAAAACCTGTTCTGTCACAACGACCTTGTTGGCCGCGTTGGTGAACACGTGCGCGATCTGGTCGGACGAACTGGTGTTGTAGACCGAGAACGGAGTCGCGCCGAGATGCAGCGCGGCGGTGTCGACCAGATTGAACTCGGGGCGGTTGGTGAGCATGATGCCGACGGTGTCGCCGGGCCCGACGCCGAGCCGGGCCAGGCCCGCGGCAATCGACTTCACACGTTCGCCGTACTCACGCCACGTGATCTCCTGGGTGCCGCCGACCGTCCGCAGCGCGACCTGCTCGGGCCGCAACGTCAGGGTCTCCTGGAACGCCTCGGGCACGGTGTAGACCGTTTTGCCCGATTCGTGCGCATATCCGATGTGTGTTGTCGTCATATCCCTGTTTCCCGATTTCTCTGGCATGAACCGGATCTCGCGGCGTCCGCACGGGTCCGGTCCCAGACCCGATATCGACAGAACGCAGCGGTGCTTCTGTCAGCTTCTCGCGAGTCGGCGCGCCAAGAGTGGCGCGGCTCACTCATCGTAGCCAGGTCCGCGGGTCATGAGGTGGCTTACGTGCGAACCTATTTCGCGTATCGGGGAATCTCGGAAGCATCCGATGAGATGCGCGAATTGCGGCAACGGCGAGCGCCGAGACCTGAAAGACTCGGCAGCACCCGGGGATTCGGGGTAGCGACGTCGGGGGCGACCGCAGGTTCGGACAGGTGGATGGCGGCTCGATCTCCGGGGCGATAGGCAACATCTGAAGGGAACTGCATGTCCACAGCAAGCGTCATCCGTCCGCTGGCGCCGAGCGAACAGATGTTCGCCTTCGGCGAGGTCTTCGTCGGGTACTCGGTTCGAGTGTCCGGTCGATTGGACTTGGCTGCGTTGTCGACGGCCTTCGACGCCGTTGTTCGCGCCTACCCCATTCTGGGCGCTCGTCTCGACGCCGCCGAGACCGGCGGGCATGTCCTGGTGGCTGCGTCGGGGGCGGCACCGGAAATCTCGGTGGTCGACGGTGATCCGGAGCAGCTGCTCACCGGCGCGAAGTTCGATCAGAGCGTAGCGGTCGGTGCGCTGTGCGTGGTCCGCGACGGCGACTCCGCGAGCGTCACGCTGGTGATCCATCACAGCGTGGCAGATGCCTACCACTCCCTTGCCATCCTGGGCGACCTGTGGGGGTTCTACGGTGCTGCCACCGAAGGCCGCCCAGTCGAAGCGCAGATCCATCCCTATCCGGAGTCGGTGGAGACACTGCTGGCCGCCCGCGGTATCCAGAAGTTCCCGAATCCGGCGGCGGCCGCACCGGCGCCGCTGCTCGTGGTCACCCCACCCCCTTCCGTTGTGCCCGCGCCGGACCATATCGACCCGGGATACCCGATGCCCCAGACGACGCGATGCCGTCTGAGCAAGGAGGCGACCGCGCGGCTGGTCGATCTCGGGCACCGCGAACAGGTGACGGTGCACGGGCTGGTATCCGCGGCGATTCTGCTGATGGAGGCCGAGATTCGGGCACTGCCGCTGACCGAGCTCCTGTACTTGTACTCTGTCGATCTACGCACCAGGGTCAGCCCACCGATCGGCCTGACCGACGGGACCGACGTCCTGGGATTCACGAACTATCTGCCAGGTGCAGAAGCGGGGACAACACTGATCGGTCTGGCCCGAGGCGTCTGCGATGCCCTGCAGGCCGCCGTGGACTCGGGATTCGTGCAGCAGACGCCACTGCAGATCCCCGATGTTGCGGCGGCGGGACCACCCAGGATTCCCGGGATGGTGATGGCGACGAACTGGGGCAGGGTGCCCCAACTGCCCGCGCAGCAGGACTTGCGTATCGACGACTTTCGCTCGATCTTCATCGCGAAGCCGGACCGAACCGGCCGCAGGCCTGCGGCCAACACCTGCATCATCAGCACCTTCGACGACCGGTTGAGCATCGAAATTCATCATCCGCCGCAGACCGCCGCGCAGGAGCAGCATCGCATCGAGTTGCTCATGACGACACTGCACACCGCCATCGAGTCCCCGCAGTGACGCGAGTATCGCCGCGCGAGTAACGAACCGGCTCGGATGCGCCATCGAATGATGCGCACCCGTGCCGATGGCCCGGGTGCGGCCGAACTCGCGCCCGCATGCGCATCGAGGGTGTGTCGGCCCCGCCTGGTAGACAGACATCGCCGTCGACGACTGAACCCGGGAGGTGGGCGAGATGCCCCGCGAGTTGGCAGACCTGCCCTACGCGAGCTACCTGAAACCGCTGGAAGGCCCACTCGAGCAGGAGGGCGACTATGACTGTGTGCAGGTGAGCGGCGCGGACATCGACGATGTCGAGGCGGGCCACGCGCGGTTCTCCGAGACGGTGTTCACCTCGCTCTCGATCAATCGCGGCAGCATGCGGTACTCGCGATTCACCGATGTGTGGGTGCGCAATGTGCGCTGGGTCGGCACGGAATTGGCCGACACCTCGTGGCAGGACGCGGAGTTGATCGAGGGCGCGATGTCCGGTGTGGACGCCGGCGGGGCCAACTTGCGACGAGTTCGGTTCGAGGGCTGTAAGTTCGACTCCGTCAACTTCCGCCGCGCCAAGTTCCGCGACGTGTCGTTCGTCGACTGCGTTGTGCGGCACACCGATTTCGGCGACGCCGAGCTGACCAATGTGACCTTCCCCGGCACGGTGGTGCAAGGACTGCTACTGAATCGCGCGCGCCTGAAGAAGTTCGACCTCCGCGACGCCGTGAGCATCGGCATCGCCGATGGCGTCGACGCGTTGCGCGGCGCGACCATCAGCAGTCGCCAACTGATGGACCTTGCCCCCGATTTCGCCCGCGCGATCGGCATCAACGTCGCCGACAGCTGACCGCGGTTCGCCTGCGACGGCAGCGGCTGAACTATCGAACGTTCGGCAGCTCTACCGCTATCGATGGGTGGCAATCGGAGACCAGCCGCGCTCCCGTGTGTGTCACCGACGGGAGGCGTCCACAGCGTCGCCGAGGAACGCGGCAGTATTCGCCGCACACCATTCGGCGAAGGTCCGAGGCGGGCGACCCAGCAGCCGCTCGACCGTGTCGGTGCGAAACCCGGTCGTATCGGCGCGCAGCAGCGCAAACCCTTCCGCGATGGCAGCGGCCAGCGCCGGGGGAGCGCCGTGCGGAAAGCGGGAACGAACAGCTTCCTCGGGTGTGTGGACCGCACGGACCTCGATGGTGCGGCCGAGCGTCGCGGTGAGAATCCGCACTTGCTCGGTGACGGTGAGTGCCTCGTCGCCGGTAAGAACGTATTCCGTATTCTCATGGCCGTTTTCGGTCAGGACGTGCGCTGCGACCGCGGCGATATCGACGGGGTCGATCGGCGCGAAGCGGCCTGGACCGACGGGGTCGAGGACGAAACCCTCGTCGCGGATGCTGTGCACCCACTCGAGCGCATTCGTCATGAAGCCGCCCGGCCGCAGGATGGTGGCAGGAATGTCACTGGCCCGGACGATTTCCTCCCGCGCGTGATGCCAACGTCCCATCGCGGGCATGGGATCGCCGAGCACATTGATGGAGGACAGGTGCACGACGTGGCGAATGCCTGCGCGTACTGCGGCCGCGATGGCGTGCGCGGTTTGCTCGGTGCCGATGCCCGGAGTGAGCAGAAAGAGTGCGTCGACGCCGTCGAAAGCGCTCGCGAGGGTGGCGGGGTCGTCGAGATCGGCGACGACGCGGGGGATGCGATCGGGCAGCCCGGCGGCGCGTGTGGGATCGCGGACCAGGATTCGGCATGCGGCGCCGCGTCCATCGAGCTCTCGGATCAGTTTTCGCCCCACATTTCCGGTACTTCCGGTTATCAGTATCATTGCTGCTCCCAGTTCATTAGCCGACTATCGACTGCTCGAACGGAACGTTAGCCGGTTAATGACTAGCCGTCAATCGACCTGTTCTGCCCGACTATGGAGACGCCATGCCCGAGTTCTTGGACCTGCACAGCAAGACGACGAAGGCGCTGCGCGCGGTGGCCGACGCGGGCATGCGGCGGCACGGACTGCACCTGGGGCAGAATCACCTGCTGGCAGCGCTGTGGGAGCGGGATGGGCAGACGCCGGGCGAATTGGCCGCCGCATTGCACGTCACGACGCCCACCGTCGTCAAAATGGCCACCAGGATGGCCGACGCCGGGCTGCTCGTCCGTCAGCGCGACGATCACGACAACCGCCTCGTGCGCCTCCGGCTCACCGACGCGGGCCATGATCTGCGGGAGCCGGTCGAGGCCGAACGACGAGCGCTGGAGGAAGCGATCACCGCTGATCTCACGGCGACCGAACGCGAGCATCTGCTGAGCGCGCTGGCGAAAATCCACCGCGCCGCAACCGATCTGCTGCGCGGTTCGGCCGAGTGAGTGACGCCGGCGCTCAATACTCCTTGCGGTGCGGAATGAACTCCAGCGTCAGCAATGCGGCCGCGGCCAGCAGGACTTCGCGCCACCGGAAGAGGGCGAAGCGCTGATCGGACAGCGCGCGGAACTTGCGCAGGAACCGATACAGCGATTCCAGTCGAATCAGTGGATCGCCCAGGTGCACGAACGCATAGATCAGCGCGGCCCCGCGAGAGCGGTCCTTGTCGGCGAACAACTCGGGGAAAGGCGCGAAGGCCAAAGAGATTCGCTGAATGCCCTGGGTGCGGGCGTAGTCGACCAGGTCGAGGACCATCCGTTCGTCCAGGCCGTTGGGGGCGTCCTTGCGCCGCCACGGGACATCGAGGCTCAGTTCGCGGCCGCGGTCGGACACGCCGTAGCGCTGGAACCCTGCGACCCGCCCGTCCGCGTCGCGGGCGATGACCACGAGCATGCCGGGGTTTCGGCCGTCCAGGAGATGATCGAGGATCATCGAGAAGCCGCGGGACTGCCTGCCGTGCTGCCATTCGTCGACGATGTCGAGCAGTTCGGCGCGCAGCGGCTCGCTCAGCGTGGCTTCGCTGACCACCTCGGTGGTCACGCCGAAGTTGTGGGTGCGGCTCACAGCTTGGCGCAGATTGCGGAACTTCCTTCCCACCATCGCGAAACTGTCCACCTCGATCACCACATCGCGCCCGACCGGGATCGCGCGCAGCCCACGATGCTCGATGGCCCGCCGCCGCCACATCCCCGCCATTTCGGGACCGGCGCCGAGCACCGCGATCCGCCAGCCGTTGTTGGCGGCGAAGTCGGAGAACTCCGAGAGCAATTCGCCGAACGCGGCACGCTCACCGATCGGATCGCCCGCCACCGCCGCGATGCCGAAGCGGGTGCGATAGGCGATCGCGGCGGAGGAATTCGCGTTGAAGAAGTAGCTCTTCGACGAATGCAGCGCGAATGCGGCGAGCGCATCGCGCTCGGTCCGCCCGACCAGTTCCGCCACCCGATACAGCTGCTGTGGCTGTGGCCTGCTCGATTGCGGCAGCATCAGAATAAGGCCGGTCGAGGCGAGGAAGACGAACCCGAATCCGGGGTGGGAGGCGCGATAGGCGGTATTGGCGGCCGCCAGCACGAACACCGCGATCGTCAGATGCGGCAAGGTGATCGGCCTGCGCAGGTGCAGGCCACGAACCACGAACAGTCCGGCGATCGACGCCGCGACAAACCAGCTGTGATCGACGCCCTCGCGGGCAGCCAGCCCCGCTTCGTACACGAGCGCCACGCTCAGCAGTAGCAATGCGGTGGTCAGGATGGGGCGGACGGCAGGTGTCGCGGTGAAGGTCGCTTGCCGGTACCCGGCAAGCGTGGTCAGGCTCCGTGCCGCTGTCTGCCGCTCCTCAGCCACGCCGGCACTCCATCCGGACGAGGTGAGTGCGCGTCCGCGGCACATTCACGAACAGGTTCCCCATATGGACCTCCTGATGATCCTGTACCGAAACCACGGTATGTCGAACATGTGAAACGATCCCGAAAATTTCTTCTCTATGGAAACGATTTTTGTTAACACCCTCCGGCGCTATTGCTCCAGCATGCGCGGTTGCGCACCCGATGGCTATGGCCGGCTGATCGAGCGAGGGTGAATGCGCTCCCTGTCCGCGGAACTGGGCCTGGGCCGAGGACGCCGTCGGTGGACGGAAGTCGCGGTCATGACGCGGCGAGCCCCGAGACGCCGTGGCGATCTCGTGTCCGAGACAGTACGAGCCGATCTATAGACAATGCTGTTCATCTACGCCTATCGTCTTGGTCCATGACGAAGTTCGGCGGCAAGTGCTGCCTGATCACCGGGGCCGCAAGTGGCTTGGGCCGCAGCATCGCGCTGGCGGTCACCGCCAAGGGCGCCTCGGTAATCCTGACCGATATCGACGACGCGGGTCTGCAGCGGACCGCGGCCGACGTGCAGTCCGCTGGTGGCACCGTGCATCTCGCGGCTCCCGCCGACGTCAGCGACTACGACGCGGTGGTCGCGCTCGCGGCCGAAGCCCATGCCGTGGTCGACAGCGTGGACATCGTGATGAATGTGGCGGGGATCGCCACCTGGGGCGCGGTGGACCGGCTCACCCACACCCAATGGCGTCGGACGATCGATATCGATTTGATGGGCCCGATCCACGTGATCGAGGAGTTCGTGCCGCGCATGATCGACGCGGGCAACGGCGGTCACCTGCTGAATGTGTCCTCGGCCGCGGGACTGTTCGGCCTGCCGTGGCATGCGCCCTACAGCGCAGGCAAATTCGGCCTGCGCGGCGTCTCGGAGGTACTGCGTTTCGATCTGCGCCGCCACGGCATCGGTGTCAGCCTCGCCGTGCCGGGTGCGATGTCGACGCCGATGGTCGACAGTGTGGACATCGCCGGTGTCGACCGCGCCGACGCCACCGTGCAGCGCGCCATCGGGATTTTCATGCGCCATGCGGTCACCCCGGAAGCCGCCGCACGGTCCATCGTGCGCGGTGTGGAGCGCAATCGGTATCTGGTCTACACCTCGCCCGACATCCGCGTCGGGCACTGGGCGCAGCGGTACTTCCCGCCCTCCTACAACCTCGCCATGCGCGGCATGAACTGGGCGATGACCCGCTACTTCGACCAGGAAGCCGCAGTCGGCGTGGCCCGGCATCATCGGCAAAACTGAACGCGCACCTCAGCCCTGGTTTTCGGTGGAGTTGAGTGCGTTGCGTAGCGCCGTGCTGCTCTGGTAGCCGACCATGGGGGCGATTTTCGTCAGGGGGAGGTTGGTGGTGCGTTGCAGGTGGCGCGCGCGTTCGGCGCGCATCCGCTGGACGAGGGTGTTGGGGGTGATGCCGAGCCGCTGGCGGATGTGGCGTTCGAGGGTGCGACGGGTAGTTCCGATGGCGGCGGCCGCGTCGGCGATGGACATCGGTTCGGCCAGGTGCAGCCGGATCCAGGTTTCGAAGTCGGTGATGAGCCGATCGACGGTGGAGAGGTAGCCGAGGGCGGATTCGACGCTCCGGGCCGGACGTTGGTCGATGAGCAGGGTCGCGGCCGTGAGATCGGCGAGTTGCGGACTGGTCCGGGACACGAGGTTGATCGCGAGGTCGATGTGGGCGAACGCGGCGCCCGCAGTGGTGATGTTGCCGTCTTGGATGACCATTCGGGTCATGTCGAGATCGACCCGCGGATAGCGGTTCTGGAACTCGGTGGCAAGCCACCAGCTGGTGGTGGCGCGGCGTCCATTGAGGATCCCGGCCTCGGCGAGTAGCAGGGTGCCGGTGCAGGCGGCGGCGAGTTGACGGCCTTCCTCGACCCAATCGCGCAGCCTGCTGCGCAGTGTTTGGATGTCGGGGCGCAGCAGGGCATCGATGACGCCGGGTGGGCTGTTGGCGCCGATGGCGGGGATGACGAGAAGGTCGAGTTCGTTCATCCTGGCGTCGTCGAAGGTGAAGTCGATCGGGACGAGCAGCCCGCCCTGAGTGGGGACGGGGGTTGGTGTTGCGGCGATCGTGTGCACGGAGATGGCCGGGATGTCACGGTCGAGGCGTACTCGTCCGGCTTCCGCAGTGCGCAAGACGTCGAGGACGGTGGTCAGTCCGGAGTCCCAACCATCGGCGATAGCGGCAACACCGAATCTCATGTCGCAAAGTGTAGCTTCTTTGTCGCAATCGTAGCTATTGCTGTCAACACCGTCGCCGTCATGACAGCACGCACAGCAATGATCGTCACCTGCGGTACCGACGCGGGCAAGGCCGACGCCTTCGCCGACATCCTCGCGCGCCCTTCCATCCATCGAAGCTGAGGACGGGACGACGGTGTGGTTGGCCGGCCGGTCGGCGACGGAACCGGCGACGTTCTTCCTCGTCGACGTGTTCGCCTCCTCCGAGGCGCAGCAGACGCACATGGCCTGCGCGGCCGCCGCGGTCACGCACTGACCAGGTGATCTTGCCTACCCGCTGCGACGTAGCGTGATCGGTATGAGTGAGCGACTGGTTGTCATCGGCGGCGACGCGGCAGGGATGTCGGCGGCGTCACAGGCGCGCAGGCTCAGAGGTCCCGACGAGCTGGAGATAGTCGTCTTCGAGCGGGGCAACTTCGCCTCCTTCTCCGCCTGCGGGATCCCGTACTGGGTGGCCGGGGATGTGGCCGAGCGCGACGAGCTGATCGCGCGCACCGCCGAGGAGCATCGATCCCGCGATATCGATCTGCGGATGCGGACCGAGGTCGTGGAGATCGACGTCGCGGGCGGCCGGGTGCGCGCCCGCGATCTCGAGTCCGGCGCTGAATCATGGGCCGGCTACGACAAACTGGTGATCGCCACCGGCGCCCGCCCGATCCGCCCGCCGCTGCCCGGCATCGACGCACCCGGGGTGCACGGTGTGCAGACCCTCGACGACGGCCAGGCACTGATCGAAACCCTCGAGCGGACCGATGGTAAGCGGGCCGTGGTGATCGGCGCGGGCTATATCGGGGTGGAGATGGCGGAGGCGTTGATCAAGCGCGACTTCGCGGTCACGATGGTCAATCGCGGCGACGAGCCGATGTCCACCCTCGACCCGGACATGGGCGCGCTGGTCCGAATCGCGATGTGCGACATGGGCGTCGAGATCGTGAGCAGCGCCGAGGTGACCGAGATCCGCACCGGCGCGGACGGTAGGGCGAGCGCGGTGGTCACCTCGGAGTGCGAGTACCCGGCCGACGTGGTTGTGCTCGGCATCGGTGTGCGTCCGGAGACCGCGTTGGCCAAGGCCGCGGGGCTGCCGCTCGGCAAGCACGGCGGCCTGCTCACCGATCTCGCGATGCGGGTGCGCGGCCACGAGAACATCTGGGCGGGCGGTGATTGCGTGGAGGTGTTCGACCTGGTGTCCGGTCGGGAACGCCATATCGCACTCGGCACACACGCCAACAAGCACGGCCAGATCATCGGGTCCGGCATCGGGGGCGGGTACGGGACTTTTCCCGGTGTCGTCGGTACCGCGGTCAGCAAGGTGTGCGATGTGGAGGTCGCGCGAACCGGCTTGCGCGAGAAAGACGCTCGCGCGGCAGGGCTGCAGTTCGTCACCGTGACGATCGAATCGACCAGTCGCTCCGGCTACTACCCGGGCGCGGCGACGATGACGGTGAAAATGATCGCCGAGCGGCGCACCGGCCGCCTACTCGGCGTGCAGATCGTCGGCCGTGAGGGGGCGGGCAAGCGCGTCGATATCGCGGCGGTCGCACTCACCGCGCAGATGACCGTCGAGCAGATGACGGCGCTGGATCTCGGCTACGCGCCGCCGTTCTCGCCGGTCTGGGACCCCGTGCTGGTGGCCGCGCGCAAGGCGGTCGCGGCCGTCCAGCAACGGGGGTAGCGCGTCAGGCCGTTCGGCGATACACCGCGACCACCGGGATCACCCGCTCGGTGTTGGCTTGGTACTCGGCGAAACCGGGCAGGATCTCCACCATCCGCGCGTACAGCTCGTCGCGTTCGGCGCCCGTCACGATCTCCGCCTTTGCCGGGTACTTCTCGGTACCGATTTCCACGGTGAGCTCGGGATTCGCGCGCAGATTGTGGTACCAGGCCGGGTGCTTGTCCGCGCCGCCGTTGGAGGCGATGATCACGACCCGCTCACCGTCGGGCAGATAGACCAGCGGGTTGAGGATCTGGCGTCCCGATTTGGCGCCGGTGGTCGTGATCAGCACCATGTGCGCCCCCTCGAACATGCCGCCGACGTTGCCGTCGTTCGCGCGAAATTCCTCGATGATCTGGGCATTGAAGTCGTTCATGTGTTCCCGTCCGTTCGGCTGCTTTTCCCGGGCCAACACCGCAGCGGCTTCGGTAATTCCAGCCCTCGACGTGACGGGCAGCGAAGTGCAACCCGCTACCGTACTATCGCGATCGAGGACACCCGCCAGTGGATGAAGGGGGGCGGTGTGGAAGTTCGCCTACCGGCGGCCATCCGCAACGGGGCACGGTGGTCGCGGCGCTTCGCCACGACGACTCCCGGCGTGATCGGCGCGGTACTGGTCGTCACCGTTGTGCTGTGCGTGTTGTCGGGTTTCGTGTCCGCGAATCAGCTGAGCGACAAGATGGTTCGCCGCGATGTCGTGCTGGAGCGGACCGAACCACTGGCCTATGCGGCGCAGAGTCTGTACGTCGCGCTTTCGGCCGCCGACGCCTCCGCGGCGGCGGCCTTCCTGTCCGGCGGTATCGAATCGCCGGAGGTGCGCGGGCGATATCAGCAGGCGCTCGCTGATGCGGCGGGCGCGCTGGCGGAAGCGACCACCGGCGCCTCCGACGCGCAGACCCGATCGATCGTCGCGCGCATCACCGCCGACCTGCCCGCCTACACGGGGCTGGTCGAGACCGCTCGCGCCAACAACCGGCAAGGCTTCCCGGTCGGCTCGGCGTATCTGCGCGAGGCATCGATGCTGATGCAGAACTCGCTGCTGCCCAATGCCGAACAACTCAGCAAGAACCGTTTCGCCGCGGTGCGAGACGATCAGAACGACATCGGGGCGCTGCCGCTGACGAGCATCGCGCTGCTGCTGGCCGTGTCGGCCGTCTGCGGCGTCGGCTCATACGTGCTGCTGCAGCGGACCAATCGGCGCATGAACCTCGGCCTCGCCGTCGCGGCGGGGGCAACGGCCGTCGTCCTGCTGTGGTCGATGGCCGCGGTCCTGGTCGCGGCGGGCGGGGTGGACACCGGTAGGTCCGGGGCAAGCACCCGATTCGAGACGCTGGCGCAGGCCAGGATTCTCGCCCAGCAGGCCCGCACCGACGAGACGCTACAGCTGATCACCCGTGGCGATATCACCGCCGGTGAAGCGGATTTCATCGAACACACCGCCGCGCTCGGTGCGCGCCTGGAGAACACGGTCGGTTCGGATTCGGCCGCGGCCGGTGCGCTGGCGAGCTGGCAAGCCGGGCACGCTCGCCAGAAGGACGCCTACGAGGCAGCCAACTATCCGGCGGCAGTCGCACAGGCCATCGGTTCCGCGCCCGAGAGCTCGGCCACACGATTCGCCGATCTCGATGCCGCACTGCGCAACGAACTCGCCGACGTGCGCAGGGAATTGCGCGACGGTGTCGATTCCGCGGGCGGGTCACTGGCGTTCAGCCCGTCGGGCACCCTGCTGCTGATGGTGTTCGCGGCGGTCGCCGTCGCCGTCGGGTTGTGGTCGCGGCTGAAGGAGTTCCTGTGAACACGAGGCTGCTGCTGACCGCGATGCTGGTCGCCATCAGTGCACTGGTGACCGCGTGCGGTTCCGGCACGAAGGTTCCCGACCCGACCAGGGTGGCGGCGGTGAACCCGCGGCCGGACCTGACCGAGATCACCACGGCGCCGGGATCGGAGGCCGACGACACCTGCAACCCCGAGGTGAGCCTGCGTCCCGGATCGCTGCCGAGACCCGGTGCGATGCCGCCGGGATCGCCCATGGCCGCCATCGTGGCGACCGGCCGCCTGCGGGTGGGCGTGGACCAGAACACCTATCTGTTCGGCTTCCGCAACCCGGCCAGCGGCCAGCTGGAAGGCTTCGACATCGATATCGCCCGGGAGATCGCCCGCGACCTGTTCGGTGACCCGGACAAGATCGAGCTGCGTTCGGTCGCCGCCGCGGACCGCATCCCGGCATTGCGCGACAAACAGGTGGACCTCATCGTGCGCACCTTCTCGGCCACCTGCGAACGCCGCAGGGATGTCGACTTCTCCGGGGTCTACTACCGTGCGGGGCAACGGATTCTCGCGCCCAAGAACTCCGGGATCAGGACCGCCGCCGACCTCGCGGACAAGGTCGTGTGCGTCACTCGCGGCACCACCGCGCCCGGTCCGCTGTTCGGCCTGCCCAAGCGACCGACCATCATGGGCGCAGGCAACTGGACCGATTGCCTTGCCGCACTGCAACAGGGCAATGTGGACGCCATCAGCGGCGACGATCCGATCCTGTTCGGACTGGTCGCGCAGGATCGCAATCTGGAGGTCGTCGGGGCGGAAATCGGTACCGGCGCGTACGCGGTCGGTATCGCCCAGGGCAACCCCGACCTGGTCCGCTTCGTCAACGGTGTCCTCGAGCGGCTCCGTAACGATGGCACGTGGCAGCGCCTCTACAACGCCAGGCTCAGCGCCCTCGGCCCGTCCTCCGGCCCGCCCACGCCCCGGTACACCGAGTGAGTGCGGCGACCATGCAGCCGCTCAGCGTAGCCGAGATCGATCGCGAATTGGCCGCCCGCGCAGCCGAACTCGATGTCATCACCGCCACCCTGCTGGAACTGGACAAGCATCCCGGACACACGCTGCTGCGCCGCTTCCCGCCGACCGGGCACACCGAGCAGCGGTGGCAGGCGGTGGGCGATGCGCTCGCCTTGATGTGGGAGGACTACGGCAGGCTGCGCTCGATGCTGGATTCGGCGCGGACCGTGCGCGGCAGCCGAGCCCGGCTCGACGACAGCGAACGTCTCGAGGTGACCAGGCTGCTGCGTGGGCGACCCTACGAGGCGTCACGCACGCCGATACCGATGGCGCAACGTTCGCTGACCGGTCCCAGCGAACAGGTGCTGTTCGTCGGGCTCGCCGATACCGTAGACCGCATGCGGGCCACCTTCCCGGAGATCGCCGAATTCTTCGACGCGGTCGATGCGGTGAACACCCGGATCACGTCGGGCCTCGCGCCGCTGCGAGAGGAGTTGGACAAGGCGGGGGGAGCGGCGATCGCCGAGCTGGGTGTGATCGAACACGGCATCGCCGCCCTGCTGAGTCGCTCGGCCACCGACCCGCTCGCGCTGACCACGCCCGAGATCGACGCGCGCATTGCCGAATTGAGCGACATGCTCCGCAACCACGCCACCGTCCTCGCCGAGCTCGCCGCGATGGCGGCGAATTGGCCGACGGCCATCACGCAGACGCGTAGCCGGTGGGACACACTGCGCGAGGCCCGGGAGCGCGCCGCCCACGCCAGGGCCGAAGTCGAGCGCACGATTCTGTCGGGACCGCTGCCTGCGCCCGTCGACAACACCGCGACCCTCGGTGCGCAACTGGAGGCATTGTCGGCGAATCCCGGTGCGGCTGCGGCGCTGCTGGCGCTGCGCCGCCGGATTGCCGAGGCCATCGCCGCCGCGGGCACCGCCGAACAACTGGCGCAAGGCCTGCTCGACCGGCGCGCCGAACTGCGCGGGCGGCTGGCCGCCTACCAAGCCAAGGCGGCTCGGCTCGGAGTCGGCGAGGATCGAGATCTGTTGTCCGCCTCACAGATCGCCGCGGGACTGTTGTCCCGCAAGCCGTGCGACTTGGCGGCGGTCACCCGGGCGGTCGCCGATTACCAGCAGCTCATCGGTGAGAAATCGGGGAGGCGACCATGATCTGTCAGGAGCCGGGGTGCGGCGGGGTCATCGAAGACGGATACTGCGCGGTGTGCGGGACAGCGCCCGCCGAGGCGACTTCCGGCTCGGCGTCGGAAAGCGTAGTGTCCGTGCCGAATCCGGTATCCATCGAGGGCGATGCGTGCGTGGAGTCCGACTGCTCCGGCACGATTGTCGACGGCTACTGCGACGAATGCGGCACCGCGCCGGCTGTGCGCACGACCTCGGCGCGTTCCGTCTCGACCGGCACCAACCGATCGTCGGGACGCTCGGTGCGCACCGGCCGGTCCACGTCGTCGAAGGCCAGTGCGCGTGGACGACTCGGTGCGGGCATGGTCGAGGTACCGCGGGTGCCACGCATCGATCCGGCCACCGCGATCATGACGGTCCCCGAGGTCGCCGAGTCGAAGCGGTTCTGCGGCAAGTGCGAACGAGCCGTCGGCCGCGGCCGCGACGGAGTGCCCGGCCGCACCGAGGGCTTCTGCCCGCACTGCGGTACGCGGTTCTCCTTCACTCCCACACTGTCCGAGGGCGATCTGGTCGGCGGGCAATACGAGGTGGCGGGCTGTCTCGCACACGGTGGGCTCGGCTGGATCTATCTGGCGACCGACCGCAATGTCAGCGACCGCTGGGTAGTCCTGAAAGGCTTGCTGAATTCCGGCGACGTCGACGCGATGGCGGCGGCTATGGCCGAGAAGCGGTTCCTCGCCGAGGTCGAGCACCCAAGCATCGTCAAGATTCACAACTTCGTCGAACACACCGGACCTGATGGCATCGCCGTCGGCTACATCGTCATGGAGTATGTCGGCGGCACCTCGCTCAAGCAGATCCTGCGCCGCCGCCGGGACACCGAAGGCAGCTACCTGCCGCCTGCCCAGGCGATCGCCTACATCCTGGAGATGCTGCCCGCACTGGGCTACCTGCATTCGCTGGGCCTTGCCTACTGTGATTTCAAGCCCGACAATGTGATGCAGACCGATGAGCAGCTCAAGCTCATCGACCTCGGCGCCGTGATCGCGATGGACGATCAGGACAGCAATATCTACGGCACCATCGGATACCAGGCCCCCGAGATCGCCGAGTCCGGACCGACGGTCGCCACCGAGGTGTACACAGTGGGGCGCACCCTCGCCGTGCTGGTGATGAACGTGCCGCAGCGGGGCGGGCACTTCGGCGAATTGCCAGGACCGGCCACCGAACCGCTACTGGCGAAATACGATTCGCTGCACCGGTTCCTGTTGCGCGCCACCGACGCCGAGCCGGAAGCCAGATTCACCTCGATGGAGGAGATGGCAGACCAGCTCACCGGTGTGCTGCGCGAGGTGCTCAGCACCAACGACGGGGTGCCGCGACCGGGCATGTCGGCGTATTTCGGGCCGCCGCGCGCGGTGTTCGGCGTCGGCGCGGACGCCGTGTCGGCACCGGGCACAGTCGTTGCGGCGCTGCCGATTCCGCTGGTCGATCCCGGCGACAGCGGCGCCGCGCTCCTGGCCACGACAACCGGCAGCACGCCAGCGGAATTGGCGAGCGCCTTCGAGGCGGGGTTGCGGTCGGTCGTCACCAAGCGCGGTGAGTCGGTGGAGATCCCGCTGCGGCTGGTGCGCGCGGCACTCGAGGTGGGAGATTCGGCCGAGGCCGAACGACGACTGGACGGCCTTGCCGAAACCCTGCCCGGCGATTGGCGTTTGGCCTGGTATCGCGGACAAGCGCGGCTGCTCGCCGAGGATTTCGACACAGCCCGTGCGGAATTCGATGCCGTGTACGCCGCGCTGCCTGGTGAGGCCGCACCGAAACTGGCATTGGCGGCCGTCGCCGAACTAGCCGGTGCCGAGGCGGCGACCCGGGAGGCATCGCGCTATTACGACACGGTGTGGCGCACTGATCGCTCGTTTGCCAGTGCCGTGTTCGGCCTTGCCCGCCTGCGTCGGGCTCGCGGCGACCGCGAGGGCGCGGTGGCCGTGCTCGACCAGGTGGACGCAGCATCAGCGCTGTACTCCGAGGCTCGGATCGCGGCGGTGGAAGCAATGCTGACCGGTCGTGCGGCGGCCGAGCTATCCGAATCGCTGCTGCGGGACGCGGGCGCTCGGGTCGAGCTGCTGCGGCTGGACTCCAAACGCCGTGGGGCGCAGATTCGGATGCGGGTGCTCGACGCCGCGCTGGCCTGGCTGGGTGCGGGCAAGGTGGCATCGGCGCATGAATCGCTGCTCGGCGCGCGCCTGGACCAGGACGGTGTGCGCATCGGACTGGAGCGGTGTTATCGCGACCTTGCTCGCGAAACAGACGACATGTGGACGCGTTTCGAGCTGGTGGATCGGGCCAACCGGATCCGGCCGAGGACGACGTTGTGAGCGAGCGTAAGGAGCGAACCATAGATACAGTGCCCGCGGGTGGAGTCGTGAACGCAGGCAGGCAGGCCGCCGCAGCGGCCACGTGCCCGGGATGCGCCGCGAGTGTCACTGCGGCCGACCGCTATTGCGAAGCCTGCGGTCGTGAGCTCGGTGCGCTGATCGCCCATGGGCTGCGCCGGGTCGCCCTGCCGCAGCCCGACCCAGACGCGGCAGCGACATGCGACGGCTGCGGCGGGCTCCGTTACGACGCCGACGGCTACTGCCGCGACTGCGGGCAGCTGCGTCCCGAACCGGACCGGTGCGAGGCGGATCTGGGTGCGGTGTGCGTGGTGACCGACCGCGGTATCGCGCACGCGCGCAACGAGGATGCGGTCGCCGCCGCCGTCGTAGCGGGCCGAACCCCGTGGCAGCGTGCCTCGACGGTGCTCGTCGTCTGCGACGGGGTGTCGACGTCGGAGGATCCGCAGGTGGCATCGGGCGCCGCGGCACGGGCCGGTGTGGATGCCGCCGTCGCCGCATTGGGCGAATCGCGCTCAGCCGAGGATGCGGTGATGGCCGGGCTCGCGGCCGCGGCCACGGCTGTGCGCGATATCGGTGAGCACGACGGGCATGCCCCCTCGTGCACCTATGTCTCGGCCATCGTGCGTTTGCTCGGCGACGGCGCGGCGGAGATCACTGTCGCGAATGTCGGTGACAGCCGCGCCTATTGGTTGCGTGCGCGCGATCCGCAGGCCCGAGATGCCGCGCCGTCCCAGCGACTGTCCTCCGACGATTCCTGGGCACAGGCTCTCGTCGACGCCGGCGCCATGGACGAAGCGGCCGCTATGAAGGACCCGCGCGCCCACACTCTGCTGCGCTGGCTCGGCGCGGACAGCGATCCGAAACCGTGGTCGGACTCGTGCGTGCGGACCTTGCGCACCACCGGCCCCGGCACCCTGTTGCTGTGCAGCGACGGGCTGTGGAACTACCAGTCCGATCCCGAGGCGCTGGCGGGCATGGCCACCACCCCCGCCACCCCGCTGCTCGCCGCGCGCGAGCTCGTCGACTTCGCGTTGCGCTCCGGCGGCAGCGACAACATCACCGTTGCGCTTGTGCCCGTCGGGCTACCCGGCAAGCCAGGAGAAGTGTAGTGAGTTCTGTTGACGGCAACGGTATTTCGGTAGCGATCGACCAGAACGAGTATCTGGCCGAGGGGGCGGGCACGGTAGACGCCGTCGTCACCGTCGAGACCGGGGCGGATTTCGTGGCCGCAGGGCCGCCGCCGGACCGGGTGGAGATCCTCATCATCGACAGTTCCGGGTCGATGGGCACGGCGCGGAAATTCGACGAAGCGCGCAAAGCTACGCTCGCGGCGTTGGATGTGCTGCCCGACGGGGCCAAATTCGCTATCGTGCAGGGCACCTCGATGGCGCGCCTGGTGTTCCCCACCGATACGCCGTCGGTGCTCGCCAGCCGGGAGAGCCGGGTCGCAGCGCGCCGCCACCTCGACAAACTGCGGCCCACCGGCGGCACCGCGATGGGCACCTGGCTCGGACTGACCCGGCAGCTGGCGACCATGCATCCCGGCGCACTGGTGCATGCGATTCTGCTGACCGACGGCAAGAACGAACATGAGGAGCCCGAGGCGCTCGCCGCCGAGATCCGGCAGTCAGAAGGAATGTTCACCTGCGACTGCCGTGGTGTCGGAACCGACTGGCGGGTGGACGAATTGCGCGCCATCGCCTCGGCGCTGCACGGGACCGTCGACATCGTCGCCGACCCAGCCCACCTGGCCGCCGACTTCGCCGCCATGACGCAGTCCGCGATGACCAAGGCGATCCCGGAGCTGACGCTGCGGGTCTGGACGCCTGCGGGCGCGGTGGTGCAGTTCGTCAAACAGGTCGCACCGACCATCGAGGACCTGACTGCGCGTCGTGCCGAATCCGGTGCGCAGGTGGGGGAGTACCCGCTCGGCGCGTGGGGTGCGGAGGATCGCGACTATCACGTGCAGGTGCGGGTGGAACCCGCCGCGCCCGGCCGGGAGAAGCTGGCGGCCAGGATCAGTGTCGTCGCGGGTGCGGAGGTGGTCGGTCAAGGGCTCGTCCGCGCGGTGTGGACCACCGAAACGGAGCTGTCGGCCCGAATCAGCAGGCGGGTAGCGCATTACACGGGCCAGGCCGAGCTCGCACAGGTCGTCCAGGAGGGGCTGACCGCCCGCAAGAACGGCGACGTGGACACCGCGACGGCCAAGCTGCGCAGGGCGGTGCAGTTGGCCGCGGAATCCGGCAACGAGGGGACGGCCAAGCTGTTGCGCGGAGTCGTCGAGGTAGACGAACACAACGGGACGGTGCGATTGCGCGCCACAGTCGAAGCCGCCGATGAGATGGCGCTGGACGCGCGCTCGACCAAGACGGCACGGGTGCGGAAGGAAGCGTGATGGTCTGTCCGGAAGGCCATCACTCCGTCGCCATCGACTACTGCGATGTCTGTGGCTCGCCGCTGGCCGAGCTCGCGGCAGTCATGCCCGCGCCGGCCACGGCATGCCCGTACTGCGGTGTGCCGATCAGCGGCCGATTCTGCGAGGTGTGCGGACATGATTCGGCGCTGCCCGCTCCGGTTCCGGCCGCCCCCGCGCGGCCGGAACCGATAGTCGCCGAATCCGCTCCATCGACCCCGCCCACCCGAATCTCGAGGGTGGTGGCATGGGTCGCGACGATCACCGCTGATCGTGACTTCTATGACCGAGTGGTCGCCCGCGACGGTCCCGACGCCGATCAGGTCGGTTTTCCCGCGTTCTACCCGGAGCGCCGAATTACTCTGCGCGAGGGCGATATCCTGATCGGCAAACGCAGCGTCTCACAGGGCCTCGAACCCCACATCGATCTGGGTATCGCGCCCGCCGACGTCGGCATCTCCCGTGCGCACGCCATGATCCATGTCGCCGCCGAGGGCCTCAGCATCACCGACCTCGGCTCCACCAACGGCACCAGCCTCAACGGCAGCGACGAGTTGATCACGCCCGAGATGGCAGTCCCGTTGCGCAGCGGCGACCGTATCCATCTCGGCGGTTGGACCACGATCACGGTGTCCGCCGAACCTGCGTAAGGACGATCAGCCGTGCACGTTCAACGGAGCAGAGGGCGGGAATGCCACCGGCAGTGCCGTCAAAGCGCGGTGGAAAGGTCCCGGCCGCCAGACCGGTTCTCCGGTCGGGAGGTCCAGCCGCATCTCGGGCAGCGCATCGAGAAGCTGATCGATGGCATCCTGGGCAATCAGGTAGGCCGAGGATTGTGCCGGGCAGGCGTGCGGGCCGACGCCCCATGCCAGATGGGCGCGATTACCGGCCAGATCCTCGGTCCGGATCGCGGGGTCGTTGTTGCACGCGGCCATGCTGATGACGACCGGCTGATGCGCGGGCAGCCAGACATCGTCGACGAGGATCGGCTGACGGGGGTAGCTGATCAGGAGGTTCGCCAGTGGCGGGTCGTTGAACAAGACCTCGTCCAGGGCTTCGCGGGAGGATAGGTTCCCGCCCATGACACTGCCACCGAACCGATCGTCGCTGAGGATCACCAGCAGGGTGTTGACGATCAAGTTCAGCAGGAACTCGATCCCCGTGCCGTATACCTGTGCGACGTGGTTGACCACCTCCATTTCATCCAGTTCGGACGGATGCTGTAGCAGCACCGTGGTGATGTCGTCCGCTGGTTCGGCCCGTTTGAGTGCCACCAGCTCCAGCAGCGCCTCGAAAAGTATCTTGTTGCCGTTTTCGGCATCGACACCCTCGACGATCGCGGCCGTACCGGCGGCGACTCGCTGCCCTATCTCCGGGGGGCAGCCGAGCAATGTATTGATGACCTCGAAGAGCAGCGGGAACACGTACTGGCTGATCAGATCGGCAGAACCGTCCTGGCAGAAGGTATTGACCAGCGGAATAGCGATCTTCTCCACGATGTCGTGGAGGGCATACAGATCAATCGCGTCGAGGCTTGCGGTACTGGCCTGCCGGTAGCGCGCGAAGTCGAGTCCGGTGTTTCTACTCGCGAGCGGCCGCCACCCCAACAGCGGCAGGACAGGGCAGTCCGTGGGGATGTTCTTCTGCCAAGTGCGCGGATCGGCGGGGAAGTGCTCAGGATCGTTGAGGATCCGCACCGCGGTGCTGTAGCCGATCACCAATGTGGCGGGCACGCCGGGTGCGAGCGTCACGGGAGCCAAAGAGCCGTACTGTCTACGCATTTCCTGGTAGAAGTGGTGCGGATCGGCGGCGAATTCCGGCGTATGCAGCGGCACTCGCGGGTCGTCGGAATCCATCGGTGAGCCGTGGTAGACCGGGCAGGATTGGGCGGGTATTTGGGACGGCGGCGTACTCAAGAATGGAACTCCATACGAATCGTGTGCACTGCGGGTGGGGTAGCACGGATTCCGTGCCGAGGCGCAGCTCCGGGGAGTGCGTTACCTGATTCCGGCCGGAACCGGTTGTGGGGCATAGCATCGGGGTACTGGTCTTGGCAGTGACCGAACCACGCGGAGGTTCGTCAGATGCCTAGGGCGCCCAGCGAATCGTGATCATCGAGGGCGGTGGTGATTCGCTTCAACAGGGTCAAACAGGTTTCATCCGTCTGCATCTTGGGTTGATATGCCGCTCGGCCGATCGTGAATGCCCATGCCGCGTAGGCGAACATGGACTGCTGCCGATAGGCTAGCCAGGCGTCGTCGAAGGACGGCACCTCGCCGCCTGCGCTACCGAGCTCGTCCAGGTAGATCTCCAGCAGTTCGCGGTCCCAAGCGCGCCGGTCGTCGGGCTCGCATCCCGAATTGACGGTATACGCGAAGTCATGCGCCCAGCCGCCCTGCATCACTACCTGCCAGTCGGCGTACCCCATGCGTCCGTCGCTGGTCACGTAGGTTTGCCCGATGTGCGGGTCGCCGTGCAGCAAGGTCGGGGGCATGTCTTTGGTCGCGATATCGAGTGCCCGCTCGACACCGGCCCACAGCCGGTCGCTCTGACCGTAAAGTGTCGCGGGGATAACCTCTTTGGCCCGCTCCATGCCGACCTCGCAGCGCTTCTTCATATCGATCGCGGAGCGGACGGCGTCGAGCATGTCGTTCGGGGTCTTGAGGACCGCGATCGACGGATGCTTCCAGAAGGTGCCGTGGAGGCGGGCGAGATTGCGCACCAGATCTTCGATCTGGTCGCGGGCGATCGGGGCATTCGGCTCGATG
Source organism: Nocardia sp. NPDC057440 (assembly GCF_042802915.1). Classification (NCBI taxonomy): domain Bacteria; kingdom Bacillati; phylum Actinomycetota; class Actinomycetes; order Mycobacteriales; family Nocardiaceae; genus Nocardia; species Nocardia sp. NPDC057440. The sequence continues at coordinate 261,673 of NZ_JBHVDF010000008.1, forward strand.
AACACCGCGCCACGAGTCGCGGCGATGTCCTCCATGAGCGCGATCGACCGCCACGACGACGGATCGTAGGCGCCCCAATAGCCGATCGGAGCCTCTATTTCGACATCGGGACGCAAGTCCATGAAGAAGTGGGTTTCGCCGTCGATCATTTTCGCCCCGCCGAGCAGTATGCGCTGGCTGAGGGAGGTGGTGGTCTTCGCGAACAGCTCGGTCGGCAATCCGGCCTGCTGGCCCGCCTCGTTGTAGTCGACGCGAATCGCAACCCGCGTGGACGTGCCGTGACTGCCGTTGGATGTGCTGAACGAGAGCACCTCGGCATCGGCGACGTCGCGACACAGGACAGCCGTCAGCCAGCCGACGGTGATCGCGTCGCCGGAGATGGGGACGTCATCGACGCTCCGTGCTTTCGGCCGGGTGATCTTCTCCAGCAGTACATGACCACCGACTGTGGCGACCCGCCCGAGCAACCAGAGCTTGTGGTTCAATCGTTTGCCTCGATTCCGGAGTGTAGTGAAATATCTTGAGCAACTATCCCGTTCACAAACACGTGCCGTAGGACAGTACCCGATGCGTTCGGATCGTGTTGTACGACAACAATTTCGCTGATTGCGATGTGACTGCGACTGCCAGCGGTTTTCGGGTGATTCGTATGCGCCCGTGTCGAGCTCGAGGTACGGGGAGCGACTGGCCCTGCATGGCGGTTCGCATGGTCTCCCACCAGCGCGGTTGTCCGCGATGTCAGCGGATCGTCTCGGCCGTCTCGGGCTCGAACTGCCGAGGCGGCCACGGTCGGAGTTGCTGCTCGAGCTCGCCGACATATGGGCCGGACGACCGGCGTCTCCCCGGGCGGAGTCCCGATCATTCCGCATCTAACGGCCCGATGTGCGGCGGCGAGATTCGTCGAGCCGGGTCTTTGGGAAGCAAACTATGGGCATCTCTACAAGGAAGCTGGATTTGAAGGGGGATTTTGCGGCAAATTGTAGAACCCGTTGAATGGTCCGTTGACTAGCGGTACATTCGGGATCGATCCGAATGTTCGGGGTGAAGGGCTTCCCACCATGATCACAGTTCGTCCCGGTGAAGACTCGCAGGCGAAAGGTCCGTTGCGGACCGAAGATGTTGGCTACCACAAGAGCCTCCGACCACGCCAAGTGCAGATGATCGCCATCGGCGGCGTTATCGGCACCGGTCTCTTCCTCGGTGCGGGAAGCCGTCTTGCGAATGCAGGCCCTGGTTTGTTCATCGTGTACGCAGTGTGCGGAATATTCACTTTCTTCATTCTGCGTGCCCTCGGTGAACTGGTGATGCACCGCCCTTCATCGGGGTCGTTCGTGTCGTATGCGCGTGAGTTCTTCGGTGAGAAGTACGCATTCGGCATCGGCTGGATGTACTTCTTCCACTGGTGTATGACCGGAATTGTCGACATCACTGCTATTGCCACCTACTTCCACTACTGGCGAGCCTTCCAGGGCGTTCCGCAATGGGTGATCGCCCTCATCGCGTTGGCGCTGGTGCTGAGCATCAACATGGTCTCGGTGCGATGGTTCGGCGAGCTGGAGTTCTGGGTCGCGCTGGTGAAAGTTGTTGCGCTGGTGGCATTCCTGCTGGCGGGAACGGTCTTTCTGGTCGGCCGGTTCCGGATTCAGGGCCGGGAAACCGGTGTCAGCGTGGTCGAGCACAGCGGTGGATTGTTTCCTACCGGCATCCTTCCGCTCGTAATGGTCACCACCGGTGTAGTTTTCGCCTATGCCGGGGTGGAACTGGTCGGGACGGCGGCGGGGGAGGCCAAGGACACGGCCAAGATCATGCCGCGCGCGATCAACTCGATCATCGCCCGCATATCGGTGTTCTACGTAGGATCGTTGATCCTGCTTGCCCTACTGTTGCCGTACACCAGTTTCAAGGCCGGTGAGAGCCCCTTTGTGACCTTCTTCTCGAACCTCGGCCTCGGCGGCGCCGCGGCGCTGATGAATGTCGTGGTGCTGACAGCGGCATTCTCCAGCCTCACCGCCGGCTTCTACTCGACCGGCAGGATCCTGCGGTCGATGTCGACGAATGGCAGCGCGCCCGCCATCATGTTCCGGATGTCGACCAGGGGCGTGCCCTTCGTCGGGATTCTGGCGGCTGGTGCGATCGCGCTGTTCGGAGTCGCGCTCAACGCCGTCGTGCCGGAGAAGGCATTCGAGATCGTGCTGAACGTATCGGCTTTGGGCACCATCACATGCTGGTCGGTGATCGTGCTCAGCCAGCTGCAGCTGTGGCGCTGGTCGCGCACCGGCCGGGCCGTGCGTCCTGCGTTCCGGCTTCCTGGGTCCCCATACACCGGTATTGCCACCCTGCTGTTCCTTGCCGGAGTTGTGGCCCTGATGGCGACCAACGATGACGAGGTTCAACGATGGGCAGTGCTCACCACCGTGGTCGTCATGGTTCCTGCCCTCGTCGTCGGCTGGTTCGTGGCCCGTAGGAAGGTCGCGAGCGTCGCGAGGCTCCGAATGGGATTCATCGCGCTGCTTCCTGCGGTCGCCGAGATGGGGTCGGTCGGCTACGAGGATGGCCAGCACCGGAACGCAATTCGGCCCTCGACAGCTATCTCTGACCGGGACATCTTGTGAAAGGCACCGCCACTGGCTAGATCTTCTCGGGAAACACCGTCGACGGCCCACCCCGAGGCGGGTCGGTGACCGGTACGACGGCAGGGCCGGAGAGCAGGGGGAGGGAGGCGGTGGCGGGGCCGTCGAGGAGCGTGCCGTCGGCGGCGAACCGGGAGCCGTGGAGGGGGCAGTCCCAGGACTTTTCGGCATCATTCCAGCGGACGATGCCGTAGAGGTGGGGGCAGATGGCGGAGACTTCGGTGGTTTTGCCGTCGACGGTGCTGACTGCCGTGGGTTGGAGGCCGTGGCGTTCGACGCGGCCGCAGCCTTCGGTGGGGATCGGGCCATAGCCGGATCGGGCCATGCGTAGCCAACCGGTCGAAAGGCGCAGTGCGACAGCGCTGTTGGTTTGCGCGGCCGAAGGGATCGCTTTGACTTCGGCGGGACGCCAGGTAGCGAGGGCGCCGGACCACCGCGGTGGTTTGCCGTTGATGCGGCCGGCGAGGGCGAGCGCGGCGGCGATGCCGTTGGTCAATCCCCATTTCGCGTAGCCGGTCGCGACCAGGATGCGTTCCCGGCCGGGCAGCAATGGGCCGGCGTAGGGGAGTTCGTCGATCGGGTGGTAGTCCTGGGCAGACCAGGACTGCAGGGGTTCGGCGCTGGGGAACCAGGTTCTGGTCCATTCGGCCAGATCATCCACGCGGCGGCTGGTGGAGCCGGTGCGCCCCACCACGTGGTCGTTGCCGCCGACGAGCAGCAGATCGCCGTCACGGCCGGGCACGTAGCGCAGCGAGCGTGTGGGTTGGCCCGCACTGATAAACATTTCGCGCCGGATGGGCTCGGCGACGCGGAACGCGGTGAGATAGGAGCGCTGTGCGGTGAGCCGAGCGAAGAAGCCGCCGCGATCGAGCATGGGTGTACCGGTGGCCACGATGATGGTGCGCGCGGCGAGTTCGCCGTGTTCGGTGTCGATGACGAGATCGTCGTTGTCGCGGTGGTGAACGCCGTGGGCGATGGTGGATTCGAAGATCGGCGCGGCATGTGCCTCGACATCGGCGGCCAGCATCGCGAGCAGTGCCATCGGGTCGAGCTGCGCCTGGTCGGCGAGCCCGACCGCACCGTGGAAGGGAAACGGCACGTCCAGATCGTCGACGGGATAGGTATCGAGGCCTGCCGCCCGCGTGGCCCGGAGTTCGGCACGCACCGCGGGTATTTCGTCCTCGGTCTGGGCATAGGTGAGGGCAGGCAACCGCTGGACGGGCAGCGCGTGTTCCTCGCAGTAACGCAGCAGCCACTGCTGACCGGCGCGATTGGCTTCGACGTACTCGGCCACCGTTCGATCGGAATGCCGCGCGGCGATGCGCTGCGCGCGAGTTCCTTGGAGCAGGCTGATCTTTCCGGTGGTTGCGCCGGTCGTGCCCGCCCCGAGACGTCTACCCTCGACCACCGCCACCTCGACGCCGCTCTCGGCCAGCAGCAACGCAGTCACCAGACCGGTCAAGCCGCCGCCGATCACGACGGTGTCGAAGCGAAGTCCCGGCGTCAGCCGCAGCCGCGCCGGCACCGTGGCGTCGTTCAACCAGAGTGGCGTCATATTCCCGGCATAGCCGTTATCGCTGTGGTGAAACGTTTGAATGCGTGTCGATTGGACCGGCCGACGCCGGGTATGCGGCCACTATTGATCAACCAATTATTGGAGGTGAAATACCGTGCCCACAAACAAGAGCGGACCACACGAAGGTTTCGAAGGTACCGTCGAGGGCGTGAAGGGCACTGCCAAGGAAGCGGCAGGAGCCGTTCTCGGCAATGACGATCTGCGGGCCGAAGGCCGAAAGGCGGCATCGCTGCGCGGCGCGGCAACGAAGGAAGCTGAGGCCGAAAAGGCAAGGGCCGAGGCAGATCTGGCGGAGCTGCGCGAAAGGACGCGACAGCAGTAGAGCCCGACAGGCCGCGAGGTTGCCCGGTCTCACCACCGGGCAACCTCGTTCGTGTAGGTGCTCAGCATGCGGTGATGCTGTGTTGCACCAATTCTTCCTCGGTGGCCTCGTGCACGGCGATCAGTCGTACGAGCTCTCGCAAGGCCGAACTGTTCTCGATGCCGGCCGACAACAGGATTTCCTCGATGAGCTCTGTCATTCGCTGGTGCTGTACATGTAAGAGATTCACGACATTCTGCTGATGTCGGGTTGTCATGCCTTCATCTCCCTGTTTTGTACCAGGAGTCCGTCGCGCGCAAGATCGGGATGTACCGGTAGCCGGATCAGTTGAAGCCCGCAAGCCCGGACGCGAGGTCCGGAATATCCAGGGCATCGAGCACCTGCTGGCGGACATCGGGGCAATGTTCGAGGGTGATCGTGTCGATGATCTTGCGGTCGGCGATGACGACGTCGTTGAGGCCGCCGCTGCGGGCTGCCCAATTGTGCACGGTGCCATTGAAGGAAATCTTGCCGAGCACGGTGCCTTCCTCGCGCCAGGTGCCGACCTCGGGTCGAATCATGTCGCAGAGCTTGGTGGCCGCCGCGGGGGTGATCTCGTCGGTATCGGGCGCGCCCGAAGAACTCGAGGGCGCAGGAATCGATATCGAGATGCTGTTCGTCGTCGGTGTCGCAGGTGCCAGATCGGGTTCGCCGTCACTCGAACATGCCGCGAGCTGAGCACCGGCGGTGAGTAATCCGGCGGACAACGCGATCCGCACTGCAATACTGAACCGATTCACTTCTCCTCCTCGATATCGGATGATGCCGATATGGTGGCGTCGCATCCCGATTACCCGGAGAAGTACCGCTCAATCGGTGGCTGCGGTGGCTGCGGTGGCTGCGGTGGGGGCGATCGGGTCGACGCCGTGCGGGCGGGCGTAGCCCGGTGGTAGGGACGATGTGCTCGGTATCGGATGCGTGACGCGCCGAGCCGAGCGACACTCGGAGGAGCCCATTCAGTCGCAGCGGCGAGGTGTGCGGAACATACTTGCTGTGTGACGGAAAGCGGTTTGTCCCCCGAAGGCGCGCATGCGCTCGATCGCGTGATCGGTGCAGGCACGCCGCAGAATGTCGGCTATTTCCACTTCCTCTTCGCCGACCAGAAGTGGGAATGGTCCGATGAGGTCGCACGGATGCACGGCTACGGCTGTGGAGAGATAGAACCGACCACCGAGCTGCTGTTGTCCCATAAGCATCCCGACGACCGAGCACAGGTGGCCAGCGCGCTGGCCAAATCCATCGAGACCGCTGAGCCGTTCTGCAGCAGCCACCGCATCGTCGACACCGAGGGCGATGTGCACCACGTGATCGTCGTCGCCGACCGCATGGTCGACGACGAGGACGAGGTGATCGGCACGTCGGGGTACTACATCGACGTCACGCACACCATCGAGGAACACCGCAGGGAGACCCTCGACGACACCCTGCCCGAGCTGTATGCGGCGCGAGCGGTGATCGAACAGGCGAAGGGGGCGTTGATTCTGGTCTACGGCATCAGCGCCGAGCAGGCGTTCCGGGTGCTGAGCTGGCGTTCCCAGGAGACCAACACCAAACTGCGTGCCCTGGCCACCCAGCTGGTCGCCGATCTGCGGTCGATGGTGCATTCCACAACAGGACTTCGCACGGAGTTCGATCATCTGCTGCTGACCGTGCACACCCGGATCCCGCCGAGCGGATCGGCCGGCGGGCGCTGAGGGACGTCATCCCACCACGACGCCGATCAGGCTTCGGACAAGACCAGGGGTTTCGAGCGGCATGGACCGGGTAGCCGGTCCATGCGCGTGCCGCTGGCTATTCGTCGCACCCGTGATCGCCCGATACACAAAGATCGGCCGACAGGGCCCGGGCTGTCGTTTGGTGTCGAACGAAGAGAGCCGCTCGGTGACGGCAAGAAAGGTGGTGGTTGGCATGGCGGAACCGATCTCGGAAGCAGCGTTGGGAACGAGGGCTGTCGGTATCCAGGTGCCCGCCGAGCTCGGGCAGCTGATCATGTTGCGTGCCCTCGCCGAAACCGTCGCGCTGATCGCGGATTTCGCGCTCGACGAGGTCACCGACATCCGCCTCGCGCTCGACGAGGTGGCTAGCTCGCTGATCCTGGACGCCGTGCCGGGCAGCACTCTCGACTGCGCATTCCGCTACGACGACAACCAGATGTGTGTCCACGTCGCTTCGGTGGGGGCCGCGCGACCAGCGGTCGGCGAAGACAGCTTCGGCTGGCACATCGTGCGCACGCTGACCGACTCTCTTGCCGCGACACAGGAGCACTACGACGCGACGGTATCCGGGTATCCGACCGCTGTGGACTTCACCTGGGTGCGGAGCTCGCGCAACCGATGACAACGGTGGCTGCCGGTCAGTGAATGGTCGGCGGCGGTTCGGTCGGTCGCGGACCCGGCGCCGGCGGTGGTTCCGGAACGGGCGGCGGCACCGGGTCGGGTGCGGGCGGAACCGGTTCCCCCGGCTGCGGTATCGGCGGCGGTGACCCCGGATCCGGTATCGGATCGGGATCGGGAATGGGAGGTACCGTTGCGGACCCCATGGTGTGCTCCTCTGCCTCGTCTCATGACCGTTCCGTCGAGGCGATACCCGTTGCCTTCATGCGCAAACCGCCGAGAGTTGTTGTGACCAGCGCTACTTTCGAAAATCGAGACTTCCGATTGAGCCCATCGATGGCGGGTATGCGGTGAGTGTCCACCTGATAACCGACATTTCGGAGGTAGATATCGTGTCCGAACACAACAGTGGTCCCCGCGAAGCTGTCGAAGGCACTGTCGAAGGTGTCAAGGGAAAGGTCAAGGAGGCCGTAGGAGCCGTCTTCGGAAACGACGACCTGCGGGACGAAGGAAAGGCTCAGCAGGACAAGGCGGAATCTCAGCGCGCAGCCGCGCAGAAGGAAGCCGCCGCCGAAAAGGAACGTGCCGAAGCCGCTTTGGATGAACAGCGTCAGCGCGCGTATCAACGCGGCCAGTAGTCGATCCGGTCCTTCATCGAAAAATCCATAGCTGAATGCAGAAAGGGTTGCCCGGCTTCCGTCGGGCAACCCTTTCGATTCGGCTGGAGCAGTCTATTTGGGTACAAAGATTCCCGTCAGGTCGGCTTTCCTGATCGGTGTATCCGGATTGGCCTGGGCGGTGCACATCAATTCGATAGATGCAATCGCCGCGTCGATCGCCTGGTCGTTCGTCGGGGCGGACTTGTCGCTGCGTTCCTGCTCGAGGAACTTGGTCACGGTGACGCGCTGCTTGTCTTTGTCCTGCGCGACGAACTCGTTGCACGGTGTGTCACCGCCCGCGTTGACTGCCTTCTTCGCCTCGTCGCAGCCGCTGGTGAACACGGCGGTCGCGGCGGCGACCGCGAATGCGGCGATCGCCGCCCTGCTCGGTCCTACGGTGGTTCTCATCTTGGATTCTCCTGACGAAAATGGATATCAATGGCCGCGTGGTCGGCTGAGGCCGAGCCGTTCCTGGTTGTTGACCCGCTGGTGCTCGGCGATCACCAACACCGCACCTACCCCCAGGCACAGGGCGCACGCAATACCGCCGATAGCCGCCCAGCCGGCAAATCCGTATCCCGCGGCGGTCAGGGTGAGTGCAAGCAAAGCGATACCGACGCCGAAGAGAATGATTCCCGGCCAGTCGCGGGTATCTTCTATAGATTCACCGGCGTGTGTTCTTGTGGTGCGGGAGTCGTCCGGAAAATCGTGTTCGGGCCGGTCGATGTCGTTGTTTCGGCGCGAATCGCTCGGTTCGCCGTGCATAATGTTTCCTTTCAGGTAGAACCGTCGAACAGGGGCATTCGTCCGAATACCCCGGAACGGGGCGTGTATGCGCTGGGAACTCGGGTAAGCGACCGGTAGAGGAAGGACGCTGTTCGTGGCCGCACAAGATCACGCCTCGGATCGGAATCCACGCGAGGAAACCGAGGCCGAGCAACTGGACCGGAATTGGGACTCTCTGGTCCAGGAATTGCGCGTGGTTCCAACCGGCGTGCAGTTCCTCATCGGGGCGCTGCTGATTCTGTCGTCCCAAGCCGGGTTCGCCACCGGTGCGGTGGTCTTGGTGGCCGACGTCGTCGAGGGTGCGATTGCGGGTGCGGTTGTCGCGGTCCTGTTCGCCGCGGCCTGGGTCGTAGCACCGTGGCGATGGCGAAAAGCGAGTAATGGATACGGGTTTCGACCCTGAACCCTCGGGTACCTGTTCGAACGATCCCGGAAGGAGCGCGATTCGGTGGAGACCACAACGATCGGGATCCAGGTGCCCGCGCAATTGGAACAGCTGACAATGCTGCGCGCACTCGCCGAAACTGTGGCGATGATCGCGGATTTCGCGCTCGACGAAGTGACCGACATCCGGCTCGCGCTCGACGAGGTGGCCACCTCGCTGATCTTGGACGCGGTGCCGGGCTCGACCATCGACTGTGAGTTCAGCTATGACCAGACGCAGATGTTCGTACACGTCGCCTCGGTCGCGGCGGCGGAAACGGTGGTGGCACACGCGGGCTTCGGTTGGCACATTGTCCGGACCCTGACCGATTCCATCGCGGCGGTGCAGTCCCCGTTCGACAGCGTGGTCTCGGGGTATCCGACCGCGGTCGACTTCAGCTGGGTGCGAGGTGCCTAGGATGCCCGGTGAATCGAGATCGCCAGGCGATAGCTATGACAATGTCGAGCCGCTCTTCGAGAAGGTCGCCGCGCTGGCTTCCGAAGATCCGCGTAGAGAAACGTTGCGAGAAGAGCTGATCGAGCGTTGCCTGCCCTTGGCGGAGCACATTGCCCGTAGGTTCGCCGGGCGCGGCGAGGCTTTCGACGATCTGCTGCAGGTGGCGCGGCTCGGGCTGGTGCACGCGACCGATCGTTTCGACGTCGATCGTGGTTCGTCGTTCTTGTCCTTCGCGGTGCCGACGATCATGGGCGAGGTGCGCAGGCATTTCCGCGACAACACCTGGGCGGTGCGAGTTCCGCGGCGGGTCAAGGAGATCCAGCTGACCATCGGACCCGCGGTCGAGGCTCTGGCGCAGCGGCTCGGCCGGATTCCGAAGGCAAGGGAGATCGCCGCGGCACTCGAGGTGGACCTGGTGGAGGTCACCCAGGCGTTGATAGCGGGCAACGCCTATCAGTCCTCCTCGATCGATGCGCTGGCCGGTGACGACGAGAACGCGCCGCTGCCGCTACTGGAAAGCCTCGGCGCCGAGGAGTCCTCCTACCACCTGGTGGAGGATTTCATGGCGGTGAAGCCGCTGATCGCGGAGCTGCCCGAGCGGGAGCGACGGGTGCTGATCATGCGTTTCTTCGAGTCGAAGACCCAGACCCAGATCGCCGAGTATCTCGGCGTCTCCCAGATGCACGTGTCACGCATTCTGTCGCGCACGCTGAAGGGGCTGCGCGAACAGGCATTGCGGGATTGAGCGCATTCTCGGAGTGGCGCTGAGTCATCTTGCTCACGAACGTATTTCGCGGTGCCGCGGCATCGGTTTGCTGGACACGACCCAGGGGTACGCAGACAGTAGCCGGATTTCGATGCCTACGGCGCAGGAGGTCGTCATGAACTATCAGCGACGACCGAGTACCCGGAACGTGCACGTCGCTCCGGACAGTGCACGGTCGCTGAAACAAGCACGAGAAATCTCGCCTCACACCGACCGGCCCGCACGGTCGGGTCGCACGCTGGTCACTACCGATCACGAGGTCATTCGACGGTGGGCCGAGCGGCGTGGCGCGCGTCCTGCGACGATGCCGGGCAGTGCCTACAACGGGCACCTCGGTGTGCTGCGCCTGGATTTCCCCGGCTACGGCGGTGCCGTCCTGCAGCCGGTGGATTGGGACGAATGGTTCGCCGACTTCGACGCGCGAGGTTTGAGCTTCCTGTATCAGGAACGGTGGGCGGATGGATCGGTCAGCAATTTCAACCGGCTGGAGGGCGTGGATCGCGTGGTCGGATGACCCGTCCGACTCGACGCTCGATCGTGTCGGACATCACGCCCAGCTTGCGCCGCCGCCGTATTCATGAGCAGGCTGGAAGCCGCTGTACACATCATTGACCGCGAACCGCGACGTTTACCGAACGGTCGGTCCGGGTAAGTGTGTGTTCGGCAAGTTGCTCGAAGTGCGGAAACTGTCGCGTCGGTATGGGGATGCGATTCTCCGCGTCGCGGCACGCTCCACGCGTGTCTGCAAAGGATGAGGGTCTTGAGCGCGAACCTGATGATCGTGGAAGATGACAATCGTGTGCGTGGTGCACTGCGGTTGGCCATGGAAGACGAGGGCTACGACGTCGCAGAGGCGCAGGAAGCCGAGGACGCGCTCATTCATCTGCGCAGCAATGGCGTCCCCGACGTGATGATCGTTGATCTGATGCTCGGCGGCATGGATGGCTTCGACTGTATCCGGGAGATCCGGCGTGAACACGACGTGCCGATCATCGTGGTCAGCGCGCGTGACGATACTCACGACGTGGTGGCGGCGCTGGAGGCCGGTGCGGACGATTTCGTCGCCAAACCGTTCGAGATCAAGGAGATCACCGCCAGGATGCGGGCGCTGCGACGGCGCGCGCGGCTGTCCGCGGAGCGGGACACCCCGCAGGAAGTGGTGCTCGACGCGCACCCGGAAGCGCCCTTGGTCCTGGCACCCGACGGCGGTGCGGTGCGCCGTGGCGACGAAGAGATCGGGTTGACGCTGACCGAGTTCCGGCTGTTGTGTGAATTGGCCGACACTCCAGGTCGGGTGCTCAGCCGCACCCTGCTCCTCGAAAGGGTATGGGACCGTGGATTTTTCGGCGACGAGCGGATCGTCGACGTGCATATGCGCAGATTGCGCACCAAGATCGAGCTGGATCCGTCCGACCCGCGCATCGTGGTGACGGTGCGCGGGCTCGGCTACCGGCTAGATGTGCAGCGCTGATCAGGAGCGGTTCGCGCCCGAGCGCTGGGAACAGGCCGCTGACCGGCAGCACAGCGTGGGCGAACGGCGGCACTCTGCGTCGGAACGCTGGCGCGCATTCGGATTCGATCCGGAGCGCTGGAGCCTGCGCACCCGGGTAGTGGCGGCGTTCGCCGCGATTACCGCGCTGATGTCCCTGGTACTGGTGATTTCGGTCTTCGCCATCAGCCGCAGCTACCTGGAGGCGCAGCGGCCGCAGACGCAGGGATACGCGGCCGGCGATCTGCAGCCCGATCTCGAGCTGCTGCGCAACGTTCTGATCGGCTGCGCGCTGGTCGCCACCCTGATCGGCGCCGCGGTCGGCTGGTGGGCCAGCAAGCGGGTACTCACGCCCCTGCAGCAGGTCTCCAGGACCGCCGCCCGGATTGCGGCCGGTGACCTCACCACCCGGCTGCCCGAGACCCGTGACCCGGATTTGGCCACGACTGTCGGGTCGTTCAACACCATGGTCGACTCGCTGCAGCGGCGGATCGAGCGTGAACACCGCCTGGTCGGCGATGTCAGCCACGAACTGCGCACCCCGCTGACCACCCTGATGGCCGGCGTCGACGTGCTCAATCGGCACAGCGTCGAGTTCCCCGAGCGTCCGCGCCGGGCGCTGGGGCTGGTCACCGACGAGGTCGATCACCTGCGCAGGCTGCTCGACGATCTGCTGGCGTTGGCCCGCGCCGAGGCCGGCATGCACCGCGGCGACGTCGATCCGTTGTCGGTGCGCGAGCTGCTGACCCATACGCTGGCCGGCAGCAGGCACGCACCGGAGCTGCTGACCGTGGTCGAGGACGTGACCGTGCGCGGCCGCAAACTCGAGCTGGAACGAGCCCTGGTGAATCTGCTGGCGAATGCCGACCGGCACGGCGGCGGCGTTGTGGCGGTGACCGTGCGCCGCGATGACGGCGACGCGGTGATCACCGTCGACGACGCGGGACCCGGTGTGCCTGCCGCGGATCGTGGTCGCATCTTCGAGCGCTTCGTGACCATACGGTCGGGTCGTAGCTCGGCGACCGGCACCGGCATCGGTCTGGCATTGGTCGCCGAAACGATGTCCGCGCATCGCGGTCGGGTCGAGTGCGTGGACCGGCCGGGCGGCGGCGCCCGGTTCACCCTCCGGTTGCCCGGCCTCGCCGGCGAGTCTCTGTGACCTTTTCGTAACACGACCGTAAACAACTCGACCGGACCACCTCAAAGTTGATTCGTAAGCCTGGATAAGTACTGCAGACCCAACCTGGGAGATGTATGTCACTGCCAACACTGTCCACCGCAACAATCGATCGCTCACATGCTGAATCACCCTCGGCCACAGTGAAGTCCGCGCCGGGAGCGCGCGTTGTGCTGCGCGCGCCGCGGGTCGGCGACGCGGCCGACATCTGGCGGATCGCGAAGGATTCCCATGTGCTGGACACCAATTCCAGCTATGCCTACCTGCTCTGGTGCCGGGACTTCCCCGGCACATCGGTGGTCGCCGAAGTCGGCGGCAGGATCGTGGGTTTCGTGATCGGCTATGTGCGTCCGCAGGCGCCACACACGGTGTTCGTCTGGCAGGTGGCGGTCGAGCGGGCCCAGCAGGGTCGCGGCATCGGCGCCGCGCTGCTCGACAAGTTGCTCGACACTGTCGCCGGAGCTGGAGTTTCGGTGCTGGAAACGACCATCGCGCCCGACAACCCCGGGTCCATCGCCATGTTCACTGCGGTGGCACGCCGCCGCGATGCGCGAATCACCAAGCGCCCCTTGTTCGAACCGGGAGTTTTCCCGGACAGCCACGCCGCAGAAGATCTGTATCGAATCGCCCCGACCGCCCGTACCACGCAGGAGGATCGCCGATGATTACCGCTGAAACAACCATTTTCGAAGAACTCGAATCGAATGTTCGCGGATATTGCCGAGCTTGGCCCACGGTATTCACCACCGCCAAAGGGGCCTGGCTGCGCGACGAGGACGGCAAGGACTACCTCGACTTCTTCGCGGGTGCGGGTGCGCTGAACTACGGCCACAACAATCCGGTGCTCAAGCAGCCGCTGCTGGATTACATCGCGAGTGACGGCATCACGCACGGGCTGGACATGTCGACGGTGGCCAAGCGGCGGTTGCTGGAGACGTTGCGCGACACCCTCCTCGCGCCGCGCGGCCTGGACTACAAGGTTCAATTCCCCGGCCCGACGGGCGCCAACGCGGTCGAGGCCGCGCTGAAGCTCGCGCGCAAGATCACCGGCCGCAAGACCATCCTCAGCTTCACCAACGCCTTCCACGGCATGACACTCGGCGCATTGTCGGTGACCGGCAACGCCGCCAAGCGTGCAGGTGCGGGCGTGCCGTTGGTGCACGCGACGCCCATGCCCTATGACGGCTACTTCGACGGCACCACCGCCGATTTCCAGTGGATGGAGCGCGTGCTCGACGACACGTCGTCCGGCTTCGATCGCCCGGCCGCGGTCATCGTGGAGACCGTGCAGGGCGAGGGCGGCGTCAATGTGGCACGTCCGGAATGGCTGCGACACCTGGCCGGATTGTGCGCCGCACGGGAGATCCTGCTGATCGTCGACGACGTGCAGATGGGCTGCGGGCGGACCGGGCCGTTCTTCTCCTTCGAGGTCGCAGGCATCACTCCGGACATCGTGACGCTGTCGAAGTCGATCGGCGGCTATGGGTTGCCGATGGCGCTGGTGCTGTTCAAGCCGGAACTCGACCAGTGGGCGCCGGGTGAGCACAACGGCACCTTCCGCGGCAACAACCCGGCCTTCGTCACCGCACAGGTCGCGCTGGAGCACTTCTGGTCCGACGGCGCGCTGCAGGCCTCGACCGAGGCGAAGGGCGAGCGGATCGAACAGGTGCTCGGCAGGCTGGCCGCGGAGTTCCCTGGCGTCTCGCTGCGCGGGCGCGGGCTGGTCCAGGGCGTGGTGTTCGACGACCCGTCCCAGGCGAGCAAGGTGTGCCAGGTCGCCTTCGAGCGCGGGCTGCTGGTGGAGACCTCCGGTTCCATGGACGAAGTGGTGAAGTTGCTGCCGCCGTTGACCATCAGCGACGAGGAACTCGACCTGGGTCTCGATCTGCTGAGCACGGCCATCGACACCATCGGGGGTCGCTGAGATGATCGTGCGAACCACCGCGGCCATCACCGGCACCGAACGCGACGTCGCGGGCACGGGTTGGCGCAGCAAGCGCATCGTCCTGGGCGGTGACGGCGTCGGTTTCTCTTTCCACGAGACCACCATCGACGCGGGCACCGAGCACGAATTCCACTACCGCTATCACGTGGAAGCCGTGTGGCTGATCGAGGGGGAGGGGACGCTCACCGATCTGGACAACGACCTCACCTACGAACTCGAACCCGGCTCGATGTACCTGCTCGACGAGCACGAGCGCCACCGGCTGCACGCGCGTACCGAGATGCGGATGATGTGCGTCTTCAACCCGCCGGTGACCGGGCAGGAAGTCCACGACAGCAACGGCGTCTATCCGCTGGTCGCCGCCAACGCGGTCTGAAAGGAATACGTAATAGTGTTGGCGCACACTGACACTCGCATCACCGATCGCTATCCGACTCGTCTCGGCGGTCCCGCGCCGCACCTGGATCGCCCTGATCCGACGGTGTGGGGCCGAATCGAGCACGAGGAACTGGCGAGCTTCGATGTCGACGGGTTCGCGATCCTCGACGCGCTACTGACTCCGGGTGAGGTGGCCGATTTCAGCGCCGAAATCGACCGCCTCGCCGGAGATCCGGCGCTGCACGGCGACGACCGCGTCATTGTCGAGAAGTCGTCGAACCGGGTGCGCTCGATCTTCGAGGTGCATCGGCTCAGCGCGGCGGTGGCCGAGCTCGTCCAGGAGTCACGCGTCGCCGGATTGGCGAGGCAGGTACTGGGTTCCGAGGTTTATCTGCATCAGAGCCGAGTCAACTACATGCCGGGTTTCCACGGCGCGGGCTTCTACTGGCATTCGGATTTCGAGACCTGGCACGCGGAGGACGGGATGCCCGCGCCACGCGCGGTGAGCCTGTCGATCGCACTCACCAACAATTATTCGATCAACGGCAGCCTCATGATGATGCCCGGCTCACACCGCACCTTCGTGCCCTGTACCGGCAGCACGCCCGCCGAGCACTACCGGGAGTCGTTGCAGGAACAGGAGATCGGCGTGCCGAGCCGGGCCGATGTGGCGACGCTGGCCAACCGGTACGGGATCGCCCAGTTCACCGGCGCCGCTGGATCGGCGCTGCTGTTCGACTCCAATGTCATGCACGGGTCGTCGAACAACATCACCCCGTTCCCGCGCTCGAACATCTTCCTAGTATTCAACAGCGTGGCGAACACGCCGGTGGAGCCGTTTGCCGCGCCCGGGCGCCGGCCCGGCTACATCGGCAGCCGGGACTTCACGCCGGTCTAGGCGACGGCGCTAGCTGTCGAGCGCGCCGGTGAGGGTGGCCAGTTCGGTGTCGAGCGCCAGATCGCTGACTCGGCGTTCGAGCTGCTCGCGGTCGGCGGCGGGCAGCTTCGACCACACCGCACCGATCTGTGTCTGGGTGCCGACCTCCGCGACGGCCAGCACCCGCAGCAGCGTCGGCCACAGGTGTGCCGTCCTCGCGACCACGGGCAGCGCCGCGAGGGTGGGTTCGGTCAGTTCGGTGAGATGCCGTGCGACTCTGCGTTGTACATCGGTCTCGGCGCGCTCCACCAAGTTCAGCAGTCCGCGCCAGAGCGCGGCCTCGGCACGCTCATCGAGCCCGGCGACCAGTGTCGCCATTGCCGCTGCGTCGGACGTCAGCGGGTTGGCGGCGAGGCTGTCCAGTGCGGCGGGGCTGAAATGCCCGATGAACGTGAGGATGTCGGGTACCGCGCCCGCCTCGATGGCCGAGATGGCGAAGTCGGTGATCGCCCCGGTCGAACCGACGTCGAACAGGATGTCGCCGACCGCGGCGATCACGTCCTCGTCGCAGCGGGCGAAAGTCGAGAGGGCGGCCAATCGCAGATCGGTCTCGCCGGCGAGCACGGTGGCGACGATGCGCGGAATCCGTTGGGCGGGACCGGTGAGCAGCTCTCGCACGATGGCACTGACGTTCGCGCCGGAGAACGCGTACGCGGCCGACCGGATGAGTGCCTCGTCATCGTGCACGCCCTGCTCGACGGCTCGGATCAATTCCGGTGTCGCATAGGCGAGCAACGGTCCCGCGGTGATGTAGTCGCCACGACGCAACAGCTCGTTGGTGATTCGGATCACCGGGCCGGGAGGAGCGACGTCGGCGAGCTGACCGACGCTGCGCGGATCCATGAAGGGCGCGCAGTCCGCCGCATAGGAGACATCCAACATGCCGACTGCCTCGGCGGCCTTCTTCGGATGCTCGCCCCCGACCGCGCCGGCCGCCCGGCCCGCCATCGTCGGCGGCACGACTCGCGTCACCAGCGGCAGCGAGATGCGCAGCGGCACGATCGGAACCAGCGCGCCGAGTCGCTCGAAGATCGCGTTGTTCCGATCGAAGATTATGCCTGCCATGCGTTCTTGCAGCTCATGCAGCTGCTGCGCGCCGAGCTTCTCGAGGTGTGCGAGGCTCTCGGCCTGCACGTGCAAAGTCCTGGCCAGCAGAATGATCTGGGCCTTGGTTACCAAGTCCGTCATCAGCCCAGCGCATTCCCGAACATGATCTTCTTGGCCGCCGTGCGCAACGGCCATGGCAGCGCGCCGACCACCTTGTCCACCGCTTCGGTCAGTCCCTCGGTCTCGATCCGCTGTGCCGTGTGGAACATCGTCAGCAGCTCGGTGGTCTCCTGATCGGAGAGTAGATCGAGGGCCGAAAGCGGCCCGCCCAGTTCGCGTTCGAGGTCGGTTCTCGAGCTCATACGTGTCTCCCCATGCTCGGCTGCGCGGACATGACTGTCCGGGCGGCGTTCTCGATCACATTGTGCAGGCATCGGCCGGATGCCGGGAGGGTTCGTCTGAGACAGGCAATCCGGCAATCCGGCAGCAAGGCGCCGGGGGCTTGACCTAGCTGCTTCGTGGATGCCATGCCCCGCGACACGACCGGCAAGATCGTCGAGCGCACCCTGTTCTGCCGAGCTGGCCGATCAACCGCGCGAGACGATGCGCTGCAGCGCCGCGAGATCCTGCTCGAGCATACGGAACAGCCAGTAGACGCCGATGAATGCCAGGGCACTGCCGACACACAGCACACGTAAGGCAACGATTACGGAGGGAATGTCCTCCGGCGGAATGAAGGTCGCGCCTGCGACACCGAGCAGCGGAACGGCGGCCGCGATGACGAGGAAGTAGGTGCTGGCCCGGTCCAATTGCTCCAGCTGACGCGCGTCGTCGGCGCCGAGCCCACCGTGCGGAAGGAACATCGGGTACAGACTGCGCACGGCATAGAAGGTGACCAGGAAGTACGGGTAGGCCATGGCGATGGCGCCGCAGACGATCTGGGTGATGAAGAAATGCACGTACGCCTCGGCGCTGAGCTGATTGCCCGACAGCTGCACGGAGACCGGTACGACGATCCCCGCAAGAGCCCATAAAGCGAAGCAGGTCAGCACATTACGCCGACCGAGCTGCAGGGTGTCGGTGCGAGCACGGGCCAGGGTGGCCGCATCGCAGGGCTTGCCCGCGCGCAACCCGCGCGAGACCGACCACAGATGGGCGAGCAGCACATTGGTGACCACGAATCCGATAAAGAAGCAGATCCCGTAGGCGGTGAGGGCGACCTGGTCGAAGCGGTGCCGCGCTTGCTCGTCCAGTTTGGCGATGATCAGCGTTCGATTGTGGTTGTAGCTGTAGAGGATCGCCAGCGCGTTGGGCACCGCGATGGCGAGTGCCATGATCGGGTGCATGAGCGGCCTGGCCCGCAGGCGCCCGCTGTGCGGCGGCGGATCGACGAGATCGCGGGCGCGGGCATCGAGGCAGACGTCGAACTGCTGGGCCATATCCGCGCCGCGCGGCCACCGCTTGTCCGGATCGGGGTCGAGCGCGCGCACCAGCGCCCGGCGCAGCGCGGCCGGGCAGTCGGGCGGAAGATCCTCGTACGGCAGCGATTGCGGGCTGCCCGAGCGGCGCAGCAACATGTCGTCGAGCGCGGTGCGGTCACCGCCGGTCGCCGGGTCGTCGTCGAAAGGCTTTCGGCCGGTGAGCAATTCCCACAGCATGACGGCCAGCGCGTAGAGGTCGCTGCGGGTGTCGAGATCGGCGGCCGAGGCCGATTTGTCCGGATGTACGGCCGCCAGCTGCTCCGGGGACATGTAGGCCAGCGAACCACCGAAATAGGCGACCGGGCTGTCGCCGGAGACATTGCCGCTGAAACTGATGTTGAAATCGGCGAGTTTGGGGATGCCCTCGGCGGTCAGCAGCACATTCGCCGGTTTGATATCGCGATGCAACACCCCGCTGCGGCCCGCGTAGTCCAGCGCCTGCGCCAATCTGCGACCGAGCCAGGCGATGGTTTCCGGCCACGACAACGTCGCCAATTCGGCCCGCGTCACAGACTCGCTCGGCCTGATCTCGCCCTTGTCGGTGAGCACCGAATCGATGACATCCACCAGCAATGCGCCGCTGCGTTCCCCGGCCGGTGCCGCCCGCGCCTTTTCGAGCACCGTGAACAGCGTCCCGCCCGGCACGTACTGCATATAAAGCAGCCGCAGCCCGCGGCCTTCCAGCACGCGCTGGTCGAACACCCGCACGATGTAGTCGTGATCCAGCTGCGCCAAGGTCTGCGGCTCGGCGCTCTTGTCCTGCGAGATCTTTACCGCGACCAGGCGCTGCATCGATCGCTGCCGAGCCAGGAACACCCTGGCGAACGCACCGCGTCCCAGGCCGGTCATCAGGTCGAAGTCGTCGATCTTCTGGCCGACCTCGATATCGTCGAGGTTCGCAGGCTCGGCTGCCCCTGCCACGAGCGTGCTGCGATAATCGTCGGTGGCCAGCATCTCGGAAAGCTGTTCGGCCTGTTCAGGATACGCGGCAGTGTATTCGGCGACCTCCACCGAACTGCCTGCCCGCCTGCGGACGTGGAACTCCTCGTAGATCAGATCCGGCGGCAACGGCCAGGTCCTCAACTCCGGCAGCTCCTCGACATACTCCGACAGCCGCTTCGGCTCGGCCCCTCGCATCCACCGGTTGGCGAGATCGATCTTGATCAACTCGATCAGCGACACGCGGCGGATGGCGGGGGAGTCCGGAAGGTACGCGGGCAGGTCCGGCGGCGTGTCCGAGGCCCGCCACGCCTCGGCGAAGCGCTCGACGACCTCGGCGACCCCGCGCGAACTATTCGGCGATCGGTCCGGGGTGACCGTCGCCCCCGGTACCGGCGGAGCGGGGTGCGCCATCTGCGCATCGTATCCCCGCTCCGCCACATCGGCGGACTGTTGAGCAGGGAGATTGCTACCTCAATGCCCGGTACACAGCGAGCCAGCTGTCCGGCGGTACGAAACCCACCGGCAGATCGTCGGCTATTCCAGCGTTTGCGCACGCCGTGCGCACGATTCTGGTCGGGAACGCGCGCCGTAGGGACGAGGCAAAGGAACCACCGGCACCGGCGAAGCCGAGCTCGACCACACGGCGGTAATCCGCCATCGCTTCCGGCGTGAGCAGCGGTTGCTGCCGCCTGACGAGCCGCAGCACCGCCGCATCGACGCCAGGGACGGGACGGAACTTTCGGCGATCGACGGTGGCTCCCAATTCGATTGTCGCTGTTGGCCAATGGGTGATGGTGAGCTTTGTCCACCGCCCGTAGTCGCCGGAATGCTTGCGTGCGAACTCGCGTTGGGTCAGCAATGTCGCGGAGGTCAGCCACTGGGCCGAGAGGCACCAGCGGACGATGTCGGTGCTACTGGCGAACGGGATATTCGCAACCACCATGAACGGCTCGGACGGCGCGCGCATATCACGGAAGTCGGCGTGGACGCAGCGGATGCGGTCGTTGTCCGCATACCTGATGCGCAGGCGGTCCGCAAAGTGGCGGTCCTTCTCGTAGGCGAGCACCCGACCGGTGCTGCCGAGTAGTTGCCGAGTCAGCATCCCGTCGCCGGGACCTATTTCGACGACTAGATCGGTGGGCCCGATATGTGCGGATGCCACGAGCATGCGTGCGGTGTCGACCTCGGTGAGGAAGTTCTGCGACAGCCGTTTGCGGGTGCTGCCGGAACGGGTGTGCGTGTCGCGGGCACGCGTAAGAGAACGGTTGCGGGACATGGGTGTCCTCCGAACGGAGTGGTCGAATCAGGAAGGTGTGATTCGCCCGGACCCATGCCAGGTCACAGTGCAGTACCGGTCGCTATCGACCGTGCGGGCAGGCCCCGATCAGCGGTGACGGGGAACCGGAGCAGTGCGATGCGCTGGCAGAGCCCAGGCCTCCGCGCGCAGCCGCATGTAGTGCACGCCGGCCGCGCACGCTCCGCTCATGCCGAGTGTTCCCATGTCGGCCAACTTACGACACCGTGTCTCGGTGCGCGAATGAATAATCGGCCCAATGTATGCGGGCGGCGGCGTTGCCCATCGGTGACCGAGAATCCGACCTGCGGCAGCGATGCTGTTCGGGCACACTGTCGGGCATGCGCGTGCGGTCGGTTACGGAGTTGATCAGCTATGTCGAGGGTGCAGGGCGGGTGAAATACGTGCGGTTCTGGGGGCATCAGCCGCAGCAGGACGGCAGTGTCGGGCCCGGCTGTTTCAGTCAGTGGTGGCCTGCGCCGTTCCAGGTCGACGGACTCACCTTCGCCACCGCCGAGCATTACATGATGTGGGGCAAGGCGAAGTTGTTCGGCGACACCGATACTGCTGAGCGGGTTGTCGCGGCGGAGCATCCGAAGCAGGCGAAGGAGCTGGGCAGGCAAGTGCGTGGATTCAACGACATCATCTGGGATGCACAACGTTTCGATATTGTAGTGGCCGGCAGCATCGCGAAGTTCGGGCAGCACGAGGAGCTGAAGCAGTATCTGCTCGGTACAGGGGACCGCGTGCTGGTGGAAGCCAGTCCGGTGGACCGGATCTGGGGTATCGGGTTGGCCGCCGACGATCCACGGGCCGAGAACCCAGCGCATTGGCGCGGATCGAATCTGCTCGGGTTCGCCTTGATGGCGGCGCGCCACGAATTGCGGATGGCTCAGCCGGAGCTGACCGAATGATCGTTCTCGGCCGTGTGCTCCTCGGTGGCGCACGCGCGCCAGACTCTGGCCTCTGACGAATTGCCCTGGCGTTCCAGTAGTTCGGCGAGTCCGATCATCGCGCGGGACTCGCGGCGATCGGCGGCCGTACGCCACCAGTGTTCGGCCCCGGCGAGGTCGCCGACGCGAAAACGGACAACGCCGAGGTCGTAGGCCGCACCGGCGTGGCCTGCTTCGGCTGCCTGCGCCCATAGGCTGCACGCCCCGTCCTCCTCGCCGCGGCTGTACATGGCGACGCCGAGATCGTAGAGGGCGCTGCGATATCGGGGTTCGGGCGCGGTTGTGACCGGAATGGGCGCGGGCGCGGTTGTAACCGGAATGGGCGCGGGCGCGGTTGTGACCGGAATGGGCGCGGTTTGCGCGGCAGAGCTTGGAATGGATGGGGTTTGCGGGGGTGAACCTTGCGCGGCCGGGCTGGTCAGGGATGGCGCGTGCAGAGGTGTGCCTTGCGGGGGTGAGTACTGGGGAAGCGCGGTCTGCCGGGGCGGCTCGTGCTGGGATGGGTTCTGGGGAAGGAGATCCTGCTGAGGTGGCTCCTGCTGGGATGGGTTCTGCACGAACGGGTTCTGAGGAAGGAAGTCCTGCTGAGGCGGGACGTGCTGGGATGGGTTCTGCACGAGTGGGCCCGTCGGGAGGGGATCGTGCCGGGCTGGGTCGTGCGGGGGGCTTTGCGGGAGTGGGTTCTGTGGAGCGCTGTGCTGGGGCGGGTTCTGTGAGAGGGGGTTCTGCAGGGGCGCGTCGTGCTCGGGCGGGTTCTGCAGGCGCGCGTCGTGCTGGGGAGGGTTCTGTGGGAGAGGGTTCTGCAAGCGGACGTCGTGCCGGGGCGGGTCCTGCGGGGGCGGGTTGTATGGGGCGCTGTGCTGGGGCGGGTTCTGTGAGAGGGGGTTCTGCAGGGGCGCGTCGTGCTGGGACGGGTTCTGCAGGCGCGGGTCGTGTTGAGGTGGGTTATGCGGCAGAGGGTCTTGCGGCGGTGGGTTGTGTGGGGAGCTCGAGGGCAATGGGCTCTGCGGGAGCGGATCGGGTACGGGTGGGTGCTGCGGGAGCGGGTTGCGCGTGGGCGAGCTGTGGGTCGGCGGTCGCTGCGCGGCGGTGGTTTCGGGGACCACGGTGTCGGCCAGTGTCGTCTCTATCTCGACCACGAGGTTGGCGAAATTCGGCGGGCCTTCGCCGACGCTGCACCACAGCACGAGTCGGCCGCTCGGCGGTTGTTCGATCAGCATGCCGTAATTGCCAGAGTACGACTGTTCGATTCCGAAGGGGTCGACCCAGACCGGCGTCAGACTGAACAGGGCGCCGGGGTTGTTGGGAAACAGTTCGAAGGTGATGCCCGAGGCGAGAGCATCACTCCACACATCGACGCCGCCGAGTTGCCTGCCCGCGAGGCGGATATGGCCATCGGTCATCGACAGACCGATCCCGTGCCCGCGCAGTCCGGCCGGTGGTGCCGCCGACAGCAGTGTCATGCTGACCCAGATGGGTGCGGGTCCGACCTGCTCGGTGTACATGGGATAGACCATGCTGCCGCTCCAGCGGATCGGATCGGCGGACTGGTAGCGGGCGGCCAGCGGTAGGTTGTCGGCCGAATTCCGCGCATGCCACTGTGAATACGGCTCAGTCATTCGCGCCCCGCCTTTCCGCCGATGGTTGTCGCCCCCGTCCTGTGCGGTGTGGCGGGGTATACCGTACTCGGCGGGCCAGAAGGCCCGCGGCTCAATCCTCCGCTGGGGCGCATACCGTTACGCCGAAGAGCTGTTCGCCCGTCACGGCAGCAATTTCGAGCGCATCGAACGCCTCGACGAGTCGGCGCTCTTCCCACTGGAAGTGGGATTCGAGGATCGCGGCGAGGCCGTCGAGTTCGCGCTTGGCGGTGTCCGCATTGTCCGGTCCAATCTCGGCGAGGAGCTGTTGCAGCCTGCGCAGGATGTTCGCGACGAGGTGATGGTCGGCGCTGAGCTCGGCGAGCACCGGTGCCAGTTCCGGGAATTGGTTGCCAAGGACGGGGAAGGCCGTGGTGTCCTCGCTGGTGTGGTGTTGCGTCAAGGCCGTACAGAAGGCTGTGCAGTGTGTGCGAAGTTGCGTGGGCGGTACCTCCTCGCCCGCGAGGTAGCGGTCGAATTCGCCACGGACACGGCGCAGTTCGGTGCGCAGGTCGTGGTGTACCTCGGTGAGTTCACGCCCGAGGGCGCGGACTCGGTCGACCGACCGGTTTGTTTCGGGGCGCGGGAACGTTGTCAGGCATGGGAAGTCCTTCGATCGAGGAGAATCCGACCGGTCGCGGTCGACCGGCGGTGTATGGCCCGAAAAGCGGGCTCCGTTATGCGATATGGCCGGCGCTGAAGGCGCGGCTCGGCGTCACTGCGGACGCGAATGTGGACGCATGGCGGTCTCCTCGATCACGGTGCCTCCATGGCGATCGCCGTCCACTCGGCGGCACCACGCGGCACGGTTCATGATTAGCACGACAGCGGACCGGCGATCAACCCGGTCGCGGCACGGTGGATGCATGACCGATTCGGGACTGATGCAATCCGAAACGCACCGCCGGGGGATCGTGGGTGCTGATCGTGCCCCGCATTGATGGAAGGGGTCGGGCTGGGAGAGTGCACGTATCTGTTACTTGTAGTTACAGATACTTTGTCTGTTGCGAAGGAAGGGAGAGGGCCCCGGTGGCGAGCCTACTCAACACATTCGGCAGCCGATGCACAACAGCATACCGTGCCGATGTCGACAGGTGCCGCGGGATCGTCGATCAGACACCGACCGCCTCCTCCATCTCTTCTTCGGCCTCGTGTCGAACGGTTGTCGGGTCGGCTTGTGCGACGATCGGAGACCAGCGCTTCTCGTGGCGGCTTGCCGCGACCAGAAGCGCCGCGCCGACGGCCAGCCATAGGAACAGGCTCACCAGGCGTCCGTCGAAGCCGGCGCCGCCGTCGAAGTAGAGCAGGCTGCGTGCGCCCTCGACGAAACCCGCGCCGTTCCAGAAGCTGTGCAGCGCACCGAAGAATCCGCTCTGGAGTTCCGGGCGATAGATGCCGCCGGAGGTCGTGAAGTTGAGCATGACGAACAGGATCATCAGGACCAGTGTGGTCCAGCGCTTCAGGAAGGTGTGCAGTCCGATGCCGACCAGGGCGATGCCCGCGCAGTAGAGCCACGACAACGCCCAGATTGCGGCGTAGTCGTGGTCGACCACATGGAATATCGGTCCGGCGACGGTGATTCCGATAATGCTCACTATCAACGAGGTCGCCACGCCGACGAGCGCCCGCACGCCGATCCGCAACCCGGTACCGGCTGCGCCGATGGCCGCGACGCTGCCGTACGCGCCGACGCTCAATGCCACCAGCAGGAAGAAGATTCCCTGTGCGGTGGGGTCGCCGTCGGCGGGCGGCGCGACGTCGGTAACGGTCAACGGCACGCCCTGTTGCCCGGCGACCTGGTCGAAAACGAGTTCCACGGCCATGGCGGTGGTGTCGGACCCGGCCTTCGCCACGACTAATTCGGGATGCTGCGCATCGGGGATGTACGCGCCCGCCAACGTGCGCTCGCGCAACTGGGTAATGGCGTCCGCCCGGCTGGGTAAGGTCACGACTTCGAGGGCGTCGCCCGCCCTGTCCTTCATCGTCTGCGCGAGCACTTTCTGCTGCGGCGCGGTGCCGACGACGGCAACCTTCAGGTGGTTCGGCGCCGGCTGGTGGAACGCGCCGAGATAGGCCAGCGCCATGCCGAGGCACATCAGCAGCGGGGTGAGCAGGTGCAGGGCGACATGCCGAAGTTGGTGTGAAACCATGGGTCGACTCCAGATGGTTGGTAAATACAACTATTATTGTTGTATCATACAACCATGCGAGAGACCTCCCGCGCGGCGGCGATCCAGACCATTCAGCGCGAGCTCACCGCGTTCGCGCGTCGAGCCCGCGGCAAGGCGGCCGAGCTGCATCCCGAGCTGTCGCTGGTCGCCTTCAGCATCCTCGACGTGATCATCGAGCGGGACGGCTGCCAGGCCGCTGACGTCGCCGATCACTTTCTGCTGGACAAATCCACGGTGAGCAGGCAGGTCGGTGCACTGGAACGGCTCGGGTATCTCACCCGCGAGGTCGACCCCGACAATCGGCGCAGCTATCACCTGCGCCCGACGCCGGAGGGTCGTCGCATCGCGGGCGAGGCCGAACAGCGGCGCCGGGACGCGTTCACCGAGCGCTTCCTCGGGTGGGACGACGACGATCTGCGGCGCCTCGCCGAATATTTGGCCAGGTACAACGCCACGTCCTGACTGCTCGGCGCGAATTGCCCGGCCGCACTTCGACATTGCGCATATCCCGGACACCGAACCAAGCGCTTGCTAGTCTCGGTCGATGATCCCCACGATCGTCTGGGGCACGGGCAATGTCGGCCGATCGGCCATCCGTGCCGTCGAGGCCCATCCCGAGCTGGAACTGACGGGTGTGCTCGTGCACAACCCGGAGAAGGTGGGCCGCGATGCGGGCACACTGGCCGGGCTCGACTACGAGATAGGTGTCGCGGCGTCGGCTGACGTCGATGCGATGCTGGCCGCGCGACCGCGCGCGGTCGTCTACGCGGCGTCGGGAGATATCCGGCCCGATGACGCGCTCGCCGACATCATCGGGGCCCTGCGTGCCGGTGCCGTTGTCGTCACGCCCGCGCTGTATGCGCTCTACGATCCGCACAACGCGCCACCGGAACTTCGCGACCAGGTGCTGGCCGCGATCGCGGAGGGCGGTGGATCGCTCTTCGTTTCCGGGGTGGACCCCGGCTGGGGCAACGACGTGCTGCCGCTGTTGCTCAGCGGCCTCGGCCACAGCGTCGAGGTGATCCGCTGCCAGGAGATCTTCGACTACTCGACCTACAACCAGCCCGATTCGGTCCGATACCTGGTCGGGATGGGTCAGCCGATGGACTACCAGCCGCCGATGACCGCGCCTGGCATCCCGACAATGGTGTGGGGCGGGCAGATTCGATTGATGGCGCGGGCGCTCGGTGTCGAACTCGACGAGATCCGTGAAACGCTGGACCGACGAGCCCTCGAATCCACCGTCACCACAACGACCATGGGCGAATTCGACGCGGGCACGCAGGGCGCGGTGCGGTTCGAGGTGCAGGGCATTGTCGAAGGGGAGCCGCGCATCGTCATCGAGCACGTCACCCGCATCCATCCCTCCTGCGCGCCGGACTGGCCGACACCACCCGACGGGGCGGGCGCACACCGCGTGATCATCGAAGGCCACCCCCGCATCGAGGTCACCATCGAGGCCGGCGACGAGGACGGCAACCGCTCAGCAGGCGGAAACGCCACTGCCGTAGGCAGATTGGTCAACGCCATCGACTGGCTGGCCGACGCCGGACCAGGTCTCTACGACGCACTCGATGTGCCACTGCGTCCCGCGGTCGGCAAGCTCGGAAGGAAACACTCATGAACATCGACATCCCCGAAGGCAAAGATCCCATCGGCTACGTCTGGGGCGAAATGGTTCCCGGCATCGGCCTCGCGGCATCGAACTTCTCCCTGTCGGTCTACTCGCACACCACTCTCGGCCTGCGCGAATTCGAGGCCGCACGGCTGCGCATCGCCCAGATCAACGGGTGCATCTTCTGCCTGGACTGGCGCACCGAACGTGAGGGCACAAAGGTCGAAGAGGGCTTCGCCGACGCGGTGACCAACTGGCGCACCACCGATGCCTTCGACGAGCGCACCCGCCTGTCGGCCGAATACGCCGAACGCTACGCCCTCGACCACCACAACCTGGACCAAGAGTTCTGGGACCGCATGACCGCGCACTACACCCAGACCGAAATCGTGGAACTGAGCATGAGCATCGGCTCATGGCTGGCTTTCGGCCGCCTCAACCACGTCCTCGGCCTCGACGCTGTCTGCGTGCTCCCGGGGCACTGAGCGGTCGCATCGGGTCGAATGCGCCGGCGGACACTCCGCCCTTGCTCGCGTATCGAGTAAGACAGGAACATGAAGCGGCACATCGAGTTCGAGCGATTGCACAATTTCCGTGATCTGGGTGGTTATCGGGCCGGTGACGGACGTGCGGTTGTCTGGGGGCGGTTGTATCGGTCCGATTCGTTGGGGAAGCTGCGCGATGCGGATTGGGATCGCTTCCTGGACTTGGGTATTCGAACGGTCATCGACCTGCGATATCCGTGGGAGGTCGAGGCGGGCGGCGCGGTGCCGGAGCGGGAGCGGTTCGTCTACGCGAACTGCAGCATCGAGCATCGGCCCTATGACCAGGCCGATGTCGACCCGAATGTAGATCCGTGGCGGTTTCTCGCCGACCGGTTCGCGGAGGTCGCCGCCGACGGAGTCGCGGAGATCGGCCAGGTGATCGAGTTGATTGCCGGCACCGACGGGCCGGTGGTCTTTCACTGCGCCTCGGGTAAAGACCGCACCGGGCTGATCGCGGCGCTGGTGCTGACCGCGCTCGACGTGTCCGAGGACCAGATTCTCGCCGACTTCGCGCTGACGGAGCTGGCGACGGCGCGGCTCACCGCGGACTGGCGAGCCGCGTACCCGCATCGGGTGCTCACCTGGCCGAGCTATGGCCGGGCGCCTGCCGAGGTGATGCGCCTTGTGCTCGACGACCTCACCGCTGCCTACGGATCAGCGCGCCGATATCTCATCGAGCAGGTCGGGCTCGGGGAGCCGGTGCTCGAGCAGTTGCGGGCGCGCCTGCTCAGCTGCGGGCGGTCGCCACATTCACAGGAACTGCACGGGTGATTCTGGTGCTGTCCTCAAAAAGGTGCGGTTGACTGAGGCGGTGCTGATCGGCAGCACTGGCAGGGTGCAGTCCGAGGAGGTCAGGCCGTGCACACAGCAGTGACGACCGCCATCATTCCTCGCGAGCCGGTGTTGCTCACCGGTCTCGCGGGGGAGTCGGTGAGCAGACGCGGCCCGCGGTCGATCAACGCCGATGCCGCGGCCACCTATACCGATTCGACAGTGGGACGCACTGCTTTCGTCGTCGCCGATGGTGTCGGTGATCACCTGCTCGCGGCGCGAGCGGCGCGCACCGTCGCCAATATCGCGGCGCGGGTGGGCGCGCGCAGCGGGGCGATTGCGGGAATCCTCGGCGCCCAGCAGAAATTGTTGCACGAGTTTCCGCAGGAGGGCGCCGACAGTGTGCTTGTCGTCGCCGTGCTTGCAACCGGTCAGCCCAACGGTCCCTGCGATATAGCGTGGGTCGGCGACTGTCGCGCGTACCGGTGGAACGGCCGGATGCTGCACCAGATCACGACGGATCACACTGTCGCCGAGCTTTTTCGTGCCAGAGGACTGCGCGCGGCGCCACGGCTGCATCACCTCGTCACCACTTCGGCGCGCACCGTGTGCCCGGCGGCCGTCGGGCACGCCGCCACCGGGTCGAGCAGAGGCAGGCTGTTGCTGAGCACCGATGGTGTGCACAAGCGTCTGGAGATGACCGACATCAAGGCGATACTCGCCGGCGTGCCGACAGCGGGGAGCGCCGCGGAAGCGTTGGTGGACAATGCTTTGCGATCCGGCGGAACCGACAACGCCACGGCATTGGTGGTGGACGCAGGCTGAGGCACTTCGCAGCCGCTATGGCGCAGTGAGTGGTTCGGCGTGGTAGGCCTTGTGCAGTAGATCCACGAACGCCGGTGCCTCGGGCACAGCGGCACTGCCGATGCGGTATACCGCGATGCCCGGGGTCCATGAGTTCATGACCACCGCGCCGGTCAGCGTGGGCAGGTCGGCGGGCGTGATCTCCCGGTCGCGCTGCGGAATGCCCAGGCGATCGAGCTGCCTGCGCACGACGCCCATGGTGGTCCCGCCCAGCATCGCCGCGACGGGCCACACCACCGCCGTGCCGTCCCAGAAAGCCAGATTCCAGATCGAGGCCTCGCTGAGCCTGCCCTTGCGGTCGACGAAGGCCGCGTCGTCGAGGCCATGCCCGACGGCGTTGCGCAGGAAGTACGTCTTGGCGACTTCGCCGACATGTTTCACCGCGGGCAGGACCCGTTCGTATTCGACCGTCGCCAGCGCCAACGGGCCCTGCGGACCAGCAGCCGCCGGGCCGGTGCGGACCAGCACGTCGGGCTCGACATCGATTCCGGTCGTGGTGAATTCGCCCGCGGGGGAGTACATCGTGGCTGTCAGCGAGACGTCGGGCGGGCTCGCCGCCAATGCCGTCCGTAAGTAGGACCGGACCCGATCGTCGGGTAAGGCCTGGCCGAACAATTCCACCGAAGCCACCCGCAGCCGCTCCAGATGCAGGTCGAGGCCCCGGATCCGGCCGTCGCGCACCTGCATTGCCGTGAAGTGGGCGTAGCCCGCGAAGGCGAGTGGCGCCAACTCTTCGACGGTCGCTGCCCGGCCGTTGCGCTGAACAATGAAGGCGGTCATGGATTCTCCCGGAGTAGTCGTGTCGTAGATAGCCGCAGCGCGAGCATTGCCGCGCCCGGTGGAGCGATCCGGCTAGGTCCTCGGCCCGCCGACGGCCGCGACCAGGCCGCCGTCGATGATGAGGTCCTGTCCATTGATGTAGGACGCTGCATCGGAAGCGAGGAAGGCGACCGCGTCGGCGACATCTTCGGCGGTGCCGATGCGACCGGCGGCCACCTCGGCGACCACGGCGGCGGCCACCGCCGCGGAGACGTTGTCGTGGAACATCGGGGTTTCGATGTAGCCGGGGCTGACGGAATTGACCCGGATTCCCTTGGGCCCCAACTCGGCCGCGAGCGTGTGCGCCAGATTATGCACCGCCGCTTTGGTCGCCGAGTAGAGGGACGCATTGGCCAGGCCGCGGTGCAGTGTCCACGAGGCATTGATGACGATCGCCGCGTGCTCGGGCAGCAGCGGAACGGTCCGCTGGATAGTGAAGAACACGCCTTTGACGTTGACGCCGACGGCCCGATCGAATTCGGCCTCGGTGATCTCGCTGTGCGGCTGGAACGCGCCGACGCCCGCATTGGCGAAGACCACATCCAGCCGCCGGTAGCGTTCGCGGATCGTGGTCGTCATGGCGTCGAGATCGGCGAGGTTCGCCACGTCTCCGCGAATGGCGAGGACGCGGTCCCCGCCGTCCAGCTCGTCGACCGCGGTGTCGAGCTTCACCTTGTCGCGCCCGGTGATGACCACCTGTGCGCCTTCGGCGAGCAACCGGCGTGCGGTGGCGAGCCCCATGCCGCTGCTGCCGCCCGTGATGAGTGCGATCTTGTTGCCGAAACGGGAGTTGCTGTGCGTCATGGCAATCAGCCTCCCCAACGCCGCGCAGGACAAACAGTGTGCAGTTATCCAGGGTGTGGCACCACCAGGCTGGGTGCTCAGGCCGGGGCGGCGAGCCGGGCGCGCGTCAGGCGTTCGAGCCGAACCTCGGTTCCGGTGCCCGGCCGCGGGTTGTACAACTCCACGTGCCAGTCGGGGTGATCGGCGACCGCCAAGGGCAGCATGTCGAAGATCAGGTCGCCGACCTCGGGGTGGTGCACCGCCTTCACGGCCTGGGTAGGGCCTGCCACGTCGTGGCGGGCCCACAATTCGGCGAACTCGGGGCTGATCGCGGTGAGCTCGTCGACCACCCTGTCGAACTCCGGGTCGCCGGGCGCGCGCGCTGCTTCGGCGCGAAACGCCGCGACGACATCGGGCGCGACCGACTCCCAGTGCAGGTGCATGGCGCGGTGCCGAGCATTGGTGAAGAAGGTGAAAAGGCAGTTGTGGTCGACGTCGTCGTAGCCGAGCGCCGTATGCGCCGCGTCGTTGATCGCGAGCAGATTCCAATACCGGTCCCGCAGGACCGCGGGCCGTGGCGCCCACGCATCGAGCAGCGCTCGCAGCTCCGGGGTGACCACGGCATCCCGCTGCCCGCCACTCATCGGCGGGTTGAGCCCGGCCAGCACATACAGGTGCGTACGCTCGGGCTCGGTCAGTCGCAATGCGCGGCCGATGGCGTCGAGCACTTCGGCCGAGACTTTGATGTCGCGTCCCTGCTCGAGCCATGTGTACCAGGACACGCCGACTCCGGCCAGCACGGCGACCTCCTCGCGCCGCAGCCCCGGCGTCCGTCGCCTGCCCGCCGCCGCCACACCGACATCACCGGGTGAGAGCCGCGCTCGGCGGGTGCGCAGGAAGTCGCGGAGCTGTTCGCGGCGCCGCTGTGCTACCGCTGGCGATTCGCTGGTCATACGACCAAAGTAGCAATGACCGGTCGTTCGAGAATCCGTGCCGGGACAACCGCGCCGCCGCCGCCGACGCCGGGCAATGCGGTGATCCGAGCGTCGGCGTGTGGTCCCGAGGACGGCAGCGTTGTGTCGCACGGCCCCGGCGATTTCGACGCAAGCGGTACGCAAGAAGACGCAAGGTGGGCGCAATCAGGTCTCGGCACAGTGTGATTCATGGACGAGACATTCGATGTGGTGATTGCCGGAGCCGGGCCCGTCGGCTTGATGCTGGCGTGCGAATTGCGGCTGACCGGAGTCGATGTGCTGGTGGTCGAACGGCTGAACGAACCCGATATGACGCTCAAGGCCGGTGCGATCAATGTACCGACGGCGCGAGCGCTCGCCCGGCGCGGCCTACTGCCCGACTTGGTCGAGCGGCAGGACCAGACGCTGGCGGTGGTACGGAAGTTTCAGGCGCAGCACGGTGGCACCGTGATCGGGACGACGAGTAAGCGGCCGGGCGCCGGTCATTTCGCCGGGGTGTTCCTCGATCTCGAGGATATCGACTACGACGACGAGGAGCTCGCTGATCTCGGTCCGGCCGCCGCGGTGTTTCTGGTGCCGCAACAGGGCATCGAAGCAATCCTCTCCCGGCGTGCCGAAGAACTCGGTGTGGTGATTCGCCGTGGTGTCGAGTTGACCGGTTTCACCGACGACGCTGATGCCGTCGTCGTTCAGCTCGGCGATGCCGAGGTTCGCACGGCGTGGCTGGTGGGTTGCGACGGCGGCCGCAGCCTTGTACGCAAGCTGGCGGGATTCGAATTTCCCGGCCTCGATCCTGAGATCACCGGGCATCAAGCGGTTGTGGAAATGGCGGGCGCGGAAGGACTGGCGCCGGGTTGGAGCACGACGCCCACAGGCATCTACGCGTACGGGCCGACGCCGGGTCGTTTCCTCACCGTGGAGATGGACGGGCCGCCCGCCGATCGCGACGCACCGATCACGGCGGACGAGCTGCAGGCAAGTTTGCGCGCCGTGTCCGGCGTGCCGGTCGAAATCACGGCGGTGCACTCGGCTACCCGATTCACCGACAACACTCGGCAGGTCACCGACTACCGCCAGGGCCGGGTGCTGCTGGCAGGCGACGCCGCGCACGTGCATTCCCCGTTCGGCGGCCAGGGGCTCAACCTCGGCATCGGCGACGCGGTGAACTTGGGATGGAAGCTCGCCGCCGTCGTGCACGGCTGGGCGCCGGTGAATCTGCTGGACACCTACACCGCCGAGCGGCACCCTATCGGCGCCTGGGTGCTGGATTGGACCCGCGCGCAAGTCGCATTGATGCGGTTGGACCAGCGAAGCCGGGCACTGCGCGCCGTCTTCACCGAACTACTGGCCACTACCGACGGGGCAACGACCGTCTTCAAGAACATTTCGGGCGTTCGCCACCGCTACGACCTCGGCGGCGGCCACGAACTCACCGGAGCGTCCGCCCCTGACTTCGAACTGTCCGATGGCAGCCGCGTCGAAGACCATTTCGTGGACGGCACCGCAATCCTGCTCGACCTCGCCGACTCCGCCGAACTCCGAAACCTGGTGGCCCCCTGGTCTTCCCGAGTCCGAGTCGTCACCGCGAAACCCGCCCGATCGCGCTCTCTCGCGGCAATGCTCATCCGCCCCGACGGCTATGTGGTGTGGGCCGCGAACTCGACCGAGATCGACGGGCTGTCGAGCGCAGTGACTCGCTGGTTCGGCGCGCCCGAACAGTAGGCCGGCGTTGCGCTTGCGGCGCCCGGACCCGAGCCAGGGAGCCGCAAGCGAGCCGATCACACGTCGAGTTCTTCCTCGATGCCCCTGAGGCGGTGGCGGGCCATCGCGAGGTTCGCCCGGCCCCGGTCCATGGCGAGGTAGAGGAAAAGGCCCTTGGACTTCCGGCCGGTCATCGGCCGGATGATGTGGTACTGGCCGGACAGGGTGATGAGGATGTCCTCGATACCGTCATTGAGCCCGAGCTGTTCCATGGTGCGCATCTTGGCGCGCACCACTTCGGTATTGCCCGCTGCCGCGACCTGCAGATCCAGAGCCTTGGAACTGCTGACCATGCCGAGCGCCATGCCGCTGTTGTAGTCGACGACGGCGGCGCCGATCGCGCCGTCGATCACCATCATGTCCTTGAGCGCAAGATCCATGTTGGACATGTCTGTTCCTTTCAATCGATGTTAGTTGTCTTTGCCGAGTTCGTTCGACGTCGCCGTCAGCTGGTCGGCGATCGCGCGGGCCACCGGGCGCGACTCCAGATGGAGCCTGCCGACATTCACCTCGGGGCCCGCCAGCACCGTCAGCGAGGTCCAACCCGCCGCGTAGATCACCACATGCCCGTCGGTGCCGCGCACCACGACCTCGTGGAAGCCGCCGCCGTGCGCGGTGGTGGCCAACCGGTGCGACAACGACAGTTGTGCGGCGGCCATCGCGGCCATCGTGTCGGGCTCGATGTGCGGCGGCAGGTCGTGGGCGACGAGCAGGCCGTCACTGGATGCGACCAGCGAGCCGGTCAGCCGCGGGACGCGATCGCGTAGCGCTTGCAGTTCCGCGAGCACCATCGCGTTCGGTTCGGGTTCTGCCATCGCCACCTTGGTCCACCTTCCCATCAGTTCGCCGAACAGTTTCTTGCGCGCGGTCACGCCAGCTCCGCAGGACACGGCTCGGACTCCGGTAGCAACGCCAGAGTTTCCAACATCCCGGTGCGCCTTTCCTGTTCGAGCCGATGTAGGTCGACCGCGAGCTCAACGCGCATGACCGTCCGCTGCCAATTCGGCGAGAATGCCCTGGAGCTGAAATCGCGCCATCCCGAGATTTCCGGTGTCGTCGTCGAATAGCACGTGCACGAAGAGTCGATCGTCGAAGTCGCCGTTCACCAGATTCAACAGGTGATATCCGCGGGTACCGCACACAATGAGCTCGGTGATGGCGTCGTCACTGCCGGTGGCGAGCGCCGGGCAGTCGAGCACCGCTCGGAGAACGTCGGCGGTGGCCGCGGCGTCTTCGTGCTCGTCCACCAGAGCATGCCTGCCGCTTGCGGCGATCGCCAGGCCGCTCGCGTCCACAAGCGTCACGCTGCGCGCACCGGGAATGTTCATAATGCGTTGCACACAGCCGTCGATTCCGATCACGCGCCCCTGGCCTGTCCTGTCCTGTGAGGGTTTCAGGATTCCAGACGCTACACACCGTCACGAGTGATGTACAGCAAATGTCAGGAGAATTCCGATCGGGCGAGCATTTCCCCCGGAAATGGCGTAAGAATACCTCTCGGTATCAATACCTTTCGGTATCCGGCTGGATAAAAGCGATCGAATACCATTCGGTATCAATACCTTTCGGTTTCCGTCACTGCGAGTACTCGAATACCGTTCGGTATTAATAATTTCGACACGTCATCGCGCTGCTGCGGCGGGCAGGCGTCAGTGGCTACGCGTCGATGATCATTGCGAAGTCGGTGGCGTTTTCGCCGGTCGGGTAGCCGCGCTACCGATCTGGGTTCCTGTGTGGCGACGACTACGGTGTCGGCACGGTGTGCGGCGCAGGCAGGAGCGCGTCGGCTATCGCGGCCAACAGGTTGCGTGCGTCGAGGGAGCCGGGGCGCAGCACCACGTGGGTCGCACCGGCCGGGCCCCACCGCGATCGAATTTCGCCGCCGGGTGCGCGCCGGCCCGGTGCGGTCGCCGAGGGTTGCGATCACTGCGACGCAAAACATGGCGGTGTCGGACAAGTTTGACGATCGTCATACCCATGGCGGTGAGCAACGGTGGAAGAGTCTTCGCGTTGGGTGTCGAAGTGGACGGCGAGGGCTACCACCCGGCCGCATGGCGCCGGGCCACGCACGAACCCGATCGATTCCTGACCGGCCGCACGGTGCAGTCGCGTGTGGCCGCGGTCGAGAATGCCGGCTTCACGCTGGCGACCTTCGACGATTCGATCCTGGTGCCGAGCGATCAACCCGCGGGGCGGATCGATGCCGTGACCCGTGCCTCTTTCGTTGCGGCGACGACCAGCACCCTCGGCCTCGTTCCCGCGGTGGCGACCACGTACGCGGAGCCGTTCCACACCTCTTCGCAACTGGCCACCCTCGACTACACCTCGCGCGGTCGCGGCGGCTGGATCGCGACAACGATCGCCGATCCCGCCGCGGCGACGACCTGGGGCCGACCGGCCCGCACCACCGAGGCGGAACTTGCTCAGGAACACCGTGATTCGATCGAGGTCGCGCGCCGACTGTGGGATTCCTGGGAAGACGACGCGGTCATCCATGACTATGCGACAGGCAAGTTCCTCGACCGCGACAAGCTGCACTACGCCGACTTCGTCGGCGAGAGCTTCTCGGTGAAGGGTCCCGCGATTGTGCCACGCCCGCCGCAGGGTCAAGTGGTCGTCTTCGCCGACGGCGCAGCCGAACCCGGGCAAGCGGATGTAGCACTGGTGTCGGGTGTGGATCTAGCCCAGACCCTCACGGCGGCCGATCGGGCTCGTGAGTCCGGTGCGCTGGCTTTGGTGGAACTCGATGTCGCCCTCGACCTTCCGCAGGTGTCGGCGGCGCAGCGGCTCGCCGATCTGGACCGCTATGCCGCCGTGAAACATACTACCCGCCTGCGGTTCTCGGGCACATCGAAGGATCTGGTCGCGCTGCTGACCGAACTCGCCAACCACGCTGACGGTGTGCGCCTGCACCTGGCGGTCATCGATGAGGACCTGCCGGTGCTCGCCCGCTTCGTTTTGCCCGCTCTGTTCCGATCCGGCCTCGCCCACCGTCCCGTGCCCGGTTCGACACTGCGCGCCAACCTCGGACTTGCCCGGCCGGACAATCGATACGCGAAGGATCAGCACTGATGACCGACGTTCCGTTCCCCGACGCGCAGGTGCATTTCGGCGTCTTCTTCCAGGGCGTCAACCACTCCACCATCTGGTCGGACCCCGCCAGCGGGTCCCAGATCGACTTCGAGACCTTCCGGCGCATCATCGCCACCGCTGAACGGGGACTCTTCGACGCCTTCTTCTTGGGCGAGGGTCTGCGCCTGCGCGAGCAGAACGGCAAGATTCTCGACCTGGACATCGCGGGCCGTCCCGACGCGATCGCCCAACTCGCGGCGCTGGCCGGGATCACCAGCCACATCGGACTGGTCGCGACGCAGAACACCACCTACAACGAACCGGCGGACCTCGCGCGCCGCCTTGCCGGACTGGATTTGCTCTCGGGCGGACGCGCCGGCTGGAACGCCGTCACCACCGACAATGCTTGGACGGGCGAGAACTTCCGGCGTGGCGGATACCTCGACCACGCCCAGCGCTACGAGCGCGCGGGCGAATTCATCCGGATCGCCCGCGAGCTGTGGGATGCCTGGCCGGACAACGCCATTGCTACCGCACGCGACAGCGCCACCTGGCTGGAACCGGGCGCGGTGCGCACTGTGATACGCGACAACGAACACTTCCAGGTCTCGATCACCCCGACACTGCCGCGCTCCGCGCAGGGGCATCCGGTCATCTTCCAAGCCGGCGATTCACCCGCCGGTCGCGAGTTCGCCGCTGCGAACGCCGATGTCATCTTTTCCAGGCACGGAACGCATTTCGATGCGGCGCTCGCGTTCGCCGACGATATCCGGGCAAGACTGCGCGCCGTCGGACGCCCCGACGACGACATCAAGATCCTGCCCGGCACTCAGATTGTGTTGGCGGAGCGGGAATCCGAGGTCGAAGAGAAGGCCCGCTGGGTGCTGGAGAGTCAGTTCACCGGCCAGACCGCACTGTCGTTGGTCGGACAGGTGTGGGGGCGCGACCTCTCCGATCTCGATCCGGACGGTCCGCTGCCCGCGGAGGACCCGGTGCCGACGGTGATCTCGGGAGCCCGTGGCGCACAGCGTGATGGCCAGGACCCGGTGTCGATTGCCAGGCAGTGGCGGGCACTGGCCGAAGCGAAGAACCTGTCGCTGCGGCAGGTGGCGATCGAAACCTCGCAGCGATCCGGATTCCAGGGCACGCCCGGCCAGGTTGCCGACGAACTCACTCGCTGGGTCAGGCACGGCGCGACCCACGGCTTCAACATCTCGCCGTACCTAGTGCCGACCGGCCTCGACGAGATCGTCGACTGGTTGGTTCCCGAACTCCAGGAACGCGGTTCCTACCGCACCGGATACACCGGAACGACACTCCGCCATCACCTCGGCCTGCGCCCACCGCTCACCAGGCGCTGAGCGCGCCGGATTCGCCTCGGCTGCGTGGGGTGGTGGGTGGTGTTCGAGAGCTGTTGCACATGCCGATTTGACCTCAAGCTTCGTTGATGTTCGATGCTTCGTGCATGACCCCAACAGTTAGTCCGCTTCAGCTCGCCGTCATCGTCGGAAGTACCCGCTCCGGGCGATTCGGCCCGACCGTCGCCAAGTGGTTCGTCGAACTCGCCGCTCAGCGCCAAGAGCTCAGTATCGACCTCATCGACCTCGCAGACGCGCAGCTGCCGCCGCACATGTCCGAAGACATGGATGAGCGGGGCGCGCAGGCCTTGGTGGAAACGGGTGCCCGCCTCGCGAAAGCGGACGCGTTCGTTGTGGTGACACCGGAGTACAACCACAGCTATCCCGCGCCACTGAAGAGCGCGATCGACTGGCATTTCACCCAGTGGCAGGCGAAACCGATCGGATTTGTGTCCTACGGTGGCATTTCGGGCGGATTGCGTGCTGTCGAACACCTGAAGCAGGTCTTCACAGAGTTGCACGCGGTCACCGTGCGTGACGCCGTCAGCTTCCACGGCGCCGCACAGCAATTCGATTCCGTCGGCCAGCCGGTCGACCCCGCGCCGAGCAAGGCCGCCGCTACCAAGCTGCTCGACCAACTCGTCTGGTTCGGAGAAGCGCTTCAATCGGCCAGGTCCGAGCGCCCATATATCGCTTGACCTGCGACGTTCGGTTCAGTAGTCCTCGAGGGTGATGGCGTTGGCAGCGTGGTTGAGCGGCTTCATGATCGGGCGCAGTGCGAGGTCCTTCCACGGCAGGTAGCGCAGCATGCGCATCATGATGGTCTGCATCCGAATGGCGCTTTTGCTGCCCGCCACCATCTGGCCGGCGTTGTTCCAACCGAGGGTCAGGTTCAGCTCGACATAGTCGCGCATCCTTTCCTGGTACCTCGGGAAAGCGACGTGGTGGTCGCCTCCGGCCGACTTCAGTTCCCCCGCAAGGACATATGCACCGACAATGGCAAGGCTGGTGCCCTGGCCGGACAATGGCGACGGGCTGTAGGCGGCGTCGCCGACCAAGGCAATGCGCCCCAGCGACCACCGGTCGAGGCGGACTTGACTGACCGAGTCGAAATAGAAGTCGGGGGAGTGGGGCATCGCCTGAAGCAGTGTCGCGGTCTCCCACCCACCGTCGGCGAACGTATCGGTGACCAGGCGCTGCTGCCCGGCGACATCCCGGCGGTCGGGCAGGGTTTTCGGTGTCGGAAAGACGAATTGGGCCTTGGCGGCGGACTGCTGGGTGCTGTAGACCTGCACCACTCTGCCCGGTGTGGGATAGATGAGTTCCCAACGGTCCAGATCGAGGTGATTGGGTACGCTGAATACGCATGCGTGCATCCCGGTGTGGCGGACGAACTCGGTTTCGGGCCCGAGCACCTGGCGCCGCACGGTCGAATGCAATCCGTCGGCGCCGACAACCAAATCGAACACCCGCGCCGGGGCATGTTCGAAGCTCACGTGCACCCCGTGCGGCACCTGGGCGATATCGGTGATCGAGTCCCCGAACAGATACTCGACCCCACTCTTACTCGCGTCGAACATGATTCGAGCGAGATCACCGCGCAGTACTTCCTCGTCGCCTGGGGCGCGCATGCCGATCAGATCGGGGCCGAGCGTCGCGAGCGCCTTACCCGCCCTGTTCACCCATGCGCCGCCGCGCATCTGGGTGCTCGCTTTCCGGATCTCGGGCAGCAGACCCATCCGCTCGATGACATTCATCGCGACACCACGCAGGTCGACCTTGTAGCCGCCGTCCCGAAGAGCAGGAGCTTGCTCGACGACGGTGACGGTGAACCCGTATCGGTGCAGCCAGTAGGCGAGGGCCGGGCCCGCTACGCTGGCGCCGGAGATCAAGACTGTCTTATTGGCGAGACGCTGTGTCGTTGTCATATGGCAAGCGTCGGCGTCGGCGCTCACCGAACGCTCACCGTCTGCCCACCATCACTCACCGGCTAGTTGCA
The DNA here is from genome assembly GCF_042802915.1 of Nocardia sp. NPDC057440. Lineage (NCBI taxonomy): Bacteria > Bacillati > Actinomycetota > Actinomycetes > Mycobacteriales > Nocardiaceae > Nocardia > Nocardia sp. NPDC057440. The sequence continues at coordinate 301,676 of NZ_JBHVDF010000008.1, forward strand.
GCACCTGATGAAGTGCGAGAACGCTGCCGGGCATCGAGGTAGTGTCTCGGCCCGAGCAGACGCTCGGCTTCGGTGAGAACCCGCGCGACATCGCGGTCGTCCGACGGTGGCGCACCGCGCAGGGCAGCTCCGGCGCCGAGCAGCACGGCCGCGCGCTCAGCGTCGCCTGCCAGCAGGCAAGTATCGGCCAAGCCCTCCACCGCGCCCGAGGTGACGGGTAGGTTGCCGCTGGCCATGGCCGCGGCGAGACCGGCCCGGTGCGCCGACTGGGCCTGCGGTGCATTGCCGTGCCCCGCGGCAACCCAGCCGGACCCGATGAGGATCCGCGCCCGCGTCTCCTGCGCGCTGATCGAGACGACGAAGCTAGTGAGCTGAGCAGGCATGCGGCATGCAATCGGGGTGGCTGCGGACTCGGCCCGCAGGATAGCCAGGTGTGCCGCCGTGAGCTCCGCAGCGGGTCGGCGCCCAGCTCATCGTCGAGCAGCTGCCTGGTCTGCGCGAACAAGGCAAGCGCCGCCGCCTGCCGCCCGCTCGCAGACAGTGCCCGCATCAACAGCGCGACGGCTCGTTCACGCAGCGGGTCCGAGCCCGACAACTCCGGTAAGTCTGCCGTGACGGCCCAGCGCAAGCAGTGCCGCGGCGCGATCCTCCAGCGGGGCGGTCGGTGCGTCGGCAAGGCGTATTGCATGCGGCACGGCGAATGGGGCATCCAAGACGTCGGCGAGGGCACCGCCGCGCCACAAGCTCTGCGCCTCGGTCAACAGCGTCGCCGCGGCCGCCGGATCCCCGGCGGCAAGTGCCCGACGTCCGTCCTCGGCCAAACAACCGAAGCGCTGCGCGTCGACCCTCTCCGGATCGACGGCGAGCCGCCGACATCATCGACACCATACGGATCTGAGTCCCGTGTCGGGACAAGGAACGCCTTCGAGCGGGTGGTGGGCAGGAGTAACGTTGTCGGTCCACTCTCTCTTACCGAGCCGAGGCTGTCGTGCACGAAATGGCGATTACGCAGAGTGTCATCGACGCCGTGTGTGGGCACGCGGCGGGACGGAAGGTGCACAGTGTCACCGTTGCGGTCGGTGCACTCTGCGCGGTGGTTCCGGAGGCGATGCAGTTCTGCTTCGAGCTCGCCGCCGAAGGCACAGTCGCGGAAGGGGCGCGGCTCGAGATCGAGCAGGTACCGGGCCGGGCGGTCTGCCGGTCCTGTGGCGCGGACTTCACGCTGACCGACCTGATTGTGCTGTGTCACTGTGGAAGCGCCGACGTCGATGTGATTTCCGGGCGGGAACTGCGAATCCGGTCGATGGAAGTGAGCGAAGAATGTGCGCAACCTGCGGATGTGGTAACGACGCAACAGCCATGATCAGCGTCCCGCGCGATCACGATCACGATCACGGCGACGGTCACGATCACGATCACGATCACGATCACGATCACGGCGACGGTCATCGCCATGATCACGGCGACGGTCATGGTCACCACCATGATCACGGCGCTGATCATGTGCACCTGCCGGTGACCGAGACGATCACCCTCGAGCAGAAGATCCTGGCGAAGAACGACCTGCTGGCTCGTCATAATCGTGAGTGGCTCGAACAGCGAAATATCGTGGCGTTCAACATGACCAGTTCGCCGGGCGCGGGCAAGACAACGCTGCTGGAGCGCACCATCAGGGAACTGGGCGATGTGCCGATCGCGGTCATCGAGGGCGACCAGGAGACCCTGTTGGATGCCGAGCGGATCAAGGCGACCGGCTGCGCGGTGGTGCAGATCAATACCGGCGCCGGTTGCCATCTGGACGCCGATATGCTGCGGCGCGCATTCGATGCCTTGGCGCCCGCGCCGGGCACCCTGTTGTTCATCGAGAATGTCGGCAACCTGGTCTGCCCTGCGTTGTTCGATCTGGGTGAGCGCAGCAAGGTCGTGGTCATCTCGGTGACCGAGGGGACCGACAAGCCACTCAAGTACCCACACATGTTCGCGGCGGCGGGGCTTGTCATTGTCAACAAGACCGATCTGCTGCCCTATGTGGACTTCGACATCGACAAATGTCGCGAATATGTCCGTTCGATCAACCCGGGCGTCGAGATGCTGCCGATGTCGGTGACTACTGGTGATGGCATGGCGCGCTGGTATGAATGGCTTGCGAAGGAACGCGGTGCCGCAGCGTCGGCCAGTCTTGATCATGTAGTCGAGCGAGCCTAAACTCTTGTGATCAGGGTCACATAGAGGTGACGTTCTTCAAAATGGGCGAGACCGTCACCAAGTGTCCGGACTTCGGAAGGTGGCGCTCGTGCCAACTCAGGAAGCAGTCCGAGCCGAAGAAACGTTGATCCATGTCTTGTGGATCAACGCCGGCCTAGGTTGTGACGGTGACTCGGTGGCGCTGACTGCAGCCACTCAACCGAGTATCGAAGAAATTGCACTGGGGGCGCTCCCCGGCTTGCCGAAGATCGCGGTTCATTGGCCGCTCATCGATTTCGAATGCGGCCCGACGGGCGGTGCCGACGACTTCCTCGAATGGTTCTTCAAAGCCGATCGCGGTGAATTGGAACCGTTCGTGCTGGTCGTGGAAGGCTCGATTCCGAACGAGCAGCTGCACGAAGAAGGCTATTGGTGCGGGTTCGGCAACAACCCCGCCACCGGTCAGCCGATGACGACCAGTGAATGGATCGATCGCCTCGCACCCAAAGCGACCGCTGTTGTCGCGGTCGGCACCTGTGCCACCTACGGCGGCATCCATGCGATGGCAGGCAACCCGACAGGCGCCATGGGCGTGCCGGACTATCTCGGCTGGGACTGGAAGAGCAAGGCGGATATCCCGATCGTCTGCGTTCCCGGTTGCCCGATCCAGCCCGACAACCTGTCGGAGACACTGACGTACCTGCTCTACATGGCGACCGGCCAGGCGCCGATGATCCCGCTCGATGAGGCGTTGCGGCCGAAGTGGCTGTTCGGGGCTACCGTGCACGAAGGCTGTGACCGGGCAGGCTACTACGAGCAGGGTGACTTCGCCACGGAGTACGGTTCGCCGAAATGCATTGTGAAACTGGGATGTTGGGGACCGGTAGTCAAATGTAATGTGCCCAAACGCGGTTGGATCAACGGCGTGGGCGGCTGCCCGAATGTGGGTGGCATCTGCATCGGCTGCACTATGCCCGGCTTCCCCGACAAGTTCATGCCGTTCATGGACGAGCCACCGGGCGGCAAGATCTCCTCCACCGCATCGGGCCTCTACGGGTCGGTGATTCGCAGCCTGCGTCATATCACCGGCAACACACTCGACAAAGAACCCCGTTGGCGGCACAAGGGTTTGAAGCTGGAATCCGGCGCGTCGCGCACCTGGTAGGAGAAACTTCGATGACACAGATCATCCCGGAGCCGTCACACCGAAAGATCGATCCCGACAATCTCGTCGAAATGGCGTGGGATCCGATCACTCGAATCGTCGGCAGCCTAGGCATTTACACCAAAATAGATTTCGAGAATCGTGAGGTGGTCGAGTGCCACAGCACCTCGTCCATCTTCCGCGGATACTCGATCTTCATGCGCGGCAAGGATCCGCGTGACGCGCACTTCATCACCAGCCGCATCTGCGGAATCTGCGGTGACAATCACGCGACCTGCTCTTGCTATTGCCAGAACATGGCGTATGGAGTGAAGCCGCCGAACCTGGGAGAATGGATCGTCAATCTGGGCGAGGCCGCCGAGTACATGTTCGATCACAACATCTTTCAGGAGAACCTCGTCGGCGTGGACTTCTGTGAGAAGATGGTCGCCGAAACCAATCCCGGCGTGCTGGCGATGGCGGAGAAAACACTGTCACCGCATTCCGGCGAACACGGTTATCGGACCATCGCCGACATCATGCGTGCCCTCAACCCGTTCACCGGCGATTTCTATCGCGAGGCACTTCAGGTCAGCCGCTACACCCGCGAGATGTTCTGCCTGATGGAGGGCAGGCATGTGCATCCGTCGACGCTGTATCCCGGCGGTGTCGGCACGGTCGCGACGATTCAGCTGATGACCGACTACATGTCTCGGCTGATGCGCTACGTCGAGTTCATGAAGAAGGTCGTGCCGATGCACGACGATCTGTTCGACTTCTTCTACGAGGCGCTACCCGGCTACGACCAGGTGGGCCTGCGCCGCACGCTGCTCGGATGCTGGGGTTCGTTCCAGGATCCCGAGGTGTGCAACTTCGACTACAAAGACATGGAGGCGTGGGGCCGCAAGATGTTCGTCAGCCCGGGCATCGTGGTAGACGGCAAGCTGATCACCACCTCCTTGATCGACATCAACCTCGGCATCCGAATTCTCTTGGGCAGTTCGTATTACGAGGACTGGACCGATCAGGAGATGTTCGTGACAACCGACCCGCTCGGTAATCCGATCGATCGTCGCCACCCGTGGAACCAGCACACCAATCCCAAGCCGCAGAAGCGCGACATGGACGACAAGTACAGCTGGGTGATGTCACCTCGTTGGTTCGACGGCACCGACCATCTCGCACTCGACACCGGCGGCGGGCCGCTGGCCCGGCTGTGGGTGACGGCGCTGGCCGGCCTTGTCGACAACGGCTACGTGAAGTCGACGGGGCAGAGTGTCCAGATCAACCTGCCGAAGACCGCGCTCAAAGGCCCGGTGACCTTCGAATGGAAGATTCCGGCATACGGCAGCAACACCATCGAACGCAACCGCGCCCGCACGTACTTCCAGGCCTACGCGGCGGCGAGCGCCCTGCACTTCGCCGAGAAGGCTTTGGCGGAGATTCGCGCGGGCCGCACCAAAACCTGGGAGAAGTTCGAGGTGCCCGACGAGGGTATCGGCTGTGGCTTCACCGAGGCCGTGCGCGGCGTGCTGTCGCACCACATGGTCATCCGGGACGGCAAGATCGCGAACTACCACCCGTACCCGCCGACGCCGTGGAATGCCAACCCCCGCGACAGCTTCGGCACGCCCGGCCCCTATGAGGACGCGGTGCAGGGTCAACCGATCTTCGAGGAGAACGATCGGGAGCATTTCAAGGGCATCGACATCATGCGTACTGTGCGCAGTTTCGATCCGTGCCTGCCGTGCGGCGTGCACATGTATCTAGGCAATGGAAAGACAGTGGAGAAGCTGCACTCCCCGACACAAACGCTCACCGCTGAGTGAGCCGAACCGGGCGACGCGACAGGAGACGACAGTGGACGATCGCCCGGGGCAACAGCACGTCGCTGCGGCACACGAACCAGAGCAGGCGGAATCGGGTCGCTGGCGAGATGCGGGCGAGCGCATCGAAGCCCTGCTCGAAGCCAGTGCCGTCGGCGGCACAGTAGCGCGCGAACGCGCCGAGCAATTGGTGCGTGAGGTCGCGGATCTGTACGGCGCCGCGCTGGCACGCGTAGTGCAGCTGGTCGACGGCCCCGCCGTCGACCGGCTGGCGCGTGACGACCTGGTGGCCAGCCTGCTCCTCGTGCACGGCCTGCATCCGCACGACCTGCACACGAGAGTGCTGACCGCGCTGGACAGTGTGCGGCCCTACCTCGGGTCGCACGGCGGGGATGTGGAGTTGCTCGGTGTCGCCGACGGGGTGGTGCGGCTCGAATTCGCGGGCAGTTGCCGCAGCTGCCCGTCGTCGTCGGTCACGCTCGAGCTGGCGGTGGAGGACGCGGTGCGTGCGGCCGCACCGGAGATCGAGCGCATAGAAGTTGTTGCCGCGCAACAGGAGTCGGCGTCGAGTCTGATCTCGGCAGACTCGTTGTTCGCCCGGGTGCACGCGCCCGAATCACAGTCGGGCAGTTGGATCGCCGTGCCAGAGCTCGCGCAGCTGCAGCCGGGCGAGGTCGGTGGGTTCGCCGTCGGCGGGCTGCCGATCTTGGCCTGTCGGATCGGTGACGGTGTGTTCGCCTACCGGGACCATTGTCCCGCGTGTGGGAAATCGCTGGCGGGCGCGGCATTGGAGCGCCGGGTCGGGTTCCCGGTCGGCGACGCGGTACTGCGGTGCCCGACCTGCCTCGCCCATTTCGATGTCGTGCACGCGGGCGCCCGAGTCGACGGTGACGGGCACCTCGATCCGCTGCCCGTGCTGGTGCGCTCCGGTGAGTTGTCGGTGGCGGTGCCGGTGGGGGTGCACGGGTGACGACACCATTCCATGTCCTGCAGCGCATCACCGCCGACCGGAAACCGGCGGTGCGTGCGGGCGAGCGGTGTGAAATGTGTGCCGAGCCGATCGCCGATGCCCATCAGCACGTGGTGGATATCGAAGGCAGACAGTTGATGTGCGTCTGCCGAGGCTGCTATCTGCTGTTCACCGCGCAGAACGCCGCACTGCGGTATCGGGCGGTGCCCGACCGCTACCTGTTCTTCCCCGACTTCACCATCAGCCAGGGTGAGTGGGACGCGCTCGAGATCCCGGTGGGCCTGGCGTTCTTCTTCCGCAATTCCGAGCTCGGCAAGACCGTCGCGTTCTATCCCGGTCCGGCGGGAGCGACGGAATCGGAACTGCCACTGGAACAGTGGCGCTCGGTGCTGGAGCGACATCCGGAACTCGACGTGCTCGCCGCCGATGTCGAGGCATTACTGATTCGCGTGCCCGAGCGCGGCACCACCGACGCCGTATGCCTGCTGCTGCCGATCGACGCGTGCTACGAATTCGTCGGCCGGATGCGGATGCTGTGGCGCGGTTTCGATGGCGGCCAGGATGTTCGCCGCTATATGGACGAATTCTTCACCGAGATGTCGGCCCGTGCACGGCCAGGTGGTGTGCGATGAGCCCCGTCTACTCGACGACCTTCGCTGTCCTCGGGATCAAGCCGGAGCCCTACGCGGTGGCGCCGATCCTGTCGGCGCGCGTCGGCATCGCCGCGCTCGGCGAAGACCCGGTGCATGCGATCGCACTGCGAGCGCAGGTACGCATCGAGCCGTACCGCCGTGCCTATACCGACGAGGAGAGCGCAGGTCTGGCCGACCTGTTCGGTCCGCGTGAGCGGTGGAAGGACACGCAGCGCTCGTTTCTCTGGATGCATTGCGCCACCATGATTCCCGGATTCAATGGCGGCACCGAGGTAGACATGCCGATGCCGTGCACCTACGACTTCGAGGTGACTGGGTCCAAGTATCTGCACGCGCTGCGCGGCGGCACCGTCCCATTGATCTTTCTGTTCAGCGGCACCGTCTTCTTCAAGGGGCAGACCGGTTTCGCCGTCCAGCAGATTCCGTGGGATCGCGAGGACAAGTTCGATATGCCGGTGTCGGTCTGGCACGACCTCGTGGCCGCGCACTTCCCGAACTCCGGCTGGGTGCGGTTGAGCAAGGACACCCTCGACGCCCTCGCCGCGTACAAGTCCGGCCACGGCATGCTCGGCTTCGACGACACGGTCACACACCTGTTGGCTTCCTCGACCGAGGAGATCCCATGAGCGCCACCGTATCTCCCGGCGCGGCGCGGGCCAGAGCGGTCGCCGATGCGGTGCTCTACGAGGGCTATCTGCTCTACCCCTATCGCGCGAATTCGAGCAAGAATCGGTCCCGCTGGCAGTTCGGTGTGCTGGGGCCCGAGGGCGCGGCGCAGGCGGGTCTCGGCGAGGAGTCGAGCCTGTCGGCGCAATGTCTGCTCGCCGCAGGCGATGCGGCATCGATCACGCTGACCGTCCGTTTTCTACAGTTGCAACATCGCCTGGCGGTGGACGCCGACGGTCACTCGGTCGACGAACTAGTGGTCGGCGCGCGGTCTTGGATCGCGTGGGACGAAGCCGTCGAGCGTGAACTGACCTTCGGCCCGCTTCCGGCCACCGATACGGCCCAGCCGGTGCACGTTCCCGGTGGCTTCGATGTCGAGGAGATCGCCGACGCCGAGGGCCGGACGGCGGGCCGATTGGTGCGCACCCGGCTGCCGGTGGAAGGCCGGCTGGCGATGTCGGTGCAGCGCGACGAGGGTTACCTGCGTCTCACGGTCGAGGTCCGGAATGCCGGCCCGGCAGCGACCGACAAGGACGATGCCATCGCGCGCTCCCTGATCGGCGCCCACGTCATCGCCGAAGTCGATGGCGCGCGGTTCCTTTCGCTGCTCGAACCGCCCTCGGACGCGACCGACGCCATCGCACGCTGCCACCAGCACCGCTGTTTTCCGGTGCTGGCGGGCCCGCCCGATGACGACAGCCTGCTGTTGATCTCCCCGATCATTCTCTACGACCACCCCGAGATCGCCGAGCAGAGCGAGGGACCGCTGTTCGATTCCACCGAGATCGACGAGATCCTCACCTTGCGCGTGATGACGATGACCGACCAGGAGAAAGCGCAGGCCCGGGCCACCGATGTGCGCGCGGCGCAGATCATCGATCGCTGTGACGGCATGACTCCGGAGGCGATGCAGCTGCTGCACGGTGTGCTGCGAAACCCACACCTTGGCCGACCGGATCCCGGTCCGCTGGACTTCAGCGAGTCGGGCTCGACGCCGCCGCGGCTGGTGCCGGAAATCCCAGAGGGCGTCGACTGGTGGGATCCATTGGCGGACAATGCCGTTGCGCCGGAATCGGACGCGGTCTCGGTTCAGGGTGTTCGCGTGAGCCGAGGCAGCCTGGTCAGGCTGCATCCGTCACGGCGCGCAGACGCCCAGGATTTGTTCTTCGACGGCAAGCTCGCACGCGTCACCTCGGTGCATGAAGACGTCGACGGTCAGGCCCATGTCGGGGTTGTCATCGCGGACGACCCAGCCGCCGATCTGCACGAATGGTACGGCCGCTACCTGTATTTCGCACCGGAGGAAATCGAACCACTCAGCAGCCCCGAGAACGGAAAGGAAGGTCCGCCATGGAAACGGTCGGATTGATCGCGACAGGAGTCGTCGCGCTGATAGTAGTGGGCGGTCTCTACCTCGGTGTCCGGTCGATACCGGACCTCAGGCGCTATTTCAAGATTCGGCACATGTAGCCGACGCCGAAGCGCACCGGGAAAGGAGCGAGCAGACGGTCAAGGTACTGGTCGCCGGGATCGGCAATATCTTCCTCGGCGACGACGGATTCGGACCGGAGGTGGTGCGGCGGTTGCCGCCGCACCCCGAAAGTGCCGTGCGCGTGGTCGACTACGGCATCCGTGGCATGCACCTCGCCTACGACCTGCTCGACGAGTGGGACGCGCTGGTGCTGATCGACGCCGTGCCGAATCGCGGCACTCCGGGTGCGCTCGTGGTCTTTCACGCGGAGCCCGATCCGGCGAGCGCGGCGCAATTGGACGCCCATGCCATGAATCCGGATGCCGTGTTCGCGGGTGTGCGAGCGCTCGGTGGGACAGTGCCGCCGACGGTCGTCGTCGGCTGCCAGATCGAGTCCGTTGCGGAGGGAATCGGCCTGACCGGGCCGGTCGCCGCGGCGGTGGACGCGGCGGTGGACGCCGTCGATCGGGTCGTCGCGGACCTGCTGAGCACACGACAGGAGGTGTGAACGATGTGCCTCGGTATCCCGGGCCGAGTCGTCGAGATTCTCGACGGCTACCACAACCAGATCGCGCTGGTGGATGTCTCCGGCGAGAAGCGGAAGGTGAATATCGGCCTCCTCGAGGATGATCCGGCGCAACCCGGCGACTGGGTGATCATTCACATGGGCTTCGCGGTCGAGAAGACCGACGAGGCAGGCGCGGCGCAGGCGTTGGACGGGCTTCGCCTGCTGGGTAGCGGTGACGAGCCGTGACCGGCGCGCGAGCCCGGCGGCGGCTGATCATCCGCGGCGTGGTGCAGGGTGTCGGATTCCGTCCGTTCGTCTACACCACAGCGGCCGAACTGGCGCTGTCCGGCAGCGTGTCGAACAACAGTTCCGGTGTGATAGTCGAGGTCGAAGGCGCGCCAGCGGATCTGGACGAGTTCACGCGCCGGGTTCGACATCGTCCCCCGCCGCTGGCCGTAGTCGAATCGGTGCACGAGGTCGCTGTCGCGGTGCGCGGTGGCACCGGATTCCACATCGCGGACACCACCCGGGAAGGCGGCGGACGCACCCTGGCTTCGCCCGATGTCGCGATGTGCGCGGACTGCGCTCGCGAACTGCGCGATCCACATGACCGCCGCTACCGCCATCCCTTCATCAACTGCACCAACTGCGGACCACGGTTCACCATCATCGCCGGTCTGCCCTATGACCGCGCACAAACCTCGATGGCCGATTTCGCGATGTGCGAGCGCTGCGCTCGCGAATACGCCGACCCGGCCGACCGGCGTTTCCACGCCCAGCCGATCGCGTGCCCCGACTGCGGCCCGACTCTCGACTATGTCGACAGGGACATGAATGCACCTGTGCCACACATCGTCTCGGCCGATCTGCGCTGCCGTGCCGACGACCCGTTGGCCGCCGCGAGGGAACTGCTGCGCACGGGCGGGATTCTGGCGGTGAAGGGTATCGGCGGCTACCACCTCGCCTGCGATGCCGGAAACGAGGCCGCGGTGGCCGAGTTGCGCAGGAGAAAGCGCCGCGGCGACAAGCCTTTCGCCGTCATGGTCGCGGATCTGGCCGCGGCGCGCTCGATCGTCCATGTCGACGAGACCGGTGCCGCCCTGCTGACCTGTCCGCAACAACCGATCGTGCTGTTGGCCCGCGGCGACCGCGCGCTCGCCGATTCCGTCGCGCCGCGCAACCCTGATCTCGGCGTCATGCTCGCCTACACCCCGCTGCACGTGCTGCTGTTCGGTCTGCCGGGCGATCCACCCGGCCCACAGGCGCTGGTGATGACCTCGGGCAACCTCGGCGGCGAGCCGATCTGCTACGACGACGCCGATGCGCGCGAGCGGCTCGCCGATCTCGCCGACGGCTGGCTCTCGCACAACCGCCGCATCCTCGTACCGTGCGACGACTCGGTGGTGCGTCTGGTCGACGGGATCGAACTCCCGATCCGGCGCTCGCGTGGCTATGCGCCGATGCCGTTGGCGCTACCGGTCCCCGTGCCGCCCACCGTGGCGGTGGGTGGCGACCTCAAGAACACCTGTGCGGTGGCCGATGGCCGCTACGCGTGGCTCAGCCAGCACATCGGGGATATGGACGACCTGGCGACCCTGCGCGCGTTCGGCGCTGCCGAACAGCATCTGGAGGACCTCACCGGCGTCCGCCCGACGCAGCTGGCGGTCGATGCGCACCCGCTCTACCGATCCACCGCGTGGGCGCGGCAGCACGCGGGCGGCCGGCCCATCCGGACGGTCCAGCATCACCACGCCCACATCGCCGCGGTGATGGGCGAGCACGGGCTCGGCGAATCGGCGACGGTCGTCGGTCTTGCCTTCGACGGGACGGGGTTCGGTCCCGACGGGGCGGTCTGGGGCGGTGAGGTGCTGCTCGCCGGTTACAAAGGCTTCCGGCGACTCGCGCACCTGAAATACGTGCCGCTGGCCGGTGGCGATGCGAGTGTGCGTCGGCCGTACCGGATGGCGCTGGCGCACCTGCGGGCGGCGGGCATCGAGTGGTCGCCGTCGATCGCGTCGGTCGCGGCATGTCCGGTGAACGAAAGAGGTGTGCTGTCTCATCAATTCGAGACGGGCCTCGGCTGTGTGCCGACCTCGAGCATGGGGCGGCTGTTCGACGCCGTGTCATCGCTGGCCGGCGTGCGCCACGTCGCCGATTATGAAGCGCAGGCCGCGATCGAGCTGGAAGGCATGTCTCGGGCCGGCGCTCCCGACGCCGGCGAGACCTATCGGTTCGCGCTGGATTACGACGTCGAACCCGTCGTGATCGACTCGGCGCCGGTAATCGCTGCCGTGGTCGCCGACTCGACGCGCGGCGTCGCACCCGCTGTGATCGGTGCGCGATTCCACCGGGCCGTCGCGCGCCTTGTCCTCGAACTGGCGCTCGCCTATGCGAGCGAATCGACGACCGTCGCCCTGTCGGGCGGGGTCTTCCAGAATGCCCTGTTGTTGTCGCAGTCGCGAACATTGTTGCGGGGAAATGGATTCCACGTCCTCTGTCATCGTCGGCTGCCGCCGAATGATGGTGGTCTCGCGTTCGGGCAGATACTCGCCGCGGGCGCGGGCTGAGCGAAAGGAGAGCCGACGATGTGCCTGGCAGTCCCAGGAAAGGTGCTCAGCCTTCAGGAGCGCGACGGCACGCTGATGTCCGTCGTCGACTTCGGCGGCGTGCACAAAGATGTGTGCCTGCAATACATCCCGGACGCGGCTGTCGGTGACTACGTGGTCGTCCACGTGGGCTTCGCCATCCAGCGCCTCGACGAGGAGTCCGCGCTGCGGACCTTGGCCGAATTCGAGCACCTCGGCGTGCTGAACGAGGAATTCGGCGACGGTTTCGCGCTGGCCGCCAGACAAGCCGGCCTCGCCGACCCCACGGCCGAAGAGACCGAACCAACAGAGCCGCAACACGACACAGAGGTGGCGCCATGAAGTATCTCGACGAGTTCAGCAATCCGGAGCTGGCCAAGCACCTGCTCGACAAGATCCGCGAGGTCACCACACAACGCTGGGCCATTATGGAAGTCTGTGGCGGCCAGACCCATTCGATCATCCGGCACGGTATCGACCAGCTGCTTCCTGATCAGATCGAGATGATCCACGGACCGGGCTGCCCGGTCTGCGTGACCCCGCTCGAGGTGATCGACAAGGCATTGGCTATCGCCGCACGACCCGGTGTGATCTTCTGTTCGTTCGGTGACATGCTGCGCGTGCCCGGCAGCAAGAAGGACCTCTTCCACGTCAAGAGCGAGGGTGGCGACGTCCGAGTGGTCTATTCACCGCTGGACGCGCTCAATATCGCCAGGGAGAACCCGGATCGCCAGGTGGTGTTCTTCGGTATCGGATTCGAGACAACCGCGCCTGCCAACGCCATGACCGTCTATCAGGCGAAGCGGCTCGGCATCGAGAACTTCTCGCTGCTCGTCTCGCATGTGCTGGTGCCACCCGCGATCGCCGCGATCATGGAGTCACCGAGCTGTCGAGTGCAGGGGTTCCTCGCGGCCGGGCACGTGTGCAGCGTGATGGGCACCGAGGAATATCCGCCGCTGGCCGAGAAGTATCGGGTGCCGATGGTAGTCACCGGCTTCGAGCCGCTCGACATCCTGGAGGGCATCCGCCGCACCGTGATTCAGCTCGAGGAAGGCAGACACGAACTGGAGAACGCGTATCCCCGCGCCGTGATGGCCCAGGGCAATACCGCCGCGAAAGCGATGCTGCGGGATGTCTTCGACGTCACCGACCGTGCCTGGCGTGGCATCGGGGTGATACCGCAGAGCGGGTGGCGGCTCTCGGAACGATACCGCGACTATGACGCCGAGCAGCGGTTCTCGGTGGGCGACCTGCATACCGCGGAATCGTCGATCTGCCGCTCCGGCGAGGTGCTGCAGGGCCTTATCAAACCGCACGAGTGCGCCGCATTCGGCAAGGAGTGCACACCGCGAAACCCGTTGGGCGCCACGATGGTGTCCTCGGAGGGCGCGTGCGCCGCCTACTACCTCTACCGGCGCCTCGATCAACCCGCGGAGGTGGCTCATGCCTGACCACATCGGAATGCCCTCGCCGGCTCCGACGATCGACATGGAGAACTGGGTGTGCCCGATGCCCCTGCGGGACTCACCGAACATTGTGATGGGGCACGGCGGCGGGGGCGCGATGTCGGGCGAGTTGATCGAGCATCTCTTCCTGCCCGCGTTCGGGTCTGCCGCCGAGGCGGGCATGGGCGACTCCGCGGTGATCACCCTCGGCGGCGCCCGGCTGGCCTTCTCGACGGATTCATTCGTGGTGAAGCCTCTGGTGTTTCCTGGCGGTTCGATCGGCGAGCTCGCCGTCAACGGCACCGTCAACGACCTCGCGATGGCCGGCGCGCGGCCGATGGTGCTCTCGACCGCGTTCATCCTGGAGGAGGGCACCGCACTCGCCGATATCGCGCACATCGCCAAGGCATTGGGCACGGCGGCGCTCGCTGCCGGGGTCACGCTCGTCACCGGTGACACCAAGGTGGTCGATGCCGGGCACGGCGACGGCATCTTCATCAATACCGCGGGGATCGGCATCGTCGACGAAGGCGTCGATATCCGGCCGCAGCGTGCCGCACCGGGCGATGTCGTGCTCGTCAGCGGTGACATCGGTGTGCACGGGGTTGCGGTGATGAGCTGTCGCGAAGGGCTCGAATTCGGGACCACCGTGGTCAGTGACACCGCGCCACTCAACGGTCTGGTCGCGGCGATGCTCGCGACCGGCGCGGATGTGCACGTGCTGCGCGACCCCACCCGCGGCGGTGTGGCGGCGACGCTCAATGAGATCGCGAGTGTGGCGAAAGTCGGTGTCTCACTGGATGAACGGAATCTGCCCGTGCCCGCCGAGGTGCGCGACGCCTGCGGCCTGCTCGGATTGGACCCGATGTACGTCGCCAACGAGGGCAAGCTGATCGCCTTCGTCGCACCGCGGGACGCGGATCGGGTGCTGGCAGCGATGCGCGATCATCCGCTCGGCGCGCGGGCGGAAGCGATCGGGGTGTGCGTCGCGGAGCATCCGGGCATGGTGGTCGCGCGTACCGCATTGGGGGGAACCAGGGTGGTCGCCCTGCCTGCCGGAGAGCAGTTACCGCGGATTTGTTGAGAGAGACGGCGATTCGCCGCTGGAGAGTTAGCGAGGTCCACACCATCGTTTCGATCGCCTGCTATCAGAAGGCGCTGCGGCCTGCGTGGATCGCAATGCCACCTGGGCAGTGGGCCGCCATTGCCGGAATGGTCGCCGCCGTCCTCACTCTGCACATCGTCGGCTGGGCCACGTTGTTCGTCCTTGTCGTCCCGAACAACTCGGTGGCGGTCGCTCTGTTGATCGGTGCGCAGGAAGTGATTTCGATACTCACCGAGAAGCTCGATATCACCACGGGGCCGCTGGCCTGTGTCGGGACTCTCGATCTCGGTGCGTTGGGTTTCCTCATAGTCGGACTGTTCGCGCTCACCTGGATCGTTGCCTTTGCGGTGTGGCGCATCGGCGATGGCGGGCATCGCTGGCAGTCCGACCTGGCCGGGAAGCCGCAGCGGTGATGGACGCCCGCGGTACGGACATGTTCGCGCGATACACCTACGCGCCCAACCGGCTCGGCTACTGCGGCCCTGAGGAGGCGGCGGCATTGCGGGGCGGCTCCGGTGCCGAGATTCGGGCGGTCGCCACCCGTTTTTCCGGCGTGTGGCCCTACCTGCGGGTGATGTCCCGGCTGACCGGGATCGACGATCCGCTGGACCATCGCCTCGTCGAATCCTATTGGCACGGTGGTGGAATCGGCGCTCATCTCGACGCAGGGGCCTTCATGACCGAACTGCTTTCGGTGATCGGCCCGGTGGCAGGAGCCTACTGGGCGCACCTCACCCCGGAACTGGCCGAGGAAGCCGCTGCCAACCATTGCTTCCATGTGTTCGGTGTGTACCCGTGGTCGCGACTGTTGGGCAGGGGGATGGACGAGCTTCCGGTGAGCGTCCTCGACAATTGCCGGATCAATTGGGGGACAGTCGTTTCCCGTGACAGAACCGGCGTCGCATTGCGCTGTCGCACACTGGTGTGGAACGGGCAGACGCTCGAGCTGTCCACGCCGTCGATACTGCGCGCGGACATCTGGTCAGATGGATACAGCTCGGTGCCGGACGTCGAGGTCGGCGACGAAGTCGGCGTGCACTGGGGTCGCCTGTGCGGTCGTCTCGCACCGGAGCAGGCTCGGGATCTGGCGGCCAGTACCGCCCGCCAGCTGAAGGTCACCAATCTTCGGCTCGCCGAGTCCGCTCAGCGCGCACAATCAACGGGAAATCTCTGAACCCTCACATGTTTTCGGCGTTGTGGAAGGCCGACCGGTAGGCGTTCGGGCTGGTGCCGACTATGCGCTTGAAGCGGTCGCGAAAGGCCGTCGGCGAGCCGAACCCGACCTGGCCCGCGATCCGGTCTACCGGGTGTGTGGTGGCCTCCAACAGGTATTGGGCATGGCGGACGCGCGTGCGGTGCAGCCACTGCAACGGTGTGGTGCCGGTCTGTTCGCGGAAGTGGCGATTGAGGGTGCGGGTGCTCATGCCTGCGCGGAGGGCGATGTCGTCGAGGGTGAGCTCCCGCGCCGCGTTGTCCTCCATCCAATGCAACACCGGCTCCAGAACCGAGCCGCGCGGTGCGGGCGGGTTGTCCCGGACGATGTATTGGGCTTGTCCGCCTTCACGTTCCAGCGGCATGACCGAGAGACGGGCCGCGTCGGCGGCCACCGCGGAGCCGTGATCGCGGCGAATGAGATGTAGGCACAGGTCGATTCCGGCCGAAGCTCCCGCAGAGGTCAGAATGTGGCCATTGTCCACGTAGAGCACATTCGGATCGACCTCGATCAGCGGATAGCGAGCGGCGAGTAGTTCGGCGGCGAGCCAATGTGTGGTGGCGCGCCGTCCGTCGAGTAGCCCGGTGGCGGCGAGAATGAACGCGCCCGAGCAGATCGATGCGATGCGGGTGCCGTTGTGCGCAGCGAGTTTCAGTGCGTCGATGACCTCGGTCGCTACCGGGGCGGCCGGATCGGAGCAGCCGGGCAGGATGATCGTGTCGGCGCCGGTGAGCGCTTCCAAGCCCCAGCGCGCCTGGAGTGTGAATGCGCCCGCGTCGACTGTCCGCGTCGCACCGCAGACGCGGACCCGGTAGGGCGTGCGTCCGTCGGGCAGTCGGATGCGGGTGAACACCTCGATCGGTGTGGACAGGTCGAAGGGGATGACCTTGTCCAGCGCCAGGACGGCGACGGTATGCATGGCTACAAACTAGGCCTGACCACAATTCCTGCCAAGCATTCCGGCCTGGGGTTGCCCTGAAAGAAGGAGTTCAGCTAGTTGGCGAGAATCCGTTGGAATATGGCAATCCAGCCGATTCCGATGATCGCGCGCACTGGCTACCGTCGGCGGGAAGCGTCAACGGAGAGGAACGAATGCCCATGCTCGTGTCGTCAGGGGTCATCGCGTCGTGACCAAGTTTTTGCTCTCGGTCCATGTCCTCGCCGCGATCATCGCGGTCGGCCCGGTCACGGTCGCGGCCAGTATGTTCCCCGCCTTCGCGCGTCGCGCCGTAGCCGAACCCGTTGCCGGACAACCCATTGTGGTGCTGCGGACCTTGCATCGCATCTGCCGGGTGTACGCGGCCGTCGGGATCGTTGTCCCGGTGTTCGGATTCGCCACCGCGATCAGCCTCGGCGTGCTGGGGGATAGGTGGTTGATGGTCTCGATCGTCCTGACCGCCGCTGCGGCGGGGGTCCTTGCCCTGATGGTGCTTCCTGACCAGGCGAAGATTCTCACCGGACTCACCGGGATGCCGCATCCCAACGCACCGGCGCGCGCCGTGATCAGTCAATTGGCGATGTACACCGGAACATTCAACCTGCTGTGGGCGACTGTGACCGTCCTGATGATCATTCGTCCGGGGTCCACAACCGCGGCTTGAGGTGGGATTGCTCCCCTTCCCGCGAATCAGCCGAATAATGCTGTATGGCACTGATATTCGTTATCCACGGGCGCCTTGCTGATCGGCGAACCGGACGCTCGCGTGAGCGCCCGGTCTTCCGCATCGGCGGCATTCGCCAGGTGAGCGATTGCCTGCCTATAGTCGGAGCGTTAGCGGATCAAGCTGCTACCGAGGCTGAGCACGCTGCTGCCCGCACCGAGGATCAGACCCAGGATTCCTTGAATATCCATTGCTCACTCTTCTTTTCGGGGGATCCGCGCTGAGATCGTGGATCCCGGTAGGTGAAGCGACATCAGCGGACCGGTTCGCCACATACCGACGAGCTCGATCCGTGGGCCTCAGCGTCGCGGCCGTCACAGTGCGGACGACGTGGGAGGACCGTAGCCAAGGAATCACATAGCGGCTTGCGCAGAACTTCCCACGGCTGAAGACTTGGAGCCGGGGGGCGGATGGACGACACCTGCGAAGCCACCCTTGGTGATGTCATAGGTGCGTTCGGCCACCTGGTCACTGGAATTGCCTTCGATTGTGGTGATCATGTTGCCGTTACGGGCGACCACGAGGCCGATGTGCCCCTGGTCGCCCCAGATGAGGAGGTCGCCCGCGCCTGCGGTGGATATGGGGCCTGTCGTTACGCGGCCCATGCCGTTCTGCGCCTCGATGCCGCCCTGAGCCTGGGACCAAATGGACGACACCAAGTTCGGGTTGTTCCAGTCCACGTCGATGTCTCCCTTCCCCCACGCCCAGGTGGCGAAGGCCGCACACCACGCGTCGTTGATGTTGTACTCCGCGTCGACGACGTTGTTTCCATTGGTTTCGCGGACGCCCCGCTTGAGTTCGCCCCATGCGGCTTTGACTGCGTTGCCGACGCCGTCCGTTGGATTGGCGGGCACGTACTCGCCGTTGCTGTGCGGTTGGGCGAGCGCGGTCGGGCGCGGACCGTAGGAGGGTGCAGCGTAGGAGGGAAAGCCCGGGGGGATCGAGCGGTGAATTCGGTCCGCTTCCGTCTGAATATCATCGACCGCCATCGCGATCTCGTCGTGTACGGAGCTGAGGGTGCCGAATAACTGGTCGAGAATGTATCTGAACGTAGTGGCTGAGATGATCGGCGATGGCTCCTTGGGGCCGTCGGAGCTGCGGAGGTTGTTCTCGAGATCGCGAACCTTCGTCATGACCGAGTTGAATGTCGTGCTGGACTTATCGAACGTGGCGAAGGCGGAGGCGTCGACGCTCGTGTTCTGCGCATGCAGGCGTTTCTTGATGTCGTCGACCTTGGTGATTTTCTGTTCGTAGTCATCTGCCAGTGTCGAGGTGGGTTTGCCGTCTGCGGATTTGGCGAGGATGTCCACTTTGCGAAGACTGTCCATCGCGTCCGGCTGCGTGCCCGGCGTGCCTGCGGCAAGGTTGAGGACGCTGGCCTGCAGGTTCTCGTCGATGAAGTTGACGAGCAAGACGAGCGGGGGAGGCCATCCAGGAAGTTCGTTCGGCAGGTCGACTTCGAAAACGTCCGGGATTGTTTCTTCGGGTCTGTACGCGATTGTGGGTCCCGGGCTCATCGGGGCACCTGGCCGTCGACGGTCAGCGGGGCACCCACCCGTGGGTATACCAACAGCGGCATCCGTTACCTCACTCGGTTACGACCCATCCGGCCGTGCACGGCCGACCTTGCGAAACACCTTCGATTATCGGGCATTCCCGACATTGGTAAGCCCGAGTGCGAGATGTGTCCGATCGGTCGCAGGTAGCCGCCGAGATCTGCGCTTCTAGAGACTGAAGGCGATCGTGCGCAGAACCAGCGCGACGACGAACACCGCCGTGAACGCCAGATCGATCGACAATCCACCCGCCCGCACCGGGCGCAGCACCTTGCGCACCGGTGCGATCACCGGCTCGGTCCAGTTTCGGGTCAGGGTGTGGGCCCGGTTCGTCCAGGAGGGGGCATCGGCAAGTACACCCACCCAGTCCAACACCATCCTGGCGAGCAGCAGGAGTACGAACGCCGTCAACGCGTACCCGATCAGCAATCCGATGAGGGTCATCACGACTCCTTGGTAGTGGCCGTATCGGCCGTCCTGCTGGTATCAACGCGACCGGTGCGGTCCAAGGTGCCACAATCGCGAAGTTCTCAGCGGACTATCAGGTCTGACCAGGGAGGGGTGACGGTGTGAACGCACCTATGGTGGGTGGATGAGTACATCGTCTGGCTCGTTGGTGATGGTCGCCGAGGATATGGAATCGGTGACGACGGTAGGGAACGAGGACGATCCGGCAACCGCCGGGCTGACTCGAGGTGACGTCGAGTCGCTGTGGGCGTCGGTGCGGGCGTGGTATCGGTTGGGGACGACACCCGCGATCCAGGTGTGTCTGCGACGCAACGAGAAAGTCGTGTTGAACCGGGCCATCGGACACGGCTGGGGGAACGCGCCCGCGGACGGGCCCGGCGCGGCAAAAGTGCTCGTCACGCCGGAAACGCCGTTCTGTGGGTTCTCCACAGCGAAGGGTGTGTCGGCGGCACTGATGTTCATGCTCATCGAGCAGGGCGCATTCGCATTGAACGATCCAGTGTGCCAATACATTCCGGAGTTCGCCGCCAATGGCAAGGCGGCCATCACGATCGGTGACGTCCTGTCCCATTCGGCGGGCGTCCCCTTCGTCACGCCGCCGTACAAGGGCATGGAGTTGGTGGTCGACGAGGAGTTGGCGGTGCGGGGCCTGGCCGATCTCGTCCCGAGCTGGCCGCCGGGGCGGTTCCGGGTCTATCACGCGTTGACCAGTGGTCTCATCCAACGGCTGCTGGTCCAGCGGGCGACAGGAAAACGGATGCGTGAGCATTTGGCCGAGCAGGTGCTCGACCCGCTCGGCTTCCGGTGGACGAACTTCGGTGTGGCCCCCGAGGATGTCGACAAGGTGGTCCCCAGCGTGAAGACCGGGCCGCGGGCGTCCCGTTTGTCGACCTTCCTGGCGCGCAAAGCGCTCGGTGGCGGGATGAACGGTCGGGTGTCCGACGCTGCGACGCGGGCCTTACTCACCGCGGAGCTTCCCTCTGGCAATCTCGTCACGACGGCGTTCGAGTTGTCGCGGTTCTATGAAATCCTCACGCGCGGTGGCGAACTGGATGGCATCAGGATCATCGAACCAGATACATTGCGGCAGGCGGTGCAACCGGCGAAGTGGATGCCGGGCCTGGCCGGCGCGGTGAGCCGGGCGGGCTTCGAACTGGGCGGGCGGCGGTCGAAGTTCGGCCGCCACACCGAATCTCATTTCGGGCGTAGCGGATTGACGACCCAATACGGCTGGGCCGATCCGGCCCGCGGGCTGTCGGGGGCGATTCTGACCAGTGGCAAGGCGACGGACCCTGCTGCGTCATGTGCTGCCGAATGCGGCGGGACCGCTGATCGTGGTCACCACCATCTGGC
>NZ_JBHVDF010000009.1:0-119244 GCF_042802915.1 Nocardia sp. NPDC057440
CGCACGCGCCGAAGGCGCAAGTCTCGACGGCTCGGAAGCGAGACCAAGGGGGCCGCGAACACGCAGCGCCGAAGGCGCTGCCAAAAAACACAGCAAATCAAAATTGAACTCTGTCGGTAGGTTCGCCTACGGTTTCGCGGCATGCGGATGCTGCACACCTCGGACTGGCACATCGGCCGCACGTTCCATGGTGTCGATCTCCTCGCCGACCAAGCTCGGTCGCTGGCTGCCATCGCGGACCTGGTAACCGCGGAGTCGGTGGACGTCGTTGTGGTGCCCGGCGACGTGTACGACAGGTCCATCCCGAGCTCCGATGCGATCGCAGTGTGCAATCGAGGTTTCGAGGCGATCCGAGCGGCCGGAGCGCGGATCGTCGCGACCGCGGGCAACCATGATTCCCCCGCCCGCCTGGGCGCGGGAGCCAGTTTCGCGGCCGCGGGCGGCCTGTATCTGCGCACCACCGTCGCCGACGCCGACCGGCCGGTACTGCTGGCCGACGGACACGGCGAGGTCGCCTTCTACGGGATCCCCTACTTGGAGCCGGAGATCACCCGTGCCGAACTCGGTGTGCCGCAGGCGCGTTCGCATGCGGAGATCCTGGATGCGGCCATGAGCCGGATTCGGGCCGATATCGCCGCGCGGCCGGGAACGCGCACCGTGGTGCTCGCGCACGCCTTCGTCGTCGGTGGCGAAGCGACCGGCTCGGAGCGATCCATTTCGGTCGGCGGGGTGGAGACGGTGCCGATGTCGGCATTCGACGGCATCGACTACGTTGCCCTCGGTCACCTGCATTCGCCGCAGACCCTGTCGGAGTCGGTCCGTTATTCGGGTTCGCCGCTGCCGTACTCGTTCGCGGAGAACTCCCACCGCAAAGCCGTCTGGATCATTGATCTGGATGCCGAAGGGCTGCAATCGGTGTGCCGCCGCGACCTGCCGCCGGTGCGCGGGCTGAGCAGGCTCACCGGCACCCTGGACGAGCTGCTCGCCGATCCCGCGCACGCCGAGGCCGAGGACCACTACGTCTCGGCGACCCTCACCGACCACGCGCGCCCCGTCGATGCCATGCGTAAGCTCCGCGAACGCTTCCCGCATGCCGTGCACGTGGAATGGTCACGCCCCGAGGGCAATCCGGAGCTGCGCTACCGTGAACGAGTGCATGGCCGCCGCGACACCGACGTAGCGCAGAGCTTCCTCGCCGATGTCAGGGGTGTGCCTACCGCGAGCGAAATGCAGTGGCTGGAACGAGCTCTCGCGGCGGCGGTCACCGAACCGGACGCGGTGTCGGCGGCGAGCGGCACGACCCAGGAATTGTCCGCGTGAGCACGGACGCTCGCGCGGGTGGGGCGCGATCCGGGCTGCCGTCTCGGTTGTCGGACGCTGATGGGGTGACCTCGGGCGGCGGGGAACCAGCGTGGACGGTCTCGAGTTCGCCGGCCTGCGGTGACCGCAGGTTCCATTCCGTAAGACAGCGGTCTGCGCTGCCTGGTGCCGGGGTCGTCGCGTGAGACTGCACCGGCTCGAGATGACCGCGTTCGGCCCGTTCGCCGAAACAACAGTCGTCGACTTCGACGCGCTCGGCGCGGATGGGTTGTTCCTGCTGCACGGCCAGACCGGGGCGGGCAAGACCACCGTGCTGGATGCGATCGCGTTCGCGCTGTACAACAAGGTGCCGGGCGCACGCGGCGAGGGAAAACGGTTGCATTCCGATCATGCGCCGGAGCAGACGCCGCCGCGCGTGGTTTTGGAGGCGACGCTGGGCGGGCGGCGAGTGCGGTTGACGCGCACCGCCGAGTTCGAGCGGCCCAAAGTGCGTGGCAGCGGGGTCCGCACCGAACAGGCCAAGGCGACGTTGGAATGGCTGGACGGGCAGGGGCAGAACCTTTCTCGCATACCGGATATCGGCGAGGAGATCGTCCGGTTGCTCGGTATGAGCGCCGAACAGTTCTTCCAGGTGGTGTTGCTGCCACAGGGTGATTTCGCGCGATTCCTGCGGTCGGACAACGAGGATCGCGAGAAGCTGCTCGAAAAGCTTTTCGACACCGAACGATTCGGCACGGCCGAGCAGTGGCTGGCCGACAAGCGCCGAGCGTCGGCCGCCGAGGTGGAGGCGAGCAGGGATGGGATCAATCAACTGATCGCCGAGATTCGAGGTGCGGTGGGACTCGGCCGCGCCGAATCCGTCGAGACGTTGCAGGCGGTGTCGTGGTCGCAGGACCTGCTCGCCACCGCCCGTGCCGGGCTGGCGGCGGCCGCAACGGAAGCCGAAGGCAGGCAGCAAGAGTCGGCGCGGGTGCGGACACTCGCCGAGGAGCAGCGCCGGGTGCACGAGCTGCGCCGCCGGATGACAGTGGCCCGACAACAGCTCGACGAGTACACCCGCGGCGCCGTTCACCGCGCTGATCTGCAAGCCGAACTCGAATCGGCCCGTCGCGCAGCGCCGGTCGACGAGGCGATCGGCGAGGCTCGCGCGGCCGTAATGCACGCGCGCCGCAAGGACGACGAATCTCAGCGCATCGCCGCGCGATTGGCCGGATTGCTCGGCGAGCCGGCGGCTGCCGATATCGCGGGGATCGACCTGATCGCTATCGAGGCCGGTGCCGACGCGTCCCGGATCGTCGGCGCGGACGCCGATGTCGATGCGGCCATTCGACGGTGGAGCGGTCAGATCGGCGCGCTCGACGAGGTAGGCGCCGACGCGGCCGTCGCCACCACGCTGAGCACTGAACTGTCCGGCTTGCATGACGAGGCCGCCGCGCTGACCGCCCGGGTCTGCGAGCTGACTCGGTTGCGCGAAGAGCTTCCCGGATCGATCGTCACCACGGAGAGCAGGCTGCGCGAGGCTACCGAGGCCGCGGCGTCGCTGCCCGGGCTGTCCGCCGAATGCGAACGTCTGCGGATCGCGGCAGCCGCCGCCGTCGAAATCGCCGGACACAGAAGCGCTCTCGACCGTGCGCGGATCGAGTTCGAGTCGGCCCGCACCGCGCACAACGACGCCAAGGAACGGGTGCTGGATCTGCGTGAGCGCAGGCTGGCCGGGATGGCCGCGGAACTCGCCGGACAGTTGTCGCAGGGACAGCCGTGCACGGTGTGCGGCTCCGCCGACCATCCCGCGCCCGCCCGCCCGGCTCCCAGCGCCGTTTCCAAGGACGCCGAGGATGCCGCGGCCGCGACCGAACGCACCGCCGAGGACGCCCGCGACCGCGTGCTGTCGCGCATCACCACACTGGAACGCGACATCGAAGCGTTGATCGCGCGCGGTGGCGACACCGACCGAGTCGAATTGGCCGCCACGCTGCGCACCGCCACCGATCGCTACGAGGACGCCGCCGAACTGGCGGCCCTGTCCGAGAACCTCACGGCCGAACTGTCCCGCCTGCGGGCCGACGAACTTCGCCTGCACGAGGAACTCCGTCGATCCGACACGCGCCGGAGCGCGGTTGCCGCAGGCATCTCGGCCACGACCACCCGCCTCGCCGAACTCACCGCTCGGCTGCGCGCCGCCGCCGGCGCGGACGAGACGATCGATCGCCGCCGCGCCCGCCTGCACACTCTGATCGCCGACGCTACCGCGCTGCGCGACGCGCGCCATGACGCCGCGACTGCGGGCGAACAGGTGACCACAGTCGCCGACCGCGTCGAAAGTCTCGCAATAGCAGCGGGTTTCGCGGTGGCCGAAGATCGGCCGGATCCGCGGCCGGGGATCGTCGCCGGCGACAGCGGAAGTTCGGCTGCGGATAGCGAACCGGTCGATGCGCGTGCGCTCGGTACGGGATCCGAACCAGTCGCGCGACGCGACGACGTGGCCATGCTGACCGCCTACGCGCGGGTGGTGACGGCGGCCGCGCGCACAGCGCATCGGCAAGCCGAGATCGAAGCAGAGCTGGTGGCGGCAGACCGGGCTCGCGCCCACGCGGAAGCCGTTCTCGCGGAACCGGATATCCAAGCGGCGTCCGAGTCCGAACCCAGCGATCTCGCGGCGCTGGCGGCGCTGGTGACCGCCACGCAGGCCGAGCTGAACGTCGCCGTCGCCGCGCACGCGGAGGCGTCGCGTCGGGTGAGTCAGCTGGAGCGTCTCGGCGGTCAACTGTGGGCCGCGGTGGAGCGCATCGCTCCCGTGCAGCGCGCCCACGAGGAACTCGCCGCGCTGGCAGAGGTGGTCGCGGGCAGGGGCGAGAACAACCGTCGAATGTCCTTGCGCTCCTACGTGCTCGCCGCTCGCCTCGAGGAGGTCGCGCTGGCCGGCTCTGTCCGGCTGCGCCGAATGTCGGGCGGCCGCTACGAATTCGTCCATTCCGACAAGGCAGGCCCGCGTGGCCGTCGCGGTGGTCTCGGGCTCGACATCCGTGACGACTACACCGGCGCGGTCCGACCCGCGAAAACCCTCTCCGGTGGCGAAACCTTCATGGCCTCACTGTCATTGGCGCTCGGTCTTGCGGACACGGTCGCCGCCGAGTCGGGTGGCGTCGTCCTGGACACCCTCTTCATCGACGAGGGTTTCGGTGGCCTCGACGCCGACACGCTCGACGCTGTCATGGGCGTATTGGACGAACTCCGTGACGGCGGCCGCGTGGTCGGCGTTGTCAGCCATGTCGACGAAATGCGCCAGCGCATCCCGAGTCGCCTGCACGTCCTGCGCGGCCGCGCGGGCTCCCGCCTCGAAACTACTGTCGCCTGAGTGCCGATCGGCTGTCCATCGGTACCGGCGATGAGCGCAGGGGTCGGCCACAGCGGCACCGCCGGCCGCGATGTCTCCGGCGTCGCGCAGAAAGTGCGGGCGCGTCGAGGTCGGCCACGGCGCGTTGTTCGGTTCGGCGGTCAGGAATTCGGTTCGGTCATCGGACTGCTCAGTCTCAGCTGATGCGTGGGGCTTTCGTGATCGAGCAGCCAGCTCTTCACCTCCAGTCCCCAGCGGAACCCGCCGAGAGCGCCGCCGATGCGGAAGATGCGATGGCAGGGGACGAAGAGGGCGGCGGCGTTGCGGGCACAGGCGTTGGCGGCCGCACGGGTGGCGTTGGGGCGGCCGGAGATCACGGCGTAGTCGGTGTAGGTGATCGGGCTTCCCGCGGGGACTGTCCGCAGTACTTCCCATGCGTGCACGAGAAATTCGCCGGATTGCTGGCGGACGGGAATGTCGTCGATCGCGGTCAGATCACCGTCGTGATAGGCGGTGATCGCTCGGGTCACCTCGCCGAGCGAATCACGGTGGCGTAATCCGGCGGGCCGCAGGCTCGGGTGGATCAGCCCGCGCAGGTTCTCGGCGTCGGCGGTCCAACCGGAGGCCAATACCGCCCCGTCGGCGTCCACCAGTGCCGTGAACGGGCCGATCGGCGTTTCGGTGATTGCGAAAGCAGCTGTGGTGGTTGCCATTTCGGTAGTTCGGTGGGGAATTGCGATCGCAGCGGTCATGATTCGGCACTCGCTTTCGAGTTGGCAGGGGCGATCAGGAGTTGGTGCGCGGCTTCGAACGAGCCGTCGACTTGGTCGTCGCTTTGGTGCCGCGGCCCGCCAGTGCCGTCTTCCACAGGTGCATGGACAGATACGAGCGCCACGGCGCCCAGCGGGAGGTGTCGGTGAGGTCGAGGCCGAGCAGGCTCGCACCCTGCCGGACCACCAGGTCGGTGTCGAGCAGGATGTCCGGGTCGGCGAGCAGGCGCATGGTGACGTAGTCGGCGGTCCACGGTCCGACACCGTCGAGACCTATGAGTTCGCGGCGCAAATCCGTTGCGGTGCGTCCTTGGTGCAGCACGAGCTCGCCTGTGGCGAGTGCTTCGGCGACGCCGACGATCGAGCGGATACGCCGGGCTGGGCCGGTCAGCACCTCCGCGCCGCGTTCGGCGATCGCGGCGGGAGTCGGGAAGAGCAACGGCACCGGTCCGTCCACGCGCTCGCCGAGTGCCTCGACCAGCCGCGCGGTGTGGGTGGCGGCCGCGGCGACCGAAATCTGTTGCCCGATCATGGTGCGCAGCAGCAACTCCGGTCCGTCCAGGCAGCCGGGCACCCGGATTCCCGGTGTGAAGGCAGGCTGACGGTGATCGGTGAGGCGTGCGGTCACGCCGACATTGAACGGGTGCTGTGCGGGTGCGGTCCCCGCGTCGGGCAGGTCGGTGCCGTCCGGTATGAACTCCGCAGCGTCGTGGCGGTGTGCCACGGCTCGTCGCGAGGCGACCGTTTCGTAATCCAATCGGGTCACCCGGCTCTGCTCCGTCGGCGCCGCAGCGGGACTGGCGCCGAGCGCCTCGTCGATGCCGACCGGGTCGGCGTCCAAGTCCAGTAGATGGCGTAGTCGCGCGACGGTCGGGGCCAGGTCGCGCATATCGTGCAGCGCCAGTTCGGCGCGCACATGGTCGCGTTGGAAGCTCAGCCGGATCGTCGCGTGCCCGTGCGGCGTGCGCAGGTTTCTCGTGTAGGCGCGGTCCTCCCACAGTTCCATCCCGGGCGCGACATGCGAAGACAGGAACCACTCCAGCCACGCCCGATCCAGCGGCTCCCGGTACGGCAACCGCAGTGTCAGCGAACCATTCGCCGGCGGGATCACCTGACCGTTCCCTGAACGCGTCACCCGCTGGGCCTCGGTCCGCATGGTGGTGGGACTGACCGCGAACACTTCACGGACGGTGTCGTTGAACTGACGGATACTGGCGAATCCGGCGGCGAAGGCGATGTCGGACATCGGCATGCTCGTGGTCTGGATCAGCAGCCGGGCCGTGTGTGCGCGATGCGCCCGCGCCAAAGCCAGCGGCCCGGCGCCGAGCTCGGTGGTGAGCACCCGGGTGAGCTGGCGTTGCGAGTAGCCGAGCGTCGCGGCGAGCGCGGGCACTCCACCGCGCTCGATGACGCCGTCGCCGATGAGCCGCATCGCCCGGGCGGCCAGATCCGCGCGGGTGTTCCAGAGCGGCGATCCCGGCGCGGCATCGGGCAGGCAGCGGCGGCATGCGCGATATCCGGCCAACTGCGCCGCCGCGGCTGTCGGCAGGAACGTCACATTGGTCGGCTTCGGCGTGATTGCCGGACACGAAGGGCGGCAATAGATTCCGGTGGTGCGCACCGCAGTGAAGAACTGGCCGTCGAATCGGGAGTCCTTGGTGGACACCGCTCGATAGCAGCGCTCGAAATCCAATGCCGTGATCGTCACCCCAACCACAATGGCAGCAACCCTCGCTGTGCGCTAGCGGAAATCCGCCACTACCCCCTAGGGGGCTCAACAGCAGCGGTTGCTGGGGTTGCGATCGGCGTCGGCGTGGCGGGTACGCCAGTACTCGCGTTCGGTGGGGATTTCGCAGCCGGGATGGGCGCGGCGCAGATGCGCGATGTAGCGCTGATAGTCCTGACCGCCGAGAACCGAGTTGAACCACCAGCCGAACGCGCGCACCGCAGTGCCGCAGGCGGCCGCGGCCGCGCGTAGCCCCGCACCGGCCGGTCGCGGGGACCGGCCGGTGCGCGGGGCGTCGGATGCGGTCAATGCCCTCGGGCGTGTGCGGCGCCCGGTGCACGGACCTGCCCCGATTCGATCAGGGCGTCCCATTCCTTCTGTACTTCCTTCTCCGCGGGAGTGGCGATGAACCCTCGTGGCGCGAAGATCTTCGATGGTTCCTCCGGTGATTCGCTGCTCGGGCCGCCGCCCGCACGCCACGCGCGCACACAGACCACGACGCCGACCACCGCGACGATCAGCACGAGCACCGCGAAGATGATCGACAAACTGCCCTGGATGAACGTGTTGCGCACGATCTTGTCCATGTCGTCGACATTCTTGGCAGGCGCCAACAGCTTTCCGGCATCGCGGGCCGTGCTGTAGTTACTGTGCTGCTTCCAGTATCCC
The DNA here is from genome assembly GCF_042802915.1 of Nocardia sp. NPDC057440. NCBI lineage: Bacteria > Bacillati > Actinomycetota > Actinomycetes > Mycobacteriales > Nocardiaceae > Nocardia > Nocardia sp. NPDC057440. The sequence goes on from NZ_JBHVDF010000009.1 coordinate 7,820, forward strand.
AGCTTCGGATCGGCCGAGAAGATCTTCTGCCAGGACGCGGTCATGGTCACCGTCAGATCCCAGATCAGCGGCAACGCCGGGATCCAGGCCCATTTGACCAGGCCCTTCTTGATCAGAATGGTCAGCACAACGGTCAGCGCGATCGCCGCGAGCAGCTGGTTGGAAATGCCGAACAGCGGATACAGCGTGTAGATGCCGCCCAGCGGATCGGTGACGCCCATCAGCAGTACCGAACCCCATGCGGTGACCACGACGGCCGAGCAGATCCACGCGCCGGGCCGCCACGACGGGTCCTTGAACTTCTTGGCCGGTCCGCCGAGATTGCCGAGAGAGTCCGAGAGCATGAAGCGCGCGACACGGGTGCCCGCGTCGATCGTGGTGAGGATGAACAGCGCCTCGAACATGATCGCGAAGTGGTACCAGAACGCTTTCATGCCGGAGCCGCCGAGGAACTGCGACATCACCTGGGCCATGCCCACCGCCAGCGTCGGCGCGCCGCCGGTGCGCGAGACGATGCTGGTCTCGCCGACTTCGGTCGCGGCCCTGGTGAGCTCTGCGCCGGTGATGGGGTCGCCGCTGAGTCCGAGCGAATTGGTGTAGGCGGCCGCCTTATCGGCGGTTCCGCCGGTGAGCCCGGCGCCCGCGTTCATCGCGAAGTACAGGTGCTGGTCGATGATGCTGGCGGTGATGATCGCCATGACCGCGACGAATGACTCCATCAGCATGCCGCCGTAGCCGATCATCCGCGCGTGTGACTGCTTCTCCAGCAGCTTGGGCGTGGTGCCGGAGGAAACAAGGGCATGGAATCCCGACAGCGCACCGCACGCGATGGTGATGAACAGGAACGGGAACAGGCTGCCCGCGAAGGACGGGCCGTTGCCGGTGTGCGCGAACTCCGACACCGCGGGTGCCTTCAGCACCGGCATGGTGATCACGATGCCGATGGCCAGCAAGCCGATGGTGCCGATCTTCATGAAGGTCGACAGGTAGTCGCGGGGTGCGAGCAGCAGCCACACCGGCAGCACCGAGGCGACGAAGCCGTAGAGGATCAGCATCCACGCGATGGTCGTGCCGGACAGGGTGAACAGGTCACGGCCCCAACCGGACTCGGAGACCCAGCGCCCGGAAATAATGGCGAGCAGCAGCAGCGCGAACCCGACGACGGAGACCTCACCGACCCGGCCCGGTCGCACATACCGCAGGTAGACGCCCATGAAAAGGGCGATCGGGATCGTCATGCCGATGGAGAACACGCCCCACGGGCTGCCGCCGTGCAGTTGGCCGTCCGCGCCCTTGACCGCGGCGAGCGCCTGCACGACGACGATGCCGAGCACCGCGAGCAGGATCATCATGATCACCAGCACCGCGACGATGGCCGCGACGCCGCCGATCGGGCCGAGTTCGTCGCGGGCCATCTGCCCGAGCGAGCGGCCGCGGCGCTTCGACGAGGCCCACAGCACCAGGTAATCCTGCACCGCACCCGCGAAAACGACGCCGACGATGATCCAGATCGTGCCCGGCAGGTAGCCCATCTGCGCGGCGAGCACCGGGCCGACCAGCGGACCAGCGCCCGCGATGGCGGCGAAGTGGTGTCCGAAGAGCACCCGCCGGTCCATCGGCATGTAGTCCTTGCCGTTTTCCAGTTCTTCAGCGGGCGTTGCCACGTCGTCGCGCGGCTTGGTGATCTTGTATTCGATGAGCCGCGAGTAGAACTGGAAGGCGATCACGTAAGTACAGACCGCCGCGATCACGATCCACACGGCGTTGACGTTCTCGCCTCGCGCGATGGCGACCACGGCCCACGCGACCGCGCCGAAAACCGCGATGACGGCGAACACCGCCTTCTTGGCCGGGGTTATCGGGGACCTATCGACAACGCCGACGGGCGGCAATTCGGGGTCGGTCCGTAAATATTCGATTGTCGCCATCCGCCCTACTCTCCTGTAAAACGCGCAGGATCTTGCTGAAACACGTGACAACGTATCCGATCGGTGACGGCGTGCGGGCGCGTTTCCCGACTCCTTCGGCCGACGTTAAATATTGTTCGTGTGTCGGCCATCACCTCGGTGTTGCCGGACGTATGCTGCCATGCGGTTCGTGATGCGCTACATCCGCCCCGAGGACGGCTGACCTGTATCCCACCCGATATCCCCACTTCTGGCAGTTCGCGATGCGCTGTGCCCGGCCGGGCCAGGGTTAGTCTCGATCGCCATGCGTCCGCCTTCACTGGATTCAGCGCAGCCCGCCCCGCCGGTTCGGCAGCTACGCCGGCGCACTCTGCTGGCCTCGGCCCTGGCCGCGCCGCTGCTCGCCCCAGGGTGCGGCGCCGATGACGACGCCTTGACCTTCTTCTTCGGCGCCCGGCCACAGGAAGCGCGGGTGCGGCAGCGCATCATTCAGGAATTCCAGAAAACCCACCCGGACATCAAGATTCGCACCATTGTGTCGGGGCCCGATGCACTGCAGCAGATGCTCACCTATTGTGCGGGCGGCAAATGTCCCGACATCATCATGGCCTGGGAACTGCTCTACGCCAGTCTCGCCGAGCGCGGCGTGCTCCTGGACTTGAACCCCCTGCTCCAGCGCGACGCCGAGCACGCCGCCGCGCTGCGCGGTGACGGATTCCCGACGCTGTATGACACATTCACCTATTCCGGTGGGCAATACGCGCTGCCCGAGCAATGGTCCGGGGTGTTCCTCTATTACAACCGACAGCTGTTTTCCGAGGCCCGACTGACCCCGCCCGCGCGCTGGTCCGAGGCGTGGAGCTTCGCTGAATTCCTTGATGCGGCAAGGGCTCTCACCCATCGTGAGTCCTCGGGCCGAGCGCGGCAATGGGGCTTCACCGACGCGTGGGTGCCGTATTTCTCGGCGGCCTGCTTCGGCATGAACAACGGGGTGGAGTGGTTCACGCCGTCGGTGGGGCCGACCGGAACCAATCTCGGCGATCCCCGGTTCGCCGAGGGGTTCCAGTTCTACGCCGATCTCGCGATGCGGCATCGCGTCGCGCCGAGAGTCGCGGACCAGCAATCGGTTTCGGCGCCAGACCTGTTCCGGCGCGGCAAGGCCGGGATGATGATGGGCGGACACTGGCTGTACTCCGAATTCGTCGGCAAGAAGGACCTCGACGTCGATCTCACGGTGCTGCCGGTCGGTCCACATGGTGGTCCCGGCGCGATCAGCGATGTGGGATGCACCGGTCTGTCCATCGCGGCGGACAGCCCGCGCATCGAACAGGCCTGGGAATTCGTCAAATTCGCGACCGGCCCGGTGGGCCAGTCCATCATCGCCGCATCGGGCCTGTTCGTCCCTGTCCTGAAATCGGCCATGGGTTCGCGCGGTTTCGCCGACGCGCACCGCGAAATCCGCAACCTGGAAGTCCTCACCGGTGGCCCCGCCAGCTCCCGCCCCCTGCCGGTCACCCCCGCTTGGGGCAAGGTTTCGGCCCTTCTCGAACGCGGCGGCAACCGAGTTCTCCGCGGCGCCGCCACCGCGGCTTCGCTCAACGGCGACTTCACCGCCGATATCAACGCCCTCCTGGAGCCCACCACATGACCACGCTGCGCGATCGCCTGTCGAGCGGCACCCGGCTGCGGCACACCTCGACCAGTGCCCACCACCCTGTGCGACTCGTCGAACGCGGGCGGCTGGCCCGGCGGCGAGAGCGGGCGGGATGGTTGTTCGTGGCGCCGAATCTGGCGGCGGTGGGGGTGTTTTTGCTTTTTCCGTTGGGGTTTTCGCTGTATTTGAGTTTTCACGCATGGGATTTGTTCAGCCCGCCCCGGTTCGTAGGCGTGGCGAACTATCAGCGGTTGTTCGGGGCCGATCCGCTGTTTCTCATCGCGTTGCGGAATACGGCGGTTTTCACGGTGCTGACGCTGGTGCCGACGGTGGTGATCGGGTTGGGCGTCGCCGCGGTGCTCAACCGAAAGCTGGCGGGGATCGGCATCTTTCGGACCATCGCGTTTCTGCCGTTGGTGGCTTCCACCGTGGCCATGGCTGTGGTGTGGCGGTTCATTTTCACCAGTGACGACGGGCTGCTCAACATCGTGCTCGGCTGGGTCGGCATCGATCCGGTGCCGTGGTTGATCGATCCGGACTGGGCGCTGGTGTCGCTGAGCATCGTGACCGTGTGGAAGAGCGTGCCTTTCGCGACGGTGATCCTGCTGGCCGCTATGCAGGGGGTGCCGGAGACGCTGTACGAGGCGGCGAAGATCGACGGTGCCGGTGCGCTGCGGCGGTTCTGGTCGATCACGGTGCCGCTGATTCGGGGACCGCTGTCGTTCGTCTTCGTCATCACGATCATCAACTCGGTGCAGGCCTTCGACCAGGCGTATGCGCTGACCGGCGGCAACGGCGGGCCGGAGACGGGCACCTATCTGCTCGGAATCATGCTGTTCCAGAACGCGTTCAGCTTCTATGAGGTCGGGTACGCGGCGGCGCTGGCCTGGGTGATCTTCGCGATCCTGCTAGTGGTGACCTTGGTGCAGTTGCGGTTCGCGCGGCGCGAGGAGGTCGAATTGTGAACGCCTACCGGGTTGTTCGCCGTTCACCATCGATAGATCGCAGCGCCGACCTAGTGGAGCAGCCGGCGCCAGCGCCAGCAGGCACACCAGCCGCCGAGGTCGGTGCCCGGGGCAGTCGGGTTCAGCGGGCAATCGTCCGACGTACGCTGCGCGGCACCCTCGTCTATGTTGCTCTGGTAGGTGTCGCCTGGTGCGCGCTCGCCCCGATCCTGTGGGCGCTGTCGGGCTCACTGAAGCGTGACGGCGAGATCACCGACCCGACACTGCTGCCCGCGCGACCGCAGTGGTCGAACTATGGCGAGATCTTCGATCTGCTGCCGCTGGGCCGGATGTTGCTCAACACCACCGTCTACGCGCTGTGCGTCACCGCGGGGCAGGTCTTCTTCTGCGCGCTGGCTGGATATGCCTTCGCACGCTTGCGATTTCGCGGTCGGGACGCCTTGTTTCTCGCCTATCTCGGCACCCTCATGGTGCCGCTGACGGTCACGGTGATCCCGCAATTTCTGATCATGCGCGCTTTCGGCTGGGTGGACACCCCGTGGGCGATGATCGTGCCCGGCCTTTTCGGCAGCGCGTTCGGCACCTACATGATGCGCCAATTCTTCCGCACCCTGCCCGCGGAGCTCGAGGAAGCGGCCATCATCGACGGCTGCACCACCTGGCAGGTCTTCTGGCGCGTCCTGCTCCCGCACACCCGCCCCGCTCTCATGGTGCTGGCCGTCCTCACCTGGATCGGCGTCTGGAACGACTTCCTCTGGCCGCTGGTCATGATCCAACGCAATGAGATTGCCACCGCTACTCTGGGTTTGGTGCGATTGCAAGGCCAGTACCACACCCAATGGCCGATCCTGATGGCCGCCGCCATGGTCCTGCTCGCGCCGCTGCTGGTGATCTACGCGATCGCGCAGAAGTCTTTCGTCAGTGGCATCGCGCAGTCGGGGATCGGCGGCCGCTGAGTTCTGCTCGGTCGCGCTGGTTGCGGTCGTCCTCGCCCTTCCCTCGGCTGAAAGCCGGTGCACACCTGGTGAAACCGGCCCATCGGTCGTTGTCCGGCACCCCGAGAACCGCCGTCAGGATGCGCGCACGCGGCCGGGCGTCCATGGGCGAACCCGGCCGCGCTCGTCACCGGTCTACTCGCCCCAATAGGTGCCGAAGCTCCAGATATTGCCTTCGGGATCGCGGACGGTGAAGCCGCGGGACCCGTAGTCCTCATCGCGCAGGCCGCGCACCACCTCGGCGCCTGCGGCCGTGGCGCGTGCGAAGAGGTCGTCAGGGTTGTCGCAGACGACGTAGGTGGAGTCGTTGCCGGGGGAGCGCTGTCCGAACACGGTGTCGTCGCGGCCGTGGGAGCCGAACATGATGCCGCCGCCGAGCGGCCAGCGCAGCTCGCCGTGTTCGACGATCGACGGGTCGTCCTCGCGGGCGTAGACGCCGGTTTCCTCGAAGCCGAAGGCCTCGACGAGGAAGGCGGACATCGCGCGAGCGTCGTGGAAGATCAGGCAGGGCCAGATCGCGGTGGCGGTGCGGGTGGTGCTGGTTGCTGTCGTGGGATTCGTCATGTCTCCAGCCTCATCCGGCGAACCCCGCGTCGTCTTGGACGGATGGAATCTCCTCGGCCAGCCAGGTGGTCGGGCTGCAACCGGCCAAGTCCGCGAAGTCGCGGTTGAGGTGGGCCTGGTCGTAGTAGCCACAGATTGCCGCGACCTGGGCAATGCTCACGAAGGACGGGGTGCGTTCGATCATGTGCCGCGCACGTTCGAATCGGGCGACCCGCGCGGCCAGCTTCGGGCCGAGGCCGAACTCCGCGCCGAAACGGCGGGCCAGGTGCTGCCTACTCCAGCCGATCTTCTCGGCCAGCGGACCGATGGGCGCGGTGCCGCCGGTGTCGATCAAAGTCTGCCAGGCCCAGGTCAATTCGGGTGTCACCACCCGGTCGTGGCAGGCCAGATCGGTCAGTGTGCGATCGCAGGCGGCGAATCGGTCCGGCCAGGCGGGCAAGGTCTGGAGTTGCTCCCACAGTTGGCGCCCGGCCGGACCGATCACGTCCGCGCATTCCAGCGACATGTTCCAGAGCTCACTCGCGGGCATACCGAACAGGGTGCGACAGCCCAGTGGAGTCAGGGCGATCGCCACCCCCTCTTGGAAACCGTCATGGGCGATGGTCGCACTGCTCGCCTGCAGACCGCTGAGCACACAGCCGTAAGTGTCGGGTGTCTGACGCGGATCGGTGTGCGCGACAACGTCGATGGTGTGCCCGATGGCGACGATGAACGTCATGTGCCGCGACGGCAGTCCCCGATGCAGTCCGGGCGCGAACCCGGACATGCGATAGCCGACGTAGCGGTCGATGAAGGCCGCGAGCGCGGGTGCCGGTCGTGCCGTCACCACTTCGGTGGTCGGCTCCATGAACGTCACGCTACGCCCGCCGCCGGTTCCCGCAACCCCACAGGCGGCTGGTCGGAGCGCAACGCGGAACAGCGCCTGCCACGGCTTCATCGGCTATCCCGACGGCTCTGGTCCCTCTGCATCGGGTCGTCGGGGTCGTGCGTGATCGGCGTGCCGCCGGGTCGTCCATGCCCACCGAGCGTCGCGACAGGGTGGGTGTGTCGCTCAGCTCGCGACGTTGATGTGCGCGCGGATCAGCTGCGGGTCGGCCGCCGCGTCGAGCATGCACGTGGCGAGATCGGCTCTGGCGATTCTGATCCCGAACGTCACGTTGCGCTCGATCGCGGTCCGGTAGGAGCCCTTCCCCGGTTTGTCGGTGAGTTGGGGTGCGCGGATGATCGTCCAGTCCAGCGCGGTGTCACGCACCGCTTGTTCGGCCGCGGCCATATCGTCGAGGCTGTGCCGCAGCAGCGGACGCAGGATGAGCGGCTTGACCACGAAGCGGGTGAACCAATCGTCGCCTGGCCCTGCGATTCTGGCGCTGTTGCTGACCAGGATGATGCGGCGGACGCCGGCCGATTCCATGGCCTTGGTGATGGACAGGGCGGTGTCGGTCGCGACAGTCGTCGGTCCGGTGTCTCTGGATCCGATGGTGTCGAGCACGGCGTCCGCGCCCCGGATCGCGTCTGTGAGCGATCCGGGGTCCAGGACGTCGGCAGGCACGACCCGTAGCCGGGGATGGTCCTGGATCGAGTGCTCACCGCGGACTACCGCGGTCACCTGGTGCCCGGCCGCCAAGGCCCGGTGCACGAGGTGCCCGCCGGTGCGTCCGGTTGCGCCGAAAATCGTGAGCCGCATGTCGAGCCCTTCTAGTTGGTGAGTATTCACTAACCTAGGATGGGTGAGTACTTACTAACTTGTCAACAGGGAGGCACCGTGGGAACGCGCGATCAGATCCTCGACGCCGCCGCCGAGATCATGCGCAACCGTGGGGTCGCCTTCGCTACCACCAAGGAGATCGCCAAGGCCGCGGGGTATTCGGAAGCCGCGCTCTACAAGCACTTCAGCGACAAAGAAGACCTCATACTCAATGTCCTGCGGCATCGCATGCCGGGTTCGATCGACGCCGGGCCGCGGCCGGGTGCGGCCACGGTGGAAGACAATCTCGCCGCGATGGCGCGCGGCGCGTTGAGCTTCTATCAGCAATCGCTGCCACTGCTCGGCGGCCTGTTGGCGCAGCCGAAACGGATGGCGGCACACCGCGATTCGATGAATCGCCATGGCGCGGGCCCCGGTCGTGCGATCGCGGGCATGGCCGGCTATCTGCGCGCCGAGCAGGAACTCGGCCGAGTCGATTCGGCCGCCGACGTCGACACAGTCGCGGCCCTCCTCGACGGAGCCTGCTTCCATCAGGCCTTCCTGCGCTTCTATGAAGCGGGACCCGATGCGACGCCCGCGCCGGACGAACTCGCCCGGAATCTCGCGCGGACACTCACCCGGGCCCTCGGTCCGGAGGCGGGCGGAGAATCTCGCGGCTGAACCTCTGCGGTCGATGCCCGGCTGCACGCGCGGCAGTGGGATCAGCCCGCTGTCCGAGCCGTCGGCAGTCGCCACAGCTCGACAGCTGAGCCGAACTGCCGACTGTGCCCGGCTGCGCGATCGGTGTTCGGAGCTCGGCGGCCGCCGCCGGACTGGCTGCCCCTTCGGCGGTTGTTGTCGGCCCCATCGGCCGTCGGCGTGAACCGCATCGCACTCGCTCACGAGGCTAACGGGGCGGCGCGGCGGCGGCCCGAACCTGCCTCTCAGCCGATGTCGAGCGACGGTGAGATGGAGCACTCCGGCCGTCGAGGCACTGCGGAAACACACTCTCGTCCGGTTACCGTTACCGCTTCTAAGCATTTTGGAGGTGTGATGCGGCGGGTTCAATACGAGCGCAGCGGTGGTCCGGAGGTACTCGAGGTCGTGTCGGTCGAGGCGCCGACGCCGGGCCCGGGTGAACTTCTGGTTCGGGTCGAGGCGATCGGGGTGACCCTGCCGGTGGTCCGCAAGGTGCGTGAGCCGCGGGAGCCGATCGCGCTGGGCGGAGAGATCGCGGGTGAGGTGGTCGCGGTCGGCGAGGGCGTCACCGGATACGCACCTGGCTACCGCGTGACCGGAATGGTGTTCGGCCACGGTTACGCCGATTACGCGCTGCTGTCGGTGGCGATGGCGTCGCCCATTCCCGACGGCGCCTCCGCCGTCGATGCTGTCGCGCTGCTGCGCAGCGGGCTCGTCGCGTTGGGTGCGCTCGACGCCGTGAACCCGAGAGACGGGGAAGCCGCGCTGGTCACGGCCGCCGCGAGCGGCGTTGGGCACCTTGCTGTTCAGCTGGCGCGGGTGCGCGGTGCGACGCGGGTGGTCGCTGCGGTCTCTGATCTCGCCAAGGCGGATTTCGTGCGTGACCTCGGCGCGGACCAGGTGGTCGAATACGGGCAGGAGTCGTGGGGCGACCCCGTCGACTACGCGCTCGACGCGGTCGGCGGCGAACTGCTCACCCCCGCCGTCGCGGCGCTCGCACCAGGCGGACGGCTGGTCGCCTACAGCTCAGGAGGCGGCACGATCCAGGCCTACGACCTGCTCGTCGGAGCAAAGTCGGTGACCGGTTTCCAGCTGGCGCTGATCGCCAGGAACTCCCCGGATCTGTACGAGCACTGGCGGCAGGAACTGTGGCAGTACTTCGCCTCGGGTCAGCTGCGCCCCGCCGTCCACGCGGAATTCGCACTCGACGACGCCGCAGCGGCGCACGCCGTTGTCGAAGACCGCGCCAACCTCGGCAAGGTCGTCCTGATTCCCTGACATGCCCGAAGCCTGTGTCGCCGCCCCATCCGGTGCGCGGCGGCGCAGGCCGTGCGACAGCCGTTCGGCGACGGTGCGGGAACAGCGACCCGGACCGCCGCGTAGACTCTGCTCCTCGTGAGTCTCACCCTCGGAATCGTCGGCCTGCCCAACGTCGGAAAGTCGACGCTGTTCAACGCGCTGACCAAGAACGACGTGCTTGCGGCGAACTACCCGTTCGCGACAATCGAGCCGAACGTCGGGGTGGTGCCACTGCCGGACCCGAGGCTGAACAAGCTCGCCGAGATCTTCGGTTCCGAGCGCATCGTGCCCGCTGTGGTGTCGTTCGTCGACATCGCGGGCATCGTGAAGGGCGCGTCCGAGGGCGCGGGCCTCGGCAACAAGTTCCTCGCCAACATTCGTGAGGCCGACGCCATCTGCCAGGTGGTTCGGGTGTTCGCCGACGACGACGTCATCCACGTCGACGGTCGGGTCGACCCGACCTCCGACATCGAGGTGATCGAGACCGAGCTGATCATCGCCGACATGCAGACGCTGGAGAAGGCGATCCCGCGGCTGGAGAAGGAAGCCAGGGTCAAGAAGGACCGCAAGCCGGTTCTCGACGCCGCCAAGGCCGCCCAGGAAGTCCTCGATTCCGGCGCGACCCTCTTCTCGGCCCGCGCGAAGCTGGACAACGAACTGTTGAAAGAGCTTTCGCTGCTCACCACCAAGCCGTTCCTCTACGTCTTCAACGCCGACGAGTCGGTGCTCACCGACGAGGCGAAGGTCGCGGAACTGAAAGCCGCTGTGGCCCCGGCCGATGCGGTGTTCCTCGACGCCAAGGTCGAATCCGAACTGCTCGAGCTCGACGACGAATCCGCCACCGAACTCCTCGAATCCATCGGCCAGACCGAACCCGGTCTGCACGCCCTCGCCCGCGCCGGCTTCCACACCCTCGGCCTGCAGACCTACCTCACCGCAGGCCCGAAAGAGGCCCGCGCCTGGACAATCCACCAGGGCGACACCGCCCCCAAGGCCGCAGGCGTCATCCACACCGACTTCGAACGCGGCTTCATCAAGGCCGAAGTAGTCTCGTTCGCCGATCTCGTCGAACACGGCTCCATGGCGGCGGCGAAGGCGGCGGGCAAGGTTCGGATGGAAGGCAAGGACTACATCATGGTCGACGGGGACGTTGTCGAGTTCCGCTTCAACGTGTAATTCGTTGCGCCCGGGGGCAAATGAAAGAGCCCAGGCGCATGAAGTGTTGCAGAGGCAGCGCTGGGGCGTTCTCCAACAGGATAGTGTTCCTGCGCACCGATTTCGAACACGTCCCGCCGTTCAGCCGAAGAGGAAGTTGTTCAGAGCCAGTATCGCTCTGTTTGCCGCCGCATGGTCGGGATGTGTCCTCGACCGGTGCCGAGCGAAGTGATGGGCGAGCAGCTCGCGATCTGTGCGGTCCCATGCCGCTGCTAGCTCAGCTACTCGTACTCGACCGAGAATATCCGCGATCTCCTCGCCGAGAAGATGCAGAGCGGCGAGGTCGACGTCCAGTTCAGCTCTGATCAGCAGATCGGTACGTGCTCGGTAGAGCGCTGCTCGAATGTCAGCGTCTTCCTGGTACCAGCTGCACACTGTCGCGATGTCGCCGACATCCTTGTACTCGCCGTTGACGGATCGATCGCACCAAGCCTTCAACTTGAGCGCGGCGTAGCCTGCTGGCACGGGAATCCGCACCCGATAGCCGCTCGGTAATCGCAACTCGATCGAATGGGCGAAGACCTCCCGGAAGCCGAAGACGTCGAGCGATTCTGTCCTGCCTGGTAGGGAGGTCGTTCCGGCGGGGTCTTCGATGTCGCCGAACGGCACTACATCGACCGCGACTCCCGCGATCGAAAAACGGATATCGGTGGTTCCCGACCGAGGTAGCGCCGCGATGATCCGTCGATATTCGGCATCGCCGTCGACGGCGATGGCGATGTCCACATCACTCGTAGAGCGTAGTAGATCGGTGCGACCAAAGGCTGTGTGCAGCAAGTCGCGACAGTGCGCACCGATGACCATGATCGATGTGTCGTCAGCCTTAGCGCCTGAGATCAATTCGACCACCACGCTGTCGATCAGATCCAATGACTGTGTACCGATTCGGAGAGGGTCAAACAAGTTGGTCCCTCCTCAATGTTCTCGCCACCTCGGATTGTCGTGGCTCACTGGACGTCAGGAGATCTGCGTAGATCATGAGCGGAGGGGCCGCAGACCTGGTGAAGACACCGTTTCGATCGGATGGGGCCGCCCAGTTGGGCTCCTTCCAGAATTTCTGGCGAACCTCGATATTCGAGTCGTCGGACTTCTGCCAGCCGTTTCGGATGGCTTCTGCGAGGTCGAAGTGCTCGACGTAAATCGTGAGTGTCTGTGGTTGCCGGATCAATTCAACAGCAGATTCTCCACTCACGAAGTATCCATGGGGCGGCGACCAGCTTTCGATACTTCCGCTGAAGGAGCTACGCCGGATTTTCGGCAGGAGTGCACCTCGGAATGCAGCGGCCCATAGGTCGAGCAGTTCATCGCGACGTTGTAGTGATCTTCCGATGAGGTAGTCGGACTCCTTCATGATTTCGAGCGTCGACTGCGCGATCCCCACCGACGTTCCGGCGGCCTCTGCAATCTTGCGAACCGGCATATCCACGAGATCCGGCCATGCCAGCAACACGAAGAGGACCTGCATCCGTCGAGCGCTGAACAGGTTGGCATCCGCAGGGCGATGACTCGGCTCCCTGGTTGGACTACGACGTCCGCGGATATCTACCAGTACAGGGCCGAAGTTCAGATGCGCGTTTCCTGCGTAATCGATGTAGTCGATTTCGGCGGCACGGAGTGCCTCCGCAGTGCGACTGGTGATCTGTGGGCCGATCACCAGCAGTCGATGCGCGCGGTCTTGCTGGTCGACTCGCGATAGTTCTGACAGAGTCGCGTGCGGCAACCAAGCCATCCGATATGTCATATCGAAGCCGTGGCGGCTCACGTTGACGATCGCGGTCTGATCCGACGTCCAGTGCTGTACGGAGAACTCGATCGATAACTCCGACAGCGCCTGGGCTGTCGAGTTTTCGATGTCACGGTGTTGCGTTCGGTCGGCCACGTTGTTCAGTTTAATTGAACACTAGGGAATATTGAACACTGCCGCGCCGGGCCGCCAGCAGGTCACTCGGTTGGGCTGGACGGTGCGGGCCGAGGCGTCTGCGCTCCGAGTGCCCGCGCCGCCGCCTCGACGGCTTGGCAGGCTCAGCGGGCGGCCCGGAATTTTCGACCACTGCCGGCACAGGGCGGCGTAGCGCTGGGTTGTTTCGGCATCGAGCCCGCAACCGAGAACGGTCTGCGCATGCGGCACCCAATCATTGGCGGCGGGACCGCCACGGCGGCGTGTTCAAGGCGCATTTCAGCAGCTCGGGGCGTGCTTGTGCCCGCAGGCAGCAGGAGAAGGGGCATCCCACCGCGTTGAGCCGAACCGCGCGGTATGCGGCAGAAGGGGACGTTCCAACAGCAACGGTCCCGCCTGTAGGTCGCTACGAACGGGACCGTTCAGGTTCGCGCGGTATGCGGCATTTGCGGATGTTGTCGGCTAGAGGCGTATCGCCGTACGGACGAGGTCGGCGACGGCTTTGGATCTGCTGTGTGGTGGCCAGGCGATGACGGTCGTGACGGCCGGTGCGTCCGGCACCGGCACGATGGCGTGATCGTCGCGTAGCTGGGCTCGGAGCGACTCGGGCATGACCGCGCAGGCCCGTCCGAGCCTGATCAGCTGGGTCAACTGGGTATGGTCGCGAACCTGCGGGCCGGGGCCGTCCGGATAACTTCCATCCCGTCGAGGCCAGCGCGGCAGGGGCAGGTCCGTCAGGGCGTTGACCTCGGCCATCGACACGTGGGGTCGGTTGGCGAGGGGGTGCCCCGCGGGCAGGACCACGACCTGCTGTTCGGTGTACAGGTCCTCGGTGTCGAATCCGGCCGTCGTGTCGTAAGGCCGGTGGAGCAGAGCAACGTCGGCGCGCCCGTTGCGTAGCAGGCTTTCCGGTTCGCCGGGCCCGCATAGCATCACCTCAACGGCGATGGCGCCCGGTTCGGCGGCGTAGGCGTCGAGCAATTTCGACAACAGTTCGCTGGACGCTCCGGCCTTGATGGCCAGCACTACCCCGGGCCGCTCGGCCGCGGCGCGTCGGGTGCGGCGCTCGGCGGCTTCGACCGCTTCGAGGGCGATCCGGGCCTCCCACAGAAGCACCGACCCGGCCTCGGTCAAAGTGATTGCGCGAGAATTACGGTGCAGCAGAACGACTCCGAGCCGTCGTTCGAGCTGCTGGATCGCCCGCGACAGCGGTGGTTGCGCCATCGCGAGCCGTTGTGCCGCCCGCCCGAAGTGCAACTCCTCGGCGACGGCGACGAAGTATCGCAACTCCCGCGTCTCCACCATGTCATCGTATCCGGTGCTTACCACGACCAATACCCGTGCGGTATCGCCGCCCACCCAATCGATCTTGGACGCCCCACCCGAGTCCGCAACATGATCAACGGCATGAGTAAACGGACGATCGCGCTGGTGACCGGCGCGAACAAAGGAATCGGATACGAGATCGCGGCGGGCCTGGGCGCCCTTGGCTGGCGAATCGGTGTGGGCGCGAGGGATCAACAACGCCGCGACACTGCGGTGGAGAAGCTGCGCGCTGCCGGGACCGATGCGTTCGGTGTGCCGCTGGACGTGACCGACGACGCGAGTGTGGCTGCGGCGGCCGAGTTGATTGCCGACCATGCCGGAGGGCTCGATGTCCTGGTGAACAATGCCGCGATCAACGGCGTCACCGGCGATATGCCGCAGACACCGACCACTGTCGATCCCGCGACCGTGCGAGCTATCGTGGAAACCAACGTGATCGGGGTCATTCGGGTGACCAACGCGATGCTGCCGATGCTGCGCGCGTCGGCTTCACCGCGAATCGTCAACATGTCCAGCAGTGTCGGTTCGCTCGCCCTGCAAACCACACCCGGCATCGACATGGGCCCAGTTCCTGCTGCCTATTTGGCGTCGAAGACCTTCCTGAACGCCGTCACCATCCAATACGTCAAGGAACTGGGTGATACCAACATCCTGATCAACTCAGGCTGTCCCGGTTTGACCGCCACCGACTTCACCGGTTTTAGCGGCGACCGTACACCGCAACAGGGTGCGGCCATCGCGATTCGCCTCGCGACCCTGCCGGACGACGGCCCGACCGGCGAATTCCTCAACGACGCCGGAGCGGTGCCCTGGTGACGGGCACACCCGTGCGAACCGTTCCCGTTCCCGAAGTCGGCCGCGACCGGCGCGCCGGAGGAGAAGCAAGACAATGACAAAGGCAGTCAGGTACGACGAATTCGGCGGAATCGACGTCCTACGGATCGACGAGGTCGACCGCCCAGTGCCCGGGGAAGGGCAGGTCCTGGTGCAGGTGAGAGCGGCAGGCATCAACCCCGGTGAGGCGGCATTACGCACCGGCGCGATGACGGACATCTTTCCCTCGACCTTTCCGTCCGGGCAGGGCAGCGATCTCGCCGGAGTTGTCGTCGAGATCGGCGCCGGAGCCGACCGATTCTCGGCCGGCGACGAGGTGATCGGATTCTCCGAGAAGCGAGCCGCTCAGGCCGAACTGGTCCTGGTCGACGTCGACAACCTCACACCCAAACCGAGGAACGTCTCATGGGAGGTGGCGGGCGGCCTATACATTGCCGGCGTGACTGCATGGGGGGCAGTGCATTCCGTACAGCTCGAGAAGGGCGAGAGCGTCGTCATCTCCGGAGCAGCCGGAGGAGTCGGATCGATCGCGGTTCAGCTCGCGCGCCGTGCCGGAGCCACGGTCCTCGGCCTGGCGAGCGACAGCAACCACGAGTGGCTGCAAAGCCACAGCGTGATCCCCGTGGCATACGGTGACGGCGTCAGGGACCGGATCAAGGCCGCCGCACCCAACGGCGTCCATGCCTTCATCGACACCTACGGCGACGGGTACGTCGAACTGGCCCTCGCTCTCGGCGTCGCAATCGAGCGGATCGACACCATCATCGATTTCGCAGCAGCCGCGAAGTATGGGGTCAAGACTGAACCCGGGCCCAACGGCAGGCCAGGCGCCGAGGTCCTCGCCGAACTGGCCGGCCTGATCGCCGACGGACACCTCGAAGTTCCTATCGCGAACGTCTACCCGTTGACACAGGTCCGTCAGGCATACACCGAACTCGAACGCAGACACACCCACGGCAAAATCGTGCTGAGGCCCTAGCTGGCACCACACAGTGCGGCGCGCTTTCGGGGACTGCTCAACCGCGGGCTGATTCCCGTCAGCACGGTTGTCTGCCACCCTGAGACCACGACACTGCCGACTACACGTCCCGGTATTCGGCATTAGAGGACGTTCGGGTGTCGTTGTGGAGCGAGTAGTGGTTGTTCGGCTTCGGAACTCCACTGACTCCGCTGAGCTTCGGGTCGCTGGTGGACTATTTGGATCGAAGTGGTTGCGCGGCAGGGGGTTCGGGCTTGCGTGGTGCCCTGTCTTCGACCGCTCGAGGCGCAGAGTGCGGTTAGCTGTCAATAGGGTCGAGCGCGCATTCGCGAGATCAACTGCTGGCCGACGTTTGCCCTGATCGAACGCGCGGGTCGCGGCATTACCGCGCACTCGCGTCGACTGAAGCTAGCTCGGGGGTGCGGGCCCGGCAGCCCAATGAGCAACGACCTAGAACATATGTCCATAAATAGCGTGGCCAGCTGGGCGAACTCAGTCCCGGCCCTGATCGTGAGCAAGCGGATTCGGCTCTGGTTCATTCGCCACGATCCAGCGACCGGTTGCCGGGACCGCGCACAGGACGAGAATCAGCAGGCTCACGGTGATCGGAATGAACAAGAAGGTGAAACCTCTGTTGACGAGCTGTGCAACGCTCACGATCAGTGCCACCCCTGACACGAGGATCAACAGGAAACGACCCGTTTTCATAGACGCCAGCAGAAGGAATCCGCCGACGGACCAGGTCAGCCCGATGACGACGGCGACGATCCCCATGACGATCACGTCTGTGTGCCCGCCGCTCTCTGGATATTCGCGGGCGTGATCTTCGATGCCGGCCACTACATAGAGGGTCCACAGGATTCCGGCGATTCCGGTCAGCAGACCGAGGATCAGCGCGATGAAGGCCCCGGTGACCGCGGTCGCGCCGTGTGGGGCCGGCGTCGGTAACTCCGGTTGATCGTGTGGATCTTTCACACCCGTTCCCCTCGTCGTTTCGCGCGAACCTACCTCGCCGTGCCGGGAGTTGGCGATGCAGTGGTTCAGGTGTCTCGACCAGCACGACGACATGGCCGTTCGTGTCGGTCGAACCGGCGGCGTTCTCGGGGTGGCGAAAGACTTGATTTGGGCCGCAATGCCACGCGGGCACTGGAGTTTCTTCCTCGAGCCGTTTCCTGCTGTGTTGGTAATCCTGGCGGCCGTGGCGATCCGCGAGGTCTGGGCACGACGTCTTGCGCCCTCTAAAACATCCACATAGGTGGACGCTGTGGTCAGCGCGATCAGCGGCAAGAGCGGACGTAGTCCGGCGGTGGCCTACCGAAGCGTCGTCCCTCTCGACACGGTATGTGACACCGACAGCTCGGCCGACGAGGTGATCGGCGGTCCGGCCGGGGCCCCGGAGTCCGGCACCCCCGCGTAGTCGGGCAGCTCGACGCCGTTGATCGCACGCTCGACCAGGTCGGTGAACCATTCGCTGTCGAAATCGATGCTCGGCTCGGCGTCCGGCCCGGAGACGTCGCGGCTGCGCACGTGCAACCGGCCGATCTCCTGGTTGGCCTCGACGAACGAGCGCATCCGCCTCTCGTAGCCGGCGAACCCGGCTTCCGGGTCCCACCCGGCTGCGGCCAGCTCGCCGGCCAGCAGGTAGGCACCGACCAGGGCCAACCCGGTGCCCGCCCCGGACATCGGCGACGAGCTGAACGCCGCGTCCCCGAGCAGCCCCACCCGCCCGCACGACCAGCGGTCCATCACCACCTGGGCGACCTGGTCGAGGTAGAAGTCCGGGGTGTCGTCCAGATGCGCGAGGATGTCCGGGGTCAACCAGCCCAGGCCGGCCATCCGCTCGCGCAGCAGGCGCTTCTGGGCCGCGACGTCGCGGTAGTCGACGTCGAGGTCGGCCGAGGGGAAGGAGAACATTGCCATCGCCCGGGTGGTGTCCTGGATGGGCCGCAGGCCGGCGGAGCGCCCGGACTCCTGGTAGTCGATCAGCCAGCGGTCCAGCCCGAACTCGTTGGGCACGGTGTAGAAGGCCAGCACGTGCCCGAGGTGGCGGACGAACTGCTCCCGCGGCCCGAAGACCATCGCTCGCAGCGCCGAGTGCAGCCCGTCCGCCCCGACCACCAGGTCGAAGCGCCGCCGGTCGCCGCCGGCGAAGGCCACGTCGACCCCGTCCGCGTCCTGGGTGAGCTCGGCGATCCGGTCGCCGAAGACGTACTCGACACCGTCCCGGGTGTTGTCGTGGAGCACCCGGGACAGGTCCCCGCGCAGGATCTCGATCTCCGAGATGTACCCGTCGCCGCCGTTGTCGTCCGCGCGGTAGGTCTCCAGCACGTTCCCGTCCACGTCCACGGTGTGCGCGCCAGCGGTCTCGGTGCGTGCCGCGCGCACCGCCGCGTCCAGCCCCATTCGCCGGATGACCTCCTTGGCAACCCCGCGCGCGTCCACCGCCTGTCCACCGGGACGCAGCTCGGGGGCCCGCTCCACCACGGTCACCTCGGCCCCCCGCCTGCGCAGCCAGTGGGCCAGCGCGGGCCCCGCGATGCTCGCCCCCGCCACCAACACCCTGGGACCGCTCACCCGCGCCCCCTGCTCACCCGCCCGGATCGTGTGCTCCTGTTCGGAGTCGTCGACGCTCATCATTGCCTCCATGTGTTCCCTCCCGCACTGGAACGGACCCAGCACAGGCCCACCGCTGTCGGTGTATCCAGTTGTATCGACGACGGATCCACACAAAATTCATCGGTGCGGCCGAGATCGTGCCCACGCTCCTGCGAACCGCCTGAACCCGCAGGCATGGCTATGGTCGCGTCGTCGCCGCGTCACGTACTTCGGGATCGGGATCGGCAGCCAAGAGGGCCACCAGTCGACGCGCCTCGCTGCCACGGTATCTGTGCAATGCCAACGCGAGAGCGTGACGGACCTCGGGGTTGGCATGGTCGAGCAGGTGCGCGATGTCGGTGACATCGCCACGACTACGACGGCCCAGGCCGTAGAGGGCGTCGATCAGCTCGTCATCGTTGTCCGCGTTGCGTAATCGGTCCAGCAGTTGAGGTTTCGTGAGCTCCGGGGGTTCGGTGGGGAACCGCCTGCGAAGGTCGGCGGCCTTGAATTCTCCAGGTCCCAGGCACGCCGCACAGGCGCAGGGCGGACGACCATGCGCGTTCGGGTGATACCGCCACCCCGTCACCTGTCGTACCTGCCGAACTCGATGCAGCTCGGCGGGGGCGATCGAACGAGGTACGACGATCTGGTATCCGCGCGCGTCCTCGGCGTGAAGAATCACCGAAACGGCCTCGGCCGCAGTCATTTCCGTACCGGCGGCCGAGTAATGTCCAACGAGGACGGGTTCGTCGTCGGGTATCCGGAAATTCACCGCGATGATCAGCCGCTGCCCGCCGCGGCGCAGCTCGCGCAACCATTGATGCGACAGCACGTAGGACGGCATCACCGGCATACAGAACACTCCGCGCCCAAAGCCACGCGCTGTGATGCCCGCACGGCGGATTCGCCGAGCGTTCTTCTCCGGCGTCAGGTGCACTAGCAGGGCCACACCGCAAACCATAGCGATCCCGTGCCGGTAGAACGACGATGCCGTGCGCGCATATCGGCAGCAGCGGACGTTCGGCAACCGCGCGCCCATTATGGCGCGTTGGTTGCAGGGTCGAGAGGATTGACGCCGGTGAGAGCCGAACTGGCAGCCCATAGCTTGGCGGCGGTGTCGAGGTCGGTCATGTGCGGGTGGGGCGTTTCTTGATGTGGTCGTCCGCGGAGACCGAAAACTCGTGGCCCCCAGAGTTGCCCGCTCGCGATCTCGGTGTCCAGAACGGCGCGGACGATGGTGTGGGCCCCCGTGTGTTTGCCGTGCAGCACAACATTCGCGGGAAGTCCGCGCAGGCGTTGAGCGGTGGTGCGCGCGAACAACGGTGGCCGTGCCGGGGTCAAGGTGTCCAGGGCACCGCCGGGGTGGACGACAATGCTGGCGGTGCTCGCGGCACGCGCACGCAAACGGCGATCCAGTTCGAATCCGAACAGCATCTGCGCCAGTTTCGATCGCCCGTAGCTACGCTTGGGCCGATAGTCGTGCTCGGACTGCAGATCGGCGAGATCGAGCCGCTCCGACCGGGCCGCGAAGCTACCTACGGTGATCACCCGGCTGTTGGCGACGGCTGTCAGCATCGGCGCCAGGTGAGCGATCAATGCGAAATGCCCGAGATGGTTTGTCGCGAACATCAATTCGTTCCCCTGAGCGTTCACGCGGCGTTCCGGACCCGACAGCATGACCCCGGCATTGAGCACGACCGCGTCCAAGCTGTCGACGCCTAGGGCATCCACCGTCGCGGGCAGCGAGCGCAGATCCGCCAGATCCAAGCGCACCTGACGCAGCCGAGCACCCTCGACACGTGCCCGGATCGCCTGCACCGCCAGGTCGGCCTTGACGGTGTCGCGGCAGCCGAGCACTACGGTGGCGCCGCTGGCCGCGAGTTGTTCTGCGGCGAAATACCCGATGCCCGCGTTGGCTCCGGTCACCAGAAACGTCTTCCCGTCGGCACGATGGCCGCTCTGCAAGGTCATGCCATCGACCCTCACGCCAAGCCCTTGCACCGCCCTCACACCGCACTGACATGGCAGCGCCGCGCCAGCTCGCAGGGTCCGCTCCGCTGCGCCGGAGCCCATCGACACCTGTCCGGTATTTCGGCATGAGCGAATGCATGTCCGGTCGCTCCGGGGAGCGGTGGACGGGGTGTTTCGCTGAGTCGATCGCATCCGGCAGCGGTCGCAGGGCAGAGCAGAATGTGCACGGTGAGTCTGGACATGGATATCCTGCGGTGGCTTTCTCTACATAGGACACCGGCTTTGACAACGGTGGCGCGTTGGGCAATGGATGCCGGGATGAGCAACACGGTCATCGCTGCGGCCGGTGTGGTGGGCCTGGTTGTTGTGGTCACGAAACGCTGGTGGTGGCAAGGGATCACGATCGCTGTGTCGGTAGTCGCGGCGCAGTCGGCGGCCAGGGCTCTGAAGCATGTGATTCAGCGGGAGCGCCCACCGGTAGATCTGTCGGTAGTTCAGGTCGGTGCGTTCTCGATGCCGTCGACCGTGGCCGCGATGACGGCGGCTGTCGCGGTCACCGCCTATCTGGCGCTGCCCTGGCCGACCGAGCGCCGGCGCTGGATCGTGGGCCTTATTGCCACGCTGGTCGTATCGATCGGTATCGCGATGGTCTACCTGGGGGCGCACTGGCCGACCGATGTGCTGGCCGGATGGGGTGTGGGGGTAGCAGTCGCCGGGGTTGTCATGAGCCTGGCACGAGTCGGCTTCCGGCGGCCGATTCGATCGTCTTCCTGATTGTTTCGTCGGTTTCGGTCTCACCGCCCGTGCCCACGCCGCGCGGTCGGCGGGCAAGGCGCGATACCGGTTGCGGCCCCCGTTGCCGCGACCTCCCGAGAGATTGTCGATGGCGCTGCGCGGATTACACGTCGAGGAAGCGAACGTCCTTGGCATTGCGGGTGATAGAGCTGCGACGCGCCTCGACGTCCTCACCCATCAGGATGGAGAACAGCTCGTCGGCCGCGGCATTGACTGCCGTGGTCGCGAGCCGCCCCGACCGGCCGGTACCGCCGATGGCCGGTACCGCCGCGATCGGGGCGGTTGTGCATCGCTGGCCACCGCCATCGAGGAGGGCCGGGACGTGTCCTCGATGAGCGGCGTCCTGGCCGAGGGCTCCTATCGTGTGCTGCCGGCCTGACGGCCCGGCCTCACTTCAGGTGCCGGGCGAAGAACCGGTTCGCCTCGTCGCCCGCGAACTGCGGGACGCCGGTGTGCCCGCCCATATTGGCGTGCAGCGTCTTCTCCTTGGAGCCGAAGGCGTCGAACAGGTCCAGCGCCATTTGCCGGTCGTTTCCTTCGTCGTCCCACTGCAGCAGGACATGCAGCGGAATGGTGACCTGCCGGGCCTCCTCGAACATGGTGCGGGGCACGAAACTCCCCGCGAACAGAACGGCGGCCGAGATGCGCGGCTCGACCACCGCCAGCCGGGTGCCGATAGAGATCACCCCTCCCGAATACCCGACCGGGCCGCCGATCTCGGGCAGCGAAAGGAGGGCGTCCAGGGCGGCCCGCCATTCCGGGACCGCCTTTTCGACCAGCGGGAGGACGAGCCGGTCGACGATCTCGTCGACCGGCTCACCGGCCTCCAGCGCCCGGCGCAGGTCGGCGCGGGCCTGCTCGGCGGCGGCGGAACGGGGCCGGTCACCGCTCCCGGGGAGCTCGATGGTGGCCGCGGCGTATCCCTCCGCTGCGGCGTGCCGGGCCCGGGCCGCCAGTCGGGGGTACATCATGTGCAGTCCGCCGGGGTGGCCGACCAGGATCAGCGGCGCTGGTGCGGATGCGGATGCGGGCGTCCACAGGATGCCGGGGATCTCGCCGAGGGTGAATTCGCGCTCGAGGATGCCGTCGTCGAGGCGTTGTTCAGAAGTGAATTGCATGGTCGTGCCTTTCGGGAGTGCTCTTGAACGGCGCTCCCGGACGACCTATCGCCTGACCGTGACCCCAGAGGGGAGCACCCATGTCGATACTG
Organism: Nocardia sp. NPDC057440; assembly: GCF_042802915.1. Classification (NCBI taxonomy): domain Bacteria; kingdom Bacillati; phylum Actinomycetota; class Actinomycetes; order Mycobacteriales; family Nocardiaceae; genus Nocardia; species Nocardia sp. NPDC057440. The sequence continues at coordinate 30,412 of NZ_JBHVDF010000009.1, forward strand.
CGTTCACGGGTACCACCTCCTCGTTCTCTCGCACGGCCTCCGGAAAGGTAGCAGTGCTCGCCCTGGTCCGGCAACGGGTTTTTGCGGTGGCTCTATGGCCGGATGTGTTCGGGCTCGCGTGGACCCGTGCGATGTATTCCGTTATGTCCCATGGATGGTGGAGCGAGCAGAGGTTATTCGGCTTCGGAAATCCACTGACCCCGCTGAGCTTCGGATCGCTGCTGGATCATTTGGATCGAAGTGGTTGCGCGGCAGGGTGTTCGGGCTTGGGTGGTGTGCTGTCTTCGACCGCTCGATACGCAGAGTGCGGTTGCCTGTGATGGGGTCGAGTTCCGAAGCGGAGTACCCTCACCGTCGCTCCTGCTCGAGGCGTATTTCAGCGGTTCAAGGCGTGGCGACGCGCCGAGCCCGCCGGTTGAGCTGGTCGCTCGGGTCGGCTGTGGCTGCCAACCGGGACCCCGGAACAGGAAGCCGAGCTTGTCCGAGAATTTCGCCGCGTTCTTGACGTCCTGCCAGATCGCGACTATCTCGCGGGCGTTGATCTTTGCGATGTTGTAGGTGTTGACGTTCTTGGTGAGGCCGTAGATCGCCCGCTCGCCCTCCGGCTCGAAGGAGCCGAAGATGCGGTCCCAGACGATGAGCACGCCACCGTAGTTGCGGTCGAGGTATTCAGTGTTGGAGCCATGGTGCACGCGGTGGTGGCTAGGCGTGTTGAACACGAATTCGATAGGTGCCCAAAGTTTGTCGATGACCTCGGTGTGAATGCCGAACTGGTACAGCAGGTTGATCGCGTAGGAGGCGGCGATGATCTTGCCATCGATTCCCGACAGTGCCAGTGGTGCAAGGAACGGCAGGGACGTGACAACCAGCCAAGGCGTACGCAGTGCCGTGGTGAGGTTGAAGCTCTCGCTCGAGTGGTGCACGACGTGGATCGACCAAAACACCCGGATTTCGTGGTGCGCGCGGTGAAACCAGTAGTAGGCAAAGTCGACCCCGATAAGTGCGACGGCCCACGCGACCCAACCCTCGAGGTGCCACGGCACCAGCGAAGAAACAGACGCGAAGATCGCGAGTTCCGCCAGCGCCCATGGAATGTTGAGGAGTTGGTACCCCAGGCCGGCGGCGATGGAGGTAGCTGAGTCACGGTAGTCGTACGGCTTGCCGTGACGCTCGAGGTACACGAACTCCGCCGCAACGGCGACGATGAAGACCGGAACTGCCAGCCAGATCAGCATGTCGAGACATCCATGCCGGACATCGCATACGCAAGTCGGGGAATGACGAGGACTACGGCAGCCGTGCTCAGTCCCGCGAGGAGCACTCCGTAAGCCACGATGAACCTAGTCCGGCCGCGGGCCCGGAACTTCTCCCGCCACGCCTCGGTGGTCGATTTCATGCCACTCATAGGTGAACCATCCTCCGGAGCGGCGCTCCACTCCAGGGACCCAAGGTGTGGCTGATCGCCACCTTGTCGCCGGCCGGACCGAATCAGCGGGGTCAGGTCATGCCGTCGCCTGCTGCCGCTCAGTTTTCTCGAGGAAACCTCGAGAAAGCGGAGGGACAACATGCCGCCCTTTCGGCAAGTAGATCCGCTATTTCGGTGTGACTCGGACCGTCTCGGGATCGACGGTCTTTCACTCAATGGTGTATATGTCCGCACTACATCGACCGCGGGTCGAGCGCCGCCGGGTGTGCCCACCGCGTTGAATCGGCCGCGCGACCCGAGCCGATCGGCCTCTAGTCCCGGGATTCGTCGAGTTCGAGTGCCCCGGACGGGCAAGCATCCAGGGCCTCCCGCACTGCCGAGTGATTGCGCCGCGGTTGCGGGGCGAGCAACCGCACCCTGCCGTCGTCCTCGTCCTGATCGAAGACCTCCGGCGCGATAAGGGCGCACATGCCCGAGCCGATACAGCGCTCCCGATCCGCAGAGATTCGCATCCTCGTTATTCCTTTCGTGACTAACAGGTACCCGGGGGCAAGGCGCGTTCCCACACAAGTGACGCGCTCGGCCGACGGTTTACCGGGCCGTTTCCGTCCAGGTGACCGGCAGTTCGTGGACGCCGTAGATATTCATGTCGGTCCTGAGTTTCACCTCGTCGGCGGGGATGGCGAGCTCGAGGGCCGGGAAGCGACGCAGCAGACCCTCGAAACCGGCGCGCATCTCGATACGGGCCAGTTGCTGGCCGAGACATGTGTGGATGCCGTGGCCGAAGGCCAGGCGACCGCGGGTCTCGCGGTGGATGTCCAGGGTGTCGGGGTTGTCGAAGCGCTGGGGGTCGTGGTTGGCGGCCAGCAGTGAGACGACAACGGTCGATCCCTTGCCGATTGTTTCACCGCCGAGGTCGATGTCCTCCGTGGCGTAGCGATAGAAGATATCGGCGACGGACAGGTAGCGCAGGAGTTCCTCGACGGCATCGGGCATCAGATCCGGGTCGGCGCGCAGTTCGGCCAGCTGCTCAGGATGCTCCAGGAGCGCGAAAGTGCCCAGTGCCAGCATGTTGGCGGTGGTCTCGTGGCCCGCGAGCAGCAGCAGGAAGGCGATGCCAACCAGCTCCTCGATAGACAGATCGTCCTGGCCGGCCAGGTCGGACAGTAGGTCGTCACCGGGTTCGGCGCGTTTGCGCGTCACCAGTTCGGCGAGGTAGGTGGTCATGGCGCCGTACGCGGCCATCTTCTCGTCGAGCAGCTGGTCCTTGACCAAGAATTTGGCGGAGTTGACCTGGAAGGTCTCCCGGTCCGCGTAGGGGACACCGAGCAGTTCGCAGATCACCAGCGAGGGCACCGGCAGCGCGAACTCCTTGACCAGGTCGACGGGCGGGGTGAGGCGCGCCATCTCGTCCAGTTGCCGCTCGGTGAGGTCGATGATGTGCTCTTCGAGCTGCTTCATGCGTTTGACGGTGAAGGCGCCGGTGAGCAAGCGCCGCAGCCGGGTGTGGTCCGGCGGGTCCATGGCGATGAACAAGCCCGGAATCTGCGGGGACGGTTCGGTGGCGACCGGCATGCCGGGGGTCTCGTACGGCACGTGGAGAATGCCGAGGTCCTGGCGGGAGCTGAACCGGGTGTCGGCCATGAGCTGGCGGACCGCGTCGTAGCCGGTGACGAGCCAGCCCTCGTGACCGTCGGGGAAGACCATGGGACTGACCGGGCGAGCCTCGCGCAGCCGGCTGATCTCGCGGGGCGGATCGAAGGGGCCGGCATCGCGTTCCATGGGGAGGCCGTGCGGGATGGGAACCGTCTGTGTCATCGGACTTCCTTTTCGTGGCGGTTGTTGCGACCACAGTCGCCGACGGACCTGACATACGACTGTCACGGCGCTGACACCGGACTATGGAGACCTGGTCGGCTGGCCCCGCGCGACGACGAATCGCCCGCGGATCGCCCATGGCAAGATCAGCCAGGTGCAGATCGGGATACTTGGACCATTCGAGATACGCGCGGACGACGGCGTTTTCGCCGACGTGCCGGGCGCGCGGCTGCGCGGGCTGTTGATCGCCCTCGCGCTCGAACCGGGTCACGCAGTCCCGAGGGCGACGCTCATCGACTGGATTTGGGGTGAGAACCCGCCCTCCGACGCGGCGAATTCCTTGCACCGCTTGGTTTCCCGGCTGCGGAAGGCACTGCCGGAAGGATTGGTCGAGGGGCAGACGGACGGCTACCGCTTGAGGGTGGAACCCGACGCCGTCGACGCCGTGCGGTTCGAACGCCTCGTCGCCCAGGCCCGCAATGACGAGGATCCACAGGGCGTACAGCGGTTGCGTGAGGCCCTCGCATTGTGGCGCGGTGCGGCCATGCAGGACGTCGGTCTGCAAGAAAGTGCGGCGTTCGACGCGGCGGTCGCCCGGCTCGAGGGGCTACGCCTGACTGCCATGGAGGATCGGTTCGATGCGGAGATCAACCTCGGCCACGGTGTGGAGCTGGTCACGGAACTGGCCGACCTGGTGGTCGCGCATCCGGTGCGAGAACGGCTTGTCGCCGCGTTGATGCGTGCCCACGTCGCGGCCGGTCGCGTCACCGAGGCGCTGCTCGTGTACGAGCGTACGAGGGAAACCCTGGCCGATGAGCTGGGCGTCGACCCCGCACCGGAGCTGTCCGCATTGCACGTCGCGCTGCTGCGGGGTGAGTTGGGACGGCGGGAGGAGAACCGGAAGACCAACCTGCGCGCCGAGCTGACCAGCTTCGTCGGCAAGGACGGTGATGTCGCCGCGGTCCGCGGACTCAATGCCGAACATCGGCTCACCACCCTGATCGGGCCTGGCGGCTCGGGGAAGACCAGACTGGCCACGGAAACCGCGCGCACGCTGCTCGGCGACCTGCCGGACGGGGTCTGGCTGGTCGAACTCGCGGCCATCGGCGCCGACGGTGACAAGGGGGGTGTGCCCGAAGGGCAGGGGGGCGGGAACAACGTCGCGCAAGCGACGCTCGCCGCGCTCAAACTGCGGGATGCGCTGCTCGGCGAGGCACCGGACGCGGAGCCGACGGATCGGGTCATCGCCGCGGTCCGCGAGCGGGCGATATTGCTGATTCTGGACAACTGTGAGCACGTGATCGAGTCCGCGGCGGCATTCGCCCATCGAGTGCTCGGAGAGTGCAGGCAGCTGCGGATCATCGCGACGAGCAGGGAACCCCTCGGCATCACCGGCGAGGCGCTATGGCCGGTCATGCCGTTGGTCCTGCCCGCGGAAGACGCCGCACCCGGCGAGATCGAGTCCGCTCCGGCCATCCGGCTGCTGCTGGACCGCGCCGGCGCGGTGCGCAAGGACCTCGCGACCGACGCCCGCACACTGTCGACTTTGGCGCGCGTCTGCCGGGCGCTGGACGGGATGCCACTGGCGATCGAACTCGCCGCGGCCAGGTTGCGCACCATGTCCCTCGATCAACTCGCCCACCGGCTCGACGACCGGTTCCGCCTGCTGACCGGCGGTAGCCGTGCCGCGCTGCCGAGGCACAGGACGCTGCGTGCGCTGATCGACTGGAGCTGGGAGCTGCTCACCGACGCCGAACGAGTAGTCCTGCGCAGGCTCTCGGTGTTCTCCGGTGGTGCGAGCCTGGAGGCGGCCGAGCGGGTCTGCGCGGGTGTGGGGGGCGGGCCCGAAGGGCAGGGAGACGGGAAGAACGCGGCGGTCGAGACGGATCAGGTGCTCGAGTTGCTGACCGCGCTGACCGAGAAATCGCTGGTGGTCACCGAGGGCGACCAGGCGCCGCGCTACCGGATGCTCGGCACGATCAAGGAATACGCCGAGCAGCGTCTCACTGAGGCGGGGGAATCGGATCTGACGCGCCGTGCGCATCTCGCGTATTTCACCGAATTCGCCGACATCGCGGAGCCGCACCTTCGCCGCGCCGAGCAACTCGAATGGCTTGCCATGCTCGAGGTCGAGCACGACAACATCGCTGCGGCGATGCGGGGTGCGCTCGCGGCCGGCGAGGCAGATGGGGCGATGCGGCTCGCCGCGGCCGCCGGTTGGTACTGGTGGCTCGGTGGGCACAAGGCCGAGGGAAACGAGCTGATCATGGCGGCCACTGCCGTGCCCGGCGAGGTGGCCGACGAGATCCGGGGCGTGGTGTACGCGTTCGTCGTGCAGTTCGCGACCTCCGGGCAGCAGGGTGACCAGTACCAGGCGGAGGAGTGGATCCACAAAGCTTACGAAATCAGCCAGCGCGTTCAGGCCCGTCACCCTGCGCTGAGGTTCGCCGCCCCACTGGAGCGCATGTTGCAAGCGCCGGACGCGTTCCTGCCGGCGTGGGAATCACTGCTGGTCGACGAGGACCCGTGGGTACGCGCCCTCGCCCGGCTACAACTGGGCAAGATGCGGATGCATCTGGGCCACGACGGCCAGGATGTGGACACATATCTCGAGACGGCGCTCACCGAGTTTCGCGCGATCGGCGATCGGTGGGGGATTTCGTTCGCGCTGACCGAACTGGCGAATCGAATCGCCATGCGCGGTGAGTTCGCCGGTGCGTGCGAGCACTACGAGCAGGCGATCGCGGTCGTCACCGAGGTCGGTGCCATCGAGGATGTCGCGCCGATGCGGTCGCGGCAGGCCCAGTTGTACTGGCTGTTGGGCGATGAGGACTCCAGCGTGGCTGCTATGGCCGAGGCGCAGCGGTCCGCGGAACGAGTCGCCTGGCCGAATGCGCTGGCCGAGCTGGCCCTGTCGAAGGCGGCGCTCGCGCGCTGGAGCGGCGATGTCGAGCAGGCACGTCGGCAACTCGACGTCGCGACAGCGATGCTGGGCGATGACGCCGAGGGGGCAAACGTCCGCGCGTTGGTGCGAGACCTGCTCGGCTACCTTGCCGAGGATCTCGACGAGGCCCGTCAACACCGCGTCGCGGCCTTGCAGGCGGCGTCGGAGGCGGGGCATGCACTCCTGATCGCGCAGGTGCTCATCGGGATCGCGGATCTGGCGCTGCGCGACCAACAATATGAGCAGGCCGCGCGGCTGCTCGCGGCGAGCGCCGGCGTGCGCGGTCTGCCGGATCGTTCGCAACCCGATATGGCCCGGATCGAGCAGGCCACGCGAAGTCGCCTCGGTGACACGCGGTTCACCGAGGCGACTGGAGAGGGGGCGCAAGCGAGCTGGCGTGAGTTGGTCGCGGTCACGCTCGCTTCGTGAACGTGGCGGATGCCCATAGGTATCCGACGAGAGCGATCCCGACGCACCAGGCGATGGCGGCCATCGCGTCGCCGGTGTCCGGTGCGCCGTTGAGCAGCCCGCGCATGGTTTCGATGATCGGCGTGAAGGGCTGGTACTCGGCGAACTGCCGGAGGCCCGGCCCCATCTTCTCCGCCGGTACGATCGCGCTGCTGAAGAACGGCAGCATGACCAGCGGCACGGCGGCCAGACCCGCCGTTTCCACAGACTTCGCCGCCAATCCCAAGGCGACGGTGAGCCAGCCTGCCGCGATACCGAGCAGCACGACGATGCCCGCCACGCCGAGCCAATCGAGGAAACTCGCCGCCGGGCTGAATCCCAGCAGGAAGGCCACCCCGATGAGGGCCGCGATGGCGACCAGATTGGTCAGCACACTGGCGATGACGTGACCGGTCAACACCGCACCACGGGAGACGTCCATGACCTTGAACCGGTTGATGATGCCCTTCGTCATGTCGGAGTTCACCGCTGTCGCGGTGGCCCCGAGCCCGTAGCAGACGGCCAAGAGCATCAGTCCCGGCGTCGCGTAGTCGATGTAGTCGACGCCGACGTTGAATGCGTCGCCGAACATGTACACGAACATCAGCATGATGATGATCGGCATCAGGACCGCGTTGAACACCGAGGTCGGGTTCCGGGCGATGTGTGTGAAGTTGCGGCGCAACATGACCATGGAATGGGACTTGGCGCTCATTTCGCGACCACCTCCGTGTTGTGGCCCGTCAGGGCGAGGAAAACGTCGTCGAGGTCGGGTGTGTGCACGGAGAACTCTTCGGCGCTGAGTGAATACTCGTCGAGCCTGTCCAGCAGCGCCCGCAGCGATTTCGTCCCGCCATCGCTGGGAACCCGCAGGGTCAGTGCTTCGATATCCCGCGTGGAGTCGGGGAACAGACTCGCGGCCGCGTCGAGCTGGGAGATGTCGGTGAACCGGAGCCGGACGTGGGTCCCGGGGATCTGGCGCTTGAGGTCGTCGGGGGTGCCCTGGGCGACCAGGCGGCCCTGGTCGAGTACCGCGATGTGGTCGGCGAGCTGATCGGCTTCCTCGAGGTACTGGGTGGTGAGGAAGATGGTCACGCCGTCGGCCACCAGGTCGCGGATGATCGACCACATCGTGCGACGGCTACGCGGGTCCAGTCCCGTCGTCGGCTCGTCCAGGAAGATGATCTTCGGGTTGCCGACGAGCGTCATCGCCAGGTCGAGCTTCCTGCGCATACCGCCGGAGTAGGTCGACGCGGGCTTCTGCGCCGCCTCCACCAGATCGAAGCGTTCCAGCAGCTCTGTGACAGTCCGCTTGCTGTCTTTTGCGGGGACCCCGTTGAGGTCCACCATCAGTTGCAGGTTCTCCCGCCCCGTCAGCAGCTCGTCCACCGCCGCGAATTGACCGGTGACACCGATCGCCGCGCGCACCGCCTTGGCCTCGGTCGCGACGTCATGGCCCGCGACGCGTACCGACCCGCCGTCGGCCTTCATCAACGTGCTCAGCACGTTCACCGTTGTCGTCTTACCCGCCCCATTCGGGCCGAGCAGGGAAAAAATGGTGCCCGCACGAACATCTAGATCGATGCCGTCGAGCACAACCTTGTCCCCATATGTCTTCCGCAGCCCGGAGACCGCAATCGCTGAATTTCTCATGTGACCACCATCGGCGCCCGGCCTGACACCCACCTGTCACGCCCCTGTCATGACGACTGACACGGTGTTCTACCTCGTCGCGCCAGGCCACGACGTTGCGCGGCCTGATCGCCGACGAAGACGCCCAGCGCGCCGATGCCGCCGTCTCCCGCCCGGTGAACCAAGCCAGAGAACGCGACCCGATCCCCGTGCCGCCTCAGGCATGGGGGTCGCGCATACGGCCATCTTCGTTATCGGACGTTCGGGGTGTCGTGATCGAGAGCGGCTACCAGTACTGATGCCGTTTTCCGTCGGTGTCGGCGACGAAGATGATCGCGTCGGAGCCGTCCACGTCTGCCGGGTTGAGCGGGATGTGGCCGGGCACGATCGGTTCGCCCGTGCCGATCGACGGGGGAAGCGCGGCGCGAAGGGCCGGTGCCGGGAACAGGGCACGTCGGGTGGTCGCCTCGGCCAGTACACGCTGGAGGGTGCCGGGATCGCTGTGGGGGCCGGCGTCGGTTGCCAGGAACACGTAGCGCCGGCCGAGGGTGAGTCCGACGAGTGCGCCTGCGCTGCACCAGTTCATGTCGTCCGCGCCGACCGACGTGTGGGACTGCGCACGCTGGAGAAGCGCGTTGTGCGCGAACACCAGGCTCGGCCCGCGTCGCCGCTCCTGGGCGACGATCGCGAGCAGATTCTCGGCCATCATCTCGGCGCGCAGGCTGAGCATGGTCGCGATGCGATCGGGTGCGGGGTCGGCCATGGCCGCGTGGTAGCGCAGCAGGCCCTGAGCGGTGCGCGCGTGCGCGGCGGCGTGGTCGTAGCCGGTCGGGTCGGCGGGGCGCAGGCCGGGTGCCGCGCGGTGCAGCGCGCTGGCGAGATCGTCGGCGACGATGCGCAGAGCGCGAGCGCCGTCGGAGTTGCCGATGGACGCTGCCGCGTCGAACATGGCCGCCTGGTTCGTCCAGTCCGAGTCCTCCCCGAGCAACGCGTCGAGGTCGCGGACCGATTCGGGCCGCAGCGTTGCGGGCAGGTACTCGTTGGTCGAGGACAGTGCGCGACGCGGGCTCGGCGCACCGGAGAACTCCAACGGCGCGTCGAAGCCGTGGAAGCGAACCCGATCCTGCGGCGTGCGGCCGGCATTGTGCGCGCGGAGCCATTCGACGAGTTCGCGGTTGCCCGGCACGGCGCCGAACCCGTGGCTGAACCCGGTCGCGAGCACCGTGTCGATCTCCGCCGTAGCCCCGGCCACGTAGTCATCGACTACGGACGCGGCGAAGATATCGGTCTCCAACACGATCGACCGGTACCCCCGTTCGACGAGGTGACAGAGGAGTTCGTTGCGCAGCAACGGGAACGCCTCGATCCCGTGTGTCGGCTCGCCGAGGGCTAGCAGGGTCGGCGGCTCGGTCCGCGTAGCGAGCAGCTCGTCGAGGGCACGACCCAGGCTTGCCGGGTCGTCGAGTTGGCGGCCGATTCCACGCAGTGACGCGGCAGTTGACATGAGCACCCTTTCCGGAAAGAAACTGCTATCAACGATATCGTTGAACACTCGATTGAAACTTTTGCTAATTCAAGCTGGATCAAGAGACGAAAGTTTCAATCTCGTATGTAAGCTGCGACTCCCCGGATTCGTCACACCGGATTCCTGCTACTCCCCATTGCGAAAGGCGCGATCGGCGATCTGCGACGTCGGCCATCGGTGAACCCTGACGTGGCCGGAACTGTGGGATGCTGCATCGGCGAACTTCCGACTTCGCTCTTGTTCGACGTCTATCGCTGTCACCCGAACAGCTCGTTCGGTATCACCGCCCAGGCTCCATTGCCCGCGTCAGGTCGCTGTAGCTGAACACCGGACAGCCACAGATCCTCGCGAGAACTGTTCGCTGCCGGTCGGTCAGCTCGTTGGCGAAGACAACGGCCCCCGCATGCACCCGAGCACACGCGCCCGCGATCTCGCCGACCTTGCCCGTGCTCATCAAGGTTCTGGCCGAGTAGGGTGCGGCCATTGTCGCTGTGCCGCCCGGCGTGTCACCTTTCTTGCCGCCCGAGACCCCGCGGCGCTGCACAAAACAGTCGACCACTCGACCTCCGAGACGAGCGACGCCTGCCGAAACATCAGCCATCACGTCGAGACAGTCCTTGCGCTTGGCTGAGAACAGGCCCGCGACCACCACGTCGGCGCCCGCGATGACGTCGCGCGCTTCCAGCGGCATGGACTCTGCTGGGTTTCGTCGTTGTCCGTCACCGCGTCGCATGTATCGCCGATCGCCCACGTGCGCACCCTAGGAGCGGCCCGGCTCGGGCGCCAGCGCTCGCGGCTCATGGATTCGGAGTAACCGTGCGCTGGGCAGTGAAAGAGCCGCCGAGTGGCGCCGATGGATCAGCTCAGGCCCATGGCACGCGCGATCCCAGCGATCCGCGGCCAGCTGCCGCGGATCGCCGGGATTACGTGTCTATTTGCGGTAGTCGCCGAACGTGGCGCGCAGGTCGTCGATGACGAGGTCGGGTTCTTCCATGGCGGCGAAGTGGCCGCCGCGGTCGAATTCGGTCCAGCGCACGATGTTGTGGTTCTGTTCGGCGATGCGGCGGATCGGGGCGCCGATGTCGTGGGGCAGGACTGCTACGGCGACCGGCACGTTGGTGTCGGGTTCGGGTTTGCCCCAGGTGGCGGCGCCTTCGTAGTAGTAGCGCGCCGACGAGCCTGCGGTGCCGTTGAGCCAGTAGATCATGACATTGGTCAGCATCGCGTCGCGGTCGACGGCATCCTCGGGTGCGTTGGTGGAGTCGGTCCAGTCCTTGAAACGTTCTACGATCCAGGCCAATTGACCCACCGGCGAGTCGGTGAGCGCGTAGGACAGCGTTTGCGGCTTGCTGGCTTGCAGCATCGCGTACGCGCCGAGTTGGAACTGGTAGCGGCCGGCAAGCTCGACGGCACGGCGTTCGGCGGGATTGTCGAGGTCCGCGGTCTCGGCGGTGACGGTGGCGGAGGCGATATCCGTCAGGTGTATCGCGACCAGATGCTCGGCATCGATGACCGCCAGCTGGCGTGTGATGGCCGCGCCGGTGTCTTCGCCGTGCGCGGCGTAACGGTCGTAGCCGAGGCGACGCATCAGCTCGGCCCATGCGCGCGCGGCTCGTGCGGTCGACCAGCCGACGGCGGGTCCGGACAACCCGTATCCGGGGATGGTGGGCACGATGACGTGGAACGCGTCCGCGGCGTTGCCGCCGTGCGCCACCGGGTCGGTCAACGGCCCGATCACCTCGAGGAATTCCACGATCGATCCGGGCCACCCGTGCGTGAGCACCAGCGGCAACGCGTCGGATTCCGCCGAGCGGACATGGATGAAGTGCAGGTCGTGGCCATCGATCTCGGTGCGGAACTGCGGGAAGGAGTTGAGTCGGGCCTCCTGCGCCCGCCAGTCGTAGGTAGTGCGCCAGTAGTCGGCCAGTTCCCTGGTGTAGTCCAGCGGGATGCCCGGCGCCCACCCCGCACCGGGAATCTCGTCGGGCCAGCGGTTGGCGTCCAATCGCCGATTCAAGTCGTCGAGCTGCTCTTGGGGGACGTCGATGCGAAACGGTCGAATCTGCTCGTTCATGAAATCCACCGTAGAAGAGACCTAGGACAGTTCCAGCCCTAGGTTTTCGCCAGAAGTTGACCATGGTCGAGAAGTCGGTGCGACTACCCCGACCGCTGTCGCTCCAACGCCGAACCTCCGGCTCACGATGTCGTATGGCACGAGTCGAGTTCCCAAGCGGGGCAGCGTCTTCGAAAAAGTGGCCGGAATCCGGTCGGCATGTCGGCTCGCAGAGCTGAGCCTCAGCCTGTGTCCGGGGTAGGGGCTCGGTGGTTCGGTGCTGGGTCGGCCGACGGCCGAGCTCGGCCGTGCCGCAGGGTGTTCAAAGTTTGGCGTCGAGTTCGAGTTCGATTGCGCTGGTGAGGAGTTGGCGGGCGCGGTCGAGGCTGAGGGAGCCGCTGTGCCAGCGTTCGCTGAGTCCTTCGACGAGGGCCGTGAGGCGTTCGGCGATGGCGGCGGCGTCGAGGGCGGGGTGGACGGCGCCGGTCTGCATGGCCTGCCGGATGAGGGTTTCGATGTCGGTGTTCCAGCTCTGGGTGGTGGCCTGCAGAGGGTCGCGCAGGTCGGGGTGGAAGACGGCGCTGGCCCGCAATTCGCCCCAGGCGATGCTGGTTTCGCGAACTTCGTCGGTGTCCTGGAGTTCGAGCAGCAGCATGTGCTCGACCCGGCTGCGGGGGTCGGCGGTGTCGGTGTGGTCGGTATACGTCTGGGCCCGGTGGTTGATGTGTTCGAGCGCGGCGTGCAGCACACCGGCCCGGTCCTTGAAGTGGTAGTAGATCAGCGCCGTGGACACCTCGGCCGCGGCGGCGAGTTTCTCGATACGCAGCCCGCGTACGCCGTCCTGGGCGATGGCACGGACGGCGGCTTCCAGGATCTGGGTTCGACGCTCTGACACGATTCCTCACAGTAGGGGCGGATGCGGCAGGCCCGGCAAGCGGTGCGCCGCACCTGGGCTCGCGGGGGCGAAAGGGCGGGTCAGCCAGCGGGTTCCTGCTGGGTGGTGCAGTGGATACCGCCGCCACCCGAGGCGATGCCGTCGATATTGATCTGCACGACTTCCCGGCCGGGGAACAGTCGCTCGAGGGTGGATTTCGCGGCGCCGTCGGTGTCCGGATCACCGAACTCGGGGCCGATGACCGCGCCGTTGCAGACGTAGAAGTTGATGTAACCGGCGGCGAAGTCGTCGTTCTCGAACTTCGGCCGCACCGTCGAGGGCCCCTCGAGTACCTCCACCCGCAGCGGGCGGTCGTGCACGTCGGTCGCCGAGTGCAGGATGTCGAGGTGGCGGCGGGTGACGTCGTAGTCGAATGAGTCCGGGTCGCTGTCGAGTCCGGCGACCACCACGCCCGGGCCGGCGAAGCGCGCGTAGAAGTCGGTGTGGCCGTCGGTGATGTCCTCCCCGGCGATGCCGGGCAGCCAGATTATTTTCTTGATTCCGAGCAGGTAGTCGAGCTCCTCCTCGACGTCCTTCTTCTTCCAGCCCGGATTGCGGTTGTTGTTGAGCACGCAGCTCTCGGTGATGATCGCGGTGCCTTCGCCGTCGACCTCGAGCGCGCCACCCTCGAGCACCAAATCGGTGTGCAGGGTTTCGACTCCGGCGCGGCCGGTGACGAACTGGGCGACCTTCGCATCTCGGCGGTGTTCCTGCTTGTTGCCCCAGCCGTTGAAGTTGAAATCCACACCGGCCTTGGTGTTTGCGTTCTTCACGAACACCGGACCGGTGTCGCGCATCCACAGATCGTCGAGCTCGCCGGCTATCAGCTCAACGTTAGCGTCACCGATCAGGCTCTCGGCCTGCGCCATCTCGCCGGGGCGCACGAGCATCGACACCGGTTCGAAGCGGGCGATGGTGGTGGCGATGGCGGCCAGGTTGCGCTGTACCTCCGGCGCCAGCTTCGCGCCCCAGATTCGTTCGCCGGCGGCGAAGGCCATCCAGGTCCGCTTGTGCGGCTGCCCCTCCTCGGGCATCAGCCATGTCCTTCCGTCGTCGTGGTTGTCACTGCTTCCGCCGCCGACCCAGGTGGTGGTGTCGTCGCAACCGGTCATCAGCAAACCGCTGATCGTGGCCGTCATGGTCTGTACGAATGTGCGCCGCCGCATCCTGTTTCTCCTATTGTTCTGGGCATTCGTGCTATGAGTCCCTCGCGACGCGTAGGAAGCCGGCAGACCCACTCTCGCTGCGGAGGCCCGCGTGATGAACGGGCGACCGCCTGGCTATCAAGCACTCTAAATCCTGACTAAAAAATTAGTCAAGGACAGAAGCGGTGATGTGAACGACAACGACCAGCGGAGTCGGGCGCGGTCAGCGGCAGGGCCTCACCTTGGTGGTGATTCTGCTACCCCTTGGGGGTGGGACCTCAGTACTCGGGGTCCTGACACCGGCGACCAGTGCGATGGACAGTTGAATAAGTCACCGCAAGCGAACCGGAGCCTCCAATGTCGATCACCAGCGCAATCGCCACCCCGGCAGAACGGCGTGCCACGGTCTCGACCGAAGACGGTGTGGCACTTGCGGTTCGCGAATACGGCCCACGAAATGCCGACCTCACCGTCGTCCTCTTGCACGGACATTGCCAGCGCACCGAGTCCTGGACCTACGTCCGGGACGCGCTGTTGCGCCGATACGCCGACGCCAGGGTCGTCTGCTACGACCACCGCGGCCACGGCGACTCGGTCGCGGCGTCCCGGCGGACCTACAACCTCGAGCAGCTCGGCTACGACCTTCGCGACATTCTCGACGCTGTCGCCCCGACCGGACCGGTCGTTCTCGTCGGCCACTCGATGGGCGGCATGACCGTGCTGACCTATGCCAGCCAGAACCCGCACGAGATCGGCACTCGCATCGTCGGCGTCGCACTCATCGCGACCGCTGCGAGCGGGCTCGCCGACGCCGGCTTCGGCCGCCTCCTGCGCAACCCGGTCGTTTCGGCATTCCAGGCCGCCGTCCGGCGGGCTCCTGGCATGATGCACCATGCGAAGGCAATGGCCTGCAAGGTCTTCGCCCCGGTGATCCACACCGCTGAATTCGGCAATCGGAAAGTCAGCGCTCGCGTGCTCGCCCTTGCCAACGCGATGCACAACGAGACGCCGATCGTGACGATGGCGAGCTTCTTGAGCGCCTTTATGGCCTATGACCAAACCGACGCGCTTCCTATCCTCTCGAAGATCCCCACGTTGGTGTTGTGCGGCTCCGCCGACCTGATGACGCCGCCGTCGCATTCCGTCGCGATGGCGGCGGTTGTCGAGTACTCGGATTTCGTGATGGTCGAGGGCGCCGGGCACTCGGTGATTCTCGAGCAGCCGAGGATGGTCGCCGAGGCCATGGCTCGACTGATGACGCGAGCAGGCGGCACCGGCCGAGTCGCGGGCGCTCACCTCACACTCGTCGCGTAGACCGCTCGCGCTCGGCGAGATCGCCGCTGGTCGAGGGGAGTAGTGAGGTTCCTGGGTCAATCATCGCCCGGGAGCCTGGCCTCGCCCGCCTGCTGGCGAACCGCTGCCTCGACGAGCCTGCCGACCTGCGCCGCGGGGACGACGATGCCGGGTGTCCGGAGAGCCCAGCGCAGGAAGTCCTCGACGCTCATCGCGGGCATTTCGCCGAGATAGGGCTGGATGTACACCGGTGTGTTCGGTTCACTGCGCCAGCTGGTGGCAAGTGAACCGGTGTCCACCGCGTCATATCCGAGGACGTGCAAAAGCCGGGTGGCTTGTGCCTTGGCTTCCGCGTCGTCGCCCGCGATCGGCAGGGCGCTGCGGTCCGGCGCGCCCGCGGGCCGGGCGAGGGAGAACAGCTGGTGCGGGGTGATGTTGTTGAATGCCTTGACCACCCGGGAGCCCGCGAGGTGGCGCTGCATCAGAGCAGTGGAGGTCAGTTCGCCCGCGTCCAGCTCGGCCACGTGGCCGTCGCGCTCGGGGTAGTAGTTCGCCGTGTCCAGCACTGTCTTGCCGGCCAGAGCTTCTGCGGGGAGTTGTTCGCAGGCATGCAGCGGGATCGCGGCCACCACCAGGTCTGCGGCGCGGGCCGCTACCGCCGGTGTGGCCGCTCGGGCTCGCTCGCCCAGGTCGGCGACAAGATCAGCAAGTGTCTCGGGGCCTCGCGAATTACTGAGGACAACCTCGAGGCCTGCCGCGACCGCCAAGCGGGCAACAGAAGATCCGATCATTCCGCTGCCGATGACTCCGAGGATGTGTGGCACGACTTCGCTCCGTTCGTTCGTGTGCATGCGCGAGAAGAGCCGGCGAGCGCGGTCAGGCTATGCCGGTCGCGGGTGGCTCGCTTTCAGCATCGGACCGCCACGACCACCGGACCAGGCCCGTGTACTGCGTACTCATGGCGTGATCACCCGCCGCAGGCTCGGGCGTAGCGTTGGTCGCGTGGACGACCGAACCGAGCTCAGCGGCTTCCTCAAATCACGCCGTGCCCGCCTGCGCCCGAAGGAAGTCGGGTTGCGCGACTACGGCAGAGTGCGCCGGGTCGCGGGCCTGCGTCGTGAGGAGTTGGCGCAGCTGGCGGGCGTGAGCATCGCCCACTACACCCGTCTGGAGCAGGGCAACGGCGACAGCGTCTCGGACGAGGTGCTCGACGCCATCGGCGTGGCGCTGCGCCTGGACACCGACGAATTGGCTTACCTGCACCGGATCGCACGGCGTCCCCCGCCGTGTACGGAGGCCGAAGCCTCGTCGGACGCGCCCGCGAGCTTGCGCTACTTGCTGGAATCGTTCGTGATGACGCCGGCGCTGCTGGTCGGTCGGCACACCCAGATTGTCGGCTGGAACCAGCTCGCCGTCGCGGTGTTCGGCGACTTCCCCGCGCTGCCGGAGAACAGGCGCACGCTGTCACACATGCTGTTCACCGAGCCCTACCTGCGCGAGCTGCACGGCAGCGGTTGGCCGCGGGCGGCGCGTGCGCAGGTAGCGCATCTGCGTGTTCTGCTCGGACGGTATCGCGGTGACCCCGGACTCACGGCCCACATCGATCACATGCGTGATCTGAGCGCGGAATTCGCGGAGATATGGGCGGAGCACCCGGTCGCGCAGGTCCGGTCGCGGGAGTACGTGTTGCACCACCCGGTCGCGGGTGAGCTGACCCTGCACGGCGAGCTCGTCGCGCTGCCCGACCTGCCGTCGTGCTGTGGGCTGGACCTTTTCGCCGCCGAGCCGGGCTCGGCATCCGAGCAGGCGCTGCGGAAACTCGGGAGTGTGCAGGTACTGAGCTGACGTCCGATTTCGCTACTGACGCTGCCGGGGGATCCCTCCCGGACATCGGGGCGATCGACTCGGCCCGCGACACCACCATCCAGTTTCTGGTCCGGGCATGCTCCGCCTGGTCGAACAGCGCGCGAATCGGGTGTTCACGGTGGTGGGCGCAAGAGGTGTTCGCCGGCGAGCTGGATGGCTTCGCGTTTGGTGTAGCCGGGGTGGTCCGCGGCGATGAAGTGGCGGCCGATCGCGAGCGCGAAGGCCAGGGTGCTGCGTGCCTCGATCTCATCGGGGTCGGTGATGAAGGTGCCGAACATCGTCCGCAGGAACTGCATTCGCTCGTTGTCGATACGCCGCAGGCGGGTCGCGACGGACTCGTCGTGGCGGGCCCACGCCCGGATCGCGAGGTCGATCCGGTGCAGGTCTTCTGAGAACGTCAGCTGACCGGCGCGCCGGATCCTCTCGGCGGCATCGCCACCTTCGGTGTCGGTCCGGGCGATGACTTCTTTGGTGCAGCGGAGTTCCCACTCGTCGAGCATCTCCGTGAGGAACGCGGGACGGCTGTCGAAGTGCCCATAGAATCCGCCCTTCGTCACGCCGAGCTCAGTGGCGAGGGTCTCGACGCGGACGGCGTCGGGTCCGCCCCGGCCGAGGGCTTCGAGGCCCGCCGCTATCCAGCGGGCTCGTGTCGTGCGGGCCACAGCGGGAATCCGGCCACCTCCATTGCTCGAGACGTATCTATACGGTACCGTATACACGAACTGTACGGTGCCGTATAAATGAGAGGTGAACCATGCCACGACTCGCAGAGGCCGCCTACAGCGAGCAGCCCTGGCTTATCCACGAACTCGCGAGTGACTTCGCAGTCGAGGACGTGTGGTCGTTTCGCACTCCCGGAGCCGGACCCGACGATTTCCCGGTGATGCTCGCAGCACTGCGAGCAGCCGGTGGACCCGTGAAGCAGATGTGGCCGGTGCGGTTCTTGTTCGCCGTTCGGTGGAAGCTCGGCGCACTCCTCGGCTGGGACAAGCCGTCCGTGGGGGTGGGTGAGCGGGTTGCCTCGCTGCGCGACCGCTTGCCCAGCGATATCCGCGCGGCTTCCCCTGGCCCGGACGACGACGACATGCCCCTCAAAGCGGTCTACGAGCTCGACATGGAGGCCGCCCGCGAGCTGGCGAACAAGACCGTGCACACCGTGATGCATCTCGGCTGGATTCGAGGCGTGAACGGCGACTATGAGCTGCGCATGGCCGTCCTCGTCAAGCCCAACGGATGGTTCGGACGGCTCTACATGGCCGCCATCGCGCCTTTCCGATACCTCATCGTCTACCCGGCCCTGACTCGGCAGTGGGAACGAGCATGGGCAGGACGGTCACGATGAACGTCGAAAGGCGGCTGCTGCGCTGGGCGAGCGGGATCATGCTCGTGCTGGGCATAGGTCACCTGTCTCTGCTGGCGCTCGTCGCATGGGCGGACATCACCGGCTGGGTGGATCGGGGGATATGGGCAGCCGTCCCGCTCGTGCTCACCGACGGCGGCGTCGAGACGATGGAATCCCTTCGGAATGAGGTCACCTTCTGGGGCGGCCCGGGCAGCTTCGCCGTGCCGCTGATTCTCCTTGGTTGCCTGATATGGCACCTCGCTGGGCGCGGGGTGGCTGTGCCCGCCGGGATCGGCTGGGGTCTCGCGGCGTGGTGTGGGCTCGGCGGCGTTCTTCTGGTGCCGTCCCCGTTTTTCGCCGGGATCGCCTCCGGGGCGCTGATCATCGTGGCCGCGCGGAATCGGTCGGCACCAGCCCGAGGCCGGGAGACGGCAACCGGCCAGCACGCGGCTTGACCTTGCCCCTGCGTCAATGTTTAGCGTCGGCCGGCATGACGATCACCGTTCTCGACACCTACTCGGCGATGAAGCAGATCTTGCGCGCCACCGGCCCGGATCGCGTCGCGCTGCTGCGCTCGATGCTCGAGCCCGTCACAGACATGTACCGGTATTTCCCCGGGGAGGTCGATCTGGTGGCGATGCACCAGCTGGCGTCCGGATTCCCCATCGATCGTGATGAGCGGCGTTGCCTCGACGCACTCGAGACGCTGTCGGCGGCCGGGGCATGGGAACGGATGCAGCGCGCGCTCGACGATGCACTTGCCGTGCAGCTGGCGGCGACGCCCGGAGTGGAGGTCCCGGACATTACCGTCCTGTTCGTGCTCGGTGACCCCGGCGATGCCCACTTCATGGGTCCCAGCCTCGGAATGACCGGGAGCGGCGGGATCTCGGGCTACCTCGTCATCACGCTGTGGCCATACCCGGAGAACGTGGAACGGCTCGAGGCCGTCGCGGTACACGAGCTCAACCACAACCTGCGTTACAGCCCGGGCGGGGTCGTGTGGGACCCGATGACCGTGACGGTCGGCGAACACGTCGTGTCAGAGGGCTTGGCCGACGCATTCGCGCGCCAACTCTATGGTGACGAGCTCGGCTACGCTCGCCTCGGTGTGCCACACCTGCACGACGAGGCGGTCTTCGCCAAGGTGGTGTCCGGACTCGACGTCACCGGCATGCGGAACTTCACGGCCTGGGTGCACGGCGACGCCAGCGCGGAGCGCTTCGGCGTTGCTCCGGTGGGACTGCCGACCGGCGCCGGATACGCCGTCGGAAATAGGCTGGTCGACGCCTACCTGGCAGCAACGGGACAGACGGCGGCACAGGCCCTGCACGCCGCAAGCTCGGAGATCATCGCCACCGCGCTGCACCGCGCGGACTGATCAGCCAGAATCCGGCAGCCGGGCGATCGAGGGTCGTGGCAACAGGAGAGGCTATGGAGTGGATGATCCAGGAGCTCGCGGCCAGGGCGGGCATCACCGGCCGCGCCTTGCGTCACTACGACCGCATCGGGCTCCTGCCCCCTTCCCGAGTCGGCGCGAACGGATACCGCTACTACGGCCCCGCCGCGGTCGCCCGACTACAGCGAATCCTGCTGCTGCGTCAGCTGGGCATGGGCCTGCCTGCCATCGCCGAAGTCCTGGCCGAAGAGGTGGACGAGCAGGAGGCGCTTCGGGCGCACATCGCCGCGCTGGAACGCGCACGCGATCGCATCGAGCAGCAGATCCGGGCCGTGCGTCACACTTTCGACGCCGCGGCGACCGGGATCGAACCGTGCATGGACATTATGTTGGAAGGGTTCAACGATCGCTACCGGGACGAGGTGATCGCGCGCTGGGGTGAGCGCGCATTCCGGGCGAGCAACGACTGGTGGCACGCCAAGAGTCTCGAGCAGCAGCGGGCTTGGAAGCGGGCCACCGACGACCTCGTCGCCGCATGGATCGCCGCGTGCGAGGCCGGGGTGTCGCCGACTTCGGAGCGCGCGCAAGCACTGGCCGCTCGACATGTCCAGTGGCTGAGCGAGATTCCCGGCACCCCTACAGCCGACGGCGATCGGGACCGCTCGATCCAGATGGTGAATTGCCTCGGTCAGATGTACGTCGAGGACCCTGGCTTCGCGACCACATACGACGGTGCCGAGGGCGCGGCATTCGTCCGCGACTCGCTGCACGAGTACACGCGGACACAGATGTAGTAACTTCGGTATCAGGCCGAGCTTCCGCGCCCGATCAGCGAAAGAGTTTGGGTCCCAGTCGATTCAGGGCATCGCGGGATCGACCGCCAGCTGTGTGATGCGGATGTGCCGGTGCCGGGCCCCGGCCTGCCGGGGCCCGGCCAGGTCGATCAGGCCGAGTAGTCGATGGCGGGACCGAAGGTGCCGTCACCGTTGCCGTAGCGCAGGGTGATGTTGCCGGTGCCGGTGTTGCCGACGACGGTGTCGGTTTTTCCGTCGGCGTTGAAGTCGGCGAGAATCGGGGTCGACAGCGGGACGAGCCCGCCGGAGGAGTAGGTGTGGCTCGGCGGGCCGAAGGTGCCGTTGCCGGTTCCGAGCAGGACGCTGATGCTCGAGGTGCCGCCGTTGGCGACCACCATGTCGAGCTTGCCGTCGCCGTTGATGTCGGCCACGTCGAAGCACTGCGGGAACAGACCGCCGGTCTGGTAGGTGCGCAGCGCGCCGAAGGTGCCGTCGCCCTTGTTGAACAGCGTGGACACGGTGCCGCTGACGAGGTTGGAGAAGAGGATGTCCGCCTTGCCGTCGCCGTTGATATCGCGCGCCATGCCGTACCAGGCGGTCAGGGCGCCGTCGCTGAACGTGGTCGGCGCGGCGAAGGTGCCGTCGCCGCGGCCGCGGTAGATCTGGATGGTGCTGTTGACGTAGTTGCCGCGCAGCAGGTCGAGGTTGCCGTCCCCATCGAAGTCCGCGGCGTCGGCGGATCCGGAGCCGACGCCGAGGTTGCTGGAGACGGTGACGGCATCGGCGAAGGTGCCGTCACCCTTGCCGAGGAGGATCGACCACGACGGGGCTTGGTTGGAGGTGGCCAGATCGGGGTCGCCGTCGTGGTTGTAGTCGCCGACGACCACCGCGCCGGGAGCGAGGTCGGTGGCGTAGTTGACGGCCTTGGCGAAGGTGCCGTCGCCGTGGCCCATCAGGATGGAGACGTCGTGTGAGGTGAAATTGGTGACGGCCATGTCGAGCTTGCTGTCGTGGTCGAAATCCGCGATGGCGACGTAGTCGGCCTGACCGCCGGTGGTGTACCGGACGGCGGGCTGGAAGCCGCCGCCCGGCTTGCCGAGGAACACCGATACGCCGAACCCGAGCACGAAGTCGCTGAACACGACGTCGGTGTAGCCGTCGTCGTTGAGGTCGGCGACCGCGGGTACTGCGGGACCCGTCAGGTTGGGAAGCACCTCAGCGGATGCCGGGGTGCTCGTGAAGGCGGTGCCCGCCAGCGTGGAGCCTGCCATTGCCAGAGAAGCGAGAGCGCTTACGGCGAACCTGATCTGTGTCACTTATTCTCCCGATTGTCCGATATCGGCAGAACCTTACTGGTTTTCCGTTGCCGGCGAAACTATCGGGGCCATAAGACAATTCGATAATCTATCGTTATCGACGGCCCTGCTCGACCGAGTGGTTCATCGATAATCATCGCTTATGGAATTTGGCTTCGAGGGTCGGCCCATTCCCGTTCGAAGGCTGATGCCGTCGGGCCCGAGTGGTGGGCATGACGGCACGGGCCCAACTCGCTTCATGCAAGTCTTCTCGCTGAATGTGACGATCCGCTGGGCGATCTGCCCGATATCGGGCGGCATGCTCGTGGTGCTGTTGTATCCGCCGCCGGACATCGGCTTGTCCTGCGCATCGGCGAATCGTGCCTCGCCCGACTCGATTTCGTCCGGTGCCACCTCAACGACGTTGCGCATCTTGGGCACTATTTCTGACGACGCTGTATTGGGTACGTAACTTCCGCCGCCGAGATCCTTGACGGCGGCGCAGTAGTCGGCACTCGATTTCTTGTCGCTATCGTTGCATCCGGCGAGAATGCCTGCGCCGAGGGCGAATACCGTCACCACGCTTATCGTGCGATGTATATCTCTCGTCTATCCCTTGATGTGTTCATGACGCGCCACACTTGTTCGGTAGCGACGGTGACGACTGCGCGCTCATCGAAAATTGGCCGCTCCCTTCGCTCGTTGGTCACGAACGCTAGGGATGGGCGCCGACAAGTCGATGAAGCCGTCACCGCTCGCGGGAATACACCTTCACCACCGTGCCGTCGACGTCCGCAGCCAGGTACGCGCTGCCGTAGTCGTCGGTCAGGTACACCATGATGGTCGGGCGATCGTCATTGAAAGTCCATGCGGGGTCGACGATCACATAACGGAGCGTCGGGGTGGGGACATTGAGCCGGTCCTCCGCGGCGCGCATCAGGGTCGGCAGGATGTCCCAGTTGATCGAGCTCAGATTCACGGTGTCTTTTCCCGACATCTGGCCACCCGCGCCCTTGCGATCTGCTTTGCCGTTTCGGTAGCTGAACTCGTCGTAGATTTTCGGCTGGCCTGCGACAGGGGCGGCGACGTTGGCGAAGGTCGGGTAGAACGTCGCATCGGTGAATTCCGTTCCACCGGTGACTTTTTCCAAGGCGGCGATCGCCGTGCGGATGCCGTCGGGGGTGAGAAGGTCGCCGGCCTCTTCGGTCACGGGCGCGGCGGAGGCAGTCGCGCCGGGGAGCTGGGTGCTGCCGGGTCGTTGGCTGGTGCCGGGTGGCTGACTCGGGCTGGTTCGATTCGTCGATGAATCGGGCCGCATGGCCACCGCCACGACTATCACGGCGATGGCGGCGGCCCCGATTCCCGGCAGCATCCAGCGTCGCCGCTGGTTGGACGCCGCGGGGTGGTGGCCGGGAATTCCGCTCGATGGCACGTTGGTCTGCGCTGCGGGCACGTGGGCGGGTGGCACGTGCGCATGAACCTGCGCCAGGTGCGGGTGGTTCTGCGCGGCGGGCGCAGCGCCGATCGGCGCGGTCGCCTGGGCGAGCATCCAATCGACCTGCTCGGGCGAAGGCCGATGGCTCGGTTCGGGTACCAGCAGCGCCTGGAGCGCCGGGGTCAGCGGCCCGGACCGCTGCGGCGGCGGGACCTCGCCCTTCAGGACGGCCGCGAGTGTGGCGACAGTGGTGTCGCGGCGCATCGGGTGATAGCCCTCCACCGCCACGTAGAGCACCAGACCCAGCGACCACAGGTCGGAGGCCGGATTGCCCTCCTGGCCGCCGAGTCGTTCCGGCGCAACATAATCCAGCGAGCCGACCACACTGCCGGTGGAGGTGAGCCCGTTCAACCCGGTGATCGCCGCGATGCCGAAATCGGTCAGCACCGGGGTGCCGTCTTCCCGCAGGATCACGTTCGCCGGCTTGATGTCGCGATGCAGCACGCCGACCACGTGGGCGGCACGCAGCGCGCCGAGCATGCCGCGGCCGATCTGCGCCGCACGCGCCGGATGCATCGGGCCCTCGGCGAGATGTTCAGCGAGCGTGCGGCCACGAATCAGCTCCATGACAATCCACGGATGAGCGGCAGCATCGGAATCGACGATGTGATGGACCGTCACCACATTCGGATGCGCGATCCTGGCCAGTGCCCTGGCTTCCCGCAGCACGCGTTCCCGCTGCACGTCGGGCAGGTTCGCACCGCCGTCCGGCTCGGCGGCCCGCACCTCCTTCAACGCCACCTCGCGATGCAGAGCGAGATCGTAGGCTCGCCACACCGTCCCCATGCCGCCGCTGCCGAGCGGTTCGAGCAACTCGAAACGCCCGTCGACCACTGTCCGCCCGGAAATCATCGCGCCAGCCTATGGGTATCGCCGCGGTTGCGCGAGGCGCACCTCGTCGTCGTCGGGACGTCATGGTGGCGGGTGTCGGCACGAGTGCCGCGTTGGGCGGACCTTCAACGCGAGACCGGTGCGCCTGTTGACCGGTCGAGGGCGTTGTACAGCCAGAGTTGGCCCGCGCCCACCGTCATGGTTGCGCCGGTGATTTCACCGGTCAGACGCCAATAGCGTTGTGTGCGAGGGTCGTTGTCGTGTCCGCCGGTTCGGAGGCGCGCACGGAATCCCGGGGTATCGCGTTCGCCGCGGGCGGTGGCGTGGGCGTCGACGAAACGGTCAAGTGCCCGACCGGAGGAGGGCGCCAGGCCCGCGTGGATCTGCGACTCTGCCATGCCGCAGGCTTCGGCGACTCCGGCCAGCAGGCCGACCTTGTCGCGGATCGGGGTGGGTCCAGGACGCCAGAGCTGTTGGGTAACAACGGTGGCGAACCGGGGCTCGGCGACAAGGGTGACGAGCTCGGCGTAGCCGACGACCTGTTCGGGCGTCGGGTCACGCGGCGGATCGGGCACGTTCATCGAGAGGAAACCCTCGAACATGTCCGACGGCATCGGTGTCAAGATCCGCCGCCAGAACGCGACTACCGCGTCGTGAGCGGACAAACCATCCGGTACTCCGGCCAGCAGCTCCAGCCTGGCCGCCCGTTCCGCGGGCACCGCGTTTTCGATGGCCCGCAACGACGCTCGCCGCCACGCCAATGCCCCCAATTCGACATCGACGACAGCCCGTTCGGCGGCTATCGCCTCCGTCATCGACCGCTCGCCGGTGAGCACCGCGGTGATTGCCGCCAACCCCAACCCGAGTGCGCGCAGTCGACGAACCAGGAGCAACCGATCCACCGCCGTGGCCTTGTCGAACATTCGATGGCCACCCGTGGTGCGTGCGGACTCCACAATGCCGCTGTCGCAATAGAAGCGAATCGTCCGAACCGGAACACCGGTCAGCCGCGACAGCTCCCCGATGCTCACTAATCCATGCACTGTGCCGCCGGTCACAATCTCTTGAACCTCCACCCGGGTGGAGTTCCTACCGTACTAGCGCCCGACACGGAAGGAATCCCCGATGAACACGACATCCGACGAGATCTGGCAAGCCGTAGCCACCGAACGCGCCACCCTGGTCGATCTCCTCGACAACATCTCCGAGGCCGACTGGAACCACCCCACCCTCTGCGATGGCTGGCGGGTCCGTGACGTAGTAGCTCACGTGATCCTCTCCAGCAGCGCGACGTTGGGCGCTGTCCTGGTCAATCTCATCCGAGCTCGCGGCAGCATCGATCGCATGAGTCTCGATACGGCCATCCGTCACGCTGACCGCACTACCTCCCGGCAACTCCTTGCCGAACTTCGCGCCACGATCCCGCTGCGCATTGCCCCGCCCGCCACGACTCCCACCGACCGCCTGATGGACACCCTCGTCCACATTCAAGACATTGCCATCCCGCTCGGTCTTTCGCGCGAAATGCCTACTGCTGCCGCACGCCTGGCACTCGACCGGGTCTGGTCGGCCGACTGGGTCTTTCACGCCAAGAAAAGACTGTCCCCCTATCGTCTGACTGCCACCGACACGAACTGGACCGCCGGCACCGGCCCCACCATCGAAGGCCCCATCGCCGCCCTCCTGCTGCTTGCCAGTGGTCGAACCGCCGGACTCTCCGCCCTCACCGGCGAGGGCGTGGCAATCCTGCGGGCGAAGGTCGGTTAGGGCAGGTCCGGTCCGGCGACCGGCCGTGGAATACGCGCTACGGCGGTATCTCGTCGGCGCCTTCTACGCTGATTCCTGTTGATCAGGACGTACCACTTCCCATTCGAGAAGGGGCTACACATGATTTACAGGTTCGCGACCGTTGGTGCGGTCGGAGTTCTTGCCGCATCGGCCATCATTCTCACGGCTGGTGGCGCCGCGGCCGCGCATCCCACCGAGTGCGCCGAGGCCGCCGTGGTCATGGCCCAGTTCGCTCCGGATGACGACGGGGGTCTTGTCGGCGACATCGGGAGGGGGGACGTGAACGGCACAGGCGAGGAGGGCAAGGGCAAGGACGGCAAAGGCGGTAAAGGTAAAGGTAAAGGCAAGGGTAAGGGCAAAGGCAAAGGAAGCGGCGACGCCGATAGCGAAATGCCGAGTACCGGCAGCAGCGGCATGAACTTCGGCGCAGGAAATTAGCCGTCGGAGGTTGCGCTGACAACATCGTCGCCCCATGAACGGGCACGCACCCCGCCGATCGGGTGACACGGTGATCGGCGGGGTGGCGCTCCGTGCCGACGTGCGGTAGCTGCTCGTTTCCGGATGGTAGCGGGGGATGGGTGGGAGCGGGCTAGCCTCGGTACAGGGGTGATGCGCGGAGGAGGGTGCGGTGCGGCGAGGGGTGTTGATCGGCGCGGCGGGCGGTGTTGTCGTGGCCGCGCTGGCGTGGGGGGAGATCGAGCATTGGTGGGCTTCGCGGGCTGTGCTGGGGGAGCCGCGGTCGGGGGTTCCGGAATCGGAAGTGCTGGTGGTGCTCGGGTTCGCCAATCGAAGTGCGGATCGGGCGAATGCGCTCAATCGGTGGCGGGTTCGGGCCGCGCTCCGGTCGGTGGATGACAAGGTGCCCGATAGCCGACTGGTCTTTTCCGGGACGACGCGGCCTGGTGGGACGGTTTCGGAAGCCGAGCTCATGGCGGGTTACGCGATGCGGGAGCGTGGGGTGTCGAATGTGCGAATCCAGCTGGAGGACCGGTCCCGCACGACGTGGGAGAACATCAAGTACTCGATTCCGTTCATGGAGGATGCCGAGTCGATCGCCATTGTTTCGAATCCCCTGCATGCGTTACGTGGCCGTCTGTATCTGCGCCGGCAGCGGCCGGATCTGGCGCGCAGGGTTCGGCGTGCTTCCGATTATCGGCTCGGTGAGAAATCATGGGCCAAGCCATTTTTCGCCGTATATGGACTGTTGGATCTGGCTCGGACGCGGAAAGACACGCGGATGCGGGATGGGTAGGTCGCAGTAGCGCTCCCGCCAGTAGCCGGTGACTCGTGATCACAGGTGGCGGCAACGGACCGAACCCGATATGGTCTGGCGGCAGTTCGTCGATGTTCGCGGCGGGCTTCGAAATGGGGAGGGCCGTATGGCATTTCGTAAGAAGAAGATTCTGGAACAGGTGACGCAGAAGCTGGCCGAGGTCGGTCCGCCTGGGGAGCAGTTCAATACCGCTTTTCTCGCCATCACGGGTCCGAGCCCGTGGGTCGACAGCCTGCCGTATGTGCGGTTGGTGATGGTGTTCCTGCGGAAGTACTACTTCGTGGTACTGACCAACACCTCCGTTGTGCTGATCGAGGCCAGCAAATGGACCGGCCGGCCGACGAATCTAGTGTCGGCGGAGCACTTTCAGACCGCCGAGTTCTCCGGTTTGGAGATCAATTCCCTGTGGTCGAAGGTGTTCTACCGGCTGCCGGGAACCGCGGTGGTGGAGCGGCTCAATGTCCACCGTCAGTGGCGCACCGAGTTGGATGAGCTGGTGCGTGTGACCCATCAGGCGCCAGAGGTCCAGCAGCCGAGTGCGCATCCGTAGCGAGCCGGAAGTTACCTTGCTGGGCGGAATGCGTTGCCGCCCAGCCGGGTTCGCCTTTATCTCATGAGCCGAAGATGATACGTGGCACGCGGAGTGCCCGGCGGCTACCGAATCTGGGACAACAAAGCCCGGCGCTGGCGGGGCGATCACTACGAGCTGTGCCCGGACGAGCTAACAGACGCGCTGAACAGACGTCGGGACTACGCGACGATCACCGCGCTGCTCGAGCGATACCGGGCGCGGAAACGGTAGGCCCTGGCCATCTAGCTGACGAGCCGCCTTCGAGGGGGCGCGGCCGACAGATTGCGCGACAACAGTCTGTGCTCGGCCCGAGTCTCGGCGAGGCCGCCGCCTAACGGGCGTTCGGCGGACGCGGCCATGGGTTTTCTTCGATGTGTTCGATGGACTCGTTGAAGCGCGCGATCAGCGTGCTCAGTTGTTCGACATCGGCGTCGGCCCAGTCGGCGACCACCGCGCCGATGCCTTCGTGGCTCTGCGCCCGATCGGCCGCGACCAGTTCCAGGCCCTTTCGGCTGGCCCGGACCTTGCGCGCGATACCGCCGTCCGGATCGGGCACCCGCTCCACCAGGTCCTGCTTCAGCATGGCGCCGACCTGACGGTTGATCGTGGAGATGTCCAGCTGGAAGGCCTCCGACAGCTCGCGCAGGCTGAGCGGGGAGTCGACCTCGAGCCTGCTGAGCAGGAGGTAGGCCGAGCGGTCCAGCTGGAATCCTGGGCGGCGCAGCAGCGATGCGGGGAAGTGCCGGGAGAGCAGGGTCAGCTCGAAGACGAGGCGCGAGAGTGCGGCGCTTTCCTCGGGACCTGATGCTGGCATGAACCACACTATGTCGCCTGAATCACGGTCATAGCAAATTGTGCACGATACACATCGTGTGTAGCGTGCACATTTGTGACTGTTGCTGCCGACGCGTCCAAGACCGTCTCTGGTACCGACGATCGGCGCAGGCCCTCGTCGGCCCTACTCATCGCGACCCTCGGCACGGTCGGTGTCGTCGTCTCGCTCATGCAGACGCTGGTTATCCCGATCATCCCCACCCTCCCATCGCTGCTGAATACCTCGGCGTCCAACGCGTCATGGGTGATCACCGCGACGCTGCTCGCAGGCGCGGTCGCGACCCCGATCAGCGGCAGGCTCGGCGACATGTTCGGCAAGCGCCGGGTGCTGTTCGCGAACATCCTCTTGCTGGTCGCGGGCTCAGTGGTCTGCGCGCTGTTCTCCTCGCTCGTCCCGGAGATCATCGGCCGCTCGCTGCAGGGCGCCGCGGTCGGCGCGATCCCGCTCGGCATCAGCATCATGCGTGACGAGCTGCCCGCCGAGAAGGTGGGTTCGGCAATGGCGATCATGAGCGCAACGCTCGGCGTCGGCGGCGCCCTCGGGCTGCCGCTCGCGGCGGCGATCGCGCAGAACGCCGACTGGCACATGCTGTTCTGGACCGCGGCCGGCCTCGGTGTCGTCTGTGCCGCACTGGTTTTCGTCTTCGTGCCCGAGTCGCCGGTGCGCACTCCCGCGCGCTTCGACTTCGGTGGTGCGGTCGGGCTTTCCATCGCATTGCTCGCCCTGCTGATCGCGATCACCAAGGGCGCGGACTGGGGCTGGGGCAGCGCGAGCATCCTCACCCTCTTCGCTCTCGCGGTTGTGGTGTTCGTCGGCTGGGGTGCCTTCGAGCTGCGGCAGCGCTCGCCGCTGGTCGACCTGCGGGTTTCGGCGCGGCCCCGGGTGCTGTTCACCAACTTCGCCTCCATCGCCGTCGGCTTCGCCCTCTACGGCATGTCGCTGACCTTCCCGCAGTTGCTGATGGCCCCCGAGCAGACCGGATACGGGTTCGGCTTATCCATGGTCAACGCCGGATTGGCGCTTGCCCCTACCGGATTCGTGATGATCCTGCTCTCGCCGGTGTCGGCGCGGCTGTCGGCGGCCCGAGGGCCGAAGATCACCCTTGCGCTCGGTTCGGCGGTGATCGCGGCGGGCTACCTGTGCGCCGTGGTGCTGATGAACAGCGTCTGGGAGATCATGGTCGCGGCGATGATCGTTGCCGCCGGTGTCGGCCTGGCCTACGCCGCGATGCCCGCGCTGATCATGGGTGCGGTCCCGATCACCGAAACCGCGGCGGCCAACGGTCTGAACTCGCTGATGCGCTCGATCGGCACGTCCACCTCGTCGGCCGTGATGAGCGTGGTGCTCGCGCACATGACGATGCAGCTCGGCTCGCATGTGCTGCCGTCACGGGACGGATTCCACACCACCTTCCTCATCGCCACGGCGGCGGCGCTCGTCGCGATCGTGCTCACGGTCTGCATTCCGATGCGCAAGGCGCCGGATGCCGCGGACAAGGCCGGGCACGCCTGATCATCGGGCCATCGCGCTCGAACGACAACGGGGTGCGATCCTCAACGGCGAGGATCGGCCCCGTTGTCGTTGGTGTGACGCTATGAAATGCCCGCGGCGAACTCGGCGAAACGCGCCGCGATGCGGTCCGGGAACTCGCCGGTGACGGCATGCGAAGCCACCGGCCACACCTCGACCTCAGCGCCGGGGATGGTGCGAGCGGTCGCGGCGGCGCGCTGCGCATCGTGCACGATGCTGCGCCCGGCCAGGATCGCCAGCACCGGGACCGTGATCTCGGACAGTTGATCCTGGCTCGGTCGGTCGGGCTTCGGCTGCGCCGAGGTGAAATCCCGCATGGCGGAAGCGATCAGGCGGCCTTCGGGGACCGAGTCGTCGACCTGGACGCCGCCGGAGACCCAGCTCAGCAGGCGGTAGCGGGCCCACATCGGCAAACCGGGAATCACGCTGCCCAATGAGGCGGTGACCATCTTCCAGGTAAGCGGCGCAAAGGTATTCGCCGGATCGAGCAGTGTCACCGACGCCGCGCGTTCCGGCCGATGGATCGCCACCTGGGTGGCGAGCCAGCCACCGACGCTGACGCCGAGTAGATGTGCGCGCTCTAGACCGAGCCCAGCGATTGCTTCGGCGACCCAGGCCGCCTGATCGGCCGGACGCGTCAGCGGCCGCTGCTGGGTGCTCGCACCGGGTTCCCCGATGCTGTCGATCGACCAGACCGTGTGTTGTGCCAGCAGGCCGGGCAGATTCGTGCCCCACATCGGGGTGGACGCCTGCCTGCCGGACAGCAGCACCAGCGGTGTGCCGCCCGCCGCGCCGAAACGGTAGCAACGCACCGGCCCGAAGGAGGTGGCCACCGCTACCTGTTCGGAGGGTGTCGGCAATTCCGCCATGCCGTCGCGATAGGCCGCCGCGAACCGATCGAAGCCCGCACGGCTCGCGAAGTATCCGACCTTATCCGCAGGCTTTCCGATGTTCGGTTCGAGGAAGAACTCGTCGTTGGCCACATGCGCACACTAGTGGCGATCGCGCTGCCTGCCATGGCGTTCGGCCACGTTACGGTGCGGATTCCACCGAGGCGGCATAGCGGCGGGCCAGCGTACGCAGATGCGCGACCAGCTCCGGCGGGCCGTCGACACGGAAATCCATCATCAGCATGCTGAGGTAGATGGCGATGGTCTCCAACGCATCCGCGCCGGTCAGCAGAATGCAGGTGTCCGCGTCGACGGCCTCCACCACGCCGACGGCGGGATTGATGCGGGCGATCACTGTTTGCGCCGGTGCGAGCACGGTGACGCGGGCGTGCACCTGCCAGCCGGTGCTCGCGATGTGGCGCATGACGAACGCGATCAGGTCGTCCTCGGGCAGTGGGCGCGGTCCGAAGCGGCGGGCGCCTGCGGCTGCCTGGTGTACCTGTGCGACGGGAATCGCACGCCAGGAATGGGTTTCGAGGTCGTAGGCGACCAGGTACCAGCGCCGCTGCCAGTTGATCAGTCGGTACGGCTCTACTTCTGTTGTGCCGCTGTCGAACTCGATCGACACTGCGGTCGTGTCCCGGATAGCTCCGGCCAGTGTGGTCAGGACCGCGGCGGCCACCGGGGCGTCCGGTTCGCGCGAGCCGGTGGTCGCCGGTCCGATGGCGGTGGCGTTGCGCAGCGCTAATACCTTGCGCTGCAACCGCTTCGGCAGGATCTGTTCCAGCTTCGCCAGAGCTCGCGAGGCGTTGTCGGTGATGTCGGCGATGCCGGTGGCGCCGTCCTCGGCGAGGCCGACCGCCACGGCCATCGCCACCGCCTCGTCGTCATCCAGCAGCAGCGGCGGCATCGTCGAGCCGCGACCGAGCCGGTAGCCGCCGATCGCACCCCGTTCGGCGTGCACCGGGTAGCCGAGTTCGCGCAGGCGCTGGATGTCATTGCGCAGGGTCCGGTCGGTGATGTCGAGCCGTTCGGCCAGCTCCCGGCCGGTGTACGCGCGATCCTGCAGCAGTGAGAGCAGACGCAGCACTCGGGTTGTGGTGGGCGCCACATTAACCTCCGAAATTATTAGGAACGAATCTAGCCTAATAGCCGCATAGGCTTGGGTCATCACCAAGAAGCACAACGAAAGGTCGATCATGAACATCACCACCGCCGCCGACGCCACCGCGACACTGCGCCCCGTGTGGCGCGAGGTGCTCTCGACCTCCTACACGGCGCTGGAAAACGCCGTCGCGGGCATCGGCGACGAACAGTGGCAGCTGCCGACCCCGTGCTCGGAATGGAATGTCACGCAGGTGATTCAGCACGCCGCGGGTGACCAGCTCGCCTTCGCGCAGGCCCTCGGTGTCGGAGTCGGGCCCGCCTACAACCCCTTCGACCCCTCCGGAACCATCGACGGCTCGGCCGCCGCTCTGGTGCGCGAGGCGATCGAGCAGACCGCCGCCGCCTGGGCGACCGTCGCCGACGACACCGAGGCCGTCCCGACCCCGCTGCCGCACGGCGCACTGGCGACCCCGGTCGCTGCCGTGATGTGCGCGTTGGATGCCGCCGTGCACGCCTGGGATATCGCGATCGCGACCGGTCGGCCATCGCCGCTGACCGACGAGCTGGCCGGCTACCTGCTGACCGCCGCACGGACCGCGCATCCGGCGCCGGGTAGCGGTGTGGAAGCGGAAATCGTTGAGCCGCTGCGTCAGTGGGGCGCCTATGCCGCGGTGGTCGACGGTGACGCGGGCGACACCGCGGTCGCCGAACTGCTGCGCTACCTGGGCCGCGAGCCGCGCGCGTGAACCGGGTGTGTGCGGGTGTGTCGCGTCGCACCCGCACACCCGGCAGTCGAGTTGTGGTGCGCTTCTTCGCGATCGGTGGCTATCGCGGGTGGCGGACAGCTCGGTGCGACGGATCGGCGGTGCGGTCAGCGCGCGGTGACGAACCCCTGGGCGACCATCCAGTCCCGCGCGACCTCGGCGGGCTCCCGCCCGTCCACATCGACCTGACGGTTCAGTTCGGTGATCGCCTCATTGGTCAGTAGTTTCGAGATGGGCGCCATGATGGTGGCCACCTGGGGGTGCGCGTCGGCGAAAGACTTGCGCATCACCAGTGCCGCATTGTATTTCGGGAAGAAGCCGAGATCGTCCTTCAGCAGCACGAGATCGAGGGCGGGGATGCGGCCGTCGGTGGCGGCGACGGAGCCGAATCGGCATTGCTTGCTGTCGGCGGTGGCCTGATATACCAGGGCGTCCTGCACGATCTGCTTGCGGACCTTGCCGGTATCGATGCCGTATTTGCGGGCCAATCCCGGGAAACCGTCTTGGCGCACATTGAATTCCGTGCCCACGCAGGTGGCCGCCGCGTCCGGGTCGGTATTGCTGAGCCGTGCATAGTCCGACAGCGTCGTCACGCCGGTCTGCTGGGCGGTCCGCCTGCTCATCACCAACGCGTAGGTGTTGTTCATCGGCGCCATATCCGTCCACACGATGTTGTGCGCGGCCAAGTCGGCATCGCGGACCGCTTCGAACTGTCCGATCTCGTCCGGTATCGGGGTCTCGTTGCCGAGGTAATTGATCCAGCCGGTGCCGGTGTATTCGTAGGAGAGATCGATCTGCCCGTGCAGCTGGGCATCGCGCACGCTGTTGGAGCCTTGGATATTCGTGAGATCCCGCACCTGCGCCCCGGCCGCGGACAAGGCGAACTCGATGAGATAGCCGAGGATGTTCTGTTCGGTGAAGTCCTTGGATCCGACGGTGATCGCGACCCCGTCGAGCTCGGGCACCGGGCGGATACTGCCGGGACCAACCCGCAGCGGCACGGCGCCCCCGGATTGCAGACCGCAGGCGGTGATCAGCATGAGTACCGCGACGGCGGCCACCGCGCGCCCATGCCATCCGCGCCTCATGTCAAACCCCGTGGGCCGAGGAACCGTTCGGCCAGCGCGCCCAGCCAGTCGACAAGCAGCGCGAGCGCGACGGCGAGGACCGCGCCGACTACCAGCGTGACGTTGTCGCGCAGCTTGTAGCCGGTGTCGATGAGGATGCCGAGACCGCCCGCGCTGACCAGGAACGACAGCGTCGCGGTGCCGACCGCCAGCACCAGCGAGGTGCGCAGTCCGGCGAGGATATAGGGCACCGCGAGCGGAAACTCTATGCGGCGCAACACCGTCAGCGTCGACATGCCTTGCCCGCGGCCCGCGTCGATGAGAGTTCGGTCCACCTGCTGGTAGCCGAGGATCGTATTGCGCAGCACCGGAAGCAGCGAGTAGAAGGCGATCGGTGCGACGCCGATCCAGAAGCCGGTGGTGCGCGTGGCGAGATAGCAGAGCACGATGAGCCCGATCGCGGGCGCGGCCGCGCCGATATTGGCGATGCCGATGAAAACCGGTGCCAGACGCCGATATCCGGGTCGGGTGAGCAGTGTGCCGAGCGGCACCGCCACCGCGACGACGATCACCACGACCGTCGCGGTGATGAGCACGTGCTGCCAGGTGAGCGTCGCGATATTGGCCACGCTGATGCTCGCCTGCTGGGTGGCGGTGAGGTCACGCCGGAACGCCCACACCAGCACCCCCGCGGTGAGTGCGAGCACGAGCACCGGCTGGACGAGCAGTCGAATGCGTTCCGCGCGACGCTCTGTCGTCAGAGTGCGCCCCGGCTCGACGGTGCCGGGGGCCGTCGCGGACAGTGTGGAGGCAGTCATGTCGTCTCGTCCGCGTCGGCGGTGCTGTGGGTGGCGCGTAACGCCGACAGATGCTCGACGAGCGTGTCGATCGTGATCAGCCCGGCGTACTCACCGCGCCGCCCGGTGACGACCGCGGTCGCCGTCTGCTCGGCGAGTAGCGATTCCAGCGCCTCCTGCAGTGTCGACGGCAGCGACAGCGGCGCGCCGACCGGAGATCCGATGTCGCGCAACGATGTCGCGTGCGCGAGGTGCTCGGCCGACACCCACCGCAATGGACGCCGATGATTATCGAGCACCAGGGCCCACGGCCACTTCCGGCCCGCGAGTGCGGTGCGCAAACCCTCGACTGGATCGTCCTCGGCCGCGGTCGGGCACTGGCCGAGGGTGACATCCCGGACCCTGGTGAGGGTGAGCTGCTTGAGCGAGGCATCCGCGCCGACGAAACCGGCGACGGTCTCGTCCGCGGGATCGGCGAGGACGGCGGCGGGGGTGTCGTATTGCAGAATGCGGGATTGGTTGCCGAGCACCGCGATTCGATCGCCGAGCTTGACCGCCTCGTTGAAATCGTGGGTGACGAACACAATGGTCTTGCCGAGCTCGGCCTGTAGTCGCAGTAGTTCGTCCTGCAGCAGGCCGCGGGTGATGGGATCGACGGCGCCGAACGGTTCGTCCATCAACAGCACTGGGGGATCGGCCGCGAGTGCGCGGGCCACCCCGACCCGCTGCTGCTGGCCGCCCGAGAGCTGCCGGGGATAGCGATGGCGGTAGGTGTCGGGTGGCAGGCCGACCAGGTCGAGCATCTCGTCGGTGCGGGCGGCGATCTTCTTGCGATCCCAGCCGATGAGGCCGGGGACGGTCGCGATGTTCTTGGCGACCGTCATGTGCGGAAACAGGCCGGCCTGCTGAATCGAGTAACCGATCCCGCGCCGCAGCTGGTCGGGGTCGACGGCTGTGACGTCGCGGCCGCCGATGGTGATGGTGCCCGAGGTCGGTTCGATGAGGCGGTTGATCATGCGCATGGTGGTCGTCTTGCCGCAGCCGGATGGCCCGACTAGGACGACGATCTCACCTGCGGGAATGGTCATGGATACATTGTCGACAGACGGATCCTGTTGTCCGGCATAACGTTTGGTGACCGAATCGAGCACTATCTCGACGCCGGAAACCGCCGACTCCGTAGTGTCGCTTCGGATTTCGGTCTCAGTCACGAATTCCCCTCGAGGTGGTGAGGCGGCCGATGATCACGAAGAATCCATCGAGAACCAGGGCAAGGACGACGATGAGGATCGTGCCGACCAGGGCCTGCGGCACGGCATTCGGACTGCCGAGCCTGGCCAGGCCGGAAAAGATCAGATTGCCGAGCCCCGGGCCCTTCGCGTAGGCGGCGATCGCGAGAATGCCCATGATCATCTGGGTGCTGACCCGGATGCCGGTCAGGATCGACGGCCATGCCAGTGGGATCTCGATGCGGGCAAGCACCCGCAGCCGATTCATTCCGACACCGCGCGCGGCATCGACGATCGCCGGATCGACCGAGGCCAGGCCGACGATGGTATTCCGGAGAATCGGCAGCAGCGCGTACAGCACCAGCGCGGTGATCGTCGGTCCGACGCCGAGGCCGAGGAACGGGATCAGCAAGCCGAGCAGCGCGAACGAGGGAACGGTCAGGATGGCGCTCGCCGTCGCTGTCGCCACCGAGGAGCCCAGCGGGCTGCGATAGACCAGCGCGCCGATCACCACCGCGACGATCGTGGCAAGCAGCACCGACTGGACGACCGCCGAAACATGTAGATAGGAATCGGTGAGCAATTGCGCCCGTCGGTTCACCACGAACGTCCACAACGTATCCAGGTCGCACCTCCCCGTCGCCCCCGTGTGCTGGCAGACTATCTCGACTTGCGCTCGGCCGGAGAGGATTCCGGGCGGCCCGGTGTCCGTCGGGAGCCGACAGACTTCTCGCGGGGAATGCCCCGCCCGGTGCGGTCCGAAACCAGCCCTTCGGTGCGGCGCGGCGGTGGCGGGAACCGATCGGGCGGTCTGTTCGTCTAACTGAGCAGGGCCGCGAGTCGGTCCCGATCGACGGGAGGCCGGGGGAGCATGACGGAACAACGGACGGCGCGTCGGCGGCCGCGCTACCGCTGGCTGGTGCTCGGCTTGGTGGTATCGGCACTGGTCGCTGCGGGTGTGGTGGGCGTGCGCCTGTGGCTGGTGCAGGAGTACTACCAGAGCACCGGACGGTTCACGCCGATCGCCGCCGGATACCAGCCGCGCACCGGTGACGTGCTGCTCTACGGTCCGGCCAGCCCGTTCTCTCAGCACACCAATATCGTGCTGACCGCGGGCGACGGAGTCGTCACCACGATGGGCGGAAACGAGTTCGGCGATATCCGCATGCACCGTTTCGACCTGGCCGAAGTGCCCGATATCGTCGGATTCGGCAGGCTGTGACCGTCGCAGCGCGTGTGCGCGGTCGGCGGGTCTGCGGGCACCACCTAAAATAGGTCCGGCGGCGCCCGGCAGCGCCGCTCGGCCCCTGTCCTGCTACCCCCTCATCAGCAGGACAGGGACCACCTAATAGCACTTGCCGGCCCGGAGTCCGACAGCCGCGCGGGGCGGTCGCGGCGAGCTGGGCGTGGGGGTCAGCGGTTTCCGTCGTAGTGCCGGCCCGCCGGTGGCCGAGGGCCGACGCGAGGCAGCCGCTGGAGCGCCGCGGCGAGCGGATACGAGGCGGCCGCTGGAGCGCCGGGCCGAACAGAAGCGACGTAGCCGCTGGAGCGCCGTGCCGAGCGGAGGTGAGGCAGCCGGCTGATGAGCGGCACCTGCGGTCGGGGGCCGGGTGTGGCGGGTCGCGTACCGTGTCGGGTGTCCGTTGACAAGGTGAGGGTTTCGGAACATCTGATGCAGCCGACCGACCACACGAGCGCCGATCCGGTCTGGATCGAGTACGCCGATTTCGGGGAACGTTTCCTCACCCACGCGGTGACGGAGGCCAGGATCGTTGCCGCGGTGTCCGGTATGGCGGGACGTGGGATGGCGATCGGGCCGTTCTCGGTCGGCCCCGCCGGTCTGGCCGGATTCGTCGCCGAAGGCAAGGTCGGCCAGCCGGTGGTGCTACGCAGCGGCCCGAACCTGACTTTCGAAGTCACGGTGCCGGTTTCGCTGTCGGTGCAGGTCCTGCTCGGCGGCAGGAAGCTGCGGCTGGAGGCGGTCGTCGAGATCGATCTCACGCTGCACGCGCACACCGCCGATCCGTTGCTCATCGTCATCGACGTCCCGCCGATCACCTCGCGCGATGTCAGCTTCGTGTTGCGGGCTCGCGCCATCGAGACGGCCTGGGAATGGCTGCTCGACCCCATCGCCGGAGTGGTGCAGCGTGAGGTCGCCAATCGGGTGAACGCGATGCTGGCCGATCCGCAGGGGCGGCGCGGCCGGGTCTTCGACATCGAGGCGATGATCGACGGAGTGCGCTCCGCGCATGCGACGCAGACGACGTTCGACTGGATCGACTACGGCGAATTCGGCCGCCGGTTCTTCGCCCGCATCGTGACCAGGGAGCGCGTCTTCGATGTGGTGGAGCGGCTGGCGGGCCGTCCGATCGAGATCGGACCGCTGCGGACCGGTCCGCGCAACTCGGCCACCGTCACGGTGCGCGGGTCGGTGCGGGTGCCGCAGCTGGCGGATCGGTCGGACGACGCGGTGTCCTTCGATCTGGTGGTGCCGGTGAGCCTCGACATCACCGTCGAGGTGCTGAAGGCGAATCGCTATCGTGCCGACGTCGAGATTCCGCTGGTGCTGACCGCGCGGGCGGCCGATCCGCTGCTGGTGGTCATCGATGTCCCGCCGCCGGACTCCTCGGACATCCGGCTGGAGTTCAAGGCCAGCGGCATGCGGGCGGCCACCCTCGGTGCGCTCGCGGGGATCAGAAAGCAGGTCGTCGCCCAGGTGGCCGGGGTCGTGCGCCAGGAACTGGCCGACAGTTCGGGCCGGACGATCGATGTCGCCGCACGCATCGACGGCGTGGCCTGAACCGATCCGCGGCACTCGGAACCGACTATGCGGTCAACTCCTGTGGCGAGAGTGGTTTGTGTTTCCGATGGGTCTAGCGGTTCCCATGTGAATATGGTGAAATGAGTGCACGTTCGAGGCTCCCGGCGCGTGAGTGACTTCTGGGGAAGGTGCGCCGGGCACGCTGCTATTCCATATCGGGGTTGCGCGAAGGAGTCCTGCGATGCGTTCCTTTCCTGTGTCCCGCCGCGAGCTGTTCGTCTATGCCGCTGCCACCGCCGCTCTCGGAGCGGCCGTCAGCGCGCCGAACGCCGCGGCAAGTGGAGTCATCGGCACCATGGTCGACTACGCGGGCGGGGTTCCGTCGGCAACGGCGATCCGGGATGCCGGCCATATCGGTGTGATCAGGTACGTGTCGGATCGCCGTCCCGGCGCCGAATGGATGGAGGGCAAGCCGCTGCTGGCGCGTGAGGTCGATCAGCTGCACGCCGCGGGCCTGACCATCGTCTCGAACTACCAGTACGGCAAAGCCCAGACCGCGGATTGGCGCGGCGGGCTGGAGGCGGGCAAGAGGCACGCCACGCGGGGGCTGGAACTGCACCTCGCCGCGGGCGGACCGGAGAACCGGCCGATCTATGCCTCGATCGACGACAACCCGACGCCCGTCGACTTCGCCACCATGATCGCGCCGTATCTGCTCGGCTGGGAGTCGGTGGTCGGCAAGGAGAACACCGGCATCTACGCGAACGCGCCGACCATCGGACTGGCGCGCGCCGCGGGCCTCGGTTCCTGGTATTGGCAGCACAATTGGGGCACCCCGAAGGGTTTCGTGCACCCGGTGGCGCATCTGCATCAGATCGAGATCGACAAGCGGTCCATCGATGGTGTCGGCGTCGACGTCAACAACGTGCTGCGGCCGGAGTACGGGCAGTGGTGAATTGACCGCTGCCCGCCTGGGCGGCGACAGCAGACGGCCGCTCGCTCAGGTCTGGCAGTGGCAGGTGGGCGCCAGGCGCAGCTCGGGCTCGTCGTCGGGGACGACGCGCAGCATGGGCCGACTCTCCGGCGCCTGGTGATCGCCGAGCCAGGAGAACAGCGACCAGCGCGACAGGCCGGAGAAGGCCGAACCGACACTGGCGAACGAGCCCGAGGAAATCACCGACCCGAACGATCCGACCGAGCCGATCGATAGCACCGAGCCGATGCTGCCGATCGACAGGATCGAGTACGCGGAGCCGATGGACAGGATCGAGCCCTCGGAACGGAAAGACAAAATCGATCGCCGCGAGCGCCTGCTTCGGATCGAGCGCCCGCGCTGCGTGGAATTCGTGCTCGCAATCGAATTATTGCGCCGTAGCGACACTTCGACGGTAGCCATGGCTTCGGTCTACCACAGCGCGGTGCTGTTGCGCACTATCGCAGGCGATTCGCCCGTGTGTCGACCTGCGGGAACCCGGCTGTGGATACGGCGAAGCCCGGCGGTCCGGATGGACGCGCCGGGCTTCGGAGAATCATGCGACGGTGAAGAAACCCAGCGTCGGCAGGAACGAGCAGGTGCGCGGAGCGGCGTCGGCGGCCTGGGTGGTCAGCGAGCCGGAGACCACCGCGACGACGCGGCCGAAGCCGGTGTCGGCGATCGCGGACAGGGTGGCCGGACCGTCGGGGTTGATCTTCGCCTCGTCGGTCAGCGGCAGGACGCCCGACTTGCGGGTGTCCAGGTTCATCCACTGGACGGTCATCGGCGGGTTCTGCACCGGCGTCGGCGACTTGGTGCCGAGCGCGGTGAACACGAACCCGGCCTGACCGGCCTGCGGTCCCGGCGGCGGCAGCTGGGCCGGGCCGGGCACAGCGAGCGCGGTACCGATGGAATCGGCGGTCGGGCTGATGCAGCCCTTGCCGATGGTGGGGTAGAGGAACTGGGCGATAACCGGTCCGCCGTCCTTCGGAATCTCCGGTCCGCCACCGCCGCTGCCGTCCAGGAAGGTAATGATCTTTTCCAGGGTGGACTTGATCTGCGGCGGCAGGTTGATGGCGGCGAGCAGCCTGCGGGCCTGATCGAGCAGCATGCCCTGCAGGCCGCCCGCGATCGGCTTGGCGTCGGCCGGGCCCGCGATCGCGCCCACAATGGCCGGCGCCATCGCGGCGAGCACATCGATCGGGACGCCCTCGGGCACCATCGGGACATTGTTCGGAACCGCCGCAGGAGCGGGCGCCGGGGCCGCGACAGCTGTCATCGGCGCAGCAAGCGAAGCGCTCGCCGTGATGGCGAGTGCGGACAATACGATCCGCGATCCTCGGGTGCGAAGCACTGGTCTAGCCGTCCTTACCTCGGGTACATCTGGAGTTCGATGCTGAAAAGCCATCGTTTCGGGGTCACTCTAGGGACACGGTTGCATGTTGTACAGCCGCAGTATCCCGACAGCGCGTTGGACGATCAGTGTTATCAGACGTTAGCGCCGAATTGTGTTACAGAAGTGATTGGTGATGCAAATGTTATCTGTGATTCGAGGGCATCACCGCCCCACTCCGGGCTGCGGCTAATCTAATCGGAGCCTTCAGATCTTGTCGCCGAACGCCCGAATGTCCGCGGGTCGCAGGCCGACGACCTGCCGCCCCGACTCGAAAGCCTGCGAATTGAACCGACGCCTACAGCTGGCTGTGTCAGCGCTGGGTCTGTCCGTGCTGGCCAGGCTGTTATGGATGTTGCTGTCGACGAACGGCATGAATCTCGTCGACCTGCACGTCTATGTCGACGGATCGGCCTCGTTGATCACCGATGGGCT
Source organism: Nocardia sp. NPDC057440 (assembly GCF_042802915.1). Lineage (NCBI taxonomy): Bacteria > Bacillati > Actinomycetota > Actinomycetes > Mycobacteriales > Nocardiaceae > Nocardia > Nocardia sp. NPDC057440. The sequence goes on from NZ_JBHVDF010000009.1 coordinate 72,061, forward strand.
CTACGACTTCACCTACGCCGAGAAAACGCCGGACTTCCCGCTGCCCTTCACCTATCCGCCGTTCGCGGCCCTGGTGTTCTTCCCGCTGCACTACCTTCCGTTCACAGTGGTCGCGGTGCTGTGGCTGCTCGCCACGGTCGCGGCGCTCTACGGCGTGGTGTGGATAAGCCTCGAGCTGATTCTCGGCGAGCAGCGGGTCCGCGAACCTGGCTGGCGGACTGCGGCCCTCGCCTGGACCGCGGTCGGCGTGTGGCTGGAACCGGTGCGAACCACCATCGATTACGGGCAGGTCAACGTCTTCCTGGTGCTCGGCGCCATGATCGCGGTGCGCAGTGCGCGGTGGTGGCTGTCGGGTCTGCTCGTCGGCGTCATCGCGGGTATCAAGCTGACCCCGGCGATCACCGGGTTGTATTTCGTCGCCCGCCGCCGCTGGGGCACCGTGATCTGCTCGGCGGTGGCCTTCGGCGCGACGGTCGGGGTCAGCTTCCTGATCGCGCACACCGAGGCGAAGCGCTACTTCGGCACATTGCTCGGCGACGCGAGCCGGATCGGGCCGGTCGGCTCGGTATGGAACCAGTCGCTGCGCGGCACCCTCAGTCGCATCCTCGGCTACGACGTCGAATCCGGGCCGTGGTGGATGGCGGCCGTGCTGGTCGTCGCCGTGCTCGCGTTCCTCGCTTGGCGCACACTGGGTTCCGACGACCGGATGGGCACCCTGATCATGGTGCAGCTGTTCGGGCTGATGGTCTCGCCCATCTCCTGGTCACACCATTTCGTATGGCTGCTGCCGACGGTGCTGTGGCTGGTCTACGGTCCGCTGCGTACGGTCGCGGGCGCCCGGCTCATCGCGGGCTACTGGCTGGTGACGATGTTGATCGGCGTGCCGTGGGTGCTCTCGTTCGCCCAGAAGTCGATCTGGACCATTTCGCGACCGGGCGTGTTGTCCTGGCTCGGCGCGGTCGACGCGCTCGGCGTGCTCGTGCTGTTCGGTTGGATGATCTGGCACGGACGCGCGGTGCTGCGCGCGGATGCCGAGTCGGTGCGGCGGCGGCTGCGGACGTTTCCGAAGGCGTCGTCGGCGGACCGAAGCGCCGTCGGTGAGCGGGAGCTGCGTCGCGCCGCCGCCGACTAGTGGCCGAGACTCAGCTCGCGGCCAATCGATCGATCTGATGGGCCAGCATCATGTCGCGGCCGGTGAGTCCGCCCGCGGAGTGGGTCGACAGTGCGAAAGTGACCCGGCGCCAGCGAATATCGATATCCGGGTGGTGGTCGGCGGCCTCCGCGGCGTCGGCAACCCGCCGCACCAGCTCGATACCGTCGAGAAAGGTCGGCGCCTTGATCGTGCGGGTGATGGTGTCGCCGGAGCGTTGCCAGTCGGGCAGGTCGGACAGCGCGTCGTCGATATCGGCGTCGGACAAGAGTTCGGTAGCCATGGTCCAAGTATCCGCGCGGATCAGGCGGCGCGGGCTTTCTTGAGGCCCTTCTTCAGCTCTTTACCGCAGCAACCAGCGGCTTCGAGGCGTTTCATCCGCATAATGACAACAGGGCATTTCAGGCAGCGCGTCTTCTTGCGACAGCACTTCTTCTTGGGTTTCAGACTCGAAACCTTCTTTGCCTTGACCTTGCCCATGGTTGGTTAGCATACCCTTAGTGGGGCGCGTGGTCTGCGGCGCGCCTGGATACCGGTAGTCTGTTACTGGCCGCAATGCCCGGTGAGTATCGATTCTCCACCTGTTTGCAGGGGTCGGCCCGCACCAACACCAACAGCAGGAGGATTAGGCGTGTCGTCTGCACGCGATTTTCGCAACGTCGCCATCGTGGCCCACGTCGACCACGGTAAGACGACGCTGGTCGACGCCATGCTGCGCCAGTCAGGAGCCTTTGCCGAACGAGCTGAGCTCGTCGACAGGGTGATGGACTCCGGCGACCTGGAGCGCGAGAAGGGCATCACCATTCTCGCCAAGAACACCGCTGTCCACCGGCACCACCCGGATGGCTCGGTGACCGTGATCAACGTCATCGACACGCCCGGCCACGCCGACTTCGGTGGTGAGGTCGAACGCGGCCTCTCCATGGTCGACGGCGTCGTGCTGCTGGTCGACGCGTCCGAGGGGCCACTGCCGCAGACCCGGTTCGTGCTGCGTAAAGCACTGGCCGCGTCGCTTCCGGTGATCCTGGTCGTCAACAAGACCGACCGCCCCGACGCCCGCATCGAGGAGGTTGTCGAGGAGAGTCACGATCTGTTGCTCGATCTGGCCTCCGACCTCGACGACGCCGCCGCCGAGGCCGCCGAGCTCGCACTGGACCTGCCGGTTCTGTACGCGTCGGGCCGTGAGGGCAAGGCGTCCAAGGAACGTCCCGAGAACGGGAACGCGCCGGACGCCGAGAACCTCGACGCGCTGTTCGACGTGCTGCTGGAGTACATCCCGGCGCCCAAGAGCAATGCGGCCGCGCCCCTACAGGCGCACGTCACCAACCTCGACGCTTCCGCCTTCCTCGGTCGTCTCGCGCTGGTGCGCATCTACGCCGGTGAGCTGCGCAAGGGTCAGAACGTCGCGTGGATGCACGCCGATGGCGTCAAGACCGTCAAGATCACCGAACTGCTGCAGACGATCGGTGTCGAGCGTCAGCCCGGCGAGGTCGCCGTGGCCGGTGACATCGTCGCCATCGCGGGCATCCCGGAGATCATGATCGGCGACACGCTCGCCGATCCGGACAATCCGGTCGCGCTGCCGCGCATCACCGTCGACGAGCCTGCGATCTCGGTCACAATCGGCACCAACACCTCGCCGCTCGTCGGCCGGGTGCAGGGCCACAAGCTGACCGCACGCATGGTGAAGTCGCGCCTTGATCAGGAACTGGTCGGCAACGTCTCGCTGCGTGTCCTCGACATCGGCCGTCCGGACGCCTGGGAGGTGCAGGGTCGTGGTGAGCTGGCGCTGGCCATCCTGGTCGAGCAGATGCGCCGCGAGGGCTTCGAGCTGACCGTCGGCAAGCCGCAGGTGGTCACCAAGCAGGTCGACGGCAAGATTCACGAGCCGTTCGAAGAGCTGACCGTCGATTGCCCGGACGAGTATCTCGGCGCGATCACCCAGCTGCTGGCCGCCCGCAAGGGCAAAATGGTGCAGATGACCAACCACAGCGCGGGCTGGGTGCGGATGGAGTTCATCGTCCCGTCGCGCGGTCTGATCGGTTTCCGCACCGACTTCCTCACCGAAACCCGCGGCACCGGCATCGCCAACGCCGTCTCCCACGGCTACGCGCCATGGGCCGGTGAGATCCGGGCGCGGCACACCGGTGCGCTGGTCTCCGACCGAGCAGGCTCGGTGACGCCGTTCGCCATGATCCAGCTCTCCGACCGCGGCCAGTTCTTCGTCGAACCGGGCGCGGACACCTACGAGGGCATGGTCGTCGGCATCAACCCGCGCGCCGAGGATCTCGACATCAACGTCACCCGCGAGAAGAAGCTGACCAACATGCGCAGCTCCACCGCGGATGTATTCGAAACCCTCGCCAAGCCGTTGCAGCTCGATCTCGAGGCCGCGATGGAGTTCTGCTCGGACGACGAGTGCGTCGAGGTCACACCGGAGGTGGTCCGGGTCCGCAAGGTCATCCTCGGCGCCACCGAACGCGGACGCGAACTGTCGCGGCGCAAGGCTCGGGACCGGGCCGCGTTGTAATTGCCGGACCGCCTGGCCGGACCTTTCGATGATCCGGCTGTCGCGTACTCCTGGCGATGTACCGAAAGACACTGGGGAGCGAATCATGAGAATGGTTCGCTCCCCAGTTCTATTCAAGGATCGCGACGCTTGTCGCGCAATGGATTTCGTGTAGCTACATGTGGAGCATCAGCGAAATGCAGAGCCTGATGATTATCACCGCTCGACGCGGTATCAGCTGGAGGCCAGGCTTCCGCCATTCCGCTGTAGGACTTTATGATTGCCCGTCGCGGCCGGCGCTGAAACTTGCCTGAGGCGCGGGATCTGGCCGCCTTGTCGCCAAGGTAGAGTGCGGATCGTGAGCTTGGCGGCAAGACGACGTGCAAGGGTGCGCGCAGCGCTGGTTATCGCGGCCATCTCCATCACGGTGGGCGCTGGCTGCACTGCGAATCCGCCACCTCCGATCGAAAGCACCGACAGTCCCAAGACGACGCCGGCGAAACCTGGCAAGAACACCGTCGTGGTGGCGATCGACGACATCGGGATCGGTTTCAACCCGCATCTGCGGTCCGATCAGTCACCTGCCACAGCGGCGGTGAGTTCGATGGTGCTCCCAAGTCCGTTCCGTCCGGTGCCGAGTCCGGCCGTGCCCGGCGCCACCGAGTGGGTGCCGGACATGGCTCTGGTGGTGTCCGCCGATGTCACCGCGCAGGACCCCTTCACCATCACCTATCAGCTGCGCAATCAGGCGAACTGGTCGGATGGTGCGCCGATCGCCGCAGAGGACTTCCGGTTCCTGTGGCAGCAGATGATCACTCAGCCCGGTGTCGTCGACCCCGCTGGCTATCGGCTCATCTCGGATGTGAGTTCCTCCGGTGGCGGCAAGACCGTCACCGTGACGTTGACCGCGCCGTATCCGGCCTGGCGTGAGCTGTTCTCGAACCTGCTGCCCTCGCATCTGGTGAAGGATGTGCCCGGTGGCTTTGCCAACGGACTTGTCGAGCGAATCCCGGTGTCGGGCGGCAACTTCGACATCAAATCGGTCGACCGGGGGCGTGACGAGATCCTGCTCGAACGCAATGACAGGTACTGGGGAACGCCCGCTGCTCCCGATCAGATCCTGTTGCGCCGCGGCGGAACTCCCGCACAGCTCGCCGATTCGCTGCGCACCGGCGACGCCCAGATGACACTGGTGCATGGGGGTATCGCGACCCAGGCGCAGCTGGCCGCGATCCCTTCGGTGCGCACTGCGATCATGCCCCAGTCGCGAGAGCTGCAGTTCGTATTGAACGGGCGCAGCGGCGATCTCAGCGATCCCCGGGTCCGTCACGGTGTGCTCGCGCTGCTCGATCCGGCTCTGCTCGCCACGGTCGGTGCGCAGACCGGCGGCTGGGTAGAGCCGGTGCGTGCGCAGATCCTCACTCCGTCGGACCCTGGCTACGCACCCACCGCGCCACTGCGGCCCACCACGGACGAAGCCTTTGCGCTGCTCGGCGAGGCGGGCTACGCGCGGGCGCCGGAACCGCCGCCGGTCACCTCACCGACCTCGCCGGCGCCGCGCCCGCGCCCGCTCGTGAAAAATGGTAAGGCGCTGGCGATTCGAATTGGCGCGGCCACCGGTGACGCTACCGCCATCGCGGTGGCGAATACGGCAGCAGATCAATTGCGCAGTGCCGGAATCGATGCCAGCGTCCGCAACGTCGCCGCGGACACTCTCTACGGCAAGGACTTGACCGAGGGCGCGGTCGACGCGATCGTCGGCTGGGAAGTCGCGGGCTCGGACCCAGCCACCGTGCTCGCCTCGCGTTACGGTTGTCCGCCCGTGGAAAATTCTGCGAGCAACGGGAATTCACAGGCCACCGCCGAAGCGGCCAAGAAGGCACCGAGCAATGTGTCGGGTATCTGCGATCCCACGCTGCAGCCCGCGATCGACGAAGCGCTGCGCGGCATCGAAGTGGGCCGTGTGCTTGCCGACGCCGAGCCGAAGTTGTGGGGTCTGGCGACGGTGCTGCCGATCGTGCAGGACAACGTGGTTGCCGCGTCCGGTCCTCGGGTCGACGGCGCTTCCCTCAGCGGTGCCATCCAGGTCGGCATCTTCGGTGACGCGGCGATGTGGCGCAGGATTCCATGACCGGTGGGTTGCTGCTTGTCCACGCCCACCCGGACGACGAATCCATCACCACCGGGGGCACGATCGCGCACTACCGACGGCGGGGTGTGCCGGTCACGGTGGTGACCTGCACCCTCGGTGAAGAGGGCGAAGTGATCGGCGACCGGTGGGCGCAGCTGACCGCCGACCGCGCCGACCAACTCGGCGGCTACCGCGTGCTGGAACTCACCGGTGCGCTCGCCGCGCTGGGTGCGGGACCGCCACGTTTCCTGGGCGGCGCGGGCCGCTGGCGTGACTCGGGCATGGCGGGCACTCCGGCGGCGGAGAATCCGCGCGCCTTCATCCACTCCGGCGCCGAAGCGGTGGACGCGCTGACCGAGGTGCTGCTCGAGCTGCGGCCGCGGGTCGTGATCGGCTACGACCCCCGAGGCGGCTACGGCCACCCCGACCATATTCGAGCCCATCAGATCACCACGGCCGCGGTGCATGCGGCTGCCGACCGAGGTTGGGACACTCCGAAGTTCTATTGGACCGTCACCGATGACGAGATGCTGCGCCTGCATACCGAAACCCTCGCGCGGCGCACGGTCGAGGGGTTGCCTGGCGCGTTGCCGCCCGGCTGGCTGCTTCCCGCGGTTGGGGAGCTCGCCAGTGTGCCGAGCCACACGGTGACCACGACGATCGACGTGTCCGATTCGCTCGCGGCCAAGCGCGCGGCGCTGCGGGCACATGCAACGCAAGTGATGGTGGCGCCGACGGGGCGGGAATTCGCGCTATCCAATAATGTCGCGCAGCCGGTGCTGCCGGAGGAGCACTACGTGCTCGTGCGCGGGCAACGCGGTGTTGTCGGCTCCGACGGGCGCGAACACGACCTGTTCACCGGTATTGCCTGAGGGTTGCTGTGATGCGGGATTGATGCGCCGGGTACCGTCTTCGTGATTTCGGACATCGACGTGGAGGCTCAGCAGTTCATGACAGCGGTCGGCGACAAGGCTCACCTCAACATCGAAGACGACGGGTACCACAAGAGTCTCAAGCCACGTCAGCTCCAGATGATCGCGATCGGCGGCGCCATCGGCACCGGCCTCTTTCTGGGTGCGGGCGGGCGGCTCGAGAGTGCGGGACCAGGTCTTTTTCTGGTGTACGCGGTGTGCGGGATCTTCGTTTTCTTCATTCTGCGCGCGCTCGGTGAGCTGGTGCTGCACCGGCCCTCATCGGGTTCTTTCGTGTCCTACGCGCGCGAGTTCTTCGGTGAGAAGGCCGCGTTCGTCGCGGGCTGGATGTACTTTCTGAACTGGTCCATGACCGGGATCGCCGACACCACGGCGATTGCTCAGTATTTTCACTATTGGGCAGGATTTTCACATATCCCGCAGTGGCTGCTCGCGCTCATCGCGCTGGTCCTTGTGCTCGGCGTCAATCTGATGTCGGTGAAGTGGTTCGGCGAGATGGAATTCTGGGCCGCGCTGGTGAAGGTGTTCGCGCTGAGCGCCTTCCTGATCGTCGGCACGATCTTCCTGCTCGGCCGGTTCACTGTGCAGGGCAACCCGACCGGGACGAGCGTGATCACCGACAGCGGCGGCCTGTTCCCGACCGGGATCCTGCCGCTGGTCGTGGTCACCTCCGGCGTCGTATTCGCTTACGCCGCCGTCGAGCTGGTCGGCACCGCGGCGGGGGAGACCGAGAACCCGGCCGCGATCATGCCCCGCGCCATCAACTCGGTGATCCTGCGCATCGCGGTCTTTTACGTCGGTTCGCTGGTGCTGCTCGGGCTGCTGCTGCCCTACACCAGCTACACGGCCAAGGAGAGCCCGTTCGTCACCTTCTTCACCTTGCTTGGCGTGCCGGGCATCGGCAGCGTGATGAACCTCGTCGTGCTGACCGCGGCCTTCTCCAGCCTGAACGCGGGTCTGTATTCGACAGGTCGCATTCTGCGGTCGATGTCGATGAACGGCAGTGCACCGAAGTTCACCGGCGTGATGGGCCGCAACGGCGTTCCCTACGGCGGCATCCTGCTCACCAGCCTGATCGCGCTGTGCGGCATCGCGTTGAACGGGATCGTGCCCGACCGCGCCTTCGAGATCGTGCTGAACCTGGCCTCGCTCGGCATCATCGCCTCCTGGGCCACCATCGTGCTCGCTCAGCTGCAACTGTGGCGCTGGTCCAAGCAGGGCAAGCTGCAGCGGCCGTCGTTCCAGATGTTCGGCGCGCCCTACACCGGCCTGGCCACACTGGCCTTCCTGTTCTTCGTGGTGGTCCTCACCGGCTGTGACTATCCGGTGGGCACGTGGACCGTCGCCTCGCTGGCGCTGATCATTCCGGCGCTGATCATCGGCTGGTTCGCCGCCCGAAGGCGAGTGCTCGCGATCGCCGAGGAACGCAGGGGCTACACCGGTGAATATCCGGTCGTGGCCAACATCCCGATCGACGGTGACTGAACCGACGCGGCCGGAATAGACTCGATATCTATGTACAACTGGGACCTGCAGAACGCGATCGCGGGCTTCGTGGACAGCCTGCGCCCCGGTGCGCAGCACCAGCACGACATCTATATGTCGGTGCTGTACGCGTTCGTCGATATGCAGAGCCATCTGCTGACCCTTCTCGGCTTCCCGCCCGTCGCGTGAGGGCAGCCGTCGACCACAGCGCCGACGATCGTGCCCCGGCACAGTCGAGCTACGGCAAGCGGGGCCTGGAGTCCCTGGCGCCGGTGATCATCACCCTGCTGGTGCTCGATGCGTTGATCACCCTCGCCCTCGAGGTGCTCTACCTGCCGACCTACCTCGGCGCGGTGGCGTTCCCGCTCTCCGCCGTGCTGGCCGGTGTGATCAATGTGCTGCTCGTCATGGGCGTTCGCGCGGTGACCACCCGCGTCGGGTTCGCGATCCTGCCCATCGCCGCATGGACTTTCGGCTTTCTGCTCTGCTCGGTGAGCGGGCCCGGCGGCGATATCATGCTCGGAAGCGATTGGCGCACAGCGCTTCTCTTGTTCTGCGGGCTGGTGCCGCCGCTCGGGTATCTGTACTTCCGGCTCAATTCGGGGCTGTCCGGTAGTCACTGAGTATTGCTGCCGCCGTTGGCGATACGAGTCACGCTTCGGCCGCCCCCGGCACGTCGACCGAGGGCGCATTGCGGACCCGTCAATCCAGTCGTACCGCGAGGGTGGCTATGACGGCGTCGGTGCGGGCGCGCAGCGCGGCGGCGAGGACAGGGCCGCGCGGGTTGTGCAGCGGTCGGTGCCACCAGCGGTGGGCCTCCACTTGGGCCAGTAGGACCATCACCTGGCGGCCGTAGCGGGTTTGGTTGCGGATGTACCCGACGAGGGTGGCGACGAGGCTGCGGTGCGGGCACGGCAGCACGGTGAGGGGGACGCCGGGGTTCCATTCTTTCCATTGGCGGCTCAGGCGGCGGGTGGAGGCTGGGTCGATTTCCGCCGCGACGGCGACGATTTCGCCGTTCATCGCTTGGGCGGTGCGCAGCGCGCGTGCGGTGACTTCGCTGACCGCGACCACCGGGACCACGATCAGCATGGGTTCCGGGTCGGGGGATTGCGGTGGGAGCGCGGGAATTCGGCCGAGGCTGAGCTGTTCGGCGACACTCCCGTAATAGCTTTCGGTGCGGGCGAACAGAAAGATCAATGCGGGCAGGATGATCACCAGCAGCCACGCGCCCTCGGTGAATTTCTCGGCGAGCAGCACCACGGCGGCCACCGCGGTGAGAACGGCGCCGAAGCCATTGAGCGCGGCGCGCGGCAGCCAGCCGGTTCCGCGTTGTGCGCGCCAATGCCGGACCAGCCCGGTTTGGCTGATGGTGAAGCCGATGAAAACCCCGACCGCATACACCGGCAGCAGCCGGTGGGTTTCGGCATCCACAATGATCAGCACGGTTGCGGCCACAACCGCAAGCGCTCCGACGCCGTAACGGAACACCGGCCGTTCGGAGCGCAAGGCGAACAGGTGCGCGACCCGATGGTCCTTCGCCAGCAGCGAAAGCAGTACCGGCAGTCCGCCGAAGCTGGTGTTCGCGGCGAGGCACAGCGCCAGGGTGACCGCGAGATTGGTGACGTAGAACGGCCAGCCGGTGCCGAATGCCGCTGCCGACAGCTGCGCGAGCAGGGTGACGTCGTCACGCGGAACCGTGTGATGCTGGCGGATCAGCACGGCGAGACCGAGCAGCATCCCGCACAGCAGCACGCCCAAGCCGACCTCGGTGTGCTGGGCTCGTCGCACCGCAGGCGTCCGGAACGACGGCACCGCGTTGGCGATCGCCTCGACCCCGGTCAGCGCCGAGCAGCCTGCGGAGAATGCCTTGAGCAACAGCACAATCCCGATGGCGTCGATCGGCACGATCGGTCCCCGGTCGACGCCGATGACGGCGACCGGCTCCGTGCGCGCCAGTCCGACCACGATCACCGCGAAGATCGCGACGACGAACAGTAGCGCCGGCCCCATCAGCACTTTCGCCGATTCGGCCACCCCGACCAGGTTGATCACGGTCAGCACCGCGAGCCCGATCAGCGTGATGAGGAGCAGATGATCAGCCAGCACTGGAAACGCGCTGGCCAGGCTGGCCGCACCGGCGGCGAGGCTCACCGCGACGGTGAGCACATAGTCGATGACCAGGCCGGCCGCCGCGAGCAGACTGGCGCCACGACCGAGACTCTTCTTAGCCACCGCATACGAACCACCGCCGTCCGGATGCACCGCGATCACCTGCCGGTAGGAGAGAACCAGCACCAGCAACAGTGCCGCGATCGCCAGCGAAACCGGCAGCGTCCACGAGACCGCCGCCGCGCCCGCCGCGATGAGCACCAGCACGATCGCTTCCGGCCCGTAAGCCACACTGGACAACGCATCCAGCGACAACGCCGCCAGACCGCCGATCGCGGTCAGTCGATACTTGTCGCCACGCTGGTGCCGCCGCATCCGGCGATCGACTATCCGAGGCTCCTGCGACTCCGACCGCATCGTCTCGACCACACGCACCATTCAACGCGGCCCACGCTCGGCAACTACTCAGCGACACCACCGAAACCGCGCCGAAATCACCGGACACCCCGTGCGCCGTGTGGCGTCGACCGGCTTTCAGCGGGCGCCGAGGAGACCCGGGGTGACCGATTCGATGAGGGGCCAGGCTCGGTCGAGGGGGATATCGATCACGAGGTAGCGCTTCTTGCCCGCGGCGGAGGCGGCGACAACGCTGGCCACGCCCGCACGGCGTTGCCACAAGGATTGGCGGACGGTCCAGCCGATGACACCGGGGGCTTCCAGGCAGTCGCGGTCGCGGTCGAGTGAACCCGCGCGGGTGATCAGCCAGGTAGGGCTGCTCTCGGTGGCCGGGAGGACAGCGTGGCCGAGGCCGCGGTACCGGTCCTCGGCCAAGGCGGTGGCGATGATCGCCATGACGGCGGGCAGTAGCCACCACCACGCCGAATACTCCACTCCCGCAACGGAAACGATGACCATGGCGATCCCGACGAGCAGGACCGGCAGCAAGGCCCTCGAGTGCCTGCGGCGACGGGCGACCGGTCCGTGCGCCGCCAGCGGTGCGGTGCCGAGCTCGCTCGGTCCGACCTCGGCCGCGGCGGCGCGGGGCGCGAGCAGTTGCGCGAGCGTGTGCTCGACAGCCGCGCGCGGAGCCTGCGGCAGGATCTTCTGACGCGGGTTGTCGCCGACCATGATGGCTTCGAGTTCGCCTGCCCCCGCCAGGCGCAGCAGCAGCGGCTCGTTGACGGTGGCGCCGCGGAAGCGGGCGCGGTCCAGGGTGGTCTGGCGGGTGGTGAACAGTCCGTGGCGCAGCTGTAGCGTGCGACCGTCATCGAGCACCCGAAGGCCGAAATATGTTGTGAGATAACGGGCGCAGGAGGTGAGGCTGACCACGATGACGATCGCGAGCAACAGCAGCACCCCGGCGACCGCGAGGAAGACGGTGCTGCCGTCCTCGATGTTGTGCACCGCATTCGAGTTGAACAGCGTCTGGCCGAGCCCGTACTGGAACGCCAGACCCACGACGGGTGCGATGATCGCGAACCCGGTCAGCGACAGTGGTGCGTAGCGCACCCAACTCGCCTGCCAGTGTCCGATCTCCCTGGCGCCGCGTGGCCTCGGCAGATCGCCGGATGCGTTCTCCGGCAGGCTTTTCCGGAGGATGTCGGCGGGGTCCGTGGAGTGCGGAACCTGCGATCCGGCAACAGCGTTCGGTGCGCTCGCGGTGGCGGTGTGGGCGAGCAGGGCGGCGCGCAGCCCCGGCACCACCCGTGCGTCCAACGCGTCGAGCTTGAATTTCTCCCCCGATTCCGCGTGCTGACCCGTGCCTATCGCGAGTACCGCCAACCCGAGGGCCCGGTGCAGCAGGTCGGCCTCGATATCGACCGAGCGGATCCGTGGGCGCGGCACCGAGAGCTTCTTGCGTTGAATCAATCCGGTGCGCAACTCGATATGGGTCGGGCCGACCCGGTAGGTGGTGGTGAACCAGCGGGTGAGCGCGAATCCGACGATCAGCGCCAAGGGGATGACGCTCCACCCGTGATTACCGCTGCTGGTGCCCAGGATCACCGAACCGATCAGCACCGGGATGAACTTGATCACCTCGGTGACGGGGTGCACCAGCAGCATTCGCTTGTCGAGCCGTAGCCACGGTTGACCCGGCTGTGGGTCGGGCCCGGCCGCCGCGGGTGGCACCGGGTCGGTCATGTCGCGTCGCCGCGGTGTAGCGCCGCGATTTCGGCCAGCCGGGTGACGGTCTGCTCGGCCACCGGCAGGTCGAGCGCGGAGATCTGTACCGCTCCCGCCGATGAGGCGGTCGTCACGGTCACCGTGGCGAGGCCGAGCAGCCGCTCCAACGGCCCGCGCTCGGTGTCCACCGTCTGCACTCTGGAGATCGGCGCGACCCGGCTCTCCTGGGTCAGCCAACCGACCCGGGTGTACACGGCCTCGTCGGTGACCTCCCACCGATGCACCGCATACCTCCATAGCGGCACCACGGCGATGCTGAAGAGTGCGAGCACCGCTGCCACGGCGAACACCGCGAGCTGTGCCGCGCGGTGTCCCGAGTCGACGAGCGCCCAGATGATCAGAGCGACCATCGGAACGATCCAGGCCATCGCGGCCTGCAGGGTCCACAAGAGTTTCGCTCTGGGGCTCGGGCGCCAGGCCGGGTCGGCCATGATCGTGCGCGGCTGCGACATGCTTGACATGGTTGCATGAACTGGCCCGAAAGCGCGTCGGCCTGCACGGGAATAAACCTGCGGCGCGGCAAAGGAATAGTGCGCTCCATCGTGCAGTTGGCAACGGTCACAAGCACTGGAGGGAGACAGTCCGGGATGATTAGCGCATGATCGAGGGCGTGATCGAGCTAGCGACCCCGAGTGTCCCGCCCGCACCGCCAACGCCGTCGGCCATGCGCCGCGCGCTGCGGCGGGCTCGCGACGGCGTGACGCTGAATGTCGACGAAGCCGCGGTGCTGTTGCACGCGCGCGGCGAGGACCTGGTCGATCTGAGCCGGAGTGCGGCCAGGGTCCGCGACGCCGGGCTGGAGTCGGCGGGTCGGCCGAAGACCATCAGCTATTCGCGCAACGTGTTCATACCGCTGACCCGGTTGTGTCGGGACAAGTGTCACTACTGCACCTTCGTCACCGTGCCCGGCAAGCTGCGCGCCGAGGGCAAGGGCATGTTCCTGGAGCCCGACGAGGTCCTCGACATCGCTCGCCAGGGTGCTGCGCTGGGTTGTAAGGAGGCGTTGTTCACCCTCGGCGATCGTCCGGAAGACCGCTGGCCGGAGGCCGCGCAGTGGCTCGACGAGCGCGGCTACGACTCCACCCTGGACTATCTGCGCGCCGTATCGATCATGGTGCTGGAGGAGACCGGGCTGCTGCCGCATCTGAACCCCGGCGTCATGTCGTGGGAGGAAATCTCCAGGCTCAAGCCGGTCGCGCAGTCGATGGGCATGATGCTGGAGACCACCTCCACCCGGCTGTTCACCGAAAAAGGCCAGTGCCACTACGGAAGTCCGGACAAAGATCCCGCGGTCCGGCTGCGCGCCATCACCGATGCGGGCAGGCTCTCGGTGCCCTACACCACCGGCATTCTGGTCGGCATCGGCGAGACGCTGTCGGAGCGGGCCGAGTCGATCATGGCGATCCGTAAGCAGCACAAGGCTTTCGGGCACATCCAGGAAGTGATCATCCAGAACTTCCGTGCCAAGGACGACACCGCCATGCGCGATGTCCCCGACGCGGGGCTCGAGGAGTTCCGTGCCACCATCGCGGTGACACGGTTGCTGCTCGGCCCCGACGTTCCGGTGCAGGCGCCCCCCAATCTGGTGTCACACGAGGAATGCCGGGCGTTGATCGATGCGGGCATCGACGACTGGGGCGGCGTATCGCCGGTCACCCCCGACCACGTGAACCCGGAGCGGCCGTGGCCGAACCTGGACACCCTGCGCGAGATCACCGAGGCCGCCGGTTACCAGCTCGTCGAACGGACCTCGGCGCACCCGAAGTATGTGCGGGCGGGCAACCCGTGGGTCGACCCGCGCATCGGTGCGCACGTTGCCGCGCTGACCGATCCGGCCACCGGCCTGGCGAACCCGGATGCGATGCCGGTCGGATTGCCCTGGCAGGAGCCGGACGAGTCCTGGGAGTCGGCCGGCCGGGTGGATCTGAACACCTCGATCGACACCGACGGCCGTATCACCGAGAGCCGAAGCGACGCCGCTCTCGGCAGCGGCGTGAGCGACGGGCCCGGAGGCGGCAGCCCAGGTAAGCACGAAGGGTCCCGTGAACGCCGCTCCGACACCGATATCGTCGGCGCTTTCGGCGATTGGGACACCATTCGGGAGCAGGCGCGCGATCTCGCGGTCACGGCGCCGGAGCGGCTCGATTCCGAGGTCCTCGCCGCGTTGCGCTCGGCGGAGCAGGACCCGGCCGGCCTCACCGACGCCGAGTATCTGGCGCTGGCGACCGCCGAGGGACCCGCGCTCGAGGCGGTGGCGGCGCTGGCCGATCAGCTGCGGCGTGATGTCAACGGCGACGAGGTCACCTACGTGGTGAACCGGAACATCAACTTCACCAATATCTGCTACACCGGTTGCCGTTTCTGCGCGTTCGCCCAGCGTAAGGGGGATGCCGATGCCTTCACCCTGAGCATGGACGAGGTTGCCGACCGGGCCTGGGAGGCGCACGTCGACGGCGCCACCGAGATCTGCATGCAGGGCGGCATCGACCCCGAGCTGCCGGTCACCGGTTATGCCGATCTCGTGCGGGCGATCAAGCAGCGGGTGCCGTCGATGCATGTGCACGCCTTCAGCCCGATGGAGATCGTCAACGGCGCTTCCCGGGGCGGGCAGAGCATTCGTGACTGGCTGGTCGCGCTGAAGGAGGCCGGGCTCGACACCATTCCCGGCACGGCCGCGGAAATCCTCGACGACGAGGTGCGCTGGGTGCTCACCAAGGGCAAACTGCCGACCTCGGCGTGGGTCGAGGTGATCACGACCGCACACCAGGTGGGCCTGCGCTCCAGCTCCACGATGATGTACGGCCACGTCGACAACCCGAAGCACTGGGTCGGGCATCTGCGGGTGCTGCGCGGAATCCAGGACGAGACAGGTGGTTTCACCGAATTCGTGCTGTTGCCCTTCGTGCACCAGAGCTCACCGCTGTACTTGGCGGGCGCGGCGCGGCCGGGTCCGACCATCCGGGACAACCGCGCGGCTCACGCGCTTGCGCGGATCATGCTGCACGGCCGGATCGATAACATCCAGACCAGCTGGGTGAAACTCGGCACAGCGGGCACCAGAATGATGCTCAACGGTGGCGCGAACGATTTGGGGGGTACGTTGATGGAGGAGACAATCTCTCGCATGGCCGGCTCCCAGCACGGCTCGGCCAAAACGGTCGCGGAACTCACCGAGATCGCCGAAGGCATCGGCCGCCCGGTCCGCGAGCGCACCACCACCTATGGTGTCCCACAACACAAGATGTCGGTCCTGCCGCTGTCGGTGGGGTAGTCCCGAGGAGCCGCAACGACGCGGACGCAAGGGGTTCGCACATCACCCGTGGTGTGCGAACAAAGTTAGTTAGGGCAGACTGACCAGGAGTAACCTCGGCTGCCGGGATAGGGTGACGCCGGGCGGACTATCCCCGCAGGTGAGGACAGACTAGGAGAGCGGCAGTGCCGTACATCATCGCTGAACCGTGCGTTGACGTGAAGGACAAGGCATGCATCGAGGAATGCCCCGTGGATTGCATCTACGAGGGTGGTCGCATGCTGTACATCCATCCCGACGAGTGCGTGGACTGTGGTGCATGTGAACCGGTGTGCCCGGTGGAGGCGATCTTCTACGAGGACGACACCCCGGACCAGTGGGTCGGCTACGTGAACGCCAACGTCGACTTCTTCGACGAGCTCGGTTCGCCCGGGGGCGCGACGAAGGTCGGCAAGGTGGATTACGACCCGGCTTTCATCAAAGAACTGCCCCCGATGGCGAGTGAGTGAGTTCCTGACGTGTCATTGCGTGGCCGGGTCAGCAGTCTGCTGCCCGATTTCCCTTGGGACACCATCGCTTCGGTGAAAGCGAAGGCGGCGGCGCACCCCGGCGGGATCGTCGACCTTTCGGTCGGGACTCCGGTCGATCCGGTCGCCCCGCTGATCCGCGCCGCGCTGAGCTCGGTGGCCGAGGTCCCGGGCTACCCGACCACCCACGGCACGCTGGAGCTGCGCACCGCCGCGGTCGACGCACTCAAACGACGCTTCGGCATCACCGGCATCGATCCGGCGGCCGTGCTGCCCGCGATCGGCACCAAGGAATTGATCGCGGGACTGCCGCGGCTGCTGGGGCTCGGTGGCGACGATCTGGTCGTCATTCCGGAGGTCGCCTACCCGACCTATGAGGTGGGTGCGCTGCTGGCCGGTGCGCAGATCGCACGGGCGGACGGGCTGACGCAGCTCGGCCCACGATCACCCGCGCTGATCTACGTGAACTCACCGTCGAATCCGACCGGACGCGTACTCGGTGTCGAGCACCTGCGCAAGGTCGTGACCTATGCCCGCGAGCGCGGTGCGATCGTGGCCTCCGACGAGTGCTACCTCGGTCTGACCTGGGAGGGCCGGGCGGTTTCGCTGCTCGACCACGAGGTGTGCGACGGCGACCACACCGGCTTGCTCGCCATCCACTCGCTGTCGAAGACCTCGAACCTGGCCAGTTACCGCGCCGGTTTCGTGGCGGGCGATCCCGCACTGGTCGCCGAGTTGCTCGAGGTGCGCAAGCATTCGGGCATGATGGTCCCCTTCCCGATCCAGGCGGCGATGACCGCCGCGCTCGGTGACGACACCCATGAGGCGCAGCAGCGCGAGCGCTACCGCGCGCGGCGTGAAGTAATGCGGAATGCCTTGCTGGCGGCGGGTTTCCGTATCGATCACTCGGAGGCGGGCCTGTACCTATGGTCGACTCGCGGTGAATCCTGCCGCGCCACTGTGGACTGGTTGGCCGACCGTGGCATCCTCGCCGCTCCCGGCGACTTCTACGGGCCCGCCGGGGCCGAACACGTGCGGATCGCGCTGACCGCTACCGACGAGCGGATCGCGGCGGCGGCGCAGCGACTCGCCGCCTGAAGCATCTTCTGTCGCACGGGATTCCGGTCGACCGGAACCTCCGGCGAACATTTTGTCGACCGCCGCGCGCACCGGCGTTGACCGGGGCGCGTCCGCCCGCGACGCCGCACACACAGCAATCTCCATCGTGCAGGGATCCCCGAGCTGATACGCCCGATTGCAACGGCCTGGCGGGGTGCGCGCTGCTCCGGGGTGGCGGTGCCCACTGCCGAACCGGGTGATCCGGTCCCGCTGCGGCAGATCACCTGCACCCATCACGATGGACTGATCGTGTGGTTCTCGGAATACGCGGGCGCCGATGAGGTCGGCGGCTACCTCGCCGCCAAGACGACGCAGGTCGGTGCGCGGCGGATCGGGGACGACGGCAGTGTGCTGGTGTTCCGGCCGCACGATGCCGCGGCCCCGTTCACCGTGGCCGCGCGGGCGCGGGGCACGAGGTTTCCCGACACGGTGTCGGTGGAGGTCTCCTGGCCGAACCACACCTTCGAGGAGGCCAGCGAACAGTGGTGGGAGCGGGCGCCGTTCTGACGGCCATCGCGGCTCGCCGACACGGCTCGCCATCACGCACGATCATCGGCGAACGGCGTTAGCCTGGTTTATGGACGCTGTCACGGTTGTCCCCACCCCCGGCAATGAGCCGGTGCATTCCTACGCGCCGGGTAGTCGTGAGCGGGAGTCGCTGGTTGCCGAACTCGCCGAGATCTCCGCGGACTCCGTGGATGTGCCGCTGGTGATCGGGGGTAAACATCGGCCGGGCATCGGGGAGCGGCACCCGATCGTCGCGCCGCATCGACACCGCCAGGTGCTCGGGACCTACACCGACACCACCCACTCCGAAGCGCGCGGCGCGATCGATGCGGCGATGGCCGCCGCACCCGGCTGGCGCACGCTGCCGTTCGACGAGCGGGCCGCCATCTTCCTGCGGGCCGCCGATCTGCTCGCGGGGCCGTGGCGGGAAACCATCGCCGCCGCGACCATGCTCGGTCAGTCGAAGACGGCCCAGCAGGCCGAGATCGACGCGCCGTGCGAACTGGTCGACTTCTGGCGGTTCAATGTGGCATTCGCGCGCGGGATTCTGCAGGAGCAGCCGGAGTCGAGCGCGGGGGTGTGGAATCGGCTCGACTACCGGCCGCTGGAAGGTTTCGTCTACGCGATAACCCCGTTCAATTTCACCGCGATCGCCGGGAATCTGCCGACCGCGCCCGCGCTGATGGGCAATACCGTGGTGTGGAAACCGTCGTCGGCGCAGACACTGTCGGCGTTCTACACGATGCGGCTGCTCGAGGCGGCCGGCCTACCGCCCGGGGTGATCAATATGGTGACCGGCAGCGGCGTCGAGCTCTCGGAAGTGGCGCTGGCCGATCCGCGACTGGCGGGCATTCACTTCACCGGATCCACCAAGACCTTTCAGCACCTGTGGGGACGGGTGGGCGCCAATATCGGCCGCTACCACGGGTATCCGCGGCTGGTCGGGGAGACCGGCGGCAAGGACTTCATCGTCGCGCACCCGTCCGCCGACCCGGAAGCATTGCGCACCGCGCTGATTCGAGGCGCCTACGAGTATCAGGGGCAGAAGTGTTCGGCCGCCTCACGTGCGTACATCGCCCGATCCGTGTGGCGTGCGATGGGTGACGACTTCCTGACGCTGACCAGGGAATTGACCTACGGCGATGTGACCGACCTGTCGAATTTCGGTGGCGCGCTGATCGATCGACGCGCCTATGACAAGAACGTGGCCGCCATCGAGCGAGCCCGGGCGGCAGGTATCGTCATCCCGGCGGGCGGTGCGTACGACGACAGTGAAGGGTGGTTCGTGCGGCCGACGGTGCTGCTGGTGGACGATCCGCGCGACGAGTCGTTCGCCACCGAATATTTCGGGCCGATCCTGTCGGTGTATGTCTACGACGACGCCGAACCCGGGGCCTATGCGGCCATCCTCGCCGAGGTGGAATCGGCGGCGCCGTACGCGCTGACCGGCGCGGTGTTCGCCCAGGACCGGCACGCCATCGAACAGGCCTCCGCCGCACTGCGATTCGCGGCGGGCAACTTCTATGTCAATGACAAGCCCACCGGCGCGGTGGTCGGCCAGCAGCCCTTCGGCGGCGCACGCGCCTCCGGCACCGACGACAAGGCCGGGTCGCCGCTGAACCTGCTGCGGTGGGTGTCGCCGCGCACCATCAAGGAGACCTTCGTGCCGCCGACGGACTATCGGTATCCGCACATGGAGGAGGCGTAGCGTGATGAATCCGCTGCGGCCTGCCATTCTCGCCGCGGCGGGGTCGCCACGGATGAAGCGCATGCTCACCGGGATTCCCGTCACGGCGAATATCGTGCGGCGGTTCGTGGCAGGCGAAACCCGCGACGAGCTGATCCCGGTGGTGCGGGGACTACTGGGCAGTGGCCGGATGATCAGTGTCGATTTCCTCGGTGAGAACACCACCGACGGTGCTCAGGCGGATGCCACACTCGCGGAATATCTTTCGTTGATCAATGATCTGGCGGTCTTGGACGGCGGCCCGAGCGGCGCGGCCGCACGGATCGAGGTGTCGGTGAAACTGTCCGCGCTCGGTCAGGCGTTGCCGGACGACGGACCCGCGACCGCCACCGAGAACCTGCGCGTCCTGTGCGCCAAGGCCGCGCAGGCGGGAGTGTGGGTCACCGTCGACGCCGAGGACCACACCACCACCGATGCGACCTTGGCGGCGGTACATGCCGTGCGTGCCGAATTCCCCTGGCTCGGTGCGGTATTGCAGGCCTATTTGTATCGCACCGAGGCGGACTGCCGGGAGCTGTGGGGTGCCCAGGCGCGAATCCGGCTGTGCAAGGGCGCTTATCGTGAACCGCGTGCCGTCGCCTTCCAGCGGGCGTCCGAGGTCACCGACTCCTACCTGCGCTGCCTCGACACCTTGATGCGCGGTGACGGCTACCCGATGGTGGCTTCACACGATCCGGTGCTGATCACCGCTGCCCAGCGGTTTTCCGCCGAAACTGGTCGGGGTGCGGACCGTTTCGAGCATCAGATGCTGTACGGAATTCGCGACGCCGAGCAGCGGCGGTTGACTGCCGCGGGCGCCGCGATGCGGGTGTATGTGCCCTACGGCGACCAGTGGTACGGCTATCTCACCCGCCGGCTCGCCGAGCGTCCGGCGAACCTGGCGTTCTTCCTCCGCGCGCTGGCCGGCGATTCCTGACGCAGTGCGCGGGTGGCGGGAGATCGATCAGAGCAGCGGCTTACCGAGACGGTGCCGCCTGCGCATGTCGTAGAGAAAGGCATTCATCGGAAAGAGCCTGGCCCGCTTCGGAAGTCGCCCGTGTACGGCCCCGATGGCGCGTAGCAGCACGACCGCGAGTCGGTTGTGCCTTGCGGTCCAGGTCATCTGCATCTGGTCGCGCAGCTGCGGTGGCAGCAGGGCGGTGACCACGAACCGCTGGAACGGTGCGAAGATCCGCAGCGGCCGGGAGGCCATCTTCAGATCGATGAGATGGTCGAAATAGGCGCGGGTGCGCGCGTCGATGGTCTTGGTCGCCAGATTGGTGTTCCAGTACTCCGCGAACGCCTTTCGGTCGGCGGGCCACATTTCCCCGCGCATCTGCAGCGTGGTGCCGAATCGGGCGGCGTAGTGGTAGAACACCTCCGCGGTGTCCTCGTCCATCGGGCCGTGCAGTCGTTCCTCGAGATCGACGACGCCCCAGTACAGGCAGGCGGCCACCCACAGCTGCAGTTTCGGGTCGAAGGCGTTGTATTTGACCGCCGCGCCCGGCTCGGAGTGGATCGGGCGGTGCGACTGGTTGACGGCCTCCCGGTAGACCGCGCGGTCTTCCTCGGTGCCCATCATCGCGACCGCCAGGTAGGTGAGCGTGGTGCGCAGCCGCTTCCACGGGTGCAGATCGACCCGGCCGGTCTCGACTGTGCTGTCCATGACGCCGTACGCGACGGGCGTCAGGCTCAGCTGCATGATGACGTTGGCGGTGCCCCCGAGGAAGGCCGCGACGCCGCTCCACATCTCGTCGATGGCGAAGTCGTCGGCCGTGCCGTAACGGCAGCGCAGTGCCGGTTCGGGCGTCGTTGCGCGAAGGGGCGCGGTCATCGTTGGCCTCGTCTTTCCTGATCGCGATGCGATGGTTGAATGGTGAGAGTTTGGATTGCTCACCTTCTCATCGACTCGCGGCGAGTGTCAATCGGTAGTCCGGGTGATCTCACACCAGCGGTCGGCCTCGGCGCATGCGCCTGCGCAGGTCGTAGAGGTAGATGTTCAGTGGGAACAGCCGTGCCTGCTTCGGTAGCCGGGTCTGCACCGCCGAGATCCTCCGCAGCAGTCGGTCGAATCGGCGCTGATCGGAGTCGGACCAGGTCAGGTGCATTTCGTCGCGCAGGTGCTGCGGCAGCAGGCCCGCGACGAAGAAACGCTGCAGTCCGGCGAAGGTGCGCTGAACCGGTCGCGGCATCATCTTCAGATCGATCAGGTCGTTGAAGTAGTCGCGCAGCTCGGGCTCGATCGATCGGGCGGCCAGGTTCTCGTCCCAGTACGCCTGGAACGCCGCGCGGTTGGCCGGCCATGTCTCCGGTCGCATCTGCAGCGTGGTGCCGAGGCGGGCGCAGTAGTGATAGAACGCTTCGGCGGCATCGGGATCCATCGGCCCGCGCATGCGCGTGTAGAGATCGTCGATGCCCCAGTACAGGCTGGCGGCCACCCAGAGTTGCAGCGTCGGGTCGAAGGCGTTGTATTCCACCGGGCTCGACGCGCTCGACCGGACCGGCCGATGCGATTCGTTGATCGCGGCCCGATAGCGTGCGCGTTCCTCGTCGGTGCCCATGAGCGCGACGGCGAGATAGCTCAGGGTGGTGCGCAGGCGTTTGATCGGGTGCAGCGTGATCTTGCCGCTGTCGACCGTGCTCTCCAGCACCCCGCGCCCGACGGGGCGCAGGCTCAGCTGCATGATCACGTTGGCGGTCCCGCCGAGAAAAGCGGCGATGCCGTCCAGGTGTGCGCCGATGGTCTCTGGAGTGAATGACGGAACCGGCGATCGGGCGCGGTCCGGATCCGACTCGTGGTCGTCGCTGCGCGAGGGGGCGGTCATCGTTGACCTCGTCTTTCTGTGTCCATCCGCACTGATGCAAGCGAACGGGTGAGAAGATTCGCCTGAAAATTCTCATTGTCTCGACGTAGTGTCGATGACTGCCCGCGCGCGATGACGAGTTAGTACCCAATTGCCGATGATGGCATGCAATGCTGGTGGTGTCATCGTTTCACCGACGTGGATAGGGTGGGGACATGGCGAGGCTGACCAGACTGTTGGCGTTGGTGCGCAGTACCGGCCCCGAGGATCGCAATCAGGCGCGGGTGCTCGACGCCGCCCTGCTGGCGTTCCTGGATTTCGGCATCAAGCGCACCAGCATGGTCGAGGTGGCCCGGCGGTGCGGGCTCTCGCTCGCGACCCTCTATCGGCGTTTCGCCAGCAAGTCCGATCTCATCCAAGCGGTCGGGTTGCGCCAAGCGCGTCAGTTCATCGACGAGGTGGACGCCACCCTGCAGCGGCAGGTCGATCGGGACGCGAGCGCCGAGGATCAGATTGTCGAGCTGTTCGTCGCCTTCCTGAACGGATTGCGCGGCAACAAATTACTGGATCGGCTGCTGAAGACCGAGCCGGAGATCGTGCTGCCGTACCTTACGGTCAAGGGTGCTCCCGTCATCGAAATGGGTCGCGACTATCTCGCCGAATTCATCACCCGGCTCCAGGGCGAAGGCAAGCTGCCCGACTACGACCCGGAACCGCTCGCCGAAATGATTGCGCGGACGGCGGTTTCGCTGGCGCTCACGCCGCAGACGGTCATTCCGCTGGGTGACGATGTGGCGGCGCGGAAGTTCGCGCGCGACCACATCGTCGTCTCGTTCCGTGTCGCCTGATGGCACTCCTCGGACGGAGTCCGCCGACAGCCGCGCCGGGCCGAGCGAAGGCGAGGCAGCCGCAGCCGCGCCGGGCCGAGCGAAGGCGAGGCAGCCGCCTAGATCGTCCGGTCACCCGGGACTCAGGCCAGGCGCACGCCGAGCCGTCGCCGGATGCGCATGTCCCACAGGAATGCGTTCACCGGAAAAATCTTGATCTGCTTCGGCATTCGGCTTTCGATGGCGCCGACCGTGCGCAGCAACCTGGCCAGCGCTATGTCGTCGTGCTCGCTCCAGGTCATGCCCATTTCATCGCGCAGATGTGGGGGCAGCAGTCCGGCCGTCACCCAGCGGTGCAGTCGGCCGAAGGTCAGCCGCACCGGGCGCGGGAACATCTTCAGATCGACAATGTCCCAGAAGTATTCGCGGATCGGGGGATCGATGGTCGTCTTCGCCAGATTCTCGGTCCAGTAGGAATCGAACGCGGTCCGGTCAGCGGGCCACATGTCCGAACGCATCTGCAAGGTGCTACCCAGGCGTTCGGCGTGCCGATAGAACGCGTCGGCGGCGGTGTCTTCCATCGGGCCGTGCATGCGCTCGTAGAGGTCGCGAGCCCCCCAATACAGGCAGGCGGCCACCCACAACTGCAGCTCCGGATCGAAGGCGTTGTACTTCACCGGGCTGTTCGCGGTCGATCGCACCGGTGTGTGTGAGCGGTTGATGGCTTCGCGATAGGCCGCGCGATCGTCGTTATCGCCGAGCATGGCGACGGCGAGGTAGGTGAGCGTGGTCCTCGTCCGTTTGATCGGGTGCAGCATGATCTTGCCGCTGTCGACGGTGCTCTCGATTACGCCATAGCCCACCGGTCGCGTGCTGAGCTGCATGATGACGTTCGCGGCGGCGCCGAAGAACGCCGCGGACCCGTCGAGGTACTGCCCGATGTCGAACTCCTCGGGCGGCGTCGACGTGTGGGTGGGTGCGCCGGGCGGGCTGGTCATCATCGACCCCGTTCTCGTTGCTGAGAAGGATATGTATCAACGTTCTCACTGCCTCATGGGCGTGTCAACAGCCGCCCACAGGTTCATCGAGCTGTGATCGGCGCGGCCACGCCGGGCGGTGCGAGAGGTTCGCGCGCCGCCGAAGTAGCGTGAGCGAATGTCGTTCGGTGCGCCTCTGCTGCTTCGGTCCCTGAATCCGCTCGCGGTCGCCGCCGGGGAGGACATCCCCGATGCGGTCACCATCGACGGCGCGACGCTGTCGCGCAGCGACCTACTCGGTGCGGCGACCTCGGTGGCCGAACGTATCGCTCGTGCGGAGCGAGTCGCGGTGCTCGCCAGGCCGACCGTCGGCACGGTGCTCGCCGTGGTCGGCTGCCTCATCGCCGGGGTCACCGTCGTTCCAGTGCCGCCGGACTCCGGGATCGCCGAGCTCGAGCACATTCTGAACGATTCGGGAGCCCAGGCGTGGCTGGGGGAGGCGCCTGCGGGGACGATGCTGCCGGTGGTGCCGGTCCGCGTGCACGCCCGCTCGTGGCACACCTACCCCGAACCCGATCCTGCCGCAGCGGCATTCGTGCTCTACACCTCAGGGACCACCGGCCTGCCCAAGGGCGTTGTGCTCAGCCGCGCCGCCATCGCGGCCGGGCTCGACGCCCTCGCCGACGCCTGGGCGTGGACCGCGAACGACGTTCTGGTGCACGGGCTTCCGCTGTTCCACGTGCACGGACTGATACTCGGCGTGCTGGGCCCACTGCGCGTGGGCAGCCCGCTGATCCACACCGGCAAGCCGACCCCGCGGGCCTACGCGGACGCGCCGGGCACGCTGTACTTCGGTGTGCCGACAGTGTGGTCGCGCATCGCCGAGGATCCTGATGCGGCAAGGGAATTGGCGAAGGCTCGCCTGCTCGTCTCCGGCAGTGCGCCGCTGCCGGTGCCGGTGTTCGAGCGGCTGCGCGAGCTCACCGGCCACGCACCGATCGAACGTTATGGTATGAGCGAAACGATGATCACGCTGTCCACGCGCGCCGACGGCGAGCGACGACCGGGTTGGGTCGGCGTCCCGGTCGCGGGTGTGCGAACCCGGATCCGCGACGAATCGGGTGCACCCGTCCCGCACGACGGCGAAAGCATCGGCGGGCTCCAGGTGCAGGGGCCGATGGTCTTCGACGGCTACCTCGACCGGCCCGAGGCGACGGCCGAATGCTGGACCGGCGACGGCTGGTTCAAGACCGGCGATGTCGCGGCCATCGACGCCGACGACTTCCACCGCATCGTCGGCCGGGAATCGGTCGATCTGATCAAGTCCGGCGGCTACCGCATCGGCGCGGGCGAAGTGGAGACCGCGCTGCTCGGGCATCCCGAGGTCGCGGAGGTCGCCGTCGTCGGAATTCCCGACGCCGACCTCGGTCAGCGCATCGTCGCCTATGTCGTACTGCGGAGCGCGGCAACGGATTCCATCGAGAAGGCGCTCATCGAGCACGTGGCAGAGCAGCTCTCGGTGCACAAGCGGCCACGCGAGGTCCGGGTGGTGGCGTCGCTCCCGCGCAATGCCATGGGCAAGGTGCAGAAGAAACTCCTCGGGTGAGCGCCGTCGGCGGTCCTCAGGCCGATCGGCGTCCGACGACCCAGGCGTGCGGCCGCACAGCGCCACCATGGTGCGGATCAGGTGCGGCTGATCGGCGAACCCGGTCTGCGCGGCCACCTCGGCGGCCGGGCGGAAGGGCAGTTGCAGTCCGGCCTCGCGCAGCCGGTGCCGGCCAGCAGCCGCATGCCGACGGTGGGTACTACGCCCAGACGACGGCACTGGTCAAGCCGAACGGATTGCTCGGAAAGGTCTATATGGTCGGCATCTCGCCGCTGCGGCGTCTGCTCGTATACCCGCCGCTGCTGCGGGACATCGGGCGGCAATGGCGGCCGCGGATCGCGGAATGAGCCGTACCGACGGGCATGTTCGGCGCGGCCGCTGGACCGAGCGCTGAACCGGGGGATGTCGGTATTGACCTCTACTTAGGTCGAGGTCTTACTGTCGCGGCATGACCGCAACTCTGACCCCTGAACAGCTCGAATATCTGAACACGCAGCGGCTCGGCCGTTTGGCGACGGTGCGTCCGGACGGATCGCCGCAGAACAGCCCCGTCGGCTTCCGCTATAACGCCGAACTCGGCACGATCGACATCGGCGGCTGGAATATGGGCGGCTCGAAGAAGTTTCGTAACCTCGCCGACAACGATCGGGTCGCCTTCGTGGTCGACGATGTCGCCTCGGTGCAGCCCTGGCGGGTGCGGTGCCTCGAAATCCGCGGCACCGCGGAGGCTCTGACCGGTGTCGAGAGCTACATCAATGGTGAGATCGGCGAACTGATCCGTATCCACCCGAGTCGGATCATCGCGTTCGGCATCGGGCAGGCGGAGAACTGAGGCAGCCGCACGCGTGTGGAGACACGCGTGCGGCCCGCGCGATCAGTCGTTGGCGTGCAGCGCGGCGTTGAGCTCGATGCCGGTTCCCTTGCGGGCCACCACTTCGACGGCACCGGTCAGGGAGTTGCGGCGGAACAACAGGTTGTCCTGGCCCGCCAGCTCCGACGCCTTGACGACGGTGCCGTCGGGGGTGGCGACCTTGGTGCCCGCGGTGAGGTACAGGCCCGCTTCCAGCACGCAGTCGTCGCCGAGCGGGATGCCGAGGCCGGCGTTCGCGCCAAGCAGCGAACGCTCGCCGACGGAGATGACGGTGGTGCCGCCACCGGAGAGGGTGCCCATGATGGAGGCGCCGCCGCCGACATCGGACCCGTCGCCGACGACGACGCCCGCGGAAATGCGACCCTCGACCATCGAGGTGCCGAGGGTGCCCGCGTTGAAGTTCACGAAGCCCTCGTGCATGACGGTGGTGCCCGAGGCCAGATGCGCGCCGAGGCGGACCCGGTCGGCATCGCCGATGCGGATGCCGGAGGGCAGCACGTAATCCACCATCCGCGGGAACTTGTCGACGCTGTAGACGGTGACGGGCCCACGGGCGCGCAGCTTGGCGCGGGTCAGCTCGAAGCCCTCCACCGCCGCGGGGCCGTGGTTGGTCCACACCACATTGCTCAGCAGACCGAACTGACCGTCCAGGTTCAGCCCGTGCGGGCGAACCAGGCGGTGCGAGAGCAGGTGCAGGCGCAGGTAGACGTCGTGCGCGTCGACCGGGGCCGCGGCGAGATCGGCGATCGTGGTCTGCACCGCGATCACTTCGACGCCGCGGGCGTCGTCGAAGCCGACGAGCGCCGCGAGCTCATCGGGAGCCTGGTCCAGCCGCTTGGTGCCGGTCTCGGCGAACTCGCCCAGTCGGGGGTTCGGGTACCAGGTGTCCAGGACGGTTCCGTCCGCGGTCACAGTGGCGATACCGACTGCTATTGCTCCCTGAATGCTCACGTCAAGAGAGAATACCGACCGCGGTCCTTCGGCAGGACCGCACGTCTGTGACGTCGAGCGCACGATGCTGCCCTGCCGTCCGGGTGACCGATCGGCGGGCGTTCGCCGCCGCGAGCCGGGCGCGTGGTCGAGGGCCGGGTGCCCGTTGTGCCGATCGAGATGCGCGCGGACCTAGGCTGAGGCGGTGACCCTCGATCTGCGCGCCGACCCGATCCAGCTCACTGCCGCTCTCGTCGATATCGAGAGTGTGTCCCGCGACGAGGCGAGGATCGCCGACATCGTCGAAGGGGCGCTGCGCGAGCAGACCGTGGGATTCGAGGTGCTGCGCCGCGGCAACGTGGTGCTCGCCCGTACCGATCGTGGCCTGCCGACCAGAGTGATCCTGGCCGGGCACCTGGACACCGTGCCCATCGCCGACAACGTGCCGAGCCGGTTCGAGGTCGACGGGGCCGGGCAGCAGGTGCTGCACGGCTGTGGCACCGTCGACATGAAGTCCGGTGACGCGGTGTTCCTGCACCTGGCGGCCACTGTCGCCGAACCGGTGCACGACCTGACCCTGATCTTCTACGACTGCGAGGAGATCTCGGCCGAATTCAACGGACTCGGTCGCATCGAACGCGAGCTCCCGCACTGGCTCGACGGCGATATGGCGATTCTCGGCGAACCTTCCGGCGGCTGGATCGAGGCCGGTTGCCAAGGCACGCTGCGTGTTCGGCTCACCACGGCGGGCGTGCGGGCGCATTCGGCGCGAGCGTGGCTCGGCGACAATGCCATTCATCGACTCGCACCGGTTCTGCAGCGCCTCGCCGACTACAAGGCGCGCGAGGTCGATATCGATGGCTGTGTCTATCGCGAGGGCCTGTCCGCGGTGCGCGTCGGCGGCGGCGTCGCGGGCAATGTCGTCCCCGATGCCGCCGAGGTGGACGTGAACTTCCGCTTCGCCCCCGACCGTTCGGTCGAGCAGGCCGCCGACCATGTCCGCGAGGTCTTCGCCGGGCTCGATCTGGCCTTCGAGGTGACCGATTCCGCGGCCGGTGCACTGCCCGGCCTCACCGCCCCCGCGGCCGCGGACCTCATCGCCTCGGTGAACTCCCATGGTGGCGGCGGCGTGCGCGCCAAATACGGCTGGACCGACGTCTCCCGCTTCGCCGCCCGGGGCATCCCGGCCGTGAACTTCGGCCCCGGCGATCCGAACCTTGCCCACAAGCGCGACGAACACGTCCCCGTCGCGCAGATCACGGCGGTCGCCGCCATGCTCCGCGGCTACCTGACCGGTGCGGTCTGATCGAGATTCGATACGGGACGGCGGTGCAACCCTGCGCTTCGCCCCGGCCCGGTACCGTGGGCGCCATGTCCACCGAAGCCGCCGATAACGAGGTTGCAAGCACGCCGAAATCGACACCCAAGTACCGCGGACCGATCATGTTTCGCCGCGATCGCAAACCGGGCGGCACCGCCGACCAGAATCTGCTGGATCAGCACGGGCCCAGCGACTGGGTGCGCGCCGACCCGTGGCGGGTGCTGCGCATCCAGGCCGAATTCGTCGAGGGCTTCGGCGCACTCGCCGAGGTGCCGCGCGCCGTGACGGTTTTCGGCTCCGCGCGCACCCATGCCGGCCACCCGGAGTACAAGGCCGCGCGCGCCATCGGCGGCGCGCTCGCGCAGGCCGGTTTCGCGGTGATCACCGGCGGCGGTCCCGGCGTGATGGAGGCGGCCAATCGCGGCGCATCGGAGGCAGGCGGTTATTCGATCGGCCTCGGTATCGAGCTGCCGTTCGAGCAGAGCCTCAACGAGTGGGTCGACCTGGGGATCAACTTCCGGTACTTCTTCGCTCGCAAGACCATGTTCGTGAAGTACTCGCAGGCTTTCGTTTGCCTGCCAGGCGGATTCGGCACTCTCGACGAGCTGTTCGAGGCGCTCACCCTGGTGCAGACCCGCAAGATCACCCGC
The DNA here is from genome assembly GCF_042802915.1 of Nocardia sp. NPDC057440. Taxonomy (NCBI): domain Bacteria; kingdom Bacillati; phylum Actinomycetota; class Actinomycetes; order Mycobacteriales; family Nocardiaceae; genus Nocardia; species Nocardia sp. NPDC057440. The sequence goes on from NZ_JBHVDF010000009.1 coordinate 101,679, forward strand.
TTCCCGATCATCCTGTTCGGCACCAAATACTGGGCGGGGCTGGTGGATTGGCTCCGCGATTCACTAGGCGGCTCGGGCAAGATATCGCCGGGTGATCTCGGGCTGCTTCATGTCACCGACAGCGTCGAGGAGGTCTGCGCGATCGTCCTCGCCGCTGCCGAGAACGGCGGGAACCTGGATGCGGTCGGGACGGAGGATCAGTGGTGAGCGCGGCTGCGGGGTACTCCATCTGCGTCTACTGCTCGGCCAGCACCGCCGACCCGGCCCACATCGGGCTCGCCGCCCGGGTCGGTACCGAGATCGCCAGGCGCGGTTGGCAATTGGTTTCCGGCGGCGGGCACGTCTCGATGATGGGCGCGGTCGCTACCGCGGCGCGTGCCGGTGGCGCGAATACGGTCGGCGTGATCCCGAAACACTTGGTGCACAAGGAAGTCGCCGATGTCGACGCCGACGAACTCGTCGTCACCGACACCATGCGTCAGCGTAAGCAGGTCATGGAAGATCGTGCCGACGCTTTCCTCACGCTGCCCGGCGGTATCGGCACGCTGGAGGAATTCTTCGAGACCTGGACCGGTGGCTATCTCGGGCAGCACGACAAGCCCGTGGTCATCCTCGACCAGGACGGCTTCTACACGGGTCTGTTCCGCTGGCTCGACGAGTTGTACGACCGAAAGTTCGTGTCCCAGTTCGCCAGGGACCGGATCACCGTGGCCACCGATCTGCGGTCGGCCTTCGCAGCGCTGGAACCCCTTGCGGCACTGGACGACAGTGCCACCCACGACAAGGAGAATTGACGCGTGAGCACCGAAGCCCGCCCGACTGTCAGCTTGTTCGATGTGGCGAAACGGCTGCCGAGCCTGGCCGTCGACGCTCCCTCCATGCTCCGCGGCGCGATGGGCATGCTGGTCCGGCCCGGCGACAAATCCTCCGTCGGGCTGTACTTCCAGCGCAACGCGCACCGTCATCCCGACCGCCCTTTCCTGCGATTCGAGGGCAAGACCTTCAGCTACGGCGATGCCAACGCACAGGTGAACAGGTACGCGAACGTGCTCGCCCAGCGTGGTGTCCGGCGCGGCGACGTGGTCGGCGTGCTGATGACCAACCGGCCGGAAACCCTGTTCGTGGTGCTGGCGACGGTGAAGCTGGGCGCGACCGTCGGACTGCTCAACCACCATCAGCGCGACACAGTGCTCGCCCACAGTTTCGGCCTGCTCGACAGCGTGCTGAATGTTGTCGGCGCGGAATGCGCGGCGGCCCTGGACTCGCTGCCGGAGCCACTCGCCGATGTGCTCGACGCGCACGAACTGCACGCCGCCGCGGAGACCGCCGATGCGAGCGATCCGCCCAGCTGCGCGCAGGTCACCGCGAAGGAGCGGGCTTTCCTGATCTTCACCTCCGGCACCACCGGGTTGCCGAAGGCCAGTGTGATGACACACCTGCGCTGGACCAAGAGCATGGCCGGACTCGGCGGGCTAGGAATTCGCCTGCGCAGCACCGACACTCTGTACTGCTGCTTGCCGCTGTACCACAACAACGCGCTGACCGTCGCGCTGTCGTCGGTGCTGGCCGCGGGGGGCACGTTCGCGCTCGGCAGGAAGTTCTCCGGGTCCGGGTTCTGGGATGAGACCATCCGGGAGAAGGCCACCGCGTTCATCTACATCGGTGAGCTGTGCCGGTATCTGCTCAACCAACCCGCGAAGCCGGTCGACCGCCGCCACAAGATCCGGCTCGCCGTCGGCAACGGGCTGCGGCCGGAGCTGTGGGACGAATTCACGAACCGCTTCGGCATCGACAGGATTGTCGAGTTCTACGGCGCCAGCGAGGTGAACATCGCCTTCGTCAATGCGTTCGGAGTGGACAGGACCGCGGGCTTCGGGCCGCTGCCGTACGCGATCGTCGAATACGACGACACCACCGGAAAAGCCGAGCGCGGCAAGGACGGACGGCTGCGACGCGTCCCCTCCGGCGGGGTCGGACTGCTGCTCGCCAAGGTCACCAACCGCTCGCCGGCCGACGGTTACACCGACAAGAACGCCTCCGAGGCCAAGCTGGTCCGCGACGCCTTCAAAGACGGCGACGTCTGGTTCGACACCGGCGACCTGGTCCGCGATCAGGGCATGCATCACATCGCCTTCGTCGACCGCCTCGGCGACACCTTCCGCTGGAAGGGCGAGAACGTCGCGACCACCGAAGTCGAAGGGGCTCTTGCCGCGGCCGCCGCGATCTCGCAGGCCGTTGTCTACGGCGTAGATATTCCGGGCGCCGACGGCAAAGCGGGCATGGGCGCGGTGACGCTGTACCCCGACGCCGAATTCGACGGGCGCGCGCTCGCCGAGCAGGTCTACGCGCAGTTGCCCGGGTATGCCCTGCCACTGTTCATCCGGGTGGTGCCCGAACTCGAGCAGACCTCCACCTTCAAGAGTCGCAAAGTGGACTTACGCAAGCAGGGCTACCAGCCCGACGCCGGCAGCGCCCTGTACGTCCTGGCCGGTCGTACCGAGGGCTACGTGCCCGCCTACGACGATTACGCCGCAGACGTGGCAGCGGGGCGCGCACCGAAGTGAGCTGAACACGACAACTGATTTCGTCAGCACCTGGGTAACTCACCGGGTACGCCCACAACTGATCCGTACCCGGCGCAGGACCTGAGTTCGACCGTGCCGCTCGACTCGTAGGCCTGAATACGCGCCGGCGACGGGCTGTGCAGCCGACAGTCAGGCGGACAGCGAGGTGGGTTAGCTACAGTCGGGGGCATGTTCAGCCCCGTAGCGCCGCTCCCGACTTTGTGCGGCAAGCCGGTGGCGACAGATCGCGCGCTCGTGATGGCGATCGTCAATCGCACGCCCGATTCGTTCTACGACAAGGGCGCGACGTTCACCGACGAGGCCGCCATGGACGCCGTCGCGCGCGCGGTCGACGAGGGTGCCGACCTCGTCGATATCGGCGGGGTCAAAGCGGGTCCAGGCACGCTGGTCGACGCGGCCGAGGAAGCCAGGAGAGTGGTCCCGTTCGTCGCGGCGATCCGGGCGAAGTATCCGGAGTTACTGATCAGCATCGACACCTGGCGGGCCGAGGTGGCCGCCGCGGCGGTCGGCGAGGGCGCTGATCTGATCAACGACACCTGGTCGGGCGCTGACCCGGATCTGGTGCGGATCGCTGCGGAATTGGGTGTCGGAATCGTGTGCAGCCACACCGGCGGCGCGATTCCGCGGACCAGGCCGCATCGAGTGCGCTACGCAGATGTGGTGCCCGAAGTGACCGATACCGTGGTCGCGGCCGCAGCGAATGCGGTCGCGGCGGGGGTGCGCAAGGATTCGATTCTGATCGATCCGACCCACGATTTCGGCAAGAACACTTACCACGGGCTCGAGTTATTGCGGGGAATAGACGTTCTTGTAAATACCGGATGGCCAGTCTTGATGGCGCTCAGCAACAAGGATTTTATCGGGGAGACTCTAGGTGTCGGTCTTTCCGAACGGTTGGAGGGCACATTGGCGGCAACAGCATGGTCGGCAGCGGCAGGCGCCCGAGTCTTCCGAGTACACGAGGTCGCGGAGACCCGGCGCGTCGTGGACATGATCGCCGCGATCCAGGGCATCCGGCCCCCCGCACGAACCCTGCGAGGTCTGGTATGAAAATCCAACACCGCGAGCCCGCATGGGCGACGACCAATACCTGGGACACACCCGAGTGGACGGTGGACGAACTCGTCGCCGCCAAGAACGGGCGCACCGTTTCCGTGGTGCTGCCCGCGCTGAACGAAGAACGCACCGTCGCCGACGTGGTGGCCAGTATCCGGCCCCTGCTCGGCACGCTGGTGGACGAACTGGTGGTGCTCGACTCCGGGTCGACCGACGCCACCGCCGAACGCGCACGCGTCGCGGGCGCCGACGTGATCAGCCGCGAAGAGGCCGTTCCCGAACTCGATCCGCTGCCGGGCAAGGGCGAGGTGCTGTGGCGCTCGTTGGCTGTGACCAGCGGTGACCTGGTCGCCTTCGTCGACTCCGATCTGATCGACCCGGATCCGGCCTTCGTGCCGAAGCTGCTCGGCCCACTGCTGACGGTCGAGGACATGCATCTGGTCAAGGCCTACTACCGCAGGCCGCTGCGCCAGGGCGCCGCGGTGGACGCGCACGGCGGCGGCCGGGTCACCGAACTCGTCGCCCGCCCGCTGCTGGCCGCGCTGCGCCCTGAGCTGTCGGATGTGCTGCAGCCGCTGGGCGGCGAATACGCGGGCACCCGGGAACTGCTGACATCGGTGCCGTTCGCCCCCGGCTACGGCGTCGAGATCGGGTTGCTGCTCGACACCTACGACCAGCTCGGCATGTCCGCGATCGGTCAGGTGAACCTGGGCGTGCGCACCCACCGCAATCGCCCGCTCGCGGACCTCGGCGTGATGAGCCGCCAGATTCTCGGCACCGTGCTCGGTCGCAGCGGCGTCCAGGATTCCGGCGCGGCGCTCACCCAGTTCCCGCTGGTCGGCGATGCCTTCACCGCGCACAGCACCGAGGTGTCGCTGGCCGATCGGCCGCCGATGAATACCCTGCGCCCGGCTCGCGCGGCCGCCTGATCGTTCGTCGGCTCGAGAAGCCCTTTCGAGTTTGCTGTCAGGTCGCTGACCTGGCAGGCAGCTTGGTCTTCCGCAGTCCGCACGCTGGGAGCTGTGTCCCTGTCCGTCCAGGCTGCGGAAGACCAAGCCGGGTACGGCACCGCATGGCGATGGTCGCTCGCGGCTGTTGACCGACCATTCCCGATCCGGTCGGCTCAGCGGTGGTCAGCGGTGGATGGGGCCGTCGAGCTGGTCCAGGGGGCGTGCCGAGGCGCGCCCGCGTTCGGCGAGGATTTGGGCGGCGATGGAGATCGCTGTCTCGTCGGGGGTACGGGCGTTGAGATCCAGGCCGAGTGGGCTTTTCAGTTGCGACAATTGGCTGTCGGTGACGCCTGCGGTACGTAGTCGCTCGGTGCGCTCGGCGTGGGTGCGACGCGAACCCAATGCGCCGACGAAGGCGATGTCGCCCATGCTCAGGGCGGCCGCGAGCGCGGGCACATCGAACTTGGTGTCGTGGGTGAGTACGCAGACCACCGTGCGCTCGTCGATCCGCCCTGCCGCCCGTTCCGCCTCCAGATATCGGTGTGGCCAGTCGACGACCACCTCGTGGGCGGCGGGGAATCGCGCTGTGGTCGCGAAGGTTTCGCGGGCGTCGACCACGGTGACCCGGTAGCCGAGCTGTCGACCGGTCCTGGCCAGAGCGCGCACGAAATCGTTGGCGCCCGCCAGAATCATGCGGGCCGGAACACCGAAGGTCTGCACGAACACGCGGGGCCGCGGCGTCTGCGCCGTTTCGCACTCCTGCGCGCCGACTACCCCGCTGCGCCCGGCGGCGAGCAGGGCCCGCGCGTCCTTGTCCACGCCACGCCATTGCTCAGAATCGCCGGGCCGCACAAGCTTCCACTCCGCGGCCGCGTCCAGTGTTGTCACAAGCGCGACTGGGTTACCCGCGCCGATCTGTTGTCGCACCGTTTCCAGCACCGAAAGGCGATCGCTGTCGACCCTTTCGACGAAGACCTCGATCTCGCCGCCGCAGGTCAACCCCACTTCGAGACCGTCGCCGTCGGCGTAACCGAATCGATCGCTCATCGCGTGCCCGGTGGCGAGCACCTGCCGCGCCGACTCGACGACGGCAGATTCGATGCAGCCGCCCGACAGCGATCCGAATACCTCACCTGCCGCGGTGACCACCATGGCGGTCCCAGGTTCACGCGGTCCGGCGCCGGTGGCATCCACGATCCGCGCCAGTGCCACCGGACGGTTCAGCGTGATCAACTGCTGGAGGACGGTGCGCACGGATTCAGCCTAGCTACGCGACGGCTATTCGTCCTGTCGCGGCGCTCGGCCGTCCGCACTCGAGGGTCGGCGCGGCGTGTCCGGCGGGTTGCCGATCAGCTCGGCGGCTTCCTCGGCCAGGCGGGCCTGCAGGTCCGCCACGGTCAGGGGATTGCGCGGAGAGCGGGTCCGCGACAAGACAGCGGTCAGCATGATGAGCAGTCCGAGCGCCAAGACGACAGCACCGACGATGAGCATGTTCACCGTTGCCGCCGTGGGCGGCCGTTTGCCGGCATGGCACGGTGCGGCCGCATCAGCCGAGCACCTCGCGGAGCTGGAAGCCGGGCGGGATGTCGTCGGTATGGAAGTAGGTCGCGAACACCTCCGCGGCGTGGTCGGCGGTGAAGACCTCGTCCGCGTGCACGCGCAGGAAGTCGGTCCCGTCCGGGATGCAGACGGTCGGCTCGCTGTCGCGACTGCCGGTCAGGCCGACGATGAAGTGTTGCGGTATGCCATCGACGGCTGTCCAGATCTCGATGGCCAGCGCTTTCGCCGAGCCTGTGCACTGGACGGCGCCGGGCGCCGAGCTGACGGCCGCGGTGATGTCGGTGGCCGGAATCGGTGACGGCAGCCTGCTCATGTTCACCGAGTACCGGCGGTAGCCGTCCATCCTGCACAGCGGGCGGAGGAAATTACCGACCGTCTCGTCGGGCCCGATGAACACTTTCAGCCGGTCGCTGTAGGTGACGCGGTGCGTCGCGACCATCGGCTGTACTCGGGTCGTCATGAGCTCTGTCCGGGCCGCCTCGGCCGGGGATGCGGTATGCGCTGTCATTGAACGTCGAACATTCATCAGGACCACCTACCGCCTAATAGTTATTTTTCAGCTATTGAAGCATCGGTGTAGCAATTTCCGTAACGGGACACGCCCGTGACGTGCGACACAGGGATTACGGGTTTCCGCCGACAGCGGATAGCCGAGACGTGCACACGCCGGTTCGACCTGTCGAGCCCGTGGTAGCTCGGCGGCGCGACCCGTGCGGGTGGACCGCTACGGGCCGGACTCCGAACCGGCACATCATGTTCGACGACCACGAGCTGAATCGTGATGTCCGGAAATGGCCTCGGCTACGACTCAGCGCCTGCCGCCGGGCAGTGTCGATCTCGGCTCGTGGTCGTGTCGGTAGACGGGAGTGAGCAATTCGGCTTCCTGCGGTTCGCCGGTGGAGCGGTCGTAGCGCACCGTGACGAGCACCGAAAACAGATGAGCTGCCGCACGTTCGTGCAGCGTGGCCAAGCGTGTGGCGAGCAGGCGGATGGCGCCGAGCGAACCGGGCGGATGCAGGCCATCGATGATCAGCACCGTGCCACGACCGTCCGGGCGGGGCAGGCGCGCCAGGTAAGCGATGTCGTGCGGTTCAGGGCCGCCGGGCCGGTACACCCGCCGGGCCGCGCGATCCTCGATACCGCGGCGGGCGTCGCCTGCCCGGGCGACCGCGCGGCGCAGGCGCGGATCGGCCGTGATCAATTGGCGCACACTGGGGGACAGCTCTGGACCGCCGAGCACGATCAGTCCGTCCCGGTTCAGATCGATAGGGCGGCCCGGGAGAAAGTGCTCGACCGCGGCGGCGAAACCGAGCTCGCACAGCAACTCGACAAGTCGCTGTGCCGCCGTGGGATCCGGTGCGCCGAGCAGTCGGCCGCTGCGTACCTCAGGGGCCAGCACGGTGATCGAGCCATGCCCGAAGAACAATCCCTCCGGCGCCGGGCCCTGGGTGCTGACCTGATGAATGCGGGCGCGGGAAAGTCCCGCGGCCGCACCGATTCTGGCGAAAGTCCAGCCTTCGGCATGGAGTTCCCTGATTACCGCGCGCCGAATCCTGGTGAGTTCGTTGATGGTCTGCTGGGCCGCCGCCACACCATCGGTGGCCGCTTTCAGTCGCTCGACCTTGTTTTCGATTGCGAAAACGCGCGCCACGTCATCGGCCGACATGTGCGAAGTCTAGACAGCTCGACAGGACCCTGTGTCTAGTTGGCTTGACAGAACCTCGCCCGTTTCAATAATTCGGCGTCCCTTTTCAGGTCGCGTCGGTGTCGATCGGCGGACGTTCGTTGCGGTCCAACGGCTTTTCGAGCTTCGGCATCGGGTAGTCCGGCATCCCACTCGCCGTGCCCAACAGGTCGTTCTTGTCCGGCACCGCGCTCGCCAAATTGCGCAGCAGTGAATCGTCGCCGTTGAGAAGATGTTTGGTCACCATCGAGCGCGGCGACATCTGGCGCAACTCGTTCAGGTCGGCGAGCGGCTTGCGCAGCTCCTCGAATTCGGGCCCGAGCTCCTGCTGCAGTTGCTGCGTGGCGCCACTGGCATAGTCGCGCACCTGGCGCAGGCTACGCGTGGTCCAGCGAACCGCGCCGGGCAGTCGCTCCGGGCCGAGGATCACGAGGGCGGCGACGAGCAGGATGACCATCTCGCTCCAGCCGATGTTGCTGAACACAGACCCAGGCTACCCGGGCATCCCCGGCGCAGCTCAGTCGGATTCCAGCGTGACCGGCACGTCCACCTGCCTGCCGTCCCGGATCAACTGCACGTTCACCGTCTGGCCGATCTTGCTCGACTGCACCGCGACGACCAGCTCGTCCGGCCCGGTCACCTCGCGGTCGCCGATCTTCACGATCACATCGCCCTCGACGATTCCGGCCTTCGCCGCGGGACCGTTGGGCGCGATGTCGGCGACAGCGGCGCCGCTCATCACCTCATTCGCCACCTGTTTGCTGCGGGCGCTGAGGCCGATTATCGGGTGGTGCATCTGGCCGTCACGGATGAGGGTCTGCGCGACCTCGGTGACCATATCGACCGGAATGGCGAAGCCCAGACCGACCGAACCGCCGGTCTCGCTGCGGATCGCGGTGTTGATGCCGATGACCCGGCCCTGCAGGTCGACAAGCGCGCCACCGGAGTTGCCTGGGTTGATCGACGCGTCGGTCTGCACCGCATCGATCACGGCCTTGGTGTCGCTGCCCTCACCGGACAGCGCGACCGGACGGTGCAGCGCGCTGACGATGCCGTAGGTGACGGTCTTGCTGAGGCCGAGCGGCGAACCGATGGCCAGCACGTCGTCACCGACCTGGACGTCCTTGGACTTGCCCAATTGCGCCACCGTGAGATTCTTCACATCGACCTTCAGCACCGCCAGGTCGGTCTTCGGATCGCGGCCGACGATGTGTGCGGGGACCCGGGAGCCGTCGGAGAAGGTCACCTGGATGGCCGCCCGATTGGACTTGTCCTGGGCCGCCATCGAGATCACGTGGTTGTTCGTCGCGATATAGCCCGCGCCGTCGATCACCACACCGGAGCCGGTCGCGCCGTTGTCGCCGACGGTGACGCGAATCGACACCACCGACGGCAGCACCGCATTGGCGACCTTGGCGATCTGACTGTGCGGCCGCTCGGTGTTATCGGTCTGCTCCAGCGCGACCTTGCGGGATGTCAGCGGCGCTGCGGCCTCGGCGGTGAGCCTGCCGACCAGTCCACCGAGCACGCCGACCGCCAGCGCGACCACGGCGAGCAGCGCAAGCGCCTTCGGCGCGACGCGGGAACCGAACAGCACTTCGCGGGCCGAGAGCTTCTTCGCCTGCGGCAGCGGTGCGAGTTGGGGTGTCGGCAGGGCCGGCGCTCCGAGCCGGGCGCCGGTCGCCGGATCGCGCCATGGATCGGCAGGGCCGGCCACAGGTCCGGTGGCGTCGGCCGCGTCGGGGTCACGCTGCAGGAGTTCGGTGGAGCCTTCCGGGCGTCCGAAGGCCTCGGCCAGCACCGCGTCCGGCGGGCGGTTCTGTAGGTCGGGGCCCAGATGCGGTGCGGCAGAACCGGACTGTGGCGCGGCGTACTCGGCGAACGAGCCGGTCTGGCCGGAAGGTCGGCGGAAGGCACGCGCCGTGTGGGTGTCGACATGGGGGCGGTAGACCGGGCGCGGCCCGAGCACAGGCGCGTCCGACGGCCTCAGGTTCCCCCGGTTGGCCGCCGAATCCGGTGTGTCGGCCGATCCGGAGTTCGTCGATTCGGTGGTCACTCGCCAAACTCTACTTGCGCCACCATGTGGTCCACCGGGTCGCGGTGAACGAATCTGTCAGAAAGCCGAAAACCGCCTCGTTGCGCGGGGTCCCGGTAGGAGGCCGCGTCGATCCGCTGGACGTCCCGCCGGGCAGTTCGGCCAGCGGAATGCGGGTCAAGCTGTCGTGCAGGCCGGTGGGAATCGACACCTGACCGGCCCGGCGCAGCGCGACCCTGGCCTGCTGCTGCGCATCGACCTCCGCCGCGCATTCCGGGCAGAGCGAAAGATGCTGAGCGGCGCGCAGGTAGGCGTTCATCCGCAGCTCGCCGTCGACATACGCCGCGATCGCCTCACTCGCCAGATGCTCGGTGGGCTGAAAACGCTGCGGCCTGGCGTGTGCTCGCCCGGGCTTCTCGTGCGACGGACGACCTGATGTGCTGGAGTCGCCACTCATTCGGTGCTCACCCTTCCACCCGACATCATCCAGGACATGGGTGACGTCGGCACCCGACACCCGACCGATCACCCTACGTTCGCGTCAGCGGCGAACCGCTCCTCAGTTCCATTATGCGCAAGGTAGTCACGCAGTGCCTGACGGCCACGGTGGATTCGACTGCGAACGGTGCCGAGCTTGACGCCGAGGGTGGCGCCGATCTCCTCGTAGGACAACCCTTCGATGTCACACAGCACTACCGCGGCACGGAACTCAGGTGCCAGCGAGTCGAGGGCGGACTGCAGGTCAGGGTCGAGCCGGGCATCGTGATAGGCCTGCTCCGGGCTCGGGCCGTCGGCGGGCACCCGGTCGTAGTCCTCGGGCAGCGCCTCCATCCGGATCCGGTTGCGCCTGCGCACCATGTCCAGGAACAGGTTCGTGGTGATGCGATGCAACCAGCCCTCGAAGGTGCCCGGCTGGTAGTTCGACAGTGATCGGAACACCCGGATGAAGGTCTCCTGGGTGAGATCATCGGCGTCTTGGGCGTCGCCGGACAGGCGGTAGGCCAGCCGGTACACCCGATCTGCATGTTCACGGACCAGTTCGTCCCAGGACGGCATCACCGATCGGTCACCGGTGGCGTCGAAAGCGGCAGTTCCGCTCAGTTCGTCCATCGATTCTGCTGCCGCCTCGAGCTCGATCGGCAGTGCTTGCTCTGGCAGGGTGGCGTATTCGCGCGCCGCATCGACCATGTGGATGGGGCTACCTCCTACTAGGGACCGCTGGCTCTGGGATTCGGCGCCGATCCGGACTTGCGGATCATTGCTGACGGTTACAACAGACAACCGGTATGTCCTTGTTCCCGCGTCCCGCCCTCGGCGGTCAGCTGGTCTTGCGTAGGGCTCACTCTCCTTTGTTCCGATATGCCACGGATATGGAGACCCTGAGGGACACCTGAGAATCTGGCGGGTACGGCACGTCTTGAATGGGTTATCGCGCCGAACACCGCCGCTGTTGCCTTGTGTGCGGTACATAAACCCGAAAGCGCGCAATTGACCGCCGCGGTGCGGCGGCGAGATTCGACGCACGCAGTTGTGTGCTGGAAACGCGGACATACGTACTCGCGAGATAGCCTGCTTAGGTGGCATCGAACCTGGAGCGAAATCTCTCCTACGTGGAGGAATCCGTCGTGGAAGACGAGATTCTCGTCAGTGCGCGCGAACGGGCCACCGAGCTCGGTGCTTCGCCGATCGCGCCGTCGGTGGGGGCGCTGCTGAGTATGTACGCGCAATTGCTCGGCGCGCGGACCGTCGTCGAGGTGGGCACCGGCGCGGGTATCAGTGGGTTGTGGCTGCTGGACGGTATGCGTGAGGACGGGACGCTGACCACCATCGATTCCGAGCCGGAACACCAGCGCGCCGCCAAGGAAGCGTTCCGGACGGCCGAGATCCTGCCCGCCCGCACCAGGCTCATCAACGGTCGCGCCCTCGATGTGCTGCCCCGCCTCGCCGACGGCGCCTACGACCTGGTCTTCATCGACGCGGCCCCACTCGAACATCCGCAGTACGTCATCGAGGCCGTGCGGCTGCTGCGCGCGGGTGGCGCCATCCTCCTGCACAATGCGCTGCTGGGCGGTCGCGTTCCCGATGCCGCCCACCGCGACCCCGCCACCCAGGCTGTGCGCGCCGCCACGCGGGCGATCGCCGAGGACCCCGAGCTCACCAGCGTGCTCATCCCGGTCGGCGACGGCCTGCTCTGTGCTTCACGCGGCTAGCTTCCGCGGACCGGGCTAGCGGGCATGGGTCTGGTGCGAGCGCCCGCTGAATTGGTGAGCGAGGACGCGGGCGCGCGGCCAGTGCGCGGCGATCGCGGTGAGCTGGTCGACCTCGTCGAGTAGATCGCGGGCCGGGGGCAGGCGCAGCGCACCGATCCCGGCCGCGGGGACGCCCCGTCGCTTCGCGGCGCACGCCATGGCGAGGCACACGGCAAGGTCGAGGGCCTCGCGTTCGGGACCGGGCGGCGTCGCGCCTGCCACGGCCGCCGCCAGCCGCGGCGGATTCGGCGTCGCGTGCTGCGCGAGGGTCCGCACACTGTCGCGGACCTCGATCACCGTGCGGTGCACCAGGTATCGGCTGCGGCGGGCGACAGGGGGCGCGGGTGCGTGATGGACGATCTCCGGGCACGCGGCCGTCAGATCCGACCACATCGGCAGTAGTCGTTTTCGCCTGCGTGACCAACTGTCCAGCGACAGCAGTTCGACGAGCCTGGAGAGCGCGGGAATGGTCGCGATGACGCAGAGCAGCAGCAACAGGATGGTGTCGTTGGTTCGTGCCGAATTGTGCACGGCGCGCGTCTGATGCCAATCGCTGGTGCTGTGCACCTGGAAGGCCGCGGACACGGTGAGCCATACCGCGTCCGCGACCAGGATGAACAGCAACGCGCCGAGCATCAGATACAGCACGCTCTCGCGCCTGCGCAATGGCGTGCGCAGTTCGGCGATGCCCAGGCGCAGCACCGTCACGGTGGACCAGATCGGCACCGGCAGAACGAACAACCAGAAGGCGAGCGCAGCCCAGCCGACCTGATCGTGCACGGGAATCCCCATGCTCCGGGCGCTGGCGCCGCAGCGGAGCATGGCAATCGCGCACATCGTCGCGGTGGCGTAGACGAGCCGTGGCCGGGAAGCGGTGTTGGGCAGCGCCTGTGCCAGCAGCATGGCGGTCGCCATGTTGAACATGCCGGCGACGGTGGCCAGTTGGAACAGCAATGCGCTGGCGAGAACACCGTCGGACCAGGTCGTCAGCAGCTGCTGCACCACGGAAAGGCGCAGCGTGGTCGCCACCGCGCTGAGCAGGACGATCCTGTTCAAACGGCGGTCGACGAGTGTCGAGCGGAACCAGAGCGTCCGACTGCCGAAAATCAGCCACGCGTATCCGTCGACGACCGCGGGCAGCCAGTCCATCTCCGATGTCGCGTCAGTCGCGGAAGATGGCGCGGGCCAGGAACGACGTCGACCGCGCGCCGACGGTGTCGGACAAGATCAGCGAGGCGAACAATTCCGCTTGGCTTTCGTGGGCATCGTCGTAATCGGTGCGCGCGAGCACCCGCAGCACGCTGTCGGCGTCGATATCGGGGAACAACGTCTGCAAGGTACGGCTTTTCGATTGCGGCGAGACGAAGCCCGCGTGGTCGAGCAGTAGGTGAGCGATCTCGTGCAGCACGATGTGGTCGGCGTGATAGCCCGAGCTCGTCGCATCGTAGGTGACGACGATGTTGTCCGCGCGTTCGAGAACGAGCCCGCACGGAAAGCTGCCGTCGGCCAGATTCGGCTGGGGGATGAGCACGATCGGCTTTCCCACCCGCCCGCAGACGTGCTCGATGAACGTCTCCAGTCGCCATGGGCGCGGTACCGGCAACGATGCGGCCAGGCGGTGCACCTGCTCGCCCGCGTGATCGCGCTTGGCCCGCCTGATCATGCCCCCAATCCTCGGGCCTGCTGTGGCGGATGTCCAGCGGCGTCGCAGTGAGATTCGGCCGTCTGCGTCGTTCGCGCATCACTGCGCCGAAAGGTTCGGATGTTCGGCCGCACCGTTCGTATCCTGAATAGATCGGGTAGTGGGAACGGTTCCGGAGGGTCCCGTCGCCAGTGCTGTGGGTGCTATTCATAAGGCGGGAGGGTACGAATGCGCCACAACGGGTCGGCGTCGGATATCGGGAAGGCGGCCGCGGCGCAGGTGGCCGAGTCGCTCGGATTCGGGAGCGTCGAGGCCGCCGGTCACCGAGAGCATCAGCGGCGCGCGGTGCTGGATTACGTCAGCGGCGACGTGCATTCGGGCTCCGTCGAGCAGCTGTGGGGCACGCCGCTCGACGACGAGGTGGTCGTCACCGTCCGCGCGGTCTCTGTGCACGCCCTATGGGTCGGACTGCTCAGCGCCGGCCTGGGCGCGTCGGCCGCCGCGGCGGCGCTGGTTCGACTGACCGAGGTGGCCGAGCGCGGCATGATCACCGGCGAGTCCAGGGATGTGGACCGAGCCTGCTAGACCCACACGCCCTTGCCGACCGTGACGACGCCGCCGTGGCTCACCGCGAAGCGTTCGCGGTCGCGATCCAGATCGACGCCGATGATTTCGCCCTCGCCGACCACCACGTTCTTGTCCAGGATGGCGCGGCGCACCACCGCGCCGCGACCGACGCGCACGCCGGGCATCAGGACGCTGCCTTCGATGGTCGCGCCGTCGTCGATCATCACATTGGAGCTGAGCACCGAGTTGCGGACAGTGGCGGCCGAGAGAATGCAGCCGGAGCCGATGATGCACTCCTGCGCGAGACCGCCTTGGGCGAACTTCGCGGGCGGCAGGTTCTCGGCGGCGCCCCGGATCGGCCAGTGCTTGTTGTACAGGTTGAACACCGGATGCACCGACACCAGATCCATATGCGCCTCGTAGAAGGCATCGATGGTGCCGACATCGCGCCAATAGCCACGGTCGCGGTCGGTGGCGCCGGGGACGTCGTTGTCGGCGAAGTCGTAGACGGCGGCCTCGCTCGCCGCGACCAGCGAGGGAATGATGTCTCCGCCCATGTCGTGGTCGGAGTCGGAATTATCGGCGTCCGCGCGGATCGAATCCACCAGCACCTTGGTGGTGAACACATAATTACCCATGGAGGCGAACGTCATGTTCGGGTCGTCCGGGGTGCCGGGCGGATGCGCGGGCTTCTCCAGGAACTGGGTGATTCGCCCGGACTCGTCGGAGTCGATGCAGCCGAACGCGCTTGCCTCGCTGCGCGGCACCCGGATGCCGGCCACGGTGACGCCTGCGCCGGAATCGATATGCGCGGCAAGCATTTGCTCCGGGTCCATCCGGTACACGTGGTCGGCGCCGAACACCACGATGTAGTCGGGGTCCTCGTCGTAGATCAGGTTCAGTGACTGCATGATCGCGTCGGCGCTGCCGGTGTACCAGCGCGGACCGAGGCGCTGCTGAGCCGGGACCGGGGTGATGTACTCGCCACCGAAGCCCGATAGTCGCCAGGTCTGCGAGATATGCCGGTCCAGCGAGTGCGACTTGTACTGCGTGAGTACACACAACCGCAGAAAACCCGCATTGACCAGGTTGCTGAGGACGAAGTCGATGAGTCGGTAGGCGCCGCCGAAAGGAACGGCAGGCTTTGCCCGATCCGCGGTGAGTGGAAACAGGCGCTTGCCCTCGCCACCGGCGAGCACGATCCCGAGTACGTGCGGCTGGCTCCTCACACCTGCCAAACTACCGCGCCGCGCGGCGAGAGTGGCCCCCTGCGACCCGAGCGTCTAGTTTGAACCGGTGAGTTTCGGCACGGAGGGCGCGCGCTCGGCGGCAGGATCCGGGCAGGAGCGAACCGACCACGGCCTTGCGCAGGACCGGCTTCGGGTCGCGATGTTGACGCGCGAGTACCCGCCGGAGGTGTACGGCGGTGCGGGCGTGCACGTCACCCAGTTGGCCGCGCAATTGCGGCAGTTGTGCGAAGTCACCGTGCACTGCATGGGCGTGCCGCGCACCGAAGCGGTGGTGCACCAACCGGATCCGATGCTCTACGCCGCCAATGCGGCGCTGCAGATGATGTCGGCCCAGCTGCGGATGGCCGATGCCGCGGGGCAGGTGGACGTGGTGCATTCGCACACCTGGTACACCGGGCTCGCCGGGCATCTCGCCGCCACGCTGTACGGGATACCGCACGTGGTGACCGCTCATTCGCTGGAGCCGCGCAGGCCGTGGAAGGCCGAACAGCTCGGCGGCGGTTACCGGCTCTCGTCGTGGTCGGAACGCAATGCGGTCGAACATGCCGACGCCATCATCGCGGTGAGCGAGGGCATGCGCCACGACGTGCTCGACGCATACCCCGCGATCGACCCGGACAGGGTTCATGTGGTGCACAACGGCATCGACGCCGCGGTCTGGTATCCCGGACCGCCCGCGACCGGTTCCCCGTCGATTCTGACCGAGCTGGGGGTGCGTACCGACCATCCGATCGCGGCCTTCGTCGGCCGGATCACCCGGCAGAAGGGCGTCGGGCATCTGCTCGCCGCGGCACGGGATTTCGATCCGGATATCCAGCTGGTGTTATGCGCGGGCGCGGCCGACACCAGGGAGCTGGAAGCGGAGGTGTCCGCGGCCGTCGCCGAGTTGCGGCACAACCGAGGCAATGTGTTCTGGGTGCGCGAGATGCTGCCCACCGAGCAGATCCGCCAAATACTGGCGGCCGCTACGGTCTTCGTCTGTCCTTCGGTGTACGAGCCGCTCGGCATCGTGAACCTGGAGGCGATGGCATGCGCGACGGCGGTGGTCGCCTCCGACGTCGGCGGCATCCCCGAGGTCGTCGCCGACGGTGCGACCGGACGACTGGTGCACTACGACCCGAGCGTCACGCCGGATTACGAGCGGGCACTGGCAGCGGCCGTGAACGAGGTCGCGGGCGATCCGGTTCTCGCCGCGGAATTCGGCGCCGCGGGCCGCGCGCGGGCGATCGCCGACTTCGACTGGCTCCAGATCGCGGCCCGCACGGTCGAGGTCTACGAGATGGTCCGCAAACCGTGAGACACGGCTAGCCGGGCGGTTTGCGGTAGCTGGATACCAGAACCGACGCGGTGACCTCGACGGTCTCGGGCATGGTGGTGATGCGCGGGTCGTCGGCGCGGTCGGCATGGTGTCCGGACGGGCCCATGGCGACCACATTGGCTACGTCGCCTCGATCGAGTTTCATCGAGTACTCGACGAGAGTGCGGTCGATGGCATCGAAATGGCCGGACATGGCCGCGCCGAGCCTGCGATCCTTGTCCGGGTCCACCGTCAGCATGCCGAGCGGCTCGATCAACTCGGCCAGATGGCGTTCGGTCGGGGTGGCGACGACAAAACTGCCGTCCGCGGCGAGCACGCGGGCGACCTCACCGGGATTGCGTGGCGCGAATACCGAGAGCACCCGGCTCAACGCGCCATCCCGGATCGGCAGTCCGCGCCAGGCGTCGGCGAGTACCGATGCGGCGCGCGGATGCGCACGAGCGTTGCGCCGAGCCGCGGGCTTGGCCACATCCAGCGCGACCCCGCGGGCGTCCGGCGCGCCGTCGAGCACACCGGCAAGGTAGTAGCCGGTGCCTGCGCCGACCTCGAGCACTGTGCCGGACGTCGAACCGATGGGCCCCCCCCCCCCCGCCGCCGGAGGGGCCCAAAATTGCATAACAATGTAATGGGGCCCCGCCCCGCAGCAACCCCCCGGGTAAACCGCGCTCAG
>NZ_JBHVDF010000009.1:119254-314576 GCF_042802915.1 Nocardia sp. NPDC057440
ACCGCGCCCCACCGGGGGCGCGGCGGGCGCGCCCTCACCCCCACCTCCTGGGTGGGGGCGGTTCCCCCCCCCCCCCTCGCCTCGTGGGCCTGTGTCACCCCCTCCCCCCCCGCCCCCCCTTCGGCCCCTCGGCGCGAAATGTCCCTTACCTTGGAATGCGGCACGCGCGTCGAGCATCGCCGCGGTATCACCGGTCATCTTTGTCGACGCGCCGGTCAACAGACTGACGTAACCCTGCCGGGCTATGTCGAAGCTGTGCCCGGCTCCACAGCGCAGCACCCGATCCTGCGGCTCGAATCCGAGACCGCATTCGGGACAGGCCAAAAGACCGGCCACATCAGCAAGCGCCGAGCGATTAGCTGGTGACACTCTTCAATTCGTCACCAAGCGCTGCTGCCTCATCCGGCGTGAGCTCAACGACCAAACGCCCGCCACCCTCGAGTGGAACCCGCATGACGATTCCACGCCCTTCCTTGGTTGCCTCGAGGGGACCGTCCCCGGTGCGGGGCTTCATGGCCGCCATCCTCTGCTCCCTCCAGATCTGCGCGATATGCTGCGCACTTTCTTGGAACTCCAGTTGTCACCAACCAGTGAGCTCGCCGGCATTTGGCGAGCTACACCCGTCCTATTCTTCCCTATCGCCGTTGTGGACGGATACCTGAGTTCGAAATGTGACCGCTCGGCCTGTGTTGGACAGGTCACCATCGACCCAGCAATCGGCCAGGTGATCGTCGACCATTCCGGTCGCCTGCATCAGTGCGTAGGCGGTTGTCGGGCCGACGAAACGGAACCCGCGCCGCTTCAATTCTTTTGCCAGAGCTACGGATTCGGTGGTGATCGCGGGCACATCGGCGATCTGCCTCGGGCGCGGCCGCGGCGGCGGTGCGAACGACCAGATCAGCTCGTCGAGACCGATATCGAGGTCGAGGGCCACGCGCGCGTTAGCGATGGCGGCGACGATCTTGGACCGGTTGCGCACGATGCCGGGGTCGGCGAGCAATCGCGCCACATCGTCGTCGCCGAACTTCGCCACCTCGGCGATCTCGAACCCGGCGAACGCGGTGCGGAAGGCGGGGCGCTTACGCAGGATGGTGATCCACGACAGCCCCGATTGGAACGCCTCGAGGCAGACGCGTTCGAACATGGCGTCCGCACCGTGCAGCGGCCTGCCCCATTCGTGATCGTGGTAGTCACGATAGAGCTGGGAGGCCTCCGACCACGGGCAGCGGATCCGGCCGTCGCCCGCGGTGTCGCCGTCGGCGCTCACTTCGGTTCCCGCGTGAGCGGAGTCTGGCGCTGGGCGCCGCGCGCCTCGGCAAGTTGCAGCTGCAGTTCGTCGATCCTCGCGGCGAGCCGCGTCAGCGCCCAGTCGACCTCGCCCGCTTTGTAACCGCGCACCACTTGCTGAAAGCGCAGCGCACGCACATCCGCGCCGGAGATGCCCTCGACGGGCAGCACGGTCGCTGTCGTGCCCTCCGGTATCGGTCCGAGCTCCTCCGACCGGCCGAACACGGCACTGGCGACGAGAAACAACACCGCGGCGACCAAGCCGACGATCAGCACATACAACAGCAGCGTGAGCATGGCACCGAGCTTATTGGCACCTCCCGACACCGAGCACACCTCATCCCGCGGAAATCAGCCCTCGCGCTCGAGGACCGCGCCGGAAGCGAACACCGCGGCTTCGCGAGCGAGGGTAGTGAGATGGTGGCCGGAGGTGGGGTTGGGAACCACCATTGGACTACGCTCGGCGCCGGTTATCGGTGGCAGAAGGAGACCAGGGGCCTGGGCCGATCGGTGGTCGGGGGCGTGGGAGGACCTACAGGTGCCGGGTGGTATCGATACCGAGCGACATGCCGGCGAGGCCTCGTCGGCGGACGGCGAGTTTGTCGGCGATCTCCAGCAGGGCCTTGGCGGCGGGGCTGTCCTGCTGGCTCAGCACGATGGGTGTGCCTTCGTCGCCGGCCTCGCGCACCGCCTGTTCGATCGGAATCTGACCGAGCAGTGGGACATCGGCCCCGACGGCGCGGGTGAGCCGTTCGGAGACGACCTGGCCGCCGCCGGAGCCGTAGAGCTCCATTCGGCTGCCGTCGGGCAGGTCGAGCCAGGACATGTTCTCGATGACGCCCGCGATCCGCTGCCGGGTCTGCAGTGCGATGGCGCCCGCGCGCTCGGCGACCTCCGCGGCGGCGATCTGCGGGGTGGTGACGACCAGGATCTCGGCGCCGGGAATGAGTTGAGCGATGGAGATGGCGATATCGCCGGTGCCTGGCGGCAGGTCGAGCAGCAGCACGTCCAGGTCGCCCCAGAACACATCGGCGAGGAACTGCTGCAACGCGCGGTGCAGCATCGGGCCGCGCCACACCACAGGCGTGTTGCCCTGGGTGAATTGTGCGATCGAGATCATCTTCACACCGTGCGCCTGTGGCGGCATGATCATGCGCTCGACCTGGGTCGGGCGGGCGTCGGTGCCGAGCATGCGCGGGATGGAGTGGCCGTAGATGTCCGCGTCCAGCACGCCGACCGAGAGGCCGCGCGCCGCCATGGCGGCAGCGAGATTGACCGTGACGCTGGACTTTCCGACGCCGCCCTTGCCGGAGGCGACCGCGTACACACGGGTGAGCGAGCCGGGCTGGGCGAACGGGATCACCGGATCGGCCGAGTCGCCGCGCAGCTGCTTGCGCAGGCTGGTGCGCTGCTCGTCGCTCATCACATCGAGCTCGACCGTGATGGCGCCGACGCCGGCGACATCGGCCACCGCCTTGGTGACCCGCTGCGTGATCTCGGTGCGCAGCGGGCAACCCGCGGTCGTCAAGAAGATCTCGATGTGGACATTGCTGTCCGCGCCGATCGCAATGCTCTTCACCATGCCGAGTTCGGTGATCGGCTTGCGGATCTCCGGGTCGTCGACCTTTGCGAGGGCTCCCCGCACATCCGCTTCCGTTACCACTGACATGGCAGTAATTTTACGTTGCGTCAGATCCTCGGCAGCTGTCCGGGCTGTGGTGCGACGCCGCTGCTGTAGGAAGTCGCCCAGGCCATGACATTGGCGACGTAGGCCATCGAGTTGTTATAGCGCAGGATCGCCCGGGACTGCTGGGCGAGATCGTGCATGTTCAATCCGCCGTCGCAGAGGTATTTTCCCGCGGTCAGCGCCGCGTCGAAGAGGTTCTGCGGGTCGGCGACGCCGTCACCGTTGCCGTCGGCGCCGTAATGCTTCCACGTCTCGGGCAGAAATTGCATCGGCCCGATGGCGCGGTCGTAACCGGCCAGACCGTCCAGGGCGCCGCCGTCGGAATCGTGGATGACGTTGTTGCCCGACAGACTGCCGTCGAGCACCGGTCCGTAGACGGGTGTCAGCGGATTGCCGTCCGCATCGGCCTTGCCGCCGAAGGCATGGGTGGATTCGACGCGGCCGATTCCGGCGAGCAGATACCAGGGCATCCCGCAGACGGGGTTCTCGGCGGTGAGGGTGCGTTCGGCGGATTGATAGGCGGCGATCGCGACACCGGGGATACCCAGCGGGCCAGGCGGCATGGCGGCGGGCTGTCTACCATCCGGCAGCGCAACGGTTTTCACGATAGGAGGCGTGGCATGCGCCTGCTTGGCCAAGGCGTGAGCGACGAAGTCGGCCGTCGCTGGTGGTTCGGCGACGGCCGCGGATCTGGGAACGTGGTCGTCTTGTTCGTTCCCCGGCAGGTGTTGCAGGACCGATGCTGCGGCCTGCTCGGCGGTGCTCACTTCGGTCGTGGCACTCACTGCCACGAGCCCAGCGGGAACCAATCCGGTCAATGCGATAACGGAGCTGCGTCTTACGTTGACAGCCGGTGGTTTTCGGTGACGCCCCACTGTGCGGTGACCCTCCCATTGACTCGATGACGAGCCCTTCGTGATGGACGAAGTTGAGGGTACCGCATTCGAGATCTTTTTGTTACTACTTCGTGACCTGCTCTGGTGTTTGGTTTCAGCCCTGTGGCGGCAGCGGGATCACGACGCCGAACGGCAACGTGATGCCCGGCTGCGGAGTCGGCGTCGGGGCGGCGGCCGGGGCGGGTTCGGCGGGGCCCGGCTCCGGTGTCGTGGCGGCCTCCGGCTCCTCGGCCGACTGGATCGGCTGTGTTTCGCCAGGCGGTTGCGCGGGCGCTGGATTTTCCGGAGCGGCGCTCGGCATCGCGCACCAGGCGGGCAGCTGCGGCTGCCGTGGGTGCTCGGGGTCGACCGGTTTGCTCGCGGCGTCCGGTTCGCCTGTCGCGTTCGGTTCGCCTGCCGCGCCGTAGGTCTGCCTCGGCGCGACCGGCGCGGGCGTCGGCAGGCCAGGGATCAGCACCAGCATCGGCGCCCCGACCACCGGCGGGTCACACGGATTCGCAGGGTTGGGCGGCGTCGGGCAGAAGATGCCGCACGGGATCGGTGGCAGGCCGGGGATGTTGATCATCACCTGCGCAGGCACCGGCGGGTAGACGGTGGTCGTCGCGGCGGGCGGCGGCTCGGCGGCCGTGCTCGGCGCGACCGAGTTGGCGGCCAGCATGTCCGGGCTCGCCTGTTTGGGCGCGGTGCCCGGCGGAATCAGATCGGGGGAGATGGTCACCTGGCGCGGTGTGCCGCCGGTGCGGTAGGCCCCCGACCAGCTCAGCACATTGGCCGCGTAGGCCATCGAGTTGTTGTAGCGCAGCACCGAGCGCAGTTCCTGTGCGGGGTCGCGCAGGTTCACGCCGCCGGAGCAGAGGTACTTGCCCGCGGCGAGCGAGGCGTCGAAAACGTTGTGCGGGTCGGCGACCCCGTCACCGTTACCGTCGGCGGCGTACGCGCTCCAGGTGCTCGGCAGGAACTGCATCGGGCCGATGGCGCGCACCGCGGTGCCGTCGGTGGCCCGGATCACCTCGTTGCCGGGCAGGGTGCCGTCGAGCGCGGGCCCGAAGATGGGAGTGACGGTGGTGCCCGCGGCGTCGGTGCGCCCACCGCCCGCATGCCCGGATTCGATCCGGCCGATGCCTGCGAGCAGGTTCCAGGACACTCCACAGCCCGGCATCGAGGATTCCAGGGCCAGTTCGGCATTGCGATAGGCCGCGAGCACCATCTCCGGAATTCCGAGTGCGCCGCCGGTCACGGGCAGCACAATGTCGTGCAGTGGCACCGAGCCCGCGAACATCGGCAGCCCGTTCGCGGGCGGAGTCAATGCCCGAAGTTTGCGGGGCGCGTCCGGGGTGACCGGAAGGAGGCCAACTGACCGGGACAATGGCGCGTCCGCGGCGCGGCTCGACGAACCGCTGCCCGCCGCGAGCAAAGCCTCCGGCGCCGTGGGTGGTGTGGTCGATTGGGTTGTGTGTGTTGCCGATCCAGCAGAGACAAGACCTACGACGACGAGGGCCGACACGGTTATCGGAGCAGATATTCGCATTCGGCCACACCAATCCTCTACATCGTGAGAGCATGCTTGTCCGGTGGGGCGCGGCCGGGCGAAGGCCCGAATCGCGCATCCCGTGCCCGTCCGCTCGGGACAATCCGCTCCAGGTTACCCACCAGTCAGGTCAGTTGTTGAGCATTTCCGGTCAATCATGAGCTAGTGGCGGCCATTCCGGGCCCTGCGTCGGCTTTCGGCCGGAGCTCTTCTTGCGATTCGCCTTTGTGGATTTTTCAGCCTGCGTGACTCCGTCCGAAGACCCCGCGGCGGATTCGATGCGATCGAGCACTTCACGCATTTCATCCAACTCCCGGCGCAGATAATCGCGGGTGGCCACTTCGCCGATCGCGATGCGCAATGCCGCGAGTTCGCGGGCGAGGAATTCGGTGTCCGCTTTGGTCTGTGCGGCGCGAGTTCGGTCCTCCTCCAACGACACTCGGTCGCGGTTGTCCTGCCGGTTCTGGGCAAGCAGGATCAGCGGGGCCGCGTAGGCGGCCTGGGTGGAGAACGCCAGATTGAGCAGGATGAACGGATACGGATCCCAGCGCAGCGCGACCACGAACACGTTCAACGCGATCCAGAAGATCACAAGGATGGTCTGCATCGCCAGATATCGCCCGGTGCCAAGGAATCGGGCGACCCGCTCGCTGCTGCGCGCCAATGCCTCGGCGTCCCAATCGATGCGGAATCGGGAGTCGAGCGGCGTTTCGAGGCGTTGGCGCGCCGAACTCGGCCCGGCCCTGCCGCTCGTGGATTTGTCACTCATGTCCGGGTACTCCCACGTGCGATTCTTCTTGGTCTCGCCAATCTTCCGGCAGCAGGTGGTCGAGGACATCGTCGACGCTCACCGCGCCGAGCAAATGGTTCTGCGCGTCCACTACCGGCCCGCAGACCAGGTTGTAGGTGGCGAAGTAGCGGGTCACCGCGCCGAGCGGGACATCGGGCCGCAGTGGGGCCAGGTCGGTGTCCAGGATGCCGCCGACCAGATGCGCGGGCGGTTCGCGCAGCAGCTGCTGGATGTGCACACAACCCAGGTAGCGGCCGGTCGGGGTGGCGGTCGGCGGGCGGACCACGAACACCATCGAGGCGAGCGCGGGCGTCAGGTCCGGATTGCGGACCCGGGCAAGCGCTTCGGCGACCGTGGTCGCCGGAGTCAGGACGATCGGCTTCGGCGTCATCAGACCGCCCGCGGTGTCGGGGGAATGCTCCAGCAGCCTGCGCACTGGCTCGGACTCCTCCGGATCCATCAGCGCGAGCAGTGATTCGCGCTCCCCGGTGGACAACTCGCCAAGCAGGTCGGCGGCGTCGTCGGGATCCATGGCCTCCAGCACGTCGGCGGCTCTGCGCACCTCCAGGTGTCCGAGCAGTTCGACCTGGTCGTCGTCGGGCATTTCCTGCACGACATCGGCGAGCCGCTCGTCGTCGAGTGCCTCGGCGACCTCGATGCGCCGCTTCTCCGGCAGTTCCCGAAGCAGGTGCGCGACGTCGGCGGGTCGCATGCCCTCGAACTGGGTGAGCAATTGGGTGACGTCCTGGCCCGGCCTGCCGACCTCGTAGGGGGTCAGGCCGCTGACCTGCGTCCAATCCACCACGTGCACGGTGCGGCGGCGACCGATGCGCCGGTGCCCACGCACCGCGACCCTGGTCACCACCCAGTCCCGTGTCCTGGTCTGCTCGATCCCGAGATCGGCGACGAAGACGTCGACCTCGGCGAGGTCGGGCAGACCAGGATCGTGCACGCGCACCGCGGAATCCACGATCTGGGCGATCGCGAGCAGTTCGCCGGGTCGCTGCGCGAATCGGCGCAGGCTGACCGTGCCCGTATTGAGCGTCACCACACCCGGCTCGATCGCGGTCACCCGCAGCATCGGCACGAAAATCCGCCGCCGGGTCGGCAATTCGACGACGAGGCCATGGATGCGCGGCTGTTGGCCGTCGTACCGGATGGCCACGACGACGTCGCGGATGCGGCCGATAGACTCGCCGTCCGGGCCGAGCACCACCAGGCCGGCCAGCCTGGCGATGTACACCCTGGTTGCTGCCATGGTTGCCAGGCTAGATGTTCGCGGGCGGGTGCACCCGCCACGCCACGATCGACGGGAGTGATCATGAAGCCGCGCCGTTCGGTGCTCGCCTGCCCGGGCAGCAGCCCGAAAATGATCGAGAAGGCCAAGGGGCTGCCCGTGGACGAGGTGTTTCTCGATCTCGAGGACGCGGTCGCGCCGGTGGCCAAGGCCGCCGCCCGCGCGAACATCGTGGCGGCGCTGAACGAACCGGGCTGGGGCACGCAGCTGCGGGTGGTGCGGGTCAACGACTGGACCACCGAATGGACCTACGCCGACGTCATCACCGTCGTCGAGGGCGCGGGCGCGGCGCTGGATGCGATCCTGCTGCCGAAGGTCACCGACGCCGGTCAGGTCAGGGCCCTCGATCTGCTGCTCACCCAGCTGGAGAAGGCCTGCGGACTCGACGTCGGCCGCATCGGCATCGAACCGCAGCTCGAAAACGCGCTGGGGCTACGCAATATCGACGAGATCGCCACCGCGAGCCCGCGGGTACAGGCGCTGGTCTTCGGCCCCGCCGATTTCATGGCGAGCATCAACATGCGCACCCTCGTGGTCGGCGAACAGCCGGAGGGTTACGACACCGGTGACGCCTACCACCACATCCTGATGACCATCCTGCTCGCGGCCCGCGCGCACGGCCTGCAGGCGATCGATGGCCCGTACCTGCAGATCCGCGACGTCGATGGCTTCCGGAGGGCGGCGGCACGCACCGCGGCGCTCGGCTTCGACGGCAAGTGGGTGCTGCATCCCGGCCAAATCGACGCCGCCAACGAGATTTTCAGCCCGCGTCAGACCGATTACGACCGCGCCGAGCAGATTTTGGATGCCTACGCCTTCCATACCTCCGCGGCGGGTGGCGCACGCGGGGCGGTCATGCTCGGTGACGAGATGATCGATGAGGCGAGCGCGAAAATGGCGCAGGTGATCGCCGACAAGGGCCGGGCCGCCGGAATGCAGCGTTCGTCTCAATGACGGGCAGCGGGGCGTTTCACACCACCGAACGATCAGTCGGAATAGCACAATAGAGGCATGACGAATCCCATGGGGAACGCGAATCGCGCCAGGCAGGGTCTGCCGACGCCGCCGACCGGCTGGCCGGTGGGCTCGTACCCGACCTATGCCGAGGCGCAGAAGGCGGTCGATTTTCTGGCCGACGGGCAGTTCCCGGTACAGGACGTGACCATCGTCGGCGTCGATCTCATGCAGGTCGAGCGAGTTCTCTATCGATTGACCTGGGGCAAGGTCATCGGTGGCGGCGTCGTGTCCGGCGCGTGGCTCGGCCTGTTCCTCGGTCTGCTACTGAGCCTGTTCACCACAAGCGGCGCGCTCGGCCCGCTGATCGTCGGTCTGGTCGGCGGCATCATCTTCGGTGTCATCTCGACCTCGATCCCGTACGCGGCGACCAGAGGCCAGCGCGATTTCGCCTCCACCATGCAGTTGGTGGCCGGCCGCTACGACGTGCTGTGCGACCCCAAGTCGGCCGAGCAGGCGCGCGACATGCTGGCGCGGCTGGCGATCTGATCGCATGGAGGTAGTGGATAGGGTCCGCACCGAGGTGCTGGACCATTTCGGTGTGGACACCGCGGGTGTGGATTCGGCGTCGGTGACGTTCCTCGGCTTGGAGCCCATCGAAATACTGCGGATTCCCGGTGATGATCTGGTGCATTACGTGACGTTGGGCGGATCGCGCCATCCGATGGGTGATCCGTCCGACCTGCTCGCGGATCCGGTGCGCGGGCCGCGGGCCGAGCTGGTGCTCGCCTTGCGGGCCGGGTCGGGGACGAGTGCGGGCCTGGCCAAGACGCTCGGTGTGCTCGCCGCGACGCCCGTCGTGGAAGGTGTTGTGCTGCAGGCGGATGCGCTGCTCGACCTGGGTGAGCCGATGTGGCGGGATGCGCCGTTCACCGCGGTTCTGTTGGGCGAGAGCGACATTCCCGCGGTGGTGTTGCCCGAGCCCGCCGAGCCGGTCAGGTATCTGACGGTCGTTCCGGTGACCGCGACCGAGGCGGCGTGGGTGCGGGTGCGTGGTGCGCAGGCGTTGCGCGACGCGTGGGCCGAAGCCGGAATCGATGTGCACGATCCCGCGAGAGGCGCTGCCTCGCTGTAGCTCTGGTCAGAGCCAGTTGTTGCGGTGGAAGGTGACGTACAGACCGGCGCAGATGCCGAGGGTTATCACGAGCACCACCCAGAAGCCCCAGGTCGCCTCCAGCGCGGGCATATGGGTGAAGTTCATGCCATAGATGCCTGCGACCATCGTCGGCACCGCCGCGATGGCGACCCAGGCCGAAATCTTGCGCATATCCGTGTTCTGCTGCACGCCGATCTTGGCGAGGGCGGCGCTGACCAGTTCGCTCAAGGACTCGTCGAAGTCGGTGATGCGTTCGGAGACGGTGGTGTGGTGGTCGGCCACGTCGCGCAGATAGCGCCGAATCTCTTTGGGCAGTGGCAGGTCCGGCTTGTGGCCGAGTAACTGGAGCGGGATCTGCAGCGGATTGACCGCGCGCCGCAGTTCGACGACCTCGCGCTTGAGCTGGTAGATCGATTCGATGGTGATGGCATTGCGCGGAGTGAAGACTGCCTCCTCCATCTCCTCGATATCGTTCTCGACCGACAGGGCCACCTCGATGTAGGAATCCACCACATGGTCGGCGACCGCGTGCAGCACCGAACTCGGACCGAACATGAGCTGCTCGGGGTGGCTCTCCAGCTCCTTTCGGACACCGGCGAGTCCGGTGTGCTCGCCGTGCCGCACGGTCACCGCGAAATTGGGTCCGATGAAGACCATGATGTCGCCGGTCTCGACGATTTCACTGACGCTGTGCATTTCGTGCTCGACGTAGCTGACGGTGCGCAGGACGAGGAACAGGGTGTCGTCGTAGCGTTCCAATTTCGGTCGCTGATGCGCTTTGACCGCGTCTTCGACAGCCAACGGGTGCAGATCGAAGGTCTTGGCGATATCGGCCATCTGATACTCGTCCGGTTCGTGCAGCCCGACCCACACGAACCCCTTGCCGCGATTGCGGACCTCGGCCATCGCATCGGCGTGGCTGAACCGGCCGGGCAGCCGCCTGCCGTCGAGGTAGATCGCGCAGTCGACCACCGCGCGTGCGGTGGGAACGGGGATACGGGGCAGCGGTGTATGCGCCCGACCCTGGCCGCGGAAGGAGGGCAGCGGCGGAATGGATGGCACCGGTCGATGCTACGTCGCGTGCGGAGCCGCGACGAGCGCACTGTAAGACTGGAAGGCGTGCGCATCGACCTGCATACCCATTCGACCGCGTCCGACGGTACCGACAGCCCTGCCGAACTTGTTCGCAACGCCGCTGCCGCAGGCCTGGACGTCGTCGCGATCACCGACCACGACACCACCGCGGGGTGGTCCGAAGCGGTCGACGCGCTGCCGAAGGGCATGACGCTGGTGCGGGGCATGGAGATGTCGTGCATCGGTCTGGGCGAGGACGGCTGGCCCGTTCCTGTGCATCTGCTCGCGTACCTCTTCGACCCGGCCGATCGGTGTTTCGCCGACGAGCGGGAGCGGTTGCGTGCCGAACGCGTCGAGCGGCTGCGCGCGATGGCCGAGCGCATGCGGGCCGACGGCCTGCCCATCGATCCTGACGCGGTGCTGGCCTCTGCCGGTCCGTCGGCCGGACGGCCGCATCTGGCGCGGGCGCTGGTCGAGGCGGGTGTGGTGCCGAGCGTCGACGCGGCCTTCACCGAATTGCTGGCGCCGCACGGGCCGTATTACGCGGAAAAGGCCGACACGCCGTTGCGTCGCGCTGTCGAAATGATCGCCACCGCCGGTGGCGTGAGCGTGCTCGCGCATACGAGGGCGCGCAAGCGCGGACGGCTGTTGGCGCTGGACGATATCCGGGAACTCGCCACGCTCGGTCTCGGCGGGCTCGAGATCGACCATCCCGACCATTCCGCGGCCGACCGCGCGCTGCTCGGGGGGCTGGCGGCCGAACTCGGTCTGCTCACCACCGGCTCGTCGGACTACCACGGTGCGAACAAGACCATCCGGCTCGGTGAATTCACTACCGACCCAGCACAATTCGAGAAACTTGCGGGCAAAGCCACGGGAGTGCCGGTGATCGCCTCGTGAGACTGGTGCGCGGGCTGAGCGGTGTGGTGGCCGCCGGGACGTTTATCCTCACGCTCGTTGTCGTCGGCACTGCGATCATTGCTGCCAGACGGGAGTTTCCCGGTCCGGGCGGTGTATCGGTGACCTGGCATCTGGCCGCGTCCGTGACTGCCGTTGCGGCACAGATTTTTTCGGATAGGCATCGGGGTTTTACGGCTTTTTCCGGATCAATGGTTGTTTTTCTGGCTGCCGGATTATTGCTGTGGACACAATGGTGGAGCTGAATATCCGGGAATGGTTGCGGCCGGGTGAATTGTGGTCGAACATTTCTCTTTGTGGGTGAAATCGAGACGGACGTACTGGTTCTGGGTGGTGGCCCCGCCGGCGCCTGGGCCGCCGTCTCGGCCGCCGCCACGGGCGCCCGCGTCGTGCTCGTCGACAAGGGGCGCTGCGGCACCAGCGGTCCCACCGCCTTCGGATCGACCTCGCTGTGGAATATCCCGCCGGGACCGGCCAGGGACGAGGCGGTGCGGCACGCCTACGTGCATGGTGGTTGCCTCGGCGACCCGGACTTGATGCATCGGGTGCTCGAGGAGACCCATCTGCGCGTCGAGCAGCTGGTGCGCTGGGGGTATCGGTTTCCCGGCGAGGGGCGCCATGCCGGTGACCGTGCACTGAGACCCGGCGAGCCGCGTGGCAGCTCGCCGGCGGAAAGGCGAACCTCGCTGCGGGTGTGCCTGGACGGCGCGAGCTACCTGCGCCGGATGCGCCGCAGCTTGCTCGACACCGGGGTCCGCGTTCTCGATCACCATCCCGCGCTGCAACTGCTCGTCGATCGCGACGGAGTGGTGTCCGGAGCCACCGGCGTCCAGCAGCACAATAGGTTTCGCGGCTGGACGGTCCGTGCGGGCGCGGTGGTGGTGGCCACCGGCGGCTGCGCCTTCCTGTCCGGCGGCGCGGGCACCGACGTCGACACCGGCGACGGACTGCTGTTGGCCGCCGAGGTGGGCGCGCACCTGTCCGGCATGGAGTTCTCCAGCGCCTACGGGCTGGAGCCGGTGCTGAACTCGGCGTTCACCTCCGGCTTCGCGCTGCACTTCGCCACCCTCTACGACGAATCCGGCGCGGCCATCACCGGTCATCGCGCCGCGGCCTTCGCGGCGATCGCCGACGGCCGCCGCGTGTACGCCGCACTCGAAGACGTGCCCTACGCCGTGCGGTGCAGGCTGTCGCAGCAAGGCCTGGTGGACCACACCAAGCGGGTCCCGGTGCGCGCGGTGCTCGAGGGCACTGTGCGGGGGACCGGCGGCCTTCGCATCGCAGGCGCCGACTGCGCGACCACGGTGGCCGGACTGTACGGCGCCGGTGACGTGACAACGCGGGAGCCGATCACCGGAGCGGTGAGCGGATTCGGCGGTCAGGGCGGCGCATGGGCCATCGCCTCAGGTGTCTGGGCTGGCGCGGGTGCTGCCCGCTTCGCGCGCGCCAGAGGCAGGGTGGGCCAGGCGCGAGCGGTGGTAGGGGCCGGGCTCAACCCGGAAGCGCGGATCGACCCGCGCGCGGTCGTCGGACTGGTGCAGGAGCACACGCTGCCGCTGCGGCGCAGCTACTGGCGCAGCGCGGGCAGCCTGCGCGACAGCATCGGCGAACTCGACGGGATGTGGCCCGGCGCGGAATTCGGCCTCGGCGGCGCCGGTGCGGATCGACTGCGGGCCAGGCAGGCGGCAGCATTGCTCGCGGTGGCGCGGTGGACCAAGTACAGCGCGCTGGCGCGCACCGAGAGTCGGGGCATGCATCGGCGTACCGACCACCCGGACGTCGCCGCCGATTGGCGCGTGCGGTTGACCTCGGGCGGCCTCGACACGGTATGGGTGCGCGCGGACGCCCGTCGATCGGCGGGCGGCGAATCGACGCCGACCGTGCCTGCGACGCCGGCGCGGCGGGAGCAGGCCGTCACACCGGACGAAGCGCTGATCGTCAGGGAGGTGACCGCAGGCGTGCGCGCGGCGGTACCTGTCACGCGGGAGGCGGCTCCGGTCGTGCCACCGTCGGTGGCGGGTGACTCCGACCTCACCGCGGGTGACCCGCTGCCCTTGTGACAGCTCACCGCCGCGCCGCGACGACATGCGAGTTTCCCCTTACGCCGGGGTAATTCCGCCGACCTATCCTGGCTATATGGCGCTCAACCGGATTCCGACACACCGGTTTGGCAAGTCGTCGACCCGACTGGCAGAATGTGTCGGATTCCCCGCCTATGCCACCGCCGGGTTCGGGAATAATGGGGATCTCCGCCTCGCAACGCACCGTCGCGACCCGAAGATCTCTCCGCATGTTCTGTCCGGACGCACCCGTCCGGCTCCCGCTCTGCGGATCAGTGCCGCGCCACGTGATCGAGATATCGGCATCCCTTGCCTGTGTGCAAGCCGCCACGATACGGACCGGTCAGCGCACTCGATGAGCGGTATGAGTCACCTATTACCTAAATACCCGGCGGTAACCGTTTCCCGGTTGTGCCCGACCCGAGCAGGAGTGAAATCGTGTCACCTGTGACTGACGCACCGAATGCCACTGCCAGCCTTTCTGAGATCACTCACGAAGAGATCTTCGCGGGTCACCTCGGCGGTAAGCTCTCGGTCGAACTCGCCGCGCCGCTGGAGACTCAGCGCGACCTTTCGATCGCCTACACCCCCGGCGTGGCTCAGGTCAGCCGCGCCATCGCAAACGATGAGGCGCTGGCCAAGCGCTACACCTGGACCGACCGGCTAGTTGTCGTGGTCAGCGACGGCACCGCGGTGCTCGGTCTCGGTGATATCGGCCCGCGCGCCTCCCTTCCGGTGATGGAGGGCAAGGCGGCGCTGTTCAAGAAGTTCGCCGGGCTCGACTCGATCCCGATCGTGCTGGACACCAAGGATTCCGACGAGATCGTCGAGACGATCATCCGGCTGCGCCCGAGCTTCGGCGCGGTGAACCTGGAAGACATCTCCGCACCGCGCTGCTTCGAGATCGAGAAGCGGCTCATCGAGGCGCTCGACTGCCCGGTCATGCACGACGACCAGCACGGCACCGCCATCGTGGTGCTCGCCGCCCTCAACGGCGCGGCCAAGGTGCAGGGTCGCGGCATCGCGGGCCTCAAGGTCGTGGTGTCGGGCGCAGGCGCCGCGGGTGTCGCGTGCACGAACATCCTGCTCGCCGCGGGTGTGCAGGACGTGACCGTGCTCGACTCCAAGGGCATTGTGAGCCGGGACCGCAGCGACCTCAACGACGTGAAGGCCGAACTGGCCCAGCGCACCAACCCGCGCGGGCTGACCGGTGGCGCCGCTGAGGCGCTGGCAGGCGCCGACGTGTTCCTCGGCCTGTCAGCCGGTTTGATCGCCGAGGAGCTCATCGCCTCGATGGCGCCGGAGTCGATCGTGTTCGCCATGTCCAACCCGGACCCGGAGATCCACCCCGAGGTGGCTCGCAAGTACGCCTCGATCGTGGCCACCGGCCGCAGCGATTTCCCGAACCAGATCAATAACGTGCTCGCCTTCCCCGGTGTGTTCAAGGGTGCCCTCGACGCGGGTGCGCGCCGCATCACCGAGGGCATGAAGATCGCCGCCGCCGACGCCATCCTCAGCGTGGTCGCCGACGAACTCGGCCCGGAGAAGATCGTCCCGAGCCCGCTCGACCCGCGTGTCGCACCGGCAGTGGCCGAAGCGGTCGCCGCCGCCGCGCAGACCGGTGAGCAGGATCGGCAGCGCGTTGGGGACTTCCACGCGGAACAGGATCTGGGTTTCGGTCATCCCCATGGCGCGGGAGGCGTCGACCACATCCGCGGGCACATTGGCGATTCCGGCGTAGGCGCCTGCGAGCAGCGGCGGGATGCCGACCGTGACGAGGGCCAGCAGCGGGGGGACAAGGCCGAGGCCCATCAGCAGCACCAGGAAGGTGAGCAGGCCGAGGGTCGGCAGGGCGCGCATCGCGTTGGCGAACCCGACCAGCACGGCCGCACCGCGTTTGGTGTGGCCGATGATCAGACCGAGTGGCACCGCGACGACGGCCGACGCGGCGACCGCGAGAAAGCTGTACCACAGGTGTTCGGCGATGCGGTGCTGGATGCCGGTCGGCCCGCTCCAGTTCGCGCCGTCGGTGAGGTAGTGCCAGGCGTCGAGGAAAAGGTTCATGCGGTAGCGCCTTTCGCTTTCGAAGCCCTGGCGTCGGCGCGTGCCCACGGCGTCGACCAGCGGCCGAGCGCGTACACCAGCCGGTCGAAGATCAAGGCCAGCGCGAGGGTCACGATGATGCCCGCGATGATCTCGTCCGGATAGTCGCGCTGGTAGCCCTGGGTGAACAGCTTGCCGAGGCCGCCGACACCGATGAGGGCGCCCACCGAAACCATGGCGATATTGGAGACGACCACCACCCGGAGGCTGGACACGAAAACCGGTACGGCAAGCGGCATATCGACGGTCAAGGTCCGTCGCAACGGGCCGAATCCGACGGCATCGGCGGCATCGATCACGTTGGCGGGCACTGAATCCAGCGCCGTCGGCACCGCGATCACCAGCAGCGCAGTCGAATACACGGTGAGCGCGATGATCACATTCATCGGATCGATGGTGGAGATCCCGGCCAGTGGCGGGATGATCACGAACAATGCCAGCGACGGCACCGTGTAGGCCAGGCTCGACACCGTCACAGTGACACGCCGCAGCCAGGACACCTGGCGAACCAACGCCCCCACCGGAATCGCGATCACCAAACCCAGCGCCAGCGGCACCAGCGCCAAGTACAGGTGAGTCTTGGTGAACCCCATGATCTCCGAGAAGTTGTCGATCAAATACTTCATGAGACCGTCTCCCGCCGGAGGCGGGGCGAGACCGACGCGACGTTCGGTGCGGCACTCATTGCGCGGCTTCTTGTTCGAAGTAGTGCCGGTTGCGTTCGGCGTCTTCGGCGGCCCGCTGGCCCGCCAACTGCTCGAGGACCTCGGTAGCGAGCACCCCGCCGCGTACCGCCCCCGAATCATCCACGGCGACACCGACTCCGGCCGGTGAGGAGATGGCCGCGTCGAGCGCTTGGCGCAGGTCACCCGACGGGGTGAACAGCGAGCCGCCCGCCGACATGCTGTTGTGCGGTTCCCGTCCGGCGCGCACCGCCTCGACCCCGGTCACATCGATCCAGCCGACCGGCCGCTTGTCGGTGTCGATCACCAGCACCCAGTCGCCGCGTTCCAGCCGCAGTTTCGCCACTTCGTCGGCGGTCGCGGTCCGGATCTCGTGCAGCGGAACATTGTTCGCGGTGCGAAAGGACAGGCCGCGATAGCCGCGATCACGGCCGACGAAGTCGGCGACGAAGTCGGTGGCGGGCTGGGCGAGGACGTGTTGCGGCGGATCGTATTGCTGCAGCACGCCGCCGCGACCGAATACCGCGACCCGATCACCGAGGGTGATCGCCTCGTCGATGTCGTGGGTGACGAACACGATGGTCTTGTGCAATTCTGCCTGCAGCCTTTGCATTTCGACCTGGAGTTCGGCACGCACCACCGGGTCGACGGCGCTGAACGGCTCGTCCATCAGCAGTACCGGCGGGTCGGCGGCCAGAGCCCGCGCCACCCCCACGCGCTGCTGCTGGCCGCCGGAGAGCTGGGCCGGATACCGCCCGGCCAGCGAGCGGTCCAGTCCCACCCGGTCCAGCACGTCCAGCGCCGCCGCACGCGCGGCGCGGCGCGAATCGCCACGCAGCACCGGCACCGTCGCGACATTGTCGACAACGGTCCGGTGCGGCAGCAGCCCGCCGCTCTGGATGACGTACCCGATACCGAGCCGGAGCTCGACCGGGTCGATTGTCGAAATATCCTGTCCGGCAATGGTGATCGTGCCGCCTGTCGGGCGGATCATCCGGTTGATCATCCGCATCGACGTCGTCTTACCGCAGCCGGACGGACCGACGAACACGGTGAAAGATCCCGATTCGATGCGTAGGTCGAGGTCGGTGACGGCATGGGTGCCGTCCGGATAGGTCTTGCTGATACCGCTGAATTCGATATCGGACACGCGCGCTCCTGTATTCGGCGCGGCGGGGCCTGCCCCGCACACGGACGAGCACAGGCGCGGCCACCGCTTATCCGGTCGGCTTATTCAGTCCCTTGGCGGCGACCCACGCCGCGGCGGCGGCCTTGGGCTCGGTCTTGCTGCTACCGGAGACCGCTTCGTTGAGTTTGATCAATTCGTCGGTGGTCAACTTCGCGGAAACGGCATTGAGCGCGGCGAGCGACTTATCCGATTTCTTGGCCGCGTTGAACAGCGGGACCACGTTCTGGGCCGGGAAATTGTGCTTCGGATCCTCCAGCACCACAAGGTTGTTCTGCGCGATCGCGGGCGAGGTGGTGAAGATATTGGCCGCGGTCACCTGGCCGTCGACCAGCGCGCGCACCGTGGCGGGCCCGCCGCCGTCGGCGATCGGCACGAAGTTGTTCGCGGCGATGTCGAGGTTGTAGTTCTTCTTCAGTCCGGGCAGACCGCCTGCCCGTTCCTGGAACTCGGCGGGCGCACCGAACTTCACCTCGGCCGAATGCGCGGCCAGATCGGCGATGGTGCGCAGGTTCCAACGCTCGGCGGTCGCCTTGGTGACGACGACGGCGTCGGAATCCTGGCCGGGCGCCGGGGTGCCGATGGCCAGATCGGAGCCGAGCGCTGTGGTGAGTGCGGTGTCGATGTCGGCGGCGCTGGTCGCGGTCGCGCCCTTGTCCAGGTATTGCAGCAGGTTGCCGTTGTACTCCGGGATCACCGAGATGGCGCACTGGCGCAGCGCCGGGATGTAGGCCTCGCGGCTGCCGATATTGAGCCGGGTGTCCACCTTGAATCCGTTGGCCCGCAGCACTTCCGCATAGACATTGGCGACAGTCTCGGACTCGGGGAAGTTCGCGGAGCCGACGGTCAGCCCGTCACCCTCGCAGCTGCCCGTCGCCGCGAGCGGGTCGGAATTGCCACAGGCGGACAGGATCATGGCGGCGGCCAGCGCTGCGGCGGCGACGAGGAACCGGGTCGCGCGCAGCGTCATGCGCAGCGCCGACCGCCCGTGCCGCGCGGCATCGGGGGAGATCGTGGTTTTCACTGGGGTCCTTCCGGCAAGGGCGAGCGGTGCGACGGGCCGTGCCTCAACGGCCACCGGTACATTCTGTTAGTTCATACTGCCCGGTTCGTGGTGTTCCTGTTGGCTACGGAGAGTTGGTGTCGCCGGATGTTGCTGGCCGTGTCGAGGCGAGTGCTGGCTCGGGGTTTGGTCGTCGCGGCCGTCACGCTGGCCGTTTCCTGTGGAAACGATGACCAGGGCCCCACAATAGTGGTCGGCGCGGGCGATTCGATGGAATCAAATCTGCTTGCGCAAATCTATTCCGGAGCGCTCTCCCGTACCGGTGTGTCCACCTCCGTCGCACCGCATCTCGGCAATCGCGCCGACTATTTCGCCGCATTGGACGCGGGCGAGGTCGCGGTGGTCGGTGAACACACCGGCGAGTTGCTCGCTTTCCTCGATGCCGATTCGAAGGCGCGCAAGCCGGTGGGCGCCACCGAGGTGGTGACCGACGGGGCGAATCGGCCGGCGCCCGAACCGTCGGTGCCCGAGGCGGTGAACGGGTCGCTGCCCGAGGGGCTCGCGGTGTCGGATCCCGCGGACGGCACCGACATGCGACCGCGAATGCTGCTGACCGAGGCGGCGGCGACCCGCGATCGAGTCCGGTCGATCGGCGATCTCGCGGGCCGCTGCGGCGATCTAGCGGTCGGAGTGGCTCCGGCGCCGGAGGTGTTGCGCGCGCCTACTGATGCGCTGCGGGTTTCGGGCTGCGCCTTGGCCAGGACCACGCTGTTCCCCGATGCCGCAGCCCTGCGAAAAGCCTTGCTGGACGGCGAGGTCCAGGCCGGAATCCTGGGCGGGCCGCCCGCACTCGTTGCTGGAGCGACCGACGGACTGACTGTCCTTTCCGACGACGACTACGCATTCCGCGCGGAGAACGTGCTGGCCGTCTACCGCAAGGGCGAGCTCGGCGACCGGCAGATCCGGAAACTGAACTACGTCGCGGGCGAGCTGACCACCGAGGAGCTCGTTGCCCTGATCGGCCGGATCCGCGATGGTGCGGCCCCCGCCGATGTGGCGCGTGATTGGCTGGACACCCACGCGCTGTAACTTTCCCCCGGTGTAGCTGCCGTATCCCGATCGGTGGATTGCCGCCGCTCGATTGTTGTGGCCCGCTCAGGCCGGACACTCACATCGGACCGCCTGGTTCTGCTCGGTCCCGGTCATCGCGTTCGGTGACCGCTGTCGCCGTATTCGCTATGCCGCCGATCACATTTCCGATCGACCGAAGCGTCTTGCGATCCGACTGTTCCGCGCCGTATATTCCACGTGGAATATTGCGGCAGAGAGTATGTCGGTGGCCACGACTACCGTGCGTGGTCTCGAGAATCAGTAGGAGGTAACCGGATGGGTCAGCAGGCGCGCTCCTCGGTGACGCCCCTGGCGATCGCCGTGCTCGCACTGCTCGAAGAGCGGCCCATGCATCCCTACGAGATGTACCAAGTGCTGATCGCCCGCCGCGAAGACCGGCTGGTGAAGGTGCGGCCGGGTTCGCTCTATCACACGGTCGCGCGGCTGGCCGATCAGGAACTTGTGTCGGCCGAAGGCGTCGACCGCGAGGGAAATCGACCCGAGCGAACCACCTATCGAATAAGCGATAGCGGGCGAACGGCGTTGCGCGCCAGGATCACCGAGATTCTGCGCAATCCCACACCGGAATACCCGATGTTCCCCGTCGCGCTCGCGGAGGCGCACAACCTGCCGAAGGCGGACGTGCTCGCACTGCTGCGGGAGCGCCTGGCGCACCTGGAACATGATCTGGCCGACATCGAGATGATCGGCCGATGGGCAGGAATGAACGCGGTGCCGCGCCGCTATTGGATCGTGCTCCCGTACCTGCGCGCCACCCTCGCCGCCGAGATCGCCTGGGTCAACGACCTCACCGCCGAGCTCGACAGCGGTGAGATGGAGTGGGAGGAATTCGATCCGGCGACCGGTGCGCGGATCTCCGACCATCAGCACGCCTGGTCCGAAGGCGCTGGAACAGCCGAAGCCGTCCTGCCGCCGGTGCCGCGTCCCGCAGCGCGGACGAGCCCGTCGCCGTGAACCAGTCATTCATCGAACTTCGTCATCCGGATACCTCCGAGATAGGAACGACATCCATGTCCACCCAACGTAATCCGTGGCTGGCGCTCTTCGCGCTCGTCGTCGGCTTCTTCATGATCCTGTTGGACATGACGATCGTCGCGGTCGCCAACCCGGCCATCATGGTCGACCTCGGCGCCGATATCTCCCAGGTCATCTGGGTCACCAGCGCCTACCTGCTCACCTACGCGGTGCCGCTGCTGGTCACCGGCCGTCTCGGTGATCGATACGGTCCCAAGAACATGTACCTCATCGGACTCGCGGTCTTCACCGCCGCGTCGCTGTGGTGCGGTCTGTCCGGAACCATCACCATGCTGATCGCCGCGCGCGCCGTGCAGGGCCTCGGCGCCGCGCTGATGACGCCGCAGACCATGGCCGTGATCACCAGGACCTTCCCGCCGGACAAGCGCGGCGCGGCCATGGGCCTGTGGGGCGGCGTCGCCGGACTCGCCACTCTGGTCGGCCCGATCCTCGGTGGCGTGCTGGTCGACGGCCTCGGCTGGGCGTGGATCTTCATCGTCAACGTTCCGGTCGGCATCGTCGCCTTCGCGCTGGCGGTCTGGCTGGTGCCCGCGCTGCCGACGAACGAGCACAAGTTCGACATTCCCGGCGTGCTGCTCAGTGGAGTCGGTCTGTTCCTGCTGGTGTTCGGCATCCAGGAGGGCAATACCTACGACTGGTCGCCGCGCATCTGGCTGATGATCGGCGCCGGCGTGCTGGTGCTGGTGGCCTTCGTGGTGAACCAGGCGCGCAATACCGGTGAACCGCTGCTGCCGTTGCGCCTGTTCCGTGATCGCAACTTCGGGCTTTCCAACCTGGCCATCGCCTCGATGGGCGCCGCGGTCACCTCGATGATGGTGCCGTCGTACTTCTATCTGCAGGCGGTGCGCGAGATGTCACCGACCAGGTCCGCCTTGGTGTTCGCGCCGATGGCCATCGTCACCGGCGTCTGCGCGCCGCTGATCGGCAAGTACTCCGACAGGTTCCATCCGCGCATCGTGCCGACCATCGGCTTCATCGGTTTCGCGGCCTCGGTCTTCTGGTTCGCGGCCGTCATGACACCGCACTCGTCGATTGTGTGGTTCCTGCTGTCGGCCGCACTCGCAGGCGTCGCCAATGCTTGCATTTGGGCGCCCCTGGCCTCGACCGCGACCCACAACCTGCCGGTGCAGTTGGCGGGTGCGGGCGCGGGCGTCTACAACACCACCCGCCAGGTGGGCTCGGTGCTCGGCAGCGCCGCGATCAGCGCTCTGATCGCAGCGCGAATGACCGCCAACGGTCTGCACGGCGGCAAGGTCACCGAGGGCGCAGGCGGTCCCGTCCCCGAGGTGGTCAAGGATGCCTTCAGCACCGCCCTCGGCCAATCCATCCTGCTCCCCGCGGGCATCCTGCTGATCGGTGTCATCGCCTCGGCGCTGTTCATCCGTCACGGCGACGGCGCCACCGCGGGCCCCGAGTCCGCACCCGCCGAAGCCGACGCCGTCGCGGCCTGAGCCTGTGCACTCCGTGCCCCGTGAACATCGTGTTCGCGGGGCACGGGTCGTTCAGCGCACGAGTCCCGCCAGCCGAGCCCAGTCGAATCCTGGCGCGCACAGCCCGCTGATCAGCGCGGCTCGTCGTCGTGGTGTTCTCGACGCCACGACAGCCGCGGCTGTCGTGATCAGCTCACCTGGACGGTGACGGTGGGGTAGCCGGTGGCGCCGTCGGGGACTACGTCGCGGCGGTCGGCAGTTTGGGTTTCACCGGTGCCGTCGGTGGCGCGGGCGCGGAGGGTGTGGGTGCCGGGGGTGGCGTTCCAGTCGTAGACCCATTGGCGCCAGGTGTCGATGGACTGTTCGGTGGACAGGCGGGCGGGTTGCCAGTCGCCGTTGTCGATTTGGATCTCCACGGCTCTGACTCCGCGGTGCTGGGCCCAGGCGACGCCGGCGATCGGGGTGGGGCCCGCCTTGATGCGGGCTCGGGATCGGGGGGTGTCGATGCGAGACTCGGTTTTGATCGGGCCGTGGGCCGACCAGCCGCGGCGGGTCCAGTAGGCGGTGGCGCGGTCGAATCGGGTGACCTCGAGTTCGGTCACCCATTTGGTGGCGGAGACGTAGCCGTAGAGGCCGGGCACCACGAGCCTGGCCGGATAGCCGTGCGCGACGGGCAGTGGTTCGCCGTTCATGCCGACCGCGAGCAGGGCGTCGCGGCCGTCGGTGAGGACGGCAAGCGGGCTGCCTGCGGTGAAGCCGTCGATGCTGTGCGAGAGCACCATGTCGGCATCGGGGTGCGGGCCCGCCTCGGCGAGCAGCGCGTCGAGGCGGTAACCGCGCCAGCGGGCGTTGCCGATCAGATCGCCACCGACCGGATTAGAGACGCAGGCCAAGGTCACCAGGGTTTCGACGGGCGTCCGATTCGCGAGATCGGCCCAGGTGATGCGGATTTCTCGATCCACCATGCCGTGGATGCGCAGCGACCAATCATCGATGGACACCTGCGGAACGATCAGTGCGGTGTCGATTCGGTAGAAGTCGGCATTCGACGTCATATACGGCGTCAGCCCCGGCAAACGCAGATCCACACCCGGCGCGAGCGGCGCCTGCGGCTCGATCGGCTCCGGCAACTGCACCGCGGCCCGCTCACCCGAAACGTCGTGCCGCTGCGCGCCGAGCAGCCGCCCACCCACTCCGGCGAGCACCGCCAAACCGCCGGTCATGGCAAGCCCGCGCAATACCTGCCGCCGCTCCGTCGTCTCTGCACGCAGCGCCGCCCCCGCACTCGGCCCCGTGCGTCCTAGATCGTCCGTGCGCGCATTGACCGACCGCACCGTGGATTCGGACGGAGTGGCTTCGGCGGAGGTATCTGTGGGTTGCGGTGCGGCATGAGCATTTTGCCCGGGTGAAGCGGGATCTGCCGAACTGGTGAGGCTACCGGCGCTCGGGGGGTGGCCGGAGGTGCCGATGGCGGCGGAGGAAGATTCGGGGGCCATCGATTCGGCGACTTCGTCGATGCGCCGGGTCAGCGCTCGCAGTGCGTAAATGCCTGCGGCGACGCCGATTACGGTGGGGACAGCGCCCGCGAGGCCGGTGCGATCGGCGGCGATGGCGGCGGCGAGGAGACCGAAGAGGGCAAGCAGGATGGAGCCTGCGGCCCGGGTGGTGCGCTCGATCGCGCCCGCGCCCGCGGCGACCATGATCGCGACCACTGCGATGCAGAGGTACAGCACCATCTTGTCATTGGTCGCGAAGGTGGAGATCGCCCATTCGCGCAGGCCGTCGGGGGTGTGGTCGACGACGGTGTTGCCCAGGGCGGCCAGCGGTGCGCGTTCGGGACCCATGAAGGCGGCGAGCAGTTCGGCGACGCCGAGTGCCAGCCCGGCCGAGACGATCCCCGCCATTACACGATGTACCCGCAGGTCGGCCATAAAGCGAGCCTACTGCCGGAATTGCCGACACAGGATGACCACTCGGTGACCTACATCCGGGCCCGCCATGCTGCTGTGCGCCGGTGTTCCGCGACGTCCGAGTGGATTCAGTTCGCCGAGCCCTCGGGCTTGTGCCGCTGGTAATAGCGGGCGACGCGCACCCGATTGCCGCATCGCTGTGCCGAACACCAGCGCCGACGGGGGTGGGTGGGCAGGAACAGCAGCACGCAGTCGTCGGCTTCGCAGCGCTTGAGTTTGTCGATCGATGGGTCGGTGAGCAGGTCGATGGCGGACTCGGCCAGCACTGCCGCGGCGGCGGCGCCGAGTGGGCCGTCGCGGCGAGCGGCCGCGACCACGGCGTCGCCGTTCCAGCTCAGCTCCCGGATGAGCGGCGCCGCGGCCTGGGCTTTCTCCAATCCGCGCAGGGCGGTGATCGGCGGCTGCTGCCCCGCCAATATGGCCTCGAGCGCGGCGGCGGTGTCTTCGCGGACTGCGCGGACGGCAATCAGATCGGTTGCGGTCGGCTGCCCGATCCTGACGCCGTGCAACCGATCCGCTTGCCGCGCAAGCCATTGCGCCAGTTGCTCCGCCGTGCCGAGCAGGTCCGGCCCATCCGGTGCGGTGTTGACCAAGTCCAGTGCCAGCGGCTCGCCGATCAGCGGGGTGGAATCGCTCATGATTCTAATGCTACTCCAACGGGTTGACACATTAGGTTGCTTGAGTTAGAAATAATGCAACATCTCATAAAGAAAGCATGTGAACAGATGAACGCCTTGC
Organism: Nocardia sp. NPDC057440; assembly: GCF_042802915.1. NCBI lineage: Bacteria > Bacillati > Actinomycetota > Actinomycetes > Mycobacteriales > Nocardiaceae > Nocardia > Nocardia sp. NPDC057440. Next base: position 144,181 of record NZ_JBHVDF010000009.1, read on the forward strand.
CTCGAGTCGAGTACCGCAGCACCGACGTCGCCGGAGTCCAGGTCTTCTACCGGGAGTCGATCCCGGACAACGCCGACGCGCCGGTGTTGTTGCTACTGCACGGCTTTCCCTCCGCCTCGCACCAGTTCCGCAGGCTGATCGACGCGCTCGGCAGCCGATACCGGCTGATCGCCCCCGACTACCCCGGCTTCGGCAACACCGTCGCCCCCGCCGATTTCGAGTACACCTTCGATCGGCTCGCCGACGTGGTGGAGGGCTTCGTCGAACACCTCGGCCTGCGCCGCTTCGCGATGTATGTCTTCGACTTCGGCGCGCCCGTCGGCTTCCGCATCGCCACCCGCCATCCGGAGTGGATCGCGGGCCTCGTGGTGCAGAACGGCAATGCCTACGAGGCAGGGTTGTCCGAGGGCGCAAAGGAATTCACCGCATTGGCACCGGAACAGGCGGGCGCCGAGGACACCATTCGCGGCTTGCTCACGCTCGAGGGCACCCGCGGCCAGTACGAGCACGGCGTCGCCGACCCCACCGTGATCTCGCCGGAGTCCTGGACTCTCGATCAGCACTTTCTCGACCTGCCGGGCCGCAAGGAAGCGCAGGTAGCGCTGGCCTTCGATTACAAGTCCAATGTCGCCGCCTATCCGGAATGGCAGGCCTGGCTGCGCAAGTACACCCCACCGGCCCTGATTGCCTGGGGCGCGAACGACCCGTTCTTTCCCGCTCCCGGGGCGCACGCCTACCTCGCCGATCTCCCGGACGCCGAGTTGTACCTCTTCGACACCGGTCACTTCGCGTTGGAGACGCACCTGGGTGACATCGCGCCGCTGATCGCGGACTTCCTCGACAAGCTCCCCGGCTGAGCGAAAGGCGCTGCCGCCAGCCCGACGCATCCGGCAGCGCCACGTCGGGCACTTCGCGAGCAGCCCGCGCACCTGGCCTCTCTCGCCGTCGCGATCGGTATCTCGGCGCGGTTGTCTCGCCGCTCGACAAGGCCGCCGAGGCGTCGACCCCAGCTGGCCGCCACCGCGACACAAGCGTGGCCCGCGACAGTTACCGGTCGCGGGCCACGCCTCGTCTGGAACTACCTCAGCTGTAGATCTTCTCGACCTCGGTGGCGTACTGCTTCATGACCACCGCGCGCTTGAGCGACATCTTCGGGGTCAGCTCGCCGGTCTCCTGGGTCCAGTCGACGGACAGGATGCGGATCTTCTTGATCGCCTCGGCGTGCGACACCTTCTTGTTGGTGTCGGCGACCGCGGCATCCACCTCCGCGACCAGCTCGGAGTTCTCGATCAGCTTCTCGATCGGGGTGTCCGCGGGCAGGTTGTGGCGTTCCTTCCAGCCCGGGAGTGCCTCCGGATCGAGGGTGATCAGCGCACCGATGAACGGCTGGCCGTCACCGACGACCATCACCTGGCTGATCAGCGGATGCGCCCGCAGCGAATCCTCCATCAGCCCGGGGGAGACGTTCTTGCCGCCCGCGGTGACGATGATTTCCTTCTTGCGGCCGGTGATGGTGACGTACCCGTCGGCATCGATGGCGCCGAGGTCACCGGTCTTGAACCAGCCGTCGGCGAACGCTTCCTCGGTGGCCGTGGGGTTGCCCCAGTAGCCGTTGAACACCACCGAACCGCGCAGCAGCAACTCGCCGTCCTCGGCGATCTTGACGGCGTGGCCCTGGATCGGCTTGCCGACGGTGCCGACCCGCAGGTTCTCCGGGGTGTTCACGGTGATGGCCGCGGTGGTCTCGGTGAGCCCGTAGCCCTCGTAGATGGTGACGCCGACGCCACGGAAGAAGTGGCCGAGACGTGCGCCCAGCGGTCCACCGCCGGATACCGCGGCCTCGCACTGTCCGCCGAGCGCGACGCGCAGCTTGCTGTAGACGAGCTTGTCGAACAGCGTGTGCTTGAGCTTCAGCACCAGGCCGGGGCCGCCGCTGTCGAGCGACTCGCTCCAGGCGATGGCGGTCTCGGCGGCCGCGTCGAAGATCTTGCCCTTGCCGCCGTCGTGCGCCTTCTGCTTCGCGCTGTTGAACACCTTCTCGAACACACGCGGCACCGCGAGGATGAAGTGCGGGCGGTAGCTGCCGAACTGGTCGACCAGGGTGGACCAGTCGGAGGTGAAGGCGATGATGACCTTGGCGTCGAAGGCGGCCAGCGTGACGCCGCGCGCGAAGACGTGCGCGAGCGGCAGGAACATCAGCGTCTTCTTGCCTGCGCTGACGTACTTGCTGAGCGCGATGCGGTCGGACTGCGACTCGGCGTAGAGATTCGAGTGCGAGAGCATGACGCCCTTGGGACGACCGGTGGTGCCGGAGGTGTAGATCAGCGTTGCGGGCGAGGCCGCGTTGACCTGCGCGCGGCGCGCGTGCACGGCCTCGTCGTCGAGGTCGGCGCCACGGGTGGTGAACTCCTCGATCGCGCCCTTGTCGATCTGCAGGGTTTCCTTCAGATCGACAAGCGCACCCGCGTCGATCTCGTCGATGACCGCGCGGTGCTTGTCGCTGTCGACCACGAGCAGCTTGGTGGCGGAGTCCTGCAGGATCCACTTGGCCTGCTCGGGCGCGGAGCTGTCGTAGATGGCGACGGTGCAGCCACCGGCAGCCCAGATGGCGAAGTCGAGCACGGCCCACTCGTAGCGAGTCGGGGCCATGATGGCGACGCGGTCGCCGAGTTCGATGTCCGAGGCGATGAGGCCCTTCGCGACGTCGGTGACGGTCTTCGCGAATTCCGCGGCGGTCACATCGGCGAAACCGCCGTTGCCGTTCGGAATGTTGAAGAGCACCGCGCCCGGCGACTGCTCGGCGTGCCGGAAGACGTTATCGGAATTGTTCGCGTCTTCCGGAATGGTGTAGGAAGCCGGGACTTCGAACTCTCGCATCAGTGCCCTTCCACGTGGTTTTACTCGCCAGTAATCTACGACACCTGAGACCGGGCCATTCCCTCGACCACCGAAAAGTGATCTGGTTCGAAAATAGCGGCCGATCGAGGCCTTAATCGTACGCAGCCGGACCCGGCCCGTCCTCGGCTTTGCGTGGGCCGGGGACGACGAGGCGGCTGCTTATCCTAGGTCGCGAACGGACGCCGGTTGGATCGCTTCGCGCAGAAATTCGGCCAATTCGGTCAGTGCCGCCGCGGCGGGCGCGACGAGCGCGGCCTGCAACTGCGCGACGTGCCACAGTCCCTGCGTCTCGGTGAACCGCACCCGCACGCCCGCGGCCCGCAGTGCGGCGACCAACTCGGTGCACTGGCTGTGCAGCAGCTCGCTCGTGTCGACCTGCACGTACGTCGGCGGCAGGCCGCGCAGCTCGCCGGTCAGCGGGGCGTAACCGGGGTCTGTCGAATCGCCGCCGCCGAGATAGGCGGCAGCGCATGCCCTCGACCACGGTGTGTTGATCACCAGGTCGCGGTGGCGCTCGGGGATCTGGTTCGGATCGGCCCATGGCGCGATCAGTCCGAGCGCCGCGGGCCTGTGCCCGTGCTGGGCGATCAGCCGCTGCGCCGTGGCAAGCGACAAGCCGCCGCCTGCCGAGTCGCCGGCGAGGGCGATGCTGCCGGGGCGGTAGCCCACGCTCTCGACCAGCTCGAGGAACGCCAACTCGGCGTCGTCGAGCCCGGCGGGGAACGGGTGCTCCGGGGCCAGCCGGTAATCGAGAACGTAGACGGTGCAGCCGGTTTCGTGCGCAAGCCGGGCGGCGAGCGAACGGTGTGTCGCCAGCGAACCGACCGCGTAGCCGCCGCCGTGCAGGTAGAGGATCGCGCCGCGCGCCGTCGCGCCGCGCGGAGATTGCGAACCCGCCGAGATCTGCTCGGCGGGCCTGCCGCCGAGGCGCAGCTTGCGCACGGCAGTTCCCGCGGGCAGCAACTGCGCGCGGGAACCGACATCGAGCAACAGGCGTTGCCACCGCCACGGCATCCGCTCGTTCAGCGTCACTCGGAAGATCGGACGCAGCAACGCCCGTGCGACGGGTAGCGGAAGGTTGATGTCGCGCATGGTGTTTCCTCGGCTGTGCCTTCTCGTGATCAGGGCAGGAACGGGCGATTCACCACGGCGGCGATGCGCTGGTAACCGGAGGCGGTGACCCGGACGAACAGGTCGAGCGCCTTCGCCTCCCAGCCGATCAGCACCCGGCCGTGCCCCTTGCGCACGCCCTCGGTGATGGTCTGCGCGGCCATCTCCGGGGTGTGCATCGCCAGCTTCCTGTCGAACATCGATGCGGCGTTCTCGCCGTCGATGCCCTCGGCGTAGGTGGCGTTGCGGGCCACCGCGGTCTTGATGCCGCCGGGATGCACGCAGGTCACCTGTACCGGGTGCCTGCCGACCAGCATCTCCTGGCGCAGTGACTCGGTGAACCCGCGCACCGCGAATTTGGCTGCGTTGTAAGCACTCTGGCCGGGCACCGCGATCAGGCCGAACAGACTGGACACATTGACGACATGGCCCGCGCCGGACTCGATCAGCATCGGCAGGAACGCCTTGGTGCTGTTGACGACACCCCAGAAGTCGACGTCCATGATGCGTTCGATGTCTTTGAACTCCGAACGGATCACCTCGCCGTGGTAGGCGATGCCCGCGTTGTTGTAGACCTGGTTGACCGTGCCGAAGTGTGCCTTCACGGCGTCGGCGTAGAGCAGTACGGCCTCGCGCTCGGCCACATTGATCCGGTCCGACTTCACCTCGGCGCCGAGCGCTTCGCAGCGACGCACCGTTTCGGCGAGGCCCTCGGTGTCGATGTCCGACAGCGCGAGCTTGGCGCCGCGCTCGGCGAGGTTCTCCGCGAGCGCGCGGCCGATGCCGGAGCCTGCGCCGGTGATCACGCACACCTTGCCCTTGAAGTAAGCGTCCTTGCGCCCACTCGTCTCCCGGCCGCCACCCCTCAAATCGCGCGATGCTGTATTCACTGTGAAGCCACCACTTTCAGATCGTTTCGGGAATCATTGCTTGTCGTCTCGTAGGCGGAGACATCGAATGTTCTTGTCAGCCTGCGAAATTCGAAAGTGAAGTCGGGCCACAGCGTGGTGTTGTTGCCATGCTTGTCCAGATACCAGCTCGAGCAGCCGCCGGTATTCCACACGCTGCCTTCCAGCTTGTTCTTCAGTTCCGCGTTGTATGCGTCCTGCGCGTCGCGGCGCACCTCGACGGTCTGCAGACCCAGCCGGTCCACGGTGGCCAGCGCGTCGGCGATGTAGTTGATCTGCGATTCGATCATGAACACCATCGAGGTGTGGCCGAGGCCGACGTTCGGTCCGAGCAGGAAGAACATGTTCGGGAAGTTGGCGATGGACGAGCCCTTGTAGCCCTGCTGGCCGATCTCGTCGAACACTTCCGAAAGGGTGCGCCCGTCCTTGCCCGCGATGGTGTTGTAGGCGGGGGAATCGGTGACGTGGAAGCCGGTCGCCACGATGAGGGCGTCGATCTCGCGCTCGGTGCCGTCCTTGGTGACGATCGAATTCTCGCGCACCTCGGCGATGCCGTCGGTGATCACGTCCACGTTGTCGCGGCCGAGCGCGGGGTAGTACTCGTTGGAGATCAGCATGCGCTTGCAGCCGATCCGGAAGTTCGGTGTCACCTTGGCGCGCAACTCGGGATCGCGGATCTCGAGCCTCAGCTTGGCCCTCGCGATCAGCTCGAACGCCTGCATCAACGCGGGGACCTTGGCCAGGCCGACGACCTGGGTCTCGCGGGCCGCGTAGATGGCCGCGCGCGAGAGGCGCTGGAAGCCGGGGAGGTGCTTGAAGGCCAGCCGCTCCGGCAGCGTGTACGGCCGGTCCATGCGGGGCAGCAGCCACGGCGCGGTGCGCTGGTAGACGTCGAGGTGAGCGACCTGGGACGCGATGGACGGCACGATCTGGATCGATGAGGCGCCGGTGCCGATGATCGCGACGCGCTTGCCGGTCAGGTCTGCGTCGTGGTTCCAGCGGGCGGAGTGGAAGATCTCGCCCTTGAAGTTGTTGATGCCCTTGATATCCGGCAGCGCGGGCTCGCACAGCGCGCCGACCGCGGAGACCACGGTGTCCGCGGTGAAGCTGCCCTTGGCGGTCTCGACCTCCCACCGGTTGGCGCCGGTGTTCCAGCGCGCGGAGGTCACGTCGCAGTCGAAGAGGTGCTTGTCGAGCACGTTGTACTTCTTGGCGACGCCCTGGATGTACTGCTGGATCTCGCCCTGCTTGGAGAACGAGCGCGACCAGTTCGGGTTGAGCGCGAAGGAGTACGAGTACAGGTGTGAAGGCACATCGCAGGCGGCGCCCGGGTAGGTGTTGTCGCGCCAAGTGCCGCCGACATCGCTGCCGCGTTCCAGCACCAGGTAGTCGGTGCGGCCCTGCTGGCTCAAGCGGATGGCCAGGCCGAGGCCGGCGAACCCGCTGCCGATGATGATCGTCTTGACGTGCCGGGCGGGGCGGTTGGCGACAGCTTTGTCTGTAACCTTGCGACTCATATAGGCGAGAGTACGACCTTATTGAGCATGAGTCAACAGTATTGACTGTCGTTCAGTAAGATGGCCGTGTGAGTACCAAAGGCACCGGAGAGACCGTGAAGCGCACCCGGCTCAGCCCGGACGAGCGCCGCACGCAGTTGATTACCTTGGGCGCCAAGATGCTCGGCGAACGAGCTATCGAAGACATCTCCATCACCGAGATCGCCGAACAGGCAGGCATCTCCCGCGGCCTGCTGTTCCACTACTTCCCGACCAAGCAGGACTTCCAGCTGGCGATCGTGCACCACGCGAATGTCGAACTGCTCGAACACGTCGCCCCCGACCGCTCGCTAGGCACCTTCGACATGCTGCGCGACTCGATCGACCGCTATATCGCCTACGTCAGCGAAAACCGCACGTCCTACCTCGCGCTGCTGCGCGGTCCCGCCAGCACCAGCCCACTGTTGCTCACCCTGGTAGAGGAAACACGCAACGCCATCGTCGGCAGCATCCTCACCGAGGCCCCCGTCCCCGTCGAACGCGCCGACCGCCCCCGCCTGCTCCTGGCCCTCCGGGGCTGGATCGCCTTCGTCGAGGAGACCACCCTCAGCTGGCTGCGCGATGAACCCATCTCCCGCGACCAACTGGTGGACCTGTTGGTCGAATCCCTTGTGGCCCTCGCGCTTTCGCTCAGCCCCGCTCTTGCCGCCGCGTTCAACGGGTGACGGATATACCCTGACGTATGGGTCTGTCTCGCCGGGAACTATTGAGATACGGCACCGCCGGATCGGTTGCGGTGCTGGTCGGCGCGTCGGCTGCCGGTAGCGGCCGGTTTCGGGCGCCGCGGTGGCCGGGGGACCCCTTCAGCCTGGGGGTGGCGTCGGGAGATCCCACCTCCGATGGTGTGGTGTTGTGGACCCGGTTGGCTCCCGACCCGTTTGCTCCGGACGGGCTCGGCGGGATGCCGCTCGCTCCGGTGACCGTCGAATACGAAGTCGCTCATGACGAGCACTTCCAGCAGGTGGCGGCCAGGGGTAGCGCGGTCGCGACACGCGCGCTCGCGCACACCGTGCATCCCGAGGTCTATGGATTGGCCCCGGATCGCTGGTACTTCTACCGCTTTCGCGCGGGATCGGCGATCTCGCCGATCGGCCGGACCCGCACCGCACCGGCGCCCGGCAGGCCCACCGCACGCATGCGTTTCGCCTTCGCCTCCTGCCAATCGTGGACCTCCGGCTTCTACACCGCCTACGAGCACATGAGCGCCGAAGACCTCGATCTGGTCGTGCATCTCGGTGACTACATCTACGAGCGTGGCTGGAACCGCGGCCGCGAGGGCATGACCGTCGAGCCCCAGTTCCGTGCCGAAGCGGTCGACCTGGCCGGCTATCGGCTGCGCTACGCACAGGCGAAAGCCGAGCAGCCGCTACGTGCCGCGCACGCCGCATTCCCCTGGCTGGTCACCATGGACGACCACGAGGTCGACAACAACTGGGCCGCCGACGCGCCGGGGCTCGGGCTCGACATCTATCGCATTCCCGCGCTGTTCCGCCGCCGCCGCGCCGCCGCCTTCCAGGCGATGTACGAGCACCAGCCGTTGCGGATCGAACAGCTGCCTGCCGGGCCGAACATGCGTTTGCATCGGCGCTACGGTTTCGGCGATCTCGCCGAGATCACCATGCTCGACACCCGGCAGTACCGCAGCAGGCAGGCATGTGACGGTATGAACGTCGCCGACTGCGCCGACCGGCTCGCCACCGACCGCACGATACTCGGTGAGCGGCAACGCGATTGGCTGCTCGACGGATTCTCCGGGTCCACGGCCCGTTGGCAGATCATCGGCAATCAGGTGGCGATGAGCCGATCCGACTACGATCCCGGCCCAGGTACCGACCTCGGCGCCGACGCCTGGGACGGGTACGTCGCCGACCGCAACACCGTGCTCGGCGCCGCCGCCGACCGCGGCGTGCGCAACCTCGTCGTGATCACCGGCGACCGGCACCACAACTACGCCGCCGATCTGCGCCGCGACTTCGCTGATCCCGAATCACCCATCGTCGCATCGGAATTCACCGGAACATCGATCACAAGCGGCGGCGACGGCGCCGACATCAACGCCACCGGGCGCAACCTGCTCGCCGCCAATCCCGACATGAAATTCTTCAACGCACAACGCGGCTATGTCCGCGTCGAACTCGATCAGGGATCGTGGCGCAATGACTTCCGCGTCGTCCCTTATATACGACGCCCCGGCGCGCCCATCCATACTCGCGCCAGTTTCGTTGTGCAAGATCGGATGCCCGGCGTCACGGAGGCATCGCGCCCCGATATCTCCGCCGGCCACGCTCCTGAACCGGACACCGCAAGCCTCCCACCGCAACCACGGTGATGCGGCGGGAGGCGGGCGGCGACTGCTCGGCACCCCTACACTCGGCGACATGTCTCTCCGACGGCTGATCGCCCTCTGTGTTTTCGCGCTGCTCGCCTCGTTCGGCGTGGCCGCCTGCACCGTCGAAGGGCCAGGCACCAAGTCCGACTGCAACGTCAGCGGCTGCACCGTCACCTTCACCCGTGGCGTGAACGCCAAGGCCAGCGTCCTCGGCGTCGACGCCGAACTCGTTGCCGTGAACGGCAACCTGATCACCCTGAAGGTGGCCGGTCAGGAGGTCACAATCCCGGCCGGGCAAACCCAGCCGGCCGACGGCCTCAACATCACAGTGCAGGAAATCACCAACGAGAAGGTCGTCGTCAAATTCGCCACCGGCATCACTACCGGCAATTAGCGCCGCCGGCAACGGACCGTCCTCGGCGTGCCGGCAGGATCGGTCCGTTACCGCTCGATCGTTGATGTCATCCGAGTCGTCGGAGTGCGAGAGGTGTCGCCGATCGCGGTGGGCGATCTCTTGCCCATCTGCAGAATTCGGGCATGCCGGGGTGGCGGCAGGTCACGGTGGCGGCATACGACTCACGTGGTACCCCCGACTGTCGGTGGACGGGGATCGGTCGGGTTTGGTGTCGCAGGCGGGCACGCAGCTGGTGCGTACCGCGGAGAAGATCGGCCTGGTCAAAGGTTTGTCCGAAGCGTTGGCGGCGTGGCGAAAACCCCTCGCGACCCACAATCCGGGCACGATCGTGCTGGATCTCGCGGTCGCGGCCGCGGCCGGCGGTGACTGTGCCTGAGCGCTCGTAGAACCCGTGTGCGCCCAGCCGCGAAGAATTCTTTCGGGGCCGTGTCGATCTGTCGCGTTCGCTGTTCGACCTTGGAGTGAGAGGGTCGGCAGGCGACCCGGACATAGGAGGATGACCGTGAAGTACATGCTGATCTGGCGGGCCACCGATGAGGGCAATGCGGCCATGGAGGGCGTCGACTTCGAGAAGATGCTCGAGACCGTCGGGCGCTACAACGACGAGATGATCCAGGCCGGGGTGCTGGTCGCGGCTGAAGGGCTAGCCGGGCCGGACGAGGGCGTGGTGGTGGACTATTCGTCGGAGCCGCCGGTCGTCACGGACGGGCCGTATGGGGAGACCAAGGAGCTTTTCGGTGGGTTCTACATTCTGAATGTGGCCTCCAAGGAGGAGGCCATCGAATGGGCCAGGCGGGCCCCGTCGTTCGGGCCGGGATTCAAGACCGAAATTCGCCGGGTCACCACGATCGACGAATTCCCGCAGGACAACGAATGGATTCAGAAGGAACGAGTATGGCGCGAAGCCACCGGGCAGTTGTGAGTCGCTGAGCGAATGGCCGATTCCACGGGTCGTGAGGCCGTTGCCGCCGTGTGGCGGATCGAGTCCGCGCGGATTGTCGGGGCGCTCGCGCGCTACACCGGAGACTTCGCGCTGGCCGAGGACCTTGCGCAGGAGGCATTGGCCGAGGCGCTGGTGAACTGGCCGCGGGATGCCGTGCCGCGCAATCCCGCCGGGTGGCTGCTCACCGTCGGGCGGCGGCGGGCTATCGACGCGTTTCGCCGACGTGCCGCGCTCGATGACCGGTACTCCGCCCTCGCCCGCGATCTGGGCGAGGGCGGGGTCGCCGCCGGTGGCCCGCCCGCGGAATCCGCGAATGCGCAGACACCGTGGGATCCCGATCAGGTCGACGATGACGTGCTCGCGCTCATCTTCATCGCGTGCCATCCCGTGCTTTCGCGTGAGGCCCGGATCGCGCTCACGCTGCGGGTGGTCGGCGGCCTGTCCAGCGACGAGATCGCCAAGGCCTTTCTGGCACCCACGGCCACCGTGCAGGCCCGGATCACGCGGGCGAAGAAAACCCTTGCAGCGGCTCGCGTTCCCTTCGCCGTGCCGTCCGCGGAGGAGCGCAGTGAACGCCTCGGGTCGGTGCTCAGCGTCATCTACGTGATCTTTACCGAAGGATCGTCCGCCACCTCGGGTGAGGATCTGATCCGATTCGATCTGGCCGGTGAGGCGCAGCGGTTGGCCCGGGTGCTGGCCCGGTTGATGCCGGCCGAACCCGAGGTGCACGGGCTGCTGGCGCTGCTCGAGCTCACCGCTGCACGCTTCCCGGCCCGCGCGGACTCCGACGGGCAGCCGATTCTGCTGGTGCACCAGAACCGCCGCCGCTGGGACCGCGCGGCGATTCGCCGTGGTCGCGCCGCCCTGACCCGGGCCACCCGGGTCGGCCGCGGCCTCGGCGCTTACGGCCTGCAGGCCGCGATCGCCGAATGCCACGCCGTCGCCGCATCCGTCGACACCACCGACTGGGACCGCATCGTGCTCCTATACGAGGCCCTGGGCCGCCTTGCCCCCTCCCCGATCGTCGACCTCAATCGCGCGGTCGCGGTGTCTATGGCACAGGGCCCTTCGGCCGCCCTCAGCATTGTCGACGAGCTCAAAAACTCCGCAGCCCTGTCGAATTCGCACCTGTTGCCGAGCGTTCGCGGCGAGCTGCTCACGCGATTGGGCCGCAGCGGCGAGGCGCGTGCCGAACTCGAACTCGCCATCCGACTCTGCGGAAACGAACGTGAACGCGCCTGGCTCGCGAAGACGGTCGCTGAACTGGGACAAACCCACTGACTGACCGGTTGTGAAGCACCATATTTCGGGAGGGTTCTTACCTGCGTTCGGTGCGGGCTGTCCTTTGCGACTGAATTCGTCCTCGCCGCTGCGCCATCGATACTGAACTTGTCCTCGCGCCACAGGCTGTGCGAACCACGCAGCTGGTCGGCCCGGTCCTGAGAGTGGCGCTCGGCGCACCTGCTCGAACAGCAACGCCGGGTCGAATCGCTCTGCGGGAGAGACGGATTCGACCCGGCGTCAGGTCATGGACGAGCCGGCGAACTAGCTGGTGGGCTCGAAGGCCTCGTCGATGATTTCCTGCTGTTCCACCGCGTGCACCTTGCTCGAACCCGAGGACGGGGCCGACATGGCGCGGCGCGAGATGCGGCGGAGCTTGGTGAAGCGCTCGGGGAGGAGCTCGGGCAGGTTGAGGCCGAAGAAGGGCCACGCGCCCTGGTTGGCCGGTTCCTCCTGGACCCACGCGATGTCGGTCGCGTTCGGGTAGGTCGCGAGCGCCTCGTTGAGGCGGAACTTGGGCAGCGGGTAGAGCTGCTCGATCCGCACAATGGCGATGTCCTCGCGGTTGCCCTTGGTCTTCGCCGCGACCAGCTCGTAGTAGAGCTTGCCGCTGGTCATCAAGACCCGCTTGACCTTGTTGCCGTCGCCGATGCCCTGCTCGTAGGTGGGCTCGTTGAACACCGAGTGGAACTTCGACTCGGTGAAGTCCTTCAGATCCGAGACCACAGCCTTGTTGCGCAGCATCGACTTCGGGGTGAAGACGATCAGCGGGCGGCGGATGCCGTCGAGCGCGTGGCGGCGCAGCAGGTGGAAGTAGTTCGCCGGGGTGGACGGCACGGCGACCGTCATCGAGCCCTCGGCGCACAGCAGCAGGAAGCGCTCGATCCGACCGGAGGTGTGGTCGGGACCCTGGCCCTCGTGGCCGTGCGGCAGCAGCAGCACGACGTCCGACAGCTGACCCCACTTGGCCTCACCGGAGGAGATGAACTCGTCGATGATGGACTGCGCGCCGTTGACGAAGTCACCGAACTGCGCCTCCCACAACACCAGTGCGTTGGAGTTGCCCAGCGAGTAGCCGTACTCGAAGCCGACCGCCGCGTACTCGCTCAGCGCCGAATCGTGCACCGCGAACCAACCGGGGTTGGTGCTGCCGATGTTGTGCAGCGGGGTGTACTCGTCGGCCGTCTTGCGGTCGATGATCACCGAGTGCCGCTGGGTGAACGTGCCACGACGCGAGTCCTGGCCGGTCAACCGCACCGCTTTGCCTTCGTCGATCAGCGTGCCGAAGGCCATCAGCTCGGCGAAGGCCCAGTCGACCTTGCCTTCGTATGCCATCTCGCGACGCTTCTCCAGCACCGGCTTGACGCGCGGGTGCACGTTGAAGCCGTCCGGCACATTGAGGAAGGCGTCGCCGATGCGCTGCAGCACCGTCTTGTCCACCGCCGTCACGACGGTGGTCGGCACCTGCTGGTCGTCCTCGACCGATTCGCTCGGCTCCGGGACGTACTTCTCCAGCTCGCGAACCTCGTTGAAGACTCGCTCCAGCTGACCCTGGTAGTCGCGCAGGGCGTCCTCGGCCTCTTTGAGGGAGATGTCGCCACGGCCGATCAGGCTCTCGGTGTAGGCCTTGCGAACCGAGCGCTTGGTGTCGATGACGTCGTACATGTACGGCTGGGTCATCGACGGGTCGTCGCCCTCGTTGTGGCCGCGACGCCGGTAGCAGATCATGTCGATCACGACGTCTTTGCGGAACTTCTGCTTGAAGTCCACCGCGAGACGCGCCACCCAGTCGCAGGCCTCCGGGTCGTCGCCGTTCACGTGGAAGATCGGCGCGCCGATGAACTTCGCGATGTCCGTGGAGTATTCGGTCGAGCGGCTGTTCTCCGGCGCCGTGGTGAAACCGATCTGGTTGTTCACCACGATGTGGATGGTGCCGCCGACGCGGTAGCCACGCAGACCCGACAGGTTCAGCGTCTCGGCGACCACGCCCTGACCGGCGAACGCGGCGTCACCGTGCAGCATCAGCGGGACAACGGAGTAGCCCTCCGGGCCGTCGCCCTTGTCGAGGAGGTCCTGCTTGGCGCGGACGAGACCCTCGAGCACCGGGTCGACCGCTTCCAGGTGCGACGGGTTGGCGGTCAGCGAGACCTCGATCTCGTTGTCGCCGAACATCTGCAGGTAGGTGCCGTGCGCGCCGAGGTGGTACTTCACGTCGCCGGAGCCGTGCGCCCCGGCCGGGTTCATGTTGCCCTCGAACTCGGTGAAGATCTTCGAGTACGGCTTGCCGACGATGTTGGCGAGCACGTTGAGGCGACCGCGGTGCGGCATGCCGATGATGACCTCGTCGAGCGAGTGCTCGGCGCACTGGTCGATGACCGCGTCCATCATCGGGATGACGGTCTCGGCGCCTTCCAGCGAGAAGCGCTTCTGACCGACGTACTTGGTCTGCAGGAAGGTCTCGAAGGCCTCCGCCGCATTCAGTCGGTTCAGGATGTACTTCTGCTGGGCGACAGTCGGCTTCGCGTGCTTCTGCTCGACCCGCTCCTGGATCCACTGCAGCTGCTCGGTGTCGAGGATGTGGGTGTACTCCACGCCGACGTGGCGGCAGTAGGCGTCGCGCAGTACCGAGAGCACCTCGCGCAGCTTCATCTGCTCCTGGCCGTGGAAGCCGCCCACATTGAAGGTGCGGTCCAGGTCCCACAGCGTCAGCCCGTGCTGGGTGACGTCGAGGTCGGGGTGGCTGCGGAACTTGTCCTTGACCAGGCGCAGCGGATCGGTGTCCGCCATCAGGTGGCCGCGGTTGCGGTAGGCCGCAATCATTTCCAGCACGCGCGAGCTCTTGTCGACGCCGCGCTCGCGGATGTCCTTGCGCCAGCGCACCGGCTCGTAGGGCACGCCGAGGCCGTGGAAGATCTCGTCGTAGAACTCGTCGCTGATCAGCAACTGGTGGATGGTGCGCAGGAAATCACCGGACTCCGCGCCCTGGATGATGCGGTGGTCGTAGGTGGAGGTGAGCGTCATGAGCTTGCCGATGCCGATATCGGCGATGCGCTCGTCGCTCATGCCCTGGAACTCGGCCGGGTACTCCATGGCGCCCGCGCCGACGATCGCACCCTGGCCCGGCATCAGCCGCGGCACCGAGTGCACGGTGCCGATGGTGCCGGGGTTGGTCAGCGAGATGGTGACACCGGTGAAGTCCTCGGTGGTCAGCTTGCCGTCACGGGCCCGGCGGACGATGTCCTCGTAGGCGGTGTGGAACTGACCGAAGGTCATTTCCTCGCAGCCCTTGATGGCGGCCACGACGAGGGTGCGACTGCCGTCCTTGCCGGGCAGGTCGATGGCGAGACCCAGGTTGGTGTGCGCCGGGGTGATCGCGTTCGGCTTGCCGTCGACCTCGGCGAAATGCCGGTTCAGATTCGGGAAGGCCTTGACGCCCTGCACGATCGCGTATCCGAGCAGGTGGGTGAACGAGATCTTGCCACCGCGCGTGCGGGCCAGGTGGTTGTTGATGACCAGACGGTTGTCGATCATCAGCTTGGCCGGAATGGCACGCACGCTCGTCGCCGTGGGGATGGTCAGCGAGGCGGACATGTTCTTGACGACCGCGGCGGCCGCGCCGCGCAGCACCTTCGATTCGTCGGCGGCCGCGGCGGGCTTGGGCCCGCCGGAGGTCGGCGTCGCGTTCGAGGTGGGCGCCGGAGTGGTCTGCGGAGTGCGCGCGGTGGCCTTGGCCGGCGCCGCGGGCTTCGCCGGTGCCGGGGCGGGCGCGGCGGGCGCCGGAGCGGCCGGCGCAGGTGCAGCTGCGGCGGGCGCGGGTGTGGCGGAAGTCATAGCCGCCTGCGCGGCCGGCGCGGCCTGCGCGGGTGCGGCGGGAGCCGCGGTCTGGCTGTTACCGGAATCTCCAGTGGCTTCGGGGGTGTAATCAGCGAGGAACTCGTGCCAACTCTCGTCTACCGAAGATGGATCCTGTTTGTACTTCTGATACATCTCATCGACTAGCCACTGGTTCTGTCCGAACTGGGAAGTTGAGCTGCTCACAGCAGGTGTTCGCCTCATTTCGTTCTTCGCGCTGCGACGTTTGTGACGTGCCCGGCACGGGGATCAGCGGATGCGCGCCGATGCGCCCTATCTGAGGATAGGCCCAGCAGCAAACCGGCGGATCTACTGACCACCCGACAGTCCCGATCCCATATGTGACGACTCGTCTGTGACCGAGAATATTCCCCCCGTTGCCCGAGCAGCAGCCCATAGCCGGGAATACGGCCCCGCGGCCGTGACCAGCGCCTCATGTGTGCCGATTTCCGCGATCTTCCCGTGATCGACGACCGCGATCCGATCGGCGCGCGCTGCTGTGCCGAGCCGGTGCGCGACGACGACGGTGGTGCGACCGCGAGTCAGCGAACGATTGGCAAACATCACCGCTGCCTCGGTGTCCGGGTCGAGCGTCGCGGTGGCCTCGTCCAGCAGCAGGAGATCCGGGCCGACCAGCTCGGCTCTGGCGAGTGCGACGAGTTGCCGCTGCCCCGCCGAGAGTCCGCGGCCGCGCTCGCCGACCGGCTGGCGCATGCCGAGCGGTAGTGAGGCGATCATGTCCAGCGCGCCGACCGCCGCGGCGGCCGCCGCGATCTCGGCTTCGGTCGCGGAGGGGTTTCCGAACGCGATGTTGCTCGCCACATCGCCGGTGAAGAGGTGCGCTTCCTGCGGGACGATGCCGAGGCGGGATCGGTAGTCGGTGAGGCGGTAGTGGCGAATGTCGACACCGTCGACGCGGATCGCGCCGGTAACCGGACTGCCGGTCGAGTCGCCGGTGGCGTCGTCGAGATTCCGGACACGGTGTTCGGGATCCTGGTTCGCGTCGAGGTCGTCGGGCAGATCGTAGAGGCGAGCCAGCAGCTTGACGATCGTGGATTTGCCCGCGCCCGTCGGGCCGACCAGCGCGAGGGTCGAGCCCGCCGGGATATGCAGCGATACGCCGTCGAGGGCGGGTGCGTCGGTGCCCGGGTAATGGAAATGAACATCGTCGACGGTGACCTCGCCGCGCAGACCGTCCGTGATCGCGACCGCCCGCGCAGAATCCGCGGCGATCGAGGACGGAGTGCGCAACAGCTCCCCGATCCGCCGCAGGCCGACCCTGGCCTGCTGATACCCGTCGAATACCTGGGAGAGCTGCAGAATCGGCCCGAACAGCAGCTCCAGATACAGCACGAATGCGATCAGCGTCCCCGGACTCGTCGCGCCGTCCGCGACCGCACGGGCGCCGACGAACACCACCGCGGCCAGCGCCAGATCCGCCCACGCGATCACGAACGCGAAGTACATCGAAATCGCGCGCTGCGCCCGCATCCGGCTGTTGCGATAGCGCGCGGAGTATTCGGCGAACCGGTGCGCCGCGAACGGTTCGTGACGGCTGGCCTGTACCGCGCGCAGACCGCTGACGTTCTCCTGGAAATCGGCGTTCACCGCCGAGACGTGTTCGCGCGACACCGTGTACGCGGTCGAGGAGACACGACGGAACAGCCAGGTCGCGACCGCGAGCGGCGGCAAGGCGACCAGCACCGCCGCGGCCAGTGACGCATCGATGACCAGCAGCGCGGCCGCGATGCCGACCAGGGTCAGACCGCCGATCAGCGTGGTCGCCAGGCCGGTCTGCAGGAAGGTCGACAAGGCGTCGATATCGGTGGTCATCCTGGTCATGATTCGACCGGACAGTTCTCGTTCGTAGAAGTCGAGGCCGAGCCGCTGCAGGTGGGCGTAACTGCGTACGCGCAGGCCGTAGAGCACCCGTTCGCCGGTGCGTGCGGTGAGCACGGTCGCCGCCGCGGCGACCGCCAAGCCCGCCAGCACCAGCAGGACACCGAGTGCCGCCGCGGTGGCGAGGGCACCGGAATCCGCATGGCCGACGCCGGAATCCATCGCATAGCGGACGATCGGCGGGAAGGTGACGCCGATGAGTGCGTCCAGCGCCAGCAAACCGATCACGACCAGCACCAGCCAGCGGACCGGTCGCAGCAGCCGAGTCAGCCGGAAGCCGGGATCGGGTTCTCGCAGTCGCCGCTCGTCCAGGCCGGGCGCTTCGGTGGCCGGTGGCAGCCGTTCGATATCGCGGCGCAACTCGGGGGTTTCGCTGAGATCGGCCGCCGCACCCGATGCGGGCCCGCCGATCGCGGCGGACCCGCGCCCGATGCGGATCGGCACGGCAGGGGCGTCCAGATGCTCGAGGTGATGCGTCGAGGTGGGGGCGGGCAGGCGGATCACCCGGTCGGCGTGGGCGAGGGTGGACTCGCGATGCGCCAGGATCACCGTCGTGCGCCCGCCCTGGTCCGGCAGTGTGTCGAAGATCGCGGCCTCGGTCACGGCATCGACCGCGGAGGTGGCGTCGTCGAGCACCAGGACGCGCGGCCGCGCCAGCAGCGCCCGCGCCAGCGCGATCCGCTGGCGCTGACCACCGGACAGCGTCAACCCGCGCTCGCCGACCACGGTGTCATAGCCGTCGGGCAATTCGGTGATGAAATCGTCGGCCGCGGCCAGCTGGGCGGCTCGACGGATCTCGGCGTCGGTGGCGTCCGGATTGCCGAGGGCGATATTGGCGGCGATGCTGTCGGAGAACAGGAACGGGTCGTCGAAGACAACACCGATCGCACTGCGCAGGTCCGCGGCTCGGACGTCCGCGATGTCGATAGCAGCCGGATGTGTGCGGCCTGCCGTTGGTCGGCTGGTTGCCGACCCGCTCGAAGACCGGTTCGGCGGGTCCAGTCGCGGTTCGCCGCTGCGCGCCGCGGCGGCCCGGTCGAGTTCCTGGCTCGACGACGCTGATCGGGCAGCGGTGGTGTCGGTTTCGGTGCCGAACAGGCGGATCGTGCCGGAGTCGGGTGTGTAGAAGCGGGGCAACAACAGCGACAGTGTGGTTTTGCCGGAACCCGCGGGACCGATGATCGCCACCGTCTCGCCGGGTCGGACGGTCAGGTCGAGGTCGCGCAGCACGGGGCGGTCGCTGTCGAATCCGAAGGTCACGGAGTCTATTTCGATGCCGAGCGGGCCTTCGGGCAGCGCGATCGGGTGGGCGGGGTCGGCGATCGTCGGCGCGGTGTCGATCACCTGGTAGACCCGTTCGGCCGCCGCGCGGGTCAGCTGGGCCATGATCACCACCGAGGTCATGGTGCGGGTGGTCGTGGTCATGGTGGCCACGTACGCGGCGAAGGCGAGGAAGGTGCCGATGCCGATGGCGTCGTGCAGTGCGAGCCACCCGCCGAAGGCGATCACCGCGACCAGACCGGCCTGCGGAACCGCCGATACGGTCGGCGCGAACCGCGCGTTGATCTTCGCCGCGCGCATGCGCTCGGCATACAGCGTCCTGCCGTGCCGCTCGAGCACCTCGACCATGCGGGCTTCCTGCCCGAACCCCTTCACTACGCGAACGCCGGTGACCGTCTCCTCGACGTGCTGGGCGACCTCGGCGGCGCGCTGCTGCGCGGACCAGGTCGCGGCATACAGCCGTGGCCGCATCCGATAGACGACCAGCGCGATCACCGGAACCACCAGCAAGGCGGCGGCCGCGAGCGGCGGCGAGAGCCACACCATCACCGCGGCCGCTAGCAGGAACTCCAGCAGTGCAAGCCCCGACAGCGGCGCCATGGCCAAGAGCCCCTGCACCAATTGCAGATCGGTGATCGATCGGGACACCACCTGGCCGGTGCGCATCGCGTCCTGCCCGGTCCCGTCCAGTCGCTGTAGCGAACCGAGCAGTTGCAGCCGCAGGCTGTGCTGCACATCCAACGACAGTCGTCCTGCCAGCATTCTGCGCCCGAACGCGGCCGCGAACCGTCCTGCCGCGAGCACCGCGAGTAGCGCTGCGACCACGCCGATGACGTCGGTATCGCCCACCCCCGCCGCATCCAGCGCCCGCTTGGTGAGCAGCGGCGCGGTGATCTCCACCACCGCGCCGACCGCCAACGCGGCCGCGATCCCCGCGAGCAGCCCGCCCTGCGACCGGCTCTCGGCCCACAGTCTGCGCATCCAACCGCGCGGACCCACGCCCATCAGCTGCTCGCTCACATCAGGTGCTCGCCCATCTCGATCGTCTCAGTTCATACGCAAGTCGACGTTAACGACGCGAACCGACACGCCATTGTTCCCAGCGGCAGCTATCCGATCGGGATCACAACTCGCGTTGGCGCACCGACCACCAGCCCGCGCCCGCGACGCCGATGGTCCACAGCAGCAGGACGACGACGGCCGCGGGAGCGGGGGCGAGGAAGTCACTGTCGGGGAAGGAACCCACGGCCACGGTGCTGACGGTGGCGGCGCCGGGGAACATGGTGGCGAAGCCCGCGATGCCGAGGCCTTTGGCGACGAGCCAGCTCAGCGGTTCCACGATGACGAGCCAACCGAGCAGCAAGGCGACCGCGCCGGTCGAGGTGCGCAAGAGCAGTCCGAGGCCCGCGCCGATCAGTGACCAGCATGCCGCGGCGAGCAGGCCGCCGCCGAGCACGGTGAACAGCCGCAGGCCGACGTCGAACTTGCCGTGGCCGAACCCGATCAGACAGGCCATGGCGATCAGCTCGACGAGGAACGTGACCGCCAGTGCGAATCCCGCGGTGACAAGGAGTTTCGCGGTGACGAGCCGATCGCGGTCCGAGGTGAACAATTGGGTCACCGACATGGTGGCGTATCGGTATTCGGCACCCGCGCCCGCCGCGCCGAACGCGCCGGACACCAGGATCGCCGCCGCGAGGCCCAGATACAGACCGATTGTCGCGGCGCCGGTCGCGGGATCGCCCTTCGGGTCGGCGGGCCCGGCGAGGATGGTGGTGACCGCACTCGCGACGAGCGCGACGGCAGGCACTCCGATGCCGAGGATTCGGCTCACGCGCAGCGTGATGACCTTGCGGACCTCGGAGTTGACCGCCGGGAGGAGGTCCGCGGGCAGGATGTCGATCATCGTGGAATCCCGTAGGGCGTCGGCGTCGGAAGATGGGCGGCCACTCCGGGATACGGAGTCGGCTGCGGACGAACTTTGGTCAGCGTGGCCAGCACCCGATCGGGATGGATCGGGTCGGGGGTGATGCTGTCCAGGCGCACGCCGGCGACTCGCGCCGCCTCACGAATCTGTCCCTCGGTGGCCTCGGCCACGGCCAGCCTGCCGTCGGGGCGGATCACCGCGTCGGTGAAGCCCTGTGCGGCAAGGGTTGTCGCCAGCGCGATCGGTGTGGACGATGCGACAACGAGACGATCGGGGTGGCCTCGGCGCAGTTTGGTGGGACTGCCCTCATACACCACCGAGCCCGTACTCAGCACAATGATGTTGTCCACCACCGGGATCACCGCGGCGAGACTCTCGCTGGACAACAGCACCGTGCCGCCGCGCCGGGTATGCCTGCGCAGAAACTCTTGCAGCCATACGCGTTCCGTGCTGTCGAGGCCGGCGGCGGGCTCGTCGAGGACCAGCAGCGGTGGATCGCCGAGCAGCGCGGTCGCCAAGGCCACCCTCGTCTGCTGTCCTGCGGTCAACGCACCCGCTCTGGTGTCCGCCGACGCGTCGAGGCCGACGAGTTCGATCACCTCGTCCACCCGGTCGTCCGCGACGCCGACCGCGGCGGCATACACCAGCAGGTGGTCGCGCGCCGTGCGTGCGGGATGCAATCCGCGCGGTTCGAGCATGCCGCCCACCGCTCGCGCGGTGCCGGGTAACCCTTGCCCGCCGATGGCGATCGAGCCCGTGGTCGGTTCGAGCAGGCCGAGCAGCATCCGCAGGATCGTCGTCTTGCCCGCTCCCGCGGGCCCGACCAGTGCGGCCACGGTGCCCGCGGTGACGGTGAAGCTCACCTTCTCGACGGCCGCCACCAGGTTGTACCGCTTGCCGATGCCGCGGACGGCGAACGCAGGTCCTCTGCTCGCACTCATCGTGGGGTGGCCGGGGGTTGCGGCTTCGCCGGGTCGATAGAGGTGAGCGGATCGGCTTCGACGATGAGGTGCCGATCGGCGGGCCACACCGTCGGTGCGGGCCCGAAGGCCTTGCGCGCGTTGTTGATCGTGGTCTTGCCGAGGGCCCGGTTGCCGACGCCGCCGATCACCGCGCCGATGCCCGCCGGGACGATCTTGCCCGCCATCAGCGCCGCCCGCTTGGTGATGAAGCGGATGATGAACCGCTTGAGCAGCGAGTCGTTCATGCCCGACAGCCCAGGAATGCGGTTGGCGAAGACGGTGCCCCAGTTCTTCGCGGAGTGGCCGACCGTCTTCTCGACGATCTCCATCCCGCTGTCACCGAGCACGACCGCGAGGACCAGCGCCCTGCGCTGTTCTTTGTCACCGGGGGAGACGCCGTGCACGGCCGCCACCGCAAGGGTGAACACCGCGGAGGCCTCCATGAAGAAGGTGGTTTCGGCGCTGACGGCGGCGATGGCCGCGACGGTGCCGACACCGGGCACCGCGGCCGTCGCGCCGACCGCGCCGCCGCTGCCGGTCACGGCGAGCAGGTACTGCTTCTCCAGCCGCTCGATGATCTGCGCGGGGCTCTCGGCCGGGTGGGAGCGCCGGAGTCGGTCCACGTACTTGGCGACGGCGGGCGCCTGCAGACGCGACCCGGAATCGAGCAGCTCGACGACCGTCTTCTCGAACGCGCCTTTGAACACGGCGTCATCCTCCTCTTCCACCTGTGTTGGGTGAACTGTATGGCACCGACTGCCCTCAGCTCGTCATGACAACGAACGACCCAGCCGGATCGGTTCCGATCAGGATCGGTCCGGCCGGGTGCTCGATCATGCCGGTTGGTTCAGCGCGGGCGTCCGTTCGGCGAGGACCGGAGGCGGCGGCGGGGTACCGTCGCCGAAGGGTCTGCCGCCCAGCGCTTCCCGGCCGTGCGGGGTCAGCCAGTTGGTCAGGTCGGGGCCCTTCGGGACGATCCCGGTCGCGTTGATGTCTATGTGCACCGCGTAGTAATGCGACTTGATCTGGTCGAAATCGACGGTGTCACCGAACCCCGGCGTTTGGTAGAGGTCGCGTGCGTACGCCCACAGGACCGGCATCTCGCTCAACTTGCTCCGGTTGCACTTGAAGTGGCCGTGATACACCGGATCGAACCGGACCAGCGTGGTGAACAACCGCACATCGGCCTCGGTGATGGTGTCGCCCACCAGGTATCGCTGGCCGGCCAGCCGCTCCGACAGCCAGTCGAGGCGGGCGAAGAGTCGATCGTAGGCCGCGTCGTACGCGTCCTGGGCGCCGGCGAACCCGCAGCGGTACACCCCGTTGTTGACGTCGCGGAAGACCGCGAGATTCACCTCGTCGATCTCGGCGCGCAGTGATTCCGGATAGAGCAGGGGAGCGCCCGGGCGGTGGAACTCGGTCCACTCGGTGGAGAAATCGAGGGTCAGCTGCGCGTAGTCGTTGGTCACCACCTGTCCGGTGGGCACATCGACGATCGCGGGCACGGTGATGCCACGCGGATAGTCGGGGAAGCGCGCCAGATACGCGTCGCGCAGCCGCGGAATACCCAGCACTGGATCGACCCCGCCGGGATCGAGATCGAAGGTCCAGCTGAGTTTGTCGTGTGTCGGCCCGCACAGCCCGAGCGAGAGCGCGTCCTCCAGCCCGAGCAGCCTGCGCACGATCAGCGTGCGATTGGCCCACGGACAGGCCCGCGCCGCAACCAGCCGATAGCGGCCCGCTTCGACCGGGAAGCCATCGCGGCCGTCCGCGGTGATGCGGGTCTGGATGTAGTTGGTGTCCCGCTTGAATTCGCCAGGCTCTACGTAGGAACCATTTTCGGATACCGACTCGCTCACTTGGACAGTCTCGCAGACGAGGGTGACAGGACCGTGCCTTCCAGATCGACGGACTGCGTCCGGCAACGTCTCCTGGGCGGCTGCCTCGCCCTCGCTCGGCCGGGCACGGGTTGTGGACGGACTCCGTCCGACTGCGCCTCTAGGCTGGCCGAATGAGTGAAACGAAGGCAACCCGTCTGGAACGCAACACCACCGACGGCGGTGCGGAAGTGGCCACCCTCACGCTGGCCAATCCGCCGCTGAACCTCTTCGACCAGGCAATGCTCGATGCCCTGGTCGCCGATCTCGCCGAGTTGTCGGCCCGCCCGCCGCGGGCGCTGCTGCTGCGCGCCGAAGGCAAGCTGGTGTCCGGCGGTGTCGATGTGCACGTCTTCGACGGCCTTTCCACCGAGCAGGGCGCCGAACTGTGGCGCGCCTTGTTCGCCCAGATCATCCATCCGCTGGAGGCGCTGCCGTGCCCGGTGGTTTTCGCCGCGCACGGGCTCACCCTGACCGCGGCCTTCGAGATGGCGCTTGCCTGTGATCTGATCCTGGCCGCGCCGAAGGCCAAATTCGGACTCGTCGAGACGGTCGTCGGCCTGACGCCCTCGATGGGAGGCCCGCAGCGGCTCGCCGAGCGCGCCGGATCCGGCCGGGCCCGTGAATTCGTGATGACCGGTGATCTCTACAGCGCGGCGACCATGGCCGAATGGGGCGTGGTCAACGCCGTGCACGACGACGTCGACACCGCGGCGCGCGAACTGGCGCACCGCCTGGCGCAGGGACCGACGAAGGCGCACGCCGCGACCAAACAGATCATCGAGGCCTGGCGCTCCGGCGGTGTGGCGCATGCCGATTCGGTGACTCCGGAGGTGTCCGGCGCCCTGTTCGGCACCGCTGACCTGCGCGGTGCGGTGCGCAGCTTCCTCGAGGTCGGACCGGGCAAGGCGACTTACACCGGCGCGTGAGGACGACGAATATCGACAAGCGGGGCATGTTCACCACCTAATCGCAGAAAATATGTGACTGGCGTCATATAGTTCGCCTAAGCCTGCCGGCTCTAGGCGTGCGGAGGACCCATGTCACAGCTCCTGGTCGAATACCCACTGACGCGTCCCCATGCCTGCGACAACCCGCTGGCGCGCGGTGCTGACGGAGTGCTGCGCTACGGGAACCTGACGCCCGCGCTCACCGAACTGCTGGATCTGCAGGTGCATGCCTTCGCGAGCCGGGAGGCCGTCGTGGAGATCGGTGGTCCCCGGCTCACCTACCGTGAGCTGTGGCATTCCGCCTCCCGGATCGCGGGCGGCCTACAGGAGCACGGCATCGGCTACGGCGACCGGGTCGCCGTCCACATGCCCGCGGGCGCCAGGTGGGTGCAGGCGTTTCTCGGCGCGCTGCTCAGCGGCGCGGTGCCGGTGCTGGTGCACGACGGCCTGCCCGCCGAGGTGGCCGAGCGGGTGATCGCCGACAGCAGCACCGATTTCATACTCGGCGCCGGCAGTGCGAGCGGATCGGACGCGCCGCTGCCCGATGGGGCCGCGTTCATCGATGATGGTGCGGCACTGGGTGATCTGGCGTTGCTGTGCTACACCAGCGGCACCGCCGCCCCGATGGGCGTCGAGCTGACCAACGAAAACTTGTTGTCGGCAATCCGTTCGGTGGTCTCGGCGCTGGACCTGCCGACCGACGGCCTGCGCAACCTGATGCTGCTTCCGCTCGCCCATGCCAGCGGATGCGTGGATCAACTGTTGCCGACCTTCGCGGTCGGCGGCACGGTCGTGCTCGCGCCGGACACCCGCAGGCTCACCGAAACCCTGGTGGCCGAACGGATCGATATGGTGTCGGCGACACCGCGCATTTTCACCCGGCTACTACCGGAACTGGCAAGGCTGCGCACCGATGGCCTCGACACCGAGGGCATCACTCGCGTCAGCAATGCCGGACATCGCGCCGAACGGGCCGCCGCCGCAGCGGAACCCGCGAATCTGGCGGCCGAACTACGGGACATGTTCCCCGCGGCGCGGCGATGGTCGGTGTGGGGCGCGACCGAAACCAGCGGCATCGGTCTGGCCGTCGACGACGACACCGACGCCCCATCCGGCGCCGACGCGGTGCTCGGGTTCCCCTTCGGTGGTACGGAATTGGCGCTGTGGGGCCCGCAGGCCCAGGTCGGTCACGGCGAATTGCTCTGTCGCGGACCGAATGTCAGCCGCCGCTACTGGAACGACCCGAAGTCGACCGCGGACCGCTTCACCGGAAGCTGGTTCCACACCGGCGATCAGGTGACCATCGATGCCGACGGATTGGTCCGCAGCGGGCTGTCCGCGTAGCGTTCGCTCATTCCAGCAGTCGGTCACGCAACTCGAGGCGCAGCTCCTGAGTGAAGCCGATGGCTTCGAGGTACACCTCGAACTCGCCGTGCCGCTCGCGCACCGACTCCAGCGCGACCGTGAGGTACTCCGCGCGGACGCCGAGCAGGTCGTCGGAAAGATTTTCGCTCGCAGCCAGTTTCGTCGCCATCATGGCGCGCAGCGACGGCACCGCCGCATTGCTGAGCAGGAAGTCGGCGAGCACGTCTTCCTCGGTGACCGCGACCGCGCGCAGCAGTGTGGCGATCGCCCAGCCGGTGCGGTCCTTGCCCGCGGCGCAGTGCACCAGCACCGCGCCGTCACCGCGCACAATCGATTCCGCGATGGCGACGATCGCGACGTGCGCCTCGGGCAGCGCGGGAAACATCCGATACACCTCGAGCATGTGTGCGAACGCGGAATGGGTCTGCGCGTCGTGCGGCGGCGCCTCGCCCATCCGTGAATCGAAAGGTGTGATGTTCAGCCGTACGCCTTCGGGCAGGTTGTCGTGCCCGATGTGGTCGATCTCGCGCAGGCCGCGCAGGTCGTGCACCTCGGTGACGCCGAGTTCACGCAGGATGGCGTGACCGGGTGCGTCCAGGCCGCTGAGTTGGGCCGAGCGCAGCAGCACGCCGGGGCGAACCTTCGCGCCGTCGAGGGTGCGCAGGCCGCCGACATCGCGGAAGTTGAAGGTGCCGGCGAGAAAGAACTGGTCGGCGGGGGGCGAGAGAGTCACCGATCCAGGCTATCGCCCTGTCGGTGACGCTACGGTGTCGTTCGCGGATCGAACACCGAACGGCCAGGTGGCTGATTTGCGAGGTATTCGTGTGTGATCGGTCACACGATGGCGGGTACCTGTGGGGCTGTCCGTACCGTAGAGGATCGTGTGCCTGGGGGCTGGAGCGGTCGAGAATCACGCCCGGGGAGGCGATTCCGGCGGACACCAAGCGGTCGCGGACCTATTCCGTTTGGGTAACAAAACATTCTTCCAGTCTGGTAATGCCCGCCGAACCTATTCTTAAACCCCGATAAGCCTCTACCATTGCTGAATGTTGGACCGGGCAGCCAGGGGATTTCCTAGTAGGGGATTCTCGGGAGCGGCCCGCCATGTTCAGCGAGTCGCGCCGACGTTGGTGCGCGAGTTCTTTCGCCGAGGGAGTCGTCGTTGAGCGTTCGTGGAGAAATAGCGGAGGGCCGGTTGCGACCGGCTATCTGCGAGGCCGTCGAGAAGGCGGCCGCCTCGCTCGATATCACCGGAGTGCGGGCGTTGCGGGTGCTGCTGCATGCCGGTGTGAGTGCGTACTGGCCGGTAGTCAAGGCCACCCCGACCAGGCAGATCCGTGCCTATGAAGTAACCGTGCAGACGCTGCGGCAGCGCTGGGACGAGCAGACCGAATGCATTCCGGATCCGACCGCGTCGGCGGTGTATCGGGAGATGGACACCGAGGTCGCGGTCTTCCTCGGCCTGTGCGCCGAGAAGTCCGGCGCGCAGTGGCTGGAGCCGGTGGAGGCCATCGCCGCCTACGCGGTGTCGGTGCTGCAGGGAACGGTGTTGCGCTGGCTCGCCGATTGCAACGACGAGACCACGCTGGTGGTGCTCGACGACCTGGTCAGCAGCTTGGCCACCCGCGCAGTCGAAGTGTGAGGGCTGTCGGCGACCGCGTAAGGGGTCGCTTGATGTGGCGACGACTGGCCACCGGCTAATACTGGACGTGTGACCAGTTTGATGGTTGAGTTGTACCGGTGACCCCGACGTCGCCGATTGTCGCGCTGGATACCGCCACGGCCGAGCTCGACCCGCCGCTGGCCGCCCTCGACCTGGCCGCGTTGCGGGCCAATGCCGCCGACCTGGTGCGCCGTGCGCACGGTGTGCCGGTGCGCGTGGCCAGCAAGTCGGTGCGGTGCCGAGCCGTGCTGGAGCAGGTGCTCGGGCAAGGGCTCACCGCCGACGGCGGGTTCGCGGGCATCATGTCGTATTCGCTGGCCGAAGCCATCTGGCTGGTTCGCCGCGGGGCCCGCGACGTGCTGCTCGGCTATCCGGCCGTCGACCGCGCCGCGCTTGCCGAACTCGCCGCCGACGACACTCTCCGGCAATCCATCACCCTGATGATCGATGGCATCGCGCAACTGGAGTTGATCCGTGCGGCGGTCGGCAGCGAGCGTGTTCGCCCACGGATCTGTCTCGACGTGGACGCCTCGTTGCGGATCGGGCCGCTGCACCTCGGTGTGCGCCGCTCGCCCGTTCGCACTCCTGACCAGGCGGCGGAGCTCGCCCGGGTGGCGATGCGGCGTGGCTTCGACGTGGTCGGCGTGATGACCTACGAGGCGCAGATCGCCGGGCTGCCCGACGCCAATGTCGCTGTACGGCTGGTGAAGAAGGCCTCCGCGGCCGAAATAACCAAGCGCCGCAAGCGGGTTCTCGACGCGGTCCGTTCGGTGGTCGGCAAGTTGGAGATCGTCAACAGCGGCGGTTCCGGATCGATCGAGGTCAGCATTGCCGACCCCGACGTCACCGAGGTGACGGCGGGCTCCGGTCTGTACGTGCCGACGTTGTTCGACCACTACCGCTCGTTCACCCCGCGGCCCGCGCTGTACTTCGCCACATCGGTGCTGCGCAAGCCGACGCCGTCCATCGCCACCGTCTTCGCGGGCGGCTACATCGCCTCCGGTCCGGCGGGTCGGACACGGGTGCCGAAGCCGGTGTGGCCCAGTGGGTTGCGGCTGATCGGCACCGAAGGCGCGGGCGAGGTGCAGACGCCACTGTCCGGCGCCGCTGAACTGCGGATCGGTGACCGGGTCTGGTTCCGCCACGCCAAAGCGGGCGAGCTGTGCGAGCGCTTCGATCGCATCCATCTGGTCGACAGTGACGGCACCAGGACGACGGTGCCGACCTACCGCGGTGAGGGCAACTGCTTCGGCTGAGACCGACGCGGTTGCTGCCGGGGATCGCCGATAGGAGTGTCGGCTTTCGGTAATTTCTAGGCCCTGAATTTCGCATTGAATACCAACCGGTCTGGCTGTAAATTCCTGTCGGATACCGGCCGGTGTTTATGGAATTGATTTCATCCGATGAATTCACGCGGCAATACCCATACTCCGAATAGGTATTCGAGCCGACGGCCGATGCGAAGTGTGCGGACCGCCACGGGATTACGACAAGACCCGCACCGCGCAGCGCGCACATCGAGGGCCGCGCTCATGCGCCATGACCTCGCGTACCGCGATTCAGCTCAGGTGCAGGAAGCTCGCCAGATCCGACAGATCATCCGCGGCGGCGGGCAGATACTCGGTGAGCAGTGGCGAGCGGATGATGGTCGCCTTCCACATGGCACGGCAGAGGGAAGCCTGGATCAGGCTGCGTGACAACAGAAACCCCATGCCGTAGGGCGCGTCCGCCGGGCTCGACGTGGTCATCGACAGCAGGACGACAGCGGCCTCCCTGCCACGGAAGCGGTCGGCCGTGCCGACCAGCACGTCCTCGATCTTGGCGCGCGCGAGCAGGGTCCGGATCAGACCTACCTGGGCGCTGTAGGGCGCCACGACGAAGATGTCGTGCGGATGCAGCCGCCTGGTCATCGCGCCGGTCGTCCACGGCAGCCCGAGTAGGGCGCGCACCCGGCGGACCACCTCGCGCGCCTCGGCCACCGACTCGATGGAATTGCCGGTGTGTTCGACGAGCACGGTGTCGACGCCGGGCGGCACGCCGTCGAGCTGTCGTGCGAGGGTGACGGTTTCGTTGGAGCGCAGCCTGCTGTCGTAGTACAGCCGGGAAATCGGTTCGCAGACCCGCGGATGCATCCGCCAGGTCCGGTCCAGGAAGTAGCCGCGTTCGGCGGGCAGTGTGTGGCGTCCCTCGGTGAGCCAGCCGAGCACTGATTCGCCGACCGGCTCCGGGTGGGCGCTGTGTGTAGCCGGGGGCGCCGGGTCGCCGAGCAGCAACAGGTTGCGCGCGCTGACCGCGACCGCGATGGTGTCGGCCAGCGGAAAACTGCCCGCGTCGGCGATCACCAGCAGATCGAGACGTTCGTGGGACACCAGCTCGTCGTCGGCGAAATCCGCCGGGCTGCCGCCGAGTACGCACCCGTTGACGGCGTTGTCCAGGAATCGCGGGTACCGGGCGCGGTCGATGACGGCCCACTCCGGGGCCACCGACTGCACGTCCTTCTTCGCGACAAGTTCGGGCAGCACCCCGATCTCGACGATCAGGTCGAGCATGTTCTCGACGGTCGAATGCGAGGGGGCGACAATGCCGATCCGCCAGCGGTGCCGGGTGACCAGGCGTTCGATCGCGCGGGCGACGGTGGAGATCTTGCCGGTGCCCGACGGGCCCTGCACAGCGAGATAGGAGTTGTCGAGGTCGCGCACGGCGGTGGTGATCGCCGCGGCATGGTCGCCGTGCACATCGGGCAGGCCGCCCGCGCGATGCGAGCGGGGCGGGCGGCGGGCCAGGATGTCGAATATCGCGCAGGACGGGACCTCGGGCAACGCCATGAGCAGCTCTTGGGCGACGAATTCGACAGCGGTCTCGGCGGTTTCGTCCCAGACGGGTAGTCCGGGCGCGATGGCTGTCGGTAGCTCGTCGTAGGGTTCACACCCCTCCGACAGCAGCTCCTCCAACCGCACAGTGTCGTCGAAATCGGCGTCGACCGAACAGCCGAGGACCGTGGCGACAGCGGTCGCCCGTCGCCCGATGGCGGTGACCATGCCGGCGGCGACCGGCCGATCGTAGAAGGTGTACACCATGGTTCCCGGTGCCAGCACGGTGTGCGCCGCCACCGCGCCCGCCGTATGCGGTCCCGGCCCGGAAGTGCCCGCCGCACCGCTGCCCGCCGCGCTCGAACCCGACGCCGCGCCCCAGCCGATGCCGATGCGCCCGGTCAGCGTGAGGTAGCGGCGCATGGTCGCCCGGTGCGGGCTGCGATGCCATTTGGTGTCCACCGTGCCCCAATCGGCGACGAGAACGCCTGGGGCATCGGCCCATTCGTCGACGGGGTGGCTGAGCCGATCGGCGTGCGCCCACCACAGCGGCTGGCGTTCGCGCCGGTGATAGCCGAGCGCCGCGGCCAGCAGTGCGGCCGGATGATGCGGTTGCTGATGTGTCGCAGCGAATTCCGCGAGCGCCGCCTCGATCGAGGATGGGCGCGAGGGCGGCGCGAGGTCCGCCTCGTCGGGTTCGGTCACCAGGCACCACGAACGCGCGCGCTCGAGCGTCACCGCCTGCGGGTCGATCCGCTGTTCGGCGGCCCGGTCCACCAGCCAGTCCCGCAGCCGCAGTACGGTCAGGCAATCGCGTTCGGTGATCGAGGAATGCGCCTCGCCGGGTAGCAGTCGCCGGAGCCTGCTCAGCCGGTAGGACCGTTCGCCGATGAGCAACGCGTTGCGCACGATCGGATACAGATCCACCAGCACACCCGCGCGCAGCAGGTCGTCGACGACCTCCTCGCCGCTGCCGTGCGCACCGGTCCAGCGCAGCAGCGCGGACCTGACCCCGGACGAGTAGTGGTAGATGTGCATGTCCGGGTACATCCGCCTGCGCTGCGCCAGATAGCCGAGCACCTCCTCCAGCGCACGACGCTGGTCGGCGACATCGTCGGCGGCTGCCATCCGGAAGGCCAGATGGACCGTGCCGGGGCCGCCTACCTCGACGCCGATCGGCTGTCCGCCAGGACCTTCGTCGATGGTCAGCGAGAGGTCCCCCGGCGAGGGCGGGGGCAGCGCGCCGAGCGCGATCGCGTCGACGAGGTGATGCGTCGGCTTCCCGGAATCCTCGCGGAGCAGCTGGATTTCGGCTTGTTTGCGCAGCCCGCCGAAGGTCCGTGGCGGCACGCCCGGCACCGTGGTCTCGGTGACGGCAAGCCTATCGATGGTGCTCACGCCCGCCTCGCGCAATCGCGCACGCGCGGTGCGCGGCATCCCGGCGACCAGGAGCAGATCGCGCGCAGCCGCGAGCGCTGTGGTGCAGGTCGGGCAGTGCCCACAGGCCAGGTAACGGGGATCGCCCCACTGCACAGGAAGCAGCTCGCTGAGCTTGTCGTCCAGGATGCGTTCGACCCGGCGGCGGCGCGCGAGATACACCGGCACCAGATCGGAGAGTGTGTGGGTGGTGCTGTGTTCGCCGACGTACAGCCGGACCAGCGGTGCCGTCAGTGCGCCGCTGCCGTCCAAAGCTTCGGCGCACGCGGCTAGTTCGAGCGCGGCACCCACATGATCCGGCGGCCCCGCGGCGGTGCCGTGCACGGTATAGCGGACCCGGTGACCGGCCCGCACCAGAAAATCGCAGGAGCAGGCGAACCGGCCGTCGAAAAAGGTCGCACCGTGGATCACGTGCACACCGGCCCGCAGCGCGGCGACTGTCCCGGCATGCGTTTCTCGCAATGCGTCGATGCGAGCCGGCGATCCGTCGAGCTCGCGCCGCCCGCCTTCGGACTTGCGCGCACCGCATTCGATTTCGACCATCGAGCTGCCGAACCGGTCTCGGAAGTCCGCGAGCCTGCGTTCCCTGGAATCGTCGAACCCGCCGCGCGGCTGCGCGACCGGCTCGGGTGCGGTGTCCGCGACGGGCACGAGATTGCCCAGTTCGGCATCGAGGGCGCGCAACAGCGCAAACTCACACTGCGCCGCGCGCACGAGATCGACGGCGGAGCAAACGACACGATCACCGAACACGAACAATCGCGGCCCTCCTGTGTCTTTGCGGGACACCGCCCCCGGGTCTTCGCGGGACTCCCGCTACCGACTAGCGCTGCAACACACGCTGGACGGCAACACTGTAGCTAGCGCGCCTGACCTCGATGAACCCTCCCCGGTTCAGGAGCGTGGCTGACGCCGCTCCGGGCGCTTGCCTGCCGCGCCCTCGCGCCGCGGCGCGCGGTTGAACGGGCGCTGTCCGGGCGGACCGTAGTCCGGCGTCAGCTGGATGAGCTGACCGCTGATCCTGGTGCGCCGCAAGGCTTCCAGCGTTTCCGCGGGTAGGTTCGCAGGCAATTCGACCAAGCTGTGGTCGGGCCGGATGCTGATGTGCCCGAAGTCGCTGCGCCGCAGTCCGCCCTCGTTGGCGATCGCGCCGACGATCGCACCGGGCACCACGCGATGCCGCTTGCCGACACTGATCCGGTAGGTCACCAACTCGGCACCGGTCGCCCGCTGATGCGACGGCCCGCTACCGCGCGGTCCTTCGTCCTCGAAATGACGCGGTGCGCGCTCGCGCGGTTCGCGGCGCGCGCGTTCGGGCTCCGGCGGTTCCGGCTGCATCAAGAAGTTGTCGCCGTCGCGGGAGAGCACGGCCAGCGCGGCCGCGATATCGACGAGCGGAATATCGTGCTCGCGTTCGTAATCCTCGATGAGCCTGCGGAACAGCTGCAGGTTCGACGAGGTCAGGCTCTCGGTGATGTTGTCACCGAACTTGGCGACGCGCTGGGCGTTCACGTCGTCCACGCTCGGCAGCTGCATTTCGGTCAGCGGATGCCGGGTGGCGCGCTCGATCGACTTGAGCAGGTGCCGTTCTCGCGGTGCGACGAAAAGCAGTGCCTCACCGCTGCGCCCGGCGCGCCCGGTGCGGCCGATGCGGTGCACGTAGGACTCGGTGTCGTGCGGAATGTCGTAGTTGACGACATGCGAGATGCGCTCCACGTCCAGACCGCGCGCGGCGACGTCGGTGGCGAC
Source organism: Nocardia sp. NPDC057440 (assembly GCF_042802915.1). NCBI lineage: Bacteria > Bacillati > Actinomycetota > Actinomycetes > Mycobacteriales > Nocardiaceae > Nocardia > Nocardia sp. NPDC057440. Next base: position 177,393 of record NZ_JBHVDF010000009.1, read on the forward strand.
CAGGATGTCCAGCGCACCGGACTTCAGCTGTCCGATGGTGCGCTCACGCTGGTTCTGCGCGATATCACCGTTGATGGCGGCCGCGGAGAAGCCGCGGGAGCGCAGCTTTTCGGCGAGCTCCTCGGTGGCCTGCTTGGTGCGCACGAAGATGATCATCGCCTCGAACGACTCGACCTCGAGGACCCTGGTCAACGCGTCCAGCTTGCGCTGGTGGGACACCTGCACCCAGCGCTGGGTGATGTTGGTCGCGGTCGAAGTCTTCGACTTCACGGTGATCTCGACCGGATCGTTCAGGTACTGCTTGGAGATCTTGCGGATCGCCGCGGGCATGGTCGCGGAGAACAGCGCGACCTGCTTGGTCGACGGGGTGTCCTTGAGGATGCGCTCGACGTCCTCCTGGAAGCCCATCTTCAGCATCTCGTCGGCCTCGTCGAGCACCAGGTACTTCAGCTGCGACAGGTCCAGCGTGCCCTTCTCCAGGTGGTCGATCACCCGGCCCGGCGTGCCGACGACCACGTGTGCGCCGCGGCGCAGGCCCGAGAGCTGGACGCCGTAGGCCTGGCCACCGTAGATCGGCAGCACGTGCAGCCCGGGAATGTGGGTGGCATAGCGGCCGAAGGCCTCGGCCACCTGGATCGCCAGTTCGCGGGTCGGGGCGAGCACCAGGGCCTGCGGAAGTTTGCCGGAGGTTTCGAGACCCATCAGGATCGGGATCGCGAACGCCGCGGTCTTACCGGTGCCGGTCTGGGCGAGGCCGACCACATCGGCGCCGGACAGCAGTGGCGGAATCGTCGCAGCCTGAATCGGCGACGGCGACTCGTAACCGACATCGGCGATGGCCGCGAGGACGCGGTCATCGATCCCGAGATCGGCGAAAGTCGGGCCGTCGTTGTCCCTGTCGTTGTCGCCAGGAACGCTGTCGACCTGATTGGTACTCATTGACCAGGAGTTTACTGCCTCCCGGTAGCCGTCCCGGCCACCGGCCCAATACCGTGAGATCTATGCAACCCGATAGTGCGTCCGTGCATCAGAGCCCGGCGACGTCCGCGCTGGATGTAGCGGTCGTCCAGTTTGCGCCGGGAACCGATCCCGCGGCGAACCTCGCCGCGCTGCGCGAGCACGTTCGCGCGGCTCGGGAACGTGGGGCGAAAGTGGTGATCGCGCCCGAATACTCGATGTTTGCCGTGTCTCGCCTCGACGAGCGCGTTGTGGCCGTCGCCGAACCGTTGACCGGGCCGTTCGTCACCGGCCTCGGTGCGATCGCGCGTGAATTCGGTGTGCATCTGGTGGCCGGAATGGTGGAGCGAGTGGCGGCGGGCGCGGATCGGATCCGCAATACCCTCGTCGCCATGGCGCCCGATGCGAGCCTGGTCGCGAGGTATCGGAAGGTGCACCTCTACGACGCGTTCGGACACCTCGAATCCGACATCGTCGAACCGGGGGAGATCGAGACGCCCGCCACATTCGTCGTCGACGATGTGATGTTCGGCATGCAGACCTGTTTCGATCTCCGATTCCCCGAGGGCAGCCGTCGCGTCGCGGCGGCGGGCGCACAGGTGCTGGCGCTGCCCGCACAGTGGATTCCCGGCCCGTCGAAGGTGGACCAGTGGACGACGCTGCTGCGCGCCCGCGCGATCGAGAACACCGTGTACGTCGCGGCCGCCGATCAGTGCGCGCCACGCGGCGCGGGCGCGTCGATGATCATCGATCCCACCGGCAGCGTGCTCGCCGAACTCGGCGACGAGCCGGGTGTGCTGAGCGCCGGCATCGACCTCGACTACCTGGCGACAGTGCGCACCACGAACCCGAGCCTGGCATTGCGTCGATTCACCATCGCCGAGCGGGTACCGGAGTAGCGTTCTATTGGATGATCTACACCGATCGGGCGTCGGCCGGTCGTGCGCTGGGTGCTGAGTTGGCGCACCTGCGTGCGTCGGACCCGCTGGTGCTCGGGCTGCCAAGGGGCGGTGTTCCGGTGGCCGCCGCGGTGCGGGATGTGATCGGCGGCGATCTCGATATCCTGCTTGTCCGCAAGCTCGGTGTGCCGTGGCAGCCGGAGCTGGCGATGGGCGCCATCGGCGCGGGCGGGGTTCGGGTGCTCAACCGGGATGTCTTGGACCACACGGGGATCACGCCGCAGCAGCTCGCCGAGATCGAGGACGTCGAGCGCGTCGAACTCGAACGCCGCCGCCTGGTGCTGCGCGGTGACGCCGAGCCGATCGCGATGGGCGGGCGCACGGTCGTGATCGTGGACGACGGCATGGCGACCGGAGCCACCGTGGTGGTCGCCTGCCGCATCGTGCGGCAGGAACAGCCCGAGCGGATCGTGGTCGCCGTGCCGGTGTCCTCGGCGGAGGCGCTGCAGCGCGTCGATGTGGAGGCCGACGAGGTGATCTGTCCACTGGTGCCGCGCACGCTCGGCGGGGTCGGCACCGCCTACCGGGACTTCCACCAGCTCGAAGACGAGGAAGTCACGGCACTGCTGTCCTGACCGGCGTGCCCGGTCAGACCTCGGTGATGCCCTTGCGATGACGCTGGGCCAGGTCCGCGTAGAAACCAGGGTTGAGCTTGACCCAGCCCTCGGCCGGGGTGCCCGCGATCGGCTTCTTGACCTGGGCGGGTGCGCCCGCGGCAAGGACGCCCTCGGGGATCTTCGCGTGCGCGGGCACCAGGGAGTGTGCGGCGATCATCGTTCCCGCACCGATCTCGGCCATGTCGAGGACGGTACTGCTGTTGCCGACAATGGCTTCCGCACCGACCGACGCGCCGTGGAACACCACGCTGTGCGCGATCGTCGCGCCGGGGCCGATCTCCATCGGTACGTCCGGCGGGACGTGCAGCACCGCGTTGTCCTGGATGTTGGCGCGTTCCCGGATGATGATCGGGGCCAAATCCGCGCGCAGCACCGCGCCGTACCAGATGGACGCGCCTGCCTCGACCCGTACGTCACCGATGAGCGTCGCGTTGGGCGCGACGAACGCGGTCGGATCGACTCGGGGTCGTTTGCCTTCGAATTCGTAGAGGGGCACGTGCCCACCGTAACGAAGCTCACCAGCGGTCGGCGTAGGCGATCCGGCGTTCGGCCGCGGTGACCATCGGGCTCAATTGCGCGGTGAACACTTCCGCGGTCACCGGCACGATGTCGACATCCGCGCCCGTGCGCACGGCGTATCGGCCGTCGCCGACCACATCGATCCAGCACAACACGCCGAACGGGCGCAGTTCGTCGTCGGCGCGGCGCAGCGAGACCACGATCTGGCCGATGCCGTCGCGGGGCTGGTTGAGCAGTCGCCGCATGCGCGAGGGCGTCGATGGACCGGCGACCGGCATGGTCACCAGGTCGCGGCTGTCCTCTTTGACGCGGGTCTGCGACGCGGTCATCCGGGTGATCGCGCCGGGGGTGTTCTCCGGCAGCATCGAAATTACCCTGGCGGAAAGGTTTTTCGCGGCGCCGACGAACAGCCGGATGTCACCACCGCGGTCCGGTGTCGCGGCGGCGCGCTGGGCGGCGACGACCGCGATCTCACCGGTGGACACGCCGAGCACCCGGACCGGCCGGATCGCGGCGGCTTCGGAACTCCTATCGTCGCGCTCCCCGAACACCTCGACGCGCACGGTCGGCCGGGCCAGTAGCCGCAACGCCGCCTCCAGATCGGCGTCGAGCGCGCGGTCGCCCCAACGGTTCAGTGCGGGCAGTTGCGCCGCCCGCTCGGTGCTGTCGCGGGCCGAGAGCCGGACAGCGAGGGGATAGGGAATCCGATCGCCGTCGGTGCGCGCCCACGCCAGCGCGAACTGGTCGGGCGTGAGCGTCCAGCTCACTCGTACTCGCTCCACTCGCCGAGCACCGGGGGTGTCGTCGGATCCATCGCACCGATCAATTCGCCTGCCTCGTCGGCAGGTTCGAGGAAGGTGAGCTCGTCGTCGACGAAGTGCAGATCGTCGTCGTCCTCGTAGTCCGATTGCGCGGCCCGCTGTGGCGAGCCCGCGGATTGCCTGGGCGTGTCGGCGGCGGCGAGCGCGCCGCCCATCATGCCGCCCATCGCGCCCGCGCCGATCCCGGTGACAGCATCGCTGTTGGACTCCTTGCGGCGCTCCTCGCGCTTGCGTTCGTCGTCGGCGGCCGTCGCGTTGCCGCCGGAGCCGGGCACGGTCGGCGCCGCCGCGGTCGCGGCGACAACCGGTGTGCCGGAAGCTGTTCGAGGAGCTCGATCCGGGGTGATCGCCGCAGGACCCGACGCCGGTTGCTCTGCTGCGGCCGCGACAACTCGTGGCGCGGCAGGTGTCGTGTCGACGCCGCCGGTGGCAGCGGCGGCGCTGCCGAGCGAACCGGCTGCCGGGGAAACCGCGGCGGGGGTCGTCTGGGTGGTTGCCGCCGGTGTGGTCTCCTCGGCCGCCGTCGGCTCCGGAGTCCCGGCCAGGGGAGCGGCCGTCGAGATCTGCTGTGCGGTAAGCGTTCCCATAGTGCTGCCGGCCGCGGGCGCGGGCATCGCCTGCTGCGGTGTCGATGTGCTGCCGGGCTCCTGGGGTGCCGCGTCTGTCGTGTCATCAGGGAAGGCCGGTATTCCGGATCCGCTGGAAATGAACGCACTCGTGTAGATGCTGTCCATCGCCTGCACCACATCTTGACGCGAGTGCTCGGTGGCCTTCTGGGTGGCGGTATTGCTGGTGGCCTGTGCCGGATCGAGGAGTGCGGCAGCGAGATCCGGTGTGGCGCTGGAGGGTTCGACGACCGCGGCGCGCAGGGCCTCCGCGGCGTCGCCTGCCTGACCGAGCCGTTGCGCCACCGTCGACATCACATCGGCGAGCTGCTGCCCGGACTGCTCGAACTCGTGCACGGCTGCTGCGGCCTGCTGCGCGGCGCTCCCGCGCCAGCCGTCGGCGATGGCGGCGCGAATTTCGTTGTGCGCCTGCTCGACCGCCTCGGCGAGCCCGGTCGAGGAACCCTGCCACGCCTGCTTGCCCGCGGACAGCGCCGCGGGGTCGAGCAGCTGGACGCCTGCGTGGATGTCCTGATGCGTCAGGTTGTCGAAGATCTCGACGTTCGGTGCGTAGTCGGGATCGGTGCGGTGAGCTCCGTGCTCGGCGGTGCGCGGCAACTTACGCATGTGCGACCCCCGCCACTTCGGTCCGGTCGACGGCGACCGCGAGTTCGTCGTCGGCTTGCGCGTATGCCGCACCGGCCGCGCGGAAGGTGCGCGCGAGTTCCCTCGCGGCGTCGGCATAATGCTGCAACCGGGTCACCGCGCCGTCGGCCTTGGTCTCGAAGCCGCGGCGCAGCGCGTCACCGGAGCCGAATCCGCCGAACCCGGGAAGTGAGGTCGCCGCGGCGAGCACTTGGATCTGCGCTTCGACCTGATCGGCGAGCTGTTCATAGCGCAGGGCGCACCGTTCCGGCGCGCCCTCGGCGACCAATAGGCCGTCGATCCACAGTTCACCCTCGTCTACCGCGGTGTCGAGGGCTGTCACTTTCGACTGCATCTCGCCGTCCCCCTTCCTCATCGTGCTGCGTTCAGCTCATCGGTGTCGTGCCAACCCCACGACGACACCCTGCACCCACTCCGCGATGTCGGCGGCGACCCGCGCATGCACCGGCTCGTGCAGCAGATCGTGTCCGGTGTCGGCGTATTCGCGTAAATCTACCGATTCGTGGCGTCCAGTCCAGACCCTCATCGCCTCGATCGGCGCGCGCCGATCCTCGACACCGTGCACTGCCAGCACCGGAAGCGACCCGGGCAATGGCGATCCCGGCGCACCGGGTACGCCGCCGCCGAGCGCCCGCTTCGGCACTCCGGACAACACCAGCCCGACCAGCGCGCTCGGCGACAGGCTCGGAGTCCGCGGGTAATCCGCCTCCACCGCGTTCAGGTCGTCGGTCGCCGATGCCCGGTCGGGCACCGCCGCGCCGAGTGCGCCGAGCGCCGTGACGGCCCCGAGCGAATGACCCATCAGGATCAGTGGCGTGCCCGGTAGCTCGGCCCGCACCAGCTCGATCAGCATGGTCGCGTCCGCCACCAGTTCGGCCAGGGTTCCCGGGTTGCTCGGATCGCCTTCGCTCAGCCCGTAGCCCGAGGTGTCCAGCGCCCATGCCTCGATCCCGGCGGCGCGCGCCGTCCGCGCAAAGCGGTGGTAGTGCCCGCTGTGCTGTCCGATACCGGGCAGTAATACGATCACACCCGCTCTGTCGCCGTCGTTTGCGACCGGCCACCGCCGATAGTGCATACGGCCACGAGCGCCGACGAAAAAGGGCATCTACAGATAGTGCCAAATCTTGTGCGAATCAGTCGACTTCATCGCCTAATTCGCACAGTGTCTAAACTGCTGGACGAGCAGTGTTCGTCTCGAGAGCAGAGGTGCCGGGTGCGTCGAATTCATCGTTGCTGGCCGATCGCCGCACTGGTCGCCGTCGCCTGCGGTGGGGTCGCTACCCCTGCTACCGCCGAGCCGATCGCCGCGTGCGCCCCCGCGCGGGCCGCAACCGCGGTGCCCGCAGGTGTTCCGATCCTCGACTGGTCGGAGAACGTGGGCTATGACGCGCAGGGCAACCTGTGGGTGTCGCGCCTCTACCGCAATGAAGTCCAGCGCTACGACAGCTCGGGCGCGCTGACCGCGCGAGTTCCCGTCGAATACCCGGGTGCGGTGCGTCAAGGACCCGACGGACTGCTCTACGTCGTCTACGGCGATTCACCCACCAGCGTGTTGCGACCGGGCGGTGTCGTGCGGTTCGACCCCACCGCTGCCGACCCGAAGCCCGAGACGTTCGTTTCCGGTTTCACCATGCCCAACGGGGCTGCCTTCGATCAGGCGGGCAATCTCTATGTGGCGGCCACCTCCGGTGTGATCCGTGTCCGCAGGGACGGTGTCGTCGATACCGAGTGGACCGCGCGGGCCACCACGGCCACTGCCAACGGCATCGTCGTTCGTGATCGCTCGCTCTATCTGACGTCGAACGGCAATCCACTCGGTCGTGTGCTGCGCATGTCCATCGACGATCCGTCCGTCCGATCCGTCGTCGCCGACCTGTCCTCGACGCTGCCCGGCATTCCCGACTTCGCCGACGACCTGGTCGACCGGGACGGCATCCTGTACGTCACCACCATCTCCGGCCAACTGGTCCGTATCGACCCGGACACGAACGCCGCCTGCACCGTGCTCACCGACCAGCCGATGACCTCGGTCGCGGCCGTGCCCGGTCATCCCGACGAACTGCTTGCCGGCACCGAGGGCGGCGCGATCCTGCGCATCCGGCTCCCGCGCTAGCCGCGAGTACTCGCCGGGGCGGCGAGGTCAGCCGATCGGCGTCCACGGTGGCGCCGGGCTTTTCGCGCCGGGGCCGGGACGGACCTCGATGTCGTGCGGGTGTAGCTCGCCACCGCAGCAATCGCACACCACTTTGGCGTGCGTCACTTCGCCGCAGGTGCGGTGCACCAGTTCTGTGGGGGCGCCGTTGATCAGGCCCGTGTGCTTCTCGCCCCAGGCGAGGATGGCGGCGACGACCGGATAGAGATCCATTCCGGCGGTGGTGAGGTGGTATTCGTGCAGGGCGCGCTGCGGGCCGGAGGCGTAGACGCGGCGTTCCATGATGCCGAAGGCGACCAGGCGGTTGAGCCGTTCGGTCAGGATGTTTCGTGCGATGCCGGTTTTGCGCTGATAGTCCTCGAAGGTGCGGGCGCGGAAATAGGCTGCGCGCAGGATGGCAATCACCCAGCGCTCACCGAGAACCGCTCCGGAGCGTTCGATCGCGCAATTACTCGCCAGCAGATCGTCGTGTTTCATCGCCCCCAGCCTATCCGTTGCAAATTGCAACGACGCCGCTTAGCGTCTACGCATGTTCCAAAGACGCGCGCTGGCGCTAGCGGCCATCTGCGGGAGCGCGTTTCTCGCCTTCCTCGACACCTCGATCGTCAACGTGAGCTTTCCCGACATTGCGGCCTCCTACCCCGCGGCCAGCCGGGCGCAATTGAGCTGGGTGCTCGACGCGTACTTCATCGCCATGGCCGCGTTGCTCGTTCCCGCGGGTGGGCTCGCCGACCGGCTCGGACACAAGCGCGTGCTGCTCTGGGGGATAGGCCTTTTCGTCATCACCTCGATCGCGTGTGCATTGGCGCCGAACTGGCAGCTACTTGTCAGCGCCCGCTCGCTGCAGGGCGTGGCCGCGGCCGTCATCGCGCCGGTCTCGTTGGCGCTGCTGCTGCCCGAGTTCCCCTCGGAGCGGCGGGCCGCGGCCGTCGGGATCTGGGGCGCGGCGGCGGCGCTCGCGGCGGGGGCCGGACCGCCGCTGGGTGGTCTCCTCATCGAGATCGCGGACTGGCGCTGGATCTTCCTGATCAACATTCCGGTTGGGCTGCTGATTCTCGCCGCGGGTCGATCCGGGCTCCGCGAAAGCAAGGACGACAACGCGACCGCCCTGCCCGACCTGATCGGCGCGGTGCTGTCCGCGGCCGGACTCGGGCTGCTCGCGCTGGCGATCATCCAGGGCGACAGCTGGGGTTGGGACAGCCTCGATACGGTGGCCTGCTTCGTCGCCGCGGCGGTGCTGATCGGCTGGCTGGTGCGTCGGTGCCTGGTTCACCCGCAACCGGTGGTCGACCCGGTGCTGATGCGGATACCGAGCTTCGCGATCGGCAACGTCGGCACCTTGTTGTTCGCCGTCGCCTTCTTCTCGATGATCCTCGGCAACATCCTTTTCCTCACCGGTGTCTGGCAATACAGCATTCTGAAGGCGGGTTTGGCGGTGCTGCCCGGCCCGTTGGTGACCACCGTGGTCGCCATCCCCGCGGGCCGCATCGCGGACCGGTACGGCCACCGAGCGGTGATCGTCCCCGGCACCATCGTCTATGCCATCGGCCTACTCGTCCTACGCGGCAGCGGGGCCGAGCCCGACTTCCTCGGCACCTGGCTCCCCGGCCAGTCGCTGGTCGGCATCGGTATCGGGCTGGCCTTCCCAGCCCTCGGCGCCGCCTCGCTAGCCAATGTCCCGGCCGACCGCTACGGCTCCGCCAGCGCGGTCGGCGCCGCCTTCCGCCAGTTCGGCGCAGTGCTCGGCACCGCCATTCTGATCGCCATCATCGGCTCACCGATCACCTTGCAGGCCGCACTGAACGCCTCGCACCGAGCCTTCCTGCTCGGTATCTCCGCGGCGCTCGCCGCAGGCGTCGTCGCGTTGGCGCTGCGTCCGACACGGGTTCAGGAGTCGGTTCCGGCGGCGGTGTCGTCATGACCGCAAGCGCCGAATATCGTGCCGCCACAGCGGAATAAGTGTTGTCCCTGGAAGTCGGGTCTACCGTCACTGTCTGGTGATCAGCTCAGGATCGCGCACTGACGCAAGCCGAATCGTCACATCGAAGCGACGAGGCCGACCATCGGCGCGAGATCAGCCACTGGTGTCGGATGACGACCGCGTAGCCGGGTCCGCATCACTCCGTGATGGCTGTGGTGATCCGGGTGCGGATAGTGCGCAGGTGTGCGACCAAGGCGGGTGGCTCGTGCACCTGGAAGTCGACGCCGAGTCCGATCAGGCGGTGTGCCAACCACTCCGGCGAGTCGTCGCGGGTGGCCTCGAGCAGGCAGGAGTCGCGATCGATCGCGGCTAGGTCGCCCAGGGTGTCGCCCAGTCGGCCCGCGACCTTTCCGGCCGGTGCGTGGATTGTCACGCTGACGCGGTAAGTGGGTGTGCCCCAATCGGTTCGGCGTCCGGCCACATACGCGGCGGGATCGGCGGCGGGAAGTTCGCGTGGGGTGCAGCGCGCGCCGGTGGCCTGTGGGCGTTCGATCCGGTCGAGGCGGAAGACGCGCCAGTCGTCACGTTCCATGTCGTGGGCAACGAGATACCAGCGGCGGCGGGCGGCGACGAGCCCGGCCGGTTCCACATGGCGGCGGGTTGGGGTGCCTGCGCCGCTGCGGTAGGCGAAGCGCACTCGCTCCCTGTTGGCTACGGCCGAGGCCAGTGTCGTCAGCACGTCCGGGTCGACGGAGGGGCCGTCATCGTTCGGCAGCGTCATCGCGGCGCCGAGGACCCGAACTCGCCTGCGCAATTTCGCGGGGAGCACCTGCTCCACCTTGGCCAACGCGCGCACCGACGCCTCCTCGATGCCCGCGACGGCGTATCCGGCGGCGGCGCGCAGTCCGACCGCGATGGCGACCGCTTCGTCGTCGTCCACCAGCAGCGGCGGCATCGCGGTGCCCGCGACCAGCCGGTAGCCGCCGAGCGCGCCCATCGTCGCTTCGACCGGGTAGCCGAGGTCGCGCAACCGCTCGATATCGCGGCGCACGGTGCGATCGGTGACGTTGAGCCGGTCGGCCAATTCGCTGCCCGGCCATTCGCGAGGCGTCTGCAGCAGCGAGAGCAGCCGCAGCAGGCGAGCGGGGGTGTCGTTCATGATTTTCAGGATTCCAGATAACTAGGACATAGATAGTCCTATATGAATCCTACCGTTGATCACGAACCGAACGACTGACCGGCAAGGAGCCCTCCTGATGGAAAACGACCGCACGGCCATTCGCCCCTTCCGCATCGACATCCCGCAGGCGGATGTCGACGACCTGATCGAACGGCTTACGCGCACCCGCTGGTCGGCCCAGCTGCCCGGCGTCGGCCGGGAGCGCGGAGTCCGTGTCGACTACCTGAAGGAACTGGCCGAATACTGGCGCACCGGATTCGATTGGCGGGCACAGGAAGCGGCGCTGAACGAGTTCCCGCAGTTCGTCACCGAAATCGACGGCCTCGACGTGCATTTCCTGCACGTGCGCTCGCCCGAACCCGGGGCGCTCCCGCTGATCCTCACCCACGGCTGGCCGAATTCGTTCGTGGAGTTCACCAAAACTATTGGGCTGCTGACCGATCCGCGCGCACACGACCTCGATCCCGCGCAAGCGTTCCACGTCGTGATCCCCTCCGTCCCTGGTTTCGCCTTCTCCGAAGCGCCGCACGATACCGGCATGACGGTGCGCCGGGTCGCCGAGATGTGGGTGACGCTGATGGACCGCCTCGGTTACCAGCGCTACGGCACGCAGGGCGGTGACCTCGGTGCCTACGTCGCGCCCGAAATGGCGATCGCCGCGCCCGATCGGGTGATCGGGGTGCACATCGACGGCGGCATCGGGATGCCGACCGAGGCCGATGTGCCGACCATGTCCACCGACGAACGCGCCGAATGGGATCAGATGCAGCAGTGGATGTCCGGGGGTATCAACCACCACGTCCTATTGCGCTCGGCCCCACAGACTTTCGCGCACGCCTGGACCGATTCGCCGGTCGGCCTGCTGGCCTGGCTCATGCAGAAGTTCGACGAATTCACCCCGCTGGCAGACCGGGCCGAAGACGTCATGGACCGCGACCATCTGCTGACCAACATCAGCCTGTACTGGTTCACCAACACCGCGGGCACGTCGTCCTGGCCGATGTACAACGGTGTCGACGGCAACGGCGGGTTCACCTGGCCCACCGGTCAGCAGCTGGTCCCCACCGGCGTCTACGCCGGCGGGTCCGCCCTCATGCGCCGACTTGCCGAGCGCGACAACATCATTGCGCACTGGCCGGAAGGCAACACCGGCAACCATTTCATCCCGATGGAACTTCCGGACATGCACGCCGCCGACGTCAGTACCTTCTTCGCGAAGCTGCGCTGAGGGCAATGAATTCGGGTGCGGTCACCGCACGACCGCACCCGAATTGCTACGCGGGCAACGAGATCGGAGTCGGGCGGTTCGCTGATCGACCGTGCCGCGCTCGACTCGATCGACGCTTGTGTGAGCATCGGGACAGCGGCCGCGGCGATGCCTGGGAGCTGGAGTCAGCGGGGGGCGGGCTGCGCAGCGCCCGGGTCCGACGGCGTTTCGCCGGGGGCGGCGGGCGCGGCCGGAGCGGGCGCGGGGGCGTTGGGCACCGTGAACATCCCGACCGTCGGGGTCATCACGCAGTGCGCGCCCGGGTAGTCGATGATGCCCCACATCGAGGCGAGGACAGTGCCCGATCCGCTCGCCACGGCCTTCGACAGTGTCGGCAGGCCGTATTCGGTCCTGTCGTCGAGCATGTCGAGACCGCTGGCGCCGGTATTGATGTTGATCCAGGCCACCGTCAGTCCGGAGGCCAGTGGCGAACCCGAGTGCGCGGGCGTTGCGCTGAACCGGAGGGTGCCCGGGCTGGGGTTCGCGCCCTCGTTCGGGGTGGGCCCGTTGGCGGTGGCCGCGGCGATGATGGTGGTGATGGGGCCGTTGCTGCCGCAGCCGAAGGTCGGCGCCGCGTACGCGAACGGAATGAATGTGCCCGCGACGTGCCGCAGTTCTGCGACGTCGACGAGCTTGGTGTACTGCTGTAGGGCGCCGACACCCGCCTGCGCGGCCGTGTCGGTTCCCGCGGTGCCGCTGAGCTGGGCGAGGCCGATGTCGACCGGCGAGGGCGCGACCGGTTCGGCCGTCGCGGTCCCGGTGAGTGCCAGCACCGCACCGATGCCGAGGGAGGTCACTGCCGCGGCCGCGCGTGCGATGGGTCTGCCGTTCACTCGTTACTCCTAGATACCGATCCCCAGGGTTCCCCAACCCACGCCCAGCAAGGTACCAGCTCGTTGTTTCCGTCGCCGAGCTAGCCGGTGGCGGTGGGCGGGCGAGTGCGTGTCCTCCCGCTGTGACCCAGTAGGCAATGGGAGATTACCGGAGGGTAGGTTTGACTCGGACGTACGAGACACACCGGGAGATGTGTATGAAAATCAGTCTGTCCCCCGACGAGGTGGCCTTTCGCGATGAGCTGCGAAAGTTCTACCGGACCGAGATCCCCGAAGACATCCGTGAGCGCGTGAAATACGGCCGCGAACTGTCCCGCGACGACATCGTCACCGCGCACAAAATCCTCAACGACCATGGCCTCGCCGTGCCGAACTGGCCGGTGGAGTGGGGCGGCAAGGACTGGACGCCGATGCAGCGCCACATCTGGCAGGACGAAATGCAGCTGGCCTCGGTGCCGGAGCCGCTGACGTTCAACGCCCAGATGGTCGGCCCGGTGATCGCGCAGTTCGGATCGCAAGAGGTCAAGCAGCGCTTCCTGCCTGCGACCGCGGCACTGGACATCTGGTGGTGCCAGGGCTTCTCCGAGCCCGACGCGGGTTCGGACCTGGCCTCGCTGCGCACCACCGCGGTGCGCGACGGCGATTCCTACATCGTCAACGGCCAGAAGATCTGGACCACGCTCGCGCAGTACGCGGACTGGATCTTCTGCCTGGTGCGCACCGATCCGAACGCGCCGAAGAAGCAGGCGGGCATTTCTTTCCTGCTGTTCGACGTGAAAAGCCCCGGTGTCACCGTCCGCCCGATCAAGCTCATCGACGGCGGCTACGAGGTGAACGAGGTCTTCTTCGAGAACGTCCGAGTGCCCGCCGATCAGCTGGTCGGCGAGGAGAACATGGGCTGGACCTACGCCAAGTTCCTGCTCGGCAACGAGCGCACCGGCATCACCGGTGTCGGCCGCACCAAGGTCAAGATCGGTGTGGCGAAAGACTATGCGCGCCAGACCAAGTCGGGCTCGGGCACGCTGCTCGAGGACCCGGTCTTCGCGGCGCGGATCGCCGAGCTGGAGAACGAACTGCTCGCGCTGGAGATCACCCAGCTGCGCGTGGTCTCCAACTCCGTCGAGGGCAAGCCGAATCCGGCCTCGTCGGTGCTGAAGCTGCGTGGCTCCGAGCTGCAGCAGGCCGCCACCGAATTGCTGCTCGATATCGCGGGCCAGGACGCGGTGCCGGTCGACGCCGACGACATCGCCTCGCCCGGCTGGGCGCAGCGCAGCGGCCCCGGCTACCTGAACTACCGCAAGACAACCATCTACGGAGGTTCGAGCGAGGTGCAGCGCACCATCATCGCCTCCACGATCCTCGGATTGTGAGGCGACACCATGGATTTCGAACTCACCGATGAACAGGTCATGCTGCGTGACACCGTCCGTGATCTGCTGGCCCGCAACTACGATCCCGAATCCCGGCTCAAGGTCACCGACACCGAACTCGGCTGGAACCGCGATGTGTGGCGTCAGCTCGCCGAGCTCGGCGTGCTCGGCCTGAGCTTCACCGAGGAGGACGGTGGCGTCGGCGCCGGGCCGGTGGAGACCGACCTCGTGCTGGAGGAGATCGGCCGCAGGCTCGCACCGGAGCCGATCCTGGACGCGGTGCTGGTGCCGGGTGGCTTGATCGCCAGGGTCGGCAGTGCCGAGCAACGGCAGCGGATCCTGCCCGAGGTGGTCGAGGGCAATAAGCTGCTCGCCTTCGCGCATGCCGAGCCCGGGGTGCGCTGGCCGTCCACCGAGCTGGGCACGACTGCGACGGCGCAGGGCGATTCCTACGTGCTGACCGGCATCAAAAACCCGGTGCCGCATGGCGACTGCGCCGATGAGCTCGTGGTGAGCGCCGTGCTGCCCGGTGGCGGTGTCGGTCTGTTCCTGGTCGGTCCCGACGCCGCCGGCGTGGTTCGCAAGTCCTACCGGACGGTGGACGGCCGGCGTGGCGCACAGCTCGAGTTCGACAAGGCGCCCGCGGAATTGCTCGGTGACAACCTCGACGCCGCGTCGGCGATCGAGTCGACCACCGTGCACGCCCAGGCCGGGCTGTGTGCGGAGTCCATCGGCGTGATGGAGGAGGCGCTGCGGCTGACCGCCGAATATCTGCGCACGCGTAAGCAGTTCGGTGTCACGCTGTCGAAGTTCCAGACCCTGACCCAGCGGGCGGCGAACATGTACGTCTCGCTCGAGCTCGCGCGCAGTATGAGCCTCTACGCGACGGCATCGCTGGCGGACGGTGGCGATGACGCGGTGGTCGCGTCGCGGGCCCGGTTGCAGGTCGGCCGGGCCGCACGGCACGTCGGTCAGGAAGCGATCCAGATGCACGGCGGCATCGGTGTCACCGCGGAATACCCTGTCGGCCACTATGTTGCCCGGCTCACCGCCATCGAGCGCACGCTCGGCGGCGGCTTCGAGCACTTGCGGGTGCTGACCGCGGGGGTCGGCGAATACGACCTGGCCGAGCTCTAGAAACCGGATGACGGTGCGTGGGCCGTGAGCTCACGCACCGTCACGGGTTATCGGATTACTCGCCGCCGCCCGATGGCTCGGCGGCTGGTGTCGTGGCCAGCGGCGGCGTCGGTTCGGCGGGCGGTGTCGTCGGTGCGACCGTGGGTGGCGGCGCGGTCACCGGTTCGGGGGCCTCGGTCGTGACGATCGGTGGTGGCGGCAGCGGACTGGTGTCGGCCCGCAACGTCGTCGTCCGAGGCGCCCGGGTGGTCGATTCCCCCGGCCCCGCCGTCGGCGGCACGGTGAAAGCCACATCCCTGCGCGGTGCGTTGGGGGCGACCTTCCAGGTCGGTGAGGGCGGAATGAAGACCTTCGGCACCGTCACGCTGGAGCCTTCCCGCATCGTCGGTGCGGCATCGGCGGCAGACTTGATCGGCGGTGGTGGGACATAGGTGTCGTGTTTACCGACACCACAGGCGCCGATCAGGACGAGTCCGAGGGAGACCGCGCCCGCGGCGATCGCCGGACCGGCGATCTTGGTCCTGCTGCTCTCCATCGGTGACACTCCTCGTGCGTATCGAGTCGGGCTCACACTAATCGAGTCCGGGCGGCCCGGCCACAGGTGAGAAATTGCTGGCGATGCGCCGAACACGCGCATCTTAAACATCTGTAATTCAGATATCGAATTGATCTACTTTGCGTGTCGCGGGCACGTGTCGCGGATGAACCACGTCCCGTGGCCTAGCGTGTGATCAAAGTTACGCGTGAGACGCCTGTATCCAGATGAGAGACGCGCGGTGCGATTTGCGCGACAGCAACACTCTGATCGGCGTCATCGAGGAGTAGATGATGGGAGCTTACTCGACAACTCCGCTGCATGCCTCGTCGGCAGCCGCTGAACCAGCGGCCCCGGCAACGGCGCAGCATATGGTGTCGAACCAGCCAGTGCACACCCTGTCCACGACTCTGTCGCGGATATCGGGCTGGCTGATTTTCGTCGGCGGAATCGTCGGGGCTGTCCTCGGCATTGCCGGCTTACATGTCGAAATCACGGTTGCCGGACTGATTCTGGCGTGCACAGCGGGTCTGGTCCTGCTCAAGCTTCGCGCCGAAGGCGCGCGAGTGGGCGAAACCGGCTGAAACCCCGACGTATCGGTATCGGTATCGGTATCGGTGCGGTGTGCGGTCGCGAGAATCGTGAGCGCGCATCACGTTCGGAGCTCTAGCCTGATCCCATGAGGATCGAGATCACCACGGACCCCGCGGAGTTCCGATCGCGGACCGAGACGTTCCTGCGCCGTGACCCCCTGCGGCACACAGTGATCACCACCGGTGCCGTCAACTCCGCCAGTGGTTTGGACGGCTCGAACGCGCCGTCGCGTTTCCTCTCGGCGCACGCCGAGGACGGCACGGTGCTCGGTGTGGCGATGCGCGGTGCGGGTCGCGACCTGTACCTCGGTGAGCTCGCCGACGGCTGCGTGGACGCCGTCGCCGAGGCGCTTGCCGAGATCGCTCCCGACGCAGGCGGAGTCGAAGGGGCCATCTCGACCGCCACCCGGTTCGGCGACCGCTGGAGTGCGATGCTCGGCGTCGGGTATCGGCACGCTTACACCACTCGCCTGTATCGGCTCGGCACGCTCCGGTTCCCCGCGGCCGCCGGTTCGCCGCGCCGCGCGGTCGAATCCGACACCGAACTGTGCCTCGCTTGGTCGGCGGCCATGCAGGTCGAGTCGGGCATGAGCCCAGCGGGGTGGAACGCGACGCTCGTGGGCAAGCGGATCGCGGCGGGGCGGTGGTGGCTATGGGAAAACGAGGGCAGGCCGGTCTCGTTGGCGGCCCATCAGGCGCCCGTGTACGGCTGGTCCCGCATCGGCCCCGTCTACACCCCGCCCGCCGACCGCTGCCATGGTTACGCCGGCATTCTCACCGCTCATGTGGCGCACACGCTGCGCGCCGAGGGCATCGACGTCTGCCTTTTCGCCGATATCGACAACCCCACCTCGAACAAGATCTATCGGGCCATCGGTTTCGAGCCGGCCGGTGAATTCGTGCACTACGCATTCACCTGATAGCGACTGCGCACTAGTCCCCAATCCTGGGGAACCTATTGTTATCGGGTTAACTCGATTGGGTGAGTTGCGATTTCGGGGTAGCCCCGGCCGCCGACGTCGATACCGCCCTCGACGCACTCGAGCGGTACCGGCAGATGTGGGCTCATCCCTACAGCGGTGCCGTCTCGCCTGATGTGTGTGAGTTCGTGGCCGAGGCCAACGGCCGCACCAGTGCCGACGATCTGGTCGTCACCATTGCGGACTCCCGCGGAGCGGTCCTGCGCGCCACCGGGCCCGGCCGCAACCGGCACCTGCACACCGTGCTGGAGCTGACCAAGGATCGCGACCTCGCGGTGCTGGATGTGCAGACCGGGCATCTCTACGACCCACGTGGCCACGTCGACGTCATGGTCACCGTCGGTGACGGGCGGACGCTGCCGTACCTCACCGCCCCGCTGCTGGAAGACCTCGTGGTCGCGGGAACCGATCCGGACGACCCCTTTCTGGTCGTGGCGCGCGACGACGACAACTACATCGGGGCGCGCCGCTACGAGTGGGTCTACGAACTCGAACACCGAGCCGGATCCGAGGCGGAGCATTTCCGGGTGTACACCACCATGCACACGGTGGTCCGTTCCGTCCTGTGGGCGTGGGCCTGCGGCGACCCCTCGTGGTCCATCGCGCTGCCGTGGCGTCGGGTCGACCCGGGATCGCCCGGGATCGAGGTGGCCTCGGGAGCGGAGATTCTGCTGGACGAACTGTCGTCCATGACAACCGGGCTGACCGTCGACAGACTCGCGCTGCTCGATACCTTCCTGTCGATGCGCGCCACCAGGGTGCCGACCCTGGATCCGGAATCGCACCTCCCGGACGACGATGCGGCACAGTAGAAATCGGCCGTGAATGCGGGGAGCCGCAGGAACATCGCGGCTCCCCGCATCGCCACCGCTAGTCGGTGCCGAGCGCCGTGCCCGCACCGACGGTGCGCCCGCCCTCGCGGATGACGAAGCCGAGGCCCGGCCCGAGCGGAACCGAGCGACCCGATCGCATGGTCAGTTCGACCGTGTCGCCCGGGATCGCCGTCCCCACCCCTCACCTGTGCCGAGCAGTAGCCCTCGGATGCGAACGGTTTTCGCGTCAGTTCAGCGGCGCCGTGCGCCACCAGCGCATGGCCTTGTCGATGCTGCCCGCGAGACCGTCGGTGTACATGGCGAATTGGGCGCGATCCTTGTCGCCGGTGAAGACGGTGATGATCTTGGGCCCGTCGTTCGTGTACTTGTAGTTCGTGTACGACATACCGCCGTTGGTGTCGGTCGACTTGGTATTCGTCGGCAGGGCGTCGACCATGGCCTGCACGTCCGCGGCGGATTCGTAGACGAAGATCGTGTAGAAGGGGTCCGAGTTGGCGGTCTCACCGCCGCCGTAGCAATCCCACTCGTAGAGCCATTTGCCGAAATCCGGTGAGCCGGTGGTCGGCGGTGACGGCGAGGTCGAATCGGCCGCGATGCAATGGGCGCCGTTGTAGCCGGTGTCGCCGGACTTGGACGTAGGCACCATGCGCCCGAATTCGGTGCTGATCGCTTCGATGCTCGGGGTCACCGTGCCGCGGTTGCTCGACGTGGACGACGTGGATGTGCTGGTGCTGCTGGTCGACGACGAATCGTCGGTGACCGCTCCGATAATGCCGAGCGCCACCACGATCAGCACCACCACGCCGACGCTGATCCCGATGATGAGTCCGGTGTTGGACTTGTGTCGCGGCGGTTGACCATGTGGGATCGGCCGCACGCCACCACCATTCGGCGGTCCGGGTGGTGCGTGGAATCCGAATGTGGGCTGCTGGTACGGGTTCGGCTGCTGCGGGGCGGGGCCGGTCTGCACAGGCGGCTGCGCGTGCGTGCGCGGTGGGGTGTTGGCGACGGGTGGTCCGGTCAGCGGGTGTGCCCCGCTCGTGCGCGGACCCGGCCCGTTGGCCACCGGAAACGGTGTTCCCGTCACGGGAATCGGCGGTGCGGTCTGCGGGCGAGGTCCGCCGGTCAGCGGAACGGCGGGCCCGGTGATGGGGCGCGGCCCGCCGACCACCGGCATCGACGGCACGCTCGGATTGGTGAGGGCGTGGCGTGCGGCGGCCGCGAACTCCGAACAGGAGGCGTACCTGTCCTCCGGCCGCTTGGCCATAGCCCTGGCGAGCACGCTGTCCAGCGCGTAGGGCAGTCCGGGGCGGGCGCTGCTGAGCGCGGGCGGCGCGGCCTGCAGGTGTCCCTGGATCACCGCGGCCGGGTTGGTCGCGGCGAAGGGGCCGGTGCCGGTGAACAGCCAGAACATTGAGCAGGCCAGCGAATACTGATCCGATCGATGGTCGAGTGTGGCGCCGGTCAGCTGCTCGGGTGAGGCATAGGCGAGCGTCGCGGTGAAGGTGCCGGTCTGGGTGAGATGGCCGGTGTCGTCGCGCAGCCGGGCGATGCCGAAGTCGGTCAGGTACACCCGTTCGCCGCGGCCCGCGCCCGAGCGAGCCAGCAGGATGTTCGCGGGCTTCACGTCGCGGTGCAGCACGCCCATGCCGTGGGCGTAGTCGAGCGCGTCCGCGGTCTCCTTGATGATCTGCACCGCCCGCTCCGGCGGCAGTGTCTTGGGATCCACCGACGCGGCGTCGATGCCGTCGACGTACTGCATCGAGATCCACAGCTGCTCGTCGTCGAGGCCGCGGTCGTACACCGTGACGATATTGGGGTGATCGAGCTGGGCGACCAGATCCGCCTCCCGTTCGAACCGCGCCCGCACCTCCTTGTCGAAGAACATCTCCCTGTTCAACAGCTTCAGCGCCGTCATCCGCGGTAGCCGCGGATGTTTCGCCAGGTAGACCGAACCCATGCCACCGCGACCCAGTTGCCGATCGATGACATAGCCGGCGAAAACGTCACCGCTGGCCAGCATGTCTGCTCCACTTCCCGCCGCACATCGGGACCCACCGATGTGTAGACGTACGGCATAAGTACGCGCGATCGGCCCGACCCGTGCGCGAAAAACATCGAAACCTTAGCAGTTTTCGGGCAGCTCGAGCCGCCCATTCTATAGCGAAAAGCTATGGTGGAGGGGGTGGTTCGGGCGGTTGCCGCCCGCCGCGCCGCGCCGAATCGGGCGGCGTCGACCTGGCCGGTCGCGCCCGAATATCTGGTAGCGCAATGGTTCCCGGACGCGGCTTCCGTCGCGGTGGCAGCGGCATCCGCGGTGCCGCCGCGCTCGGCGGCGTTGCGGCGGATCCGGTCGGCACAGCGTTCCCGGCCCGCCCCTGCTGCTCGGGTGAAACCTCGGTGCTGTGTCGTGCCGATGGGGTGGAGGATGCCAGGGATGGCGGTGTTACCACGGCCTGCGGCGAATTCTCGGTCCGCTGCGGTACCGAATGGTCGTTGGGCGCCGAATTATCTTGTGGAGCCCGGGTTTCGGATGGCATCGGCACAGGTCGGCGCGCGGCAGGAGACGCCGGGCGCGGTGATTCGGACTGCCGGTGCGCGGCGTATGCCGTTGTGGACTGCGGCAGTGTGAATTGCTGCGCGGTAGGAGACGCGGCGTGTGGTGGAACGACTTGTGGGTGCGCCGTATACGGCGTTGTGGCCTGCGGCGGTGTGGGGTGTGGTGGCGTGGATTGCTGTCGCGTGGCAGGAGATGCGGCGTGCGTCGCAGCGGCCTGCGGTTGTGCTGAGGATGCCCATGCAGGTTGTTGCGGAGCGTGGCCTGGTGCGGCGTGGTGCGGCGGCGGCGGGCCATACGGTGCGGCGTGGTGTGATCGCGGGCCGTGCTGGGGTAGGGGGTGTGGCGGCAGGTGGTTGGCCGGCGCGTGGTGTGGCGGCGTCGTACCGACGGGCGGCAGGCCGGGTGCGGGGTGTGCGGTGCGCGGCGATCCGTTCGGGTGGTGCGAGTGTTGCGGCCCGCTGGACGAGAGCGCCCATCGTGCCGCCGCCGCGAACTCCGAGCAGCTGCCGAACCGGTCTGCCGATCGTTTGGCCAGCGCCCGCGTGAGTACCCCGTCGAGTGCGGGTGGAATGCCCGGCCTGGTGTGGCACACGGACGGCACCGGTCCGTGGAGATGGCCGTTGATAACCGCGGCCGGGTTGCCGCCGGAGTACGGGCTGACACCGGTCAGCATCCAGAACAGGGTGCATGCGAGTGCGTATTGATCGGCCCGATCGTCCAGCGGCAGCCCGAGCAGTTGTTCGGGTGCGGCGTAGGCGAGGGTCGCGGTGATCGAGCCCGCCGAGCTCAGCGTGGTGTCGCTGTCGCGCACGCCCGCGATGCCGAAATCGGTGAGCAGCACCCGTTCGGGCTGTCCGATCGGCGCTTTGGCCAGCAGGATGTTGGCCGGTTTCACGTCACGGTGCAGCACGCCGTTGGCATGCGCGAAATCCAGGGCCATGGCGGTGTCGCCCACGATCTGCACCGCTCGGCCCGGCGCGAGCACGTTCACATCCGCGCAGGACGCGTCCGCCCCGGGCACGAACTGCATGGAGATCCACAGCTGCTCGTCTTCCGCGCCGCGGTCGTAGACGGTCACGATATTGGGATGGTCGAGCTGGGCGACCAGGTCGGCCTCGCGCTCGAAGCGGCCGCGGATTTCGGTGTCGCTGTAGAGCTCCGGATTCAGCAGCTTCAACGCGGTCAGCCGCGGCAGCCGCGGATGCTTGGCCAGATAGACGGTGCCCATGCCGCCGTGGCCGAGCACGCGCTGGATGGCATAGCCCGCGAAGACGTCGCCTTTGCGCAACACAGTTGAATTCACCCCCCTCATCGGGTCGAGCACCTGGATCCTACCGATGTATCTCTGTGCGCCGTCGCGATGCAACAGACTCGTTGTGCGGGCATTCGCCCATCGATTCGGCCTATGTATCGGTTGCTCCCGGCTTGTCGGTGCCAGTCGATAAAGTGGCCCCATGCGCATTGGAGCACACGTCCGGCTCGACAGCGATCCGATCGGTTTCGGTGAGAAACTCGGCGCCGATGTCATCCAGCTGTTCGTCGTCGATCCGCAGAGCTGGGACAAGCCGACCCCGCATCCACGGACCGAGGAGATCCTCGCGAGTCCGATCGACGTGGTCGTGCACTCGTCCTATCAAATCAATGTGGCGAGCCTGAACAACCGGCTGCGGATGCCGTCGCGCAACGCGGTGGCGCAGCAGGCGAAGGCCGCGGCGGATCTCGGCGCCTTCGGCCTTGTCGTGCATGGCGGCCACGTCCGATCCGACGCCGAGATCGACACCGGAATCGATAACTGGCGCAAGCTGTTCGAACGCCAGCAGGACAAGGGCGGCTTCGCGGTGCCCATTCTGATCGAGAACACCGCGGGCGGAAACCATGCCATGGCCAGGCATTTCGATTCGATCGCCCGGCTGTGGGACGCGGTCGGCGACTACGGCGCAGGCTTCTGCCTCGACACCTGCCACGCCTGGGCGGGTGGTGAGGAACTCGTCGGCGTCGTCGAACGGATCAAAGCGATTACCGGCCGAATCGACCTCGTGCATGTGAACTCTTCGCGCGACGAGTTCGATTCCGGCGCCGATCGGCACGCCAATTTCGCCGACGGCACCATCGACCCGCAGCTGCTCGCCGAGGTGTGCCGCACCGCCGACGCCCCGGTAATCCTCGAAACCCCCGCAGAAGGTGTCGCCGCCGACCTTGCCTACCTGCGTGAACATGTGAACTGACGCCGCACAAGCGCCTATTGCGCGCGCACTGCAATTGTGATCATGGCGACGGAAACCCTGGTTGGCGCGGCATTTCGAGTGATGTGCTCAACACCGCATCAATCAGTCTCGAACAGCGAAGGTGATCCCATGACGGTCGACTACGCCACTCCCGCTACCACCTCGGTGACCAAGCTCGGCGCCCACATCGGCGCTCAGGTCGACAATGTCCGGCTCGGCGGCGACCTGGACTCGGCGACGGTCGAGGTGATCCGGCGTGCGCTGCTCGAGCACAAGGTGATCTTCTTCCGCGGCCAGGACCACCTGGACGAGGACGGGCAGTACGCGTTCGCGGAGCTGCTCGGCAGCCCGACCACGCCGCACCCGACGGTCACCTCGCACGGCGTCAAGAGCCTGGCCATCGATTCCGAGCACGGCCGCGCCAACAGCTGGCACACCGACGTCACCTTCGTCGACCGGATCCCGAAGGCCTCGATCCTGCGCGCGGTGCACCTGCCGTCCTACGGCGGTTCGACCACCTGGGCCTCGACCGTCGCCGCATACAACTCGCTGCCCGAGCCGCTCAAGCGGTTGGCCGAGAACCTGCGCGCCGTGCACACCAACGTCTACGACTACGCCGCGCGCAACGTCGACAAGTCGACCTCCAATACCGAGGCCTACCGTGCCGAGTTCCAGTCGAGCTACTACGAGACCGAGCACCCGGTGGTGCGGGTGCACCCCGAGACCGGCGAGCGCGCCCTGCTGGTCGGCCACTTCGTGAAGCATTTCGTCGGCCTGTCCAGCACCGAGTCGCAGGCCCTCTTCCGCCTGTTCCAGGACCGGGTGACCCGGCTGGAAAACACCACCCGCTGGAACTGGGCCCCGGGCGACGTCGCCATCTGGGACAACCGCGCCACCCAGCACTACGCCATCGACGACTACGACGACCAGCCCCGCAAGCTGACCCGCATCACCCTGGCCGGCGACATCCCCGTCGGCGTCGACGGCACCGCGAGCACCATCCTCGCCGGCAACGCCGAGCACTACTCGACCATCGACGAGCCGATCCGCCTGGCTTCCTGACCGGCACAACCAGACTCACACCACCCGCTCGCCCGGGTGCCGAGCCGGTGTCGATCGTCGAGTGGCACATCGTTGAGGGGGCCGCTCGACGTTCGGCGCAGCAAGGTGCCGCTCGTGCGGCGGGTGGGCGGGTGGTGGAGATGGGGATAGGCCACACTGGTGGCCATGAGTACTGGGCCGTTGGACGGGGTGCGCGTCCTCGAACTCGGCAATTACATCGCCGCGCCGACCGCCGGGCGCATCCTCGGCGACTTCGGCGCCGAGGTCATCAAGGTGGAGCGGCCGAAGGTCGGGGACGAGTTGCGCAACTGGCGGCTCTACGGCGGCGACACCTCGATGCTGTATCGCACCGTCAATCGCAACAAGAAGTCGATCACCCTTGATCTACGCACCGAGGCGGGGCGTGGCATCGTGCTCGATCTGATCCGCCGGTGCGATGTGCTGCTGGAGAATTTCCGGCCGGGCATGCTCGAGAAGTGGGGTCTCGGGCCCGAGGTGTTGAACGAGGTCAATCCTGATCTGGTGATCACCCGGATCTCCGCATACGGGCAGACCGGGCCGATGGCGTCGCGGCCAGGCTTCGCCGCCGTCGCCGAGGCCGTCGGTGGCCTGCGCGAACTCGTCGGCGACCCGGATCGGCCGCCGGTGCGTACCGGCGTCTCCATCGGTGATTCCATCGCGGGGATCTACGCGGCGTTCGGCACGGTGATGGCGCTTTTCCAGCGCACGCAGCGGGCCGAGTCGATGCCGCTGGGGGAGCGCATCATCGATGTCGCCCTCAACGAGGCGATCCTGTCGGTGATGGAATCGCTGGTACCGGACTACCTCGCCTACGGCATCAACCGGGAACGCGTCGGCGGCCGGATGGAAGGCATCGCACCGAGCAACGCCTACCCGTGCCGCGACGGCGTCAGCATCATTATCGGCGGCAACGGCGACGCCATCTTCCAGCGCTATATGGCCGTGATCGGCCGCCAGGACCTGGCCGCCGACCCTGACCTGCAGGACAACGCGGGCCGCTGGCGCAACCGTGAGCGGCTGGACGCCTCGATCGCCGAGTGGACGCTCACGCATACCCGTGAAGAGGCGCTGAAGCTGCTCGAGGCGGCCGCCATTCCGTGCGGCCCTATCTACACCGCCGCCGATATCGTCGCCGACGAACAGTACAAAGCGCGCAATATGATCCAGCCCTTCCCCGTAGATGTCGGCGCCGCGCAACCGAAAACGGTCGGCTTCACCGGCATCGTCCCGGTGATCGGCGAGCAGTCGCTGCCCATCCGCAATGTCGGCCCCGATCTCGGTGCGCATACCCGCGAGGTGTTGTCGGAACTGCTCGGCATGAGCGACGCCGACATCGATGCGCTGGAGGGGTCATGACCGCCGCACGTCCCGGGTGCGATCCCGTGATGGAAGCCTGGATCGCCGCGCAGGTGCCGCGCGTACAGCCGGCGGATTCGGACGCCGACGTCCGGTTGACGCGCGCTTGCGAGCGCGCCGACCACGCGCGTGCGTGTCTGGAAAGTGAGGCAGAAATGAGACATGGTCACCCGGCGCACGTGCTGCGCGGGAACTCCCGTAAGACACGGGAGGGCGTTGTGAGGGACAATCGCGCAGTGCTTGTACTGGAGGCCTCATGACTCGTCGGGTGTATGGCCGCAGGCGGCCACCAGGGCGTTCGGCATTTGAGCTGCGCGCACCGACACCGCGCCGACCCACCGTGCATCCCAACCCGGCGGTGGGGAACGGGAAGCCGTGCGGTGGCGTGATGTGCGTGCCGCAGGAAGTGCGCGAGAAGAAATGACGGTGCTGACCGAGTCGGTGCTGCGCGACGTGACGCTGCGCGACGGGCTTCAGCTCACCGGCAAGGTGCTGCCCGTGGAGCGCAAGGCCGACATCGTCCGTCGCCTGCTCGGGCTCGGTGTGCCCGCGCTGGAGATCGGCTCCATGGCCCGCCCGGATCTGGTGCCGCCGATGGCCAACACCATGGACCTCATCGCCGTGCTGACTCCCGAAGAGCTGCGACGCTGCTGGGTCTGGGTGGCCACGCCCCGGCACGTCGAAAAAGCGGCGGCCGCCGGCGTGCGCAACTTCCAATACTGCTTCTCCGCCTCGGACGCGCACAACAAGGCCAATATCGGCCGCAGCACCGAGGACAGCGTCGCGGCCATGCCCGACGCGGTCCGCCTCGCCCACGACGCGGGCGGCGAAATCCAACTCTGCCTGGCCACCAGCTTCACCTGCCCCTTCGACGGCCCGGTAGATCCCGAACGGGTCCTCGCCATCGCCAACGACCCGCGTACCGAAGGCGCCACCGACATCGTCATCGCCGACACCCTCGGCCAAGCCGACCCGGCTCAGGTAACCGCCCTCATCTCCGCGATCCGTCACCGCACCCCGCCTCGACGCATCGTCTTCCACGGCCACGACACCTGGGGTATGGGCATCGCCAACACCCTCGCCGCCGTCGCAGCGGGCGCCACCATGGTCGACGGCTCTCTCGGGGGCCTCGGCGGCTGCCCCTTCGCCCCCGGCGCCAGCGGCAACACCTCCACCGAAGACATCCTCTTCGCCACCCGCCCCACCTGGTTCACCCCCACCACCCTGGCCGCCCTGGTCGAACTCTCCCAAGATCTGCTGACAGACCTCGGCGAACCCAACCGCTCCCGCACCGCCGAGGGAGCTCGCTCGAAGGCCGAAGCCTTCGAATGGGTGATCTGAGCAGCGTTCCGCCAACGGCACGCCAGATGCCGTACCCGGCTTTGCTCTTCCGCAGCCCGCGTAAAGCGGTTTTCGCTCTGGCGATACAGCCTGACAGCTGAGCGTCAGGCTAGCGCCCGCCCATGCCGGGCAGCCCGGCGAAGAGCAGCTCGAATACCGGCGGGCTGTTCGGGTGCGGGGTGGTCGACGGTATGAATGGGCGGCCTTCGCCGGTGTCGGTGACGATGTAGTCGGAGTGACTGCCGGGCACCCGGTCATCTACACCGTGGCAATGCGGGCCGCCGGTGGCATTCACTTTCGGCAGGTCGTCTGGGTATTTGTACGGCTCGGCCGCGAACATGAAGCTCGAGTTGAAATATGCGCCAGGGTATCTGCCGCCGAAGATCTCCTCGACGAGACGCAGCAGATCGGGGTCCAGATCCAAACGCAGCCGCACGCGGTCCCCGGCTCGGGCGATCGCCGCCACCCGGCCGATCTCCACGCCGCGAAACTTCACCCTGGCATCGGGGTCGAGTACCAGTCCCGCGCGCGGCGCGTCGACGGTTACCGATGCGGTCGAGATGTACCTGCCCGAATACATCGACAGCACACCGGCAATGACGGCGGCCATCGCGACAACCAGGGCAGCACCGGCAATTTTCAAGCGCAAAGGCCGCCAGATGCTTCGGGCGATTACCCATCGCGGCCCATCGGTCTGTTGCTTCGAACGCATTACTCACCTGCCTGGAGACGGGTGCGTCGTTGCCCCGCTCGCGGTGCCGGATTGCTTGCCCGGCCTTACGTGTCGTAGTACTGTCCAGACACGTGTCCATCGTAGGTCTGGGCAGCTATCCCGGGAGGACTTTCCAATGACCCTGGTCACACCGCGGCGGGTTTCCGGAGGCGAGCACGAACACGGCCACCTCGATGAGTTCCGGGTCGATCCACTGGCTTTGATGCGCCGAGTCCGGGCCGAATGCGGCGATGTCGGGTCGTTCGACCTGGCTGGACGGCGCGTCATCATGCTCTCGGGCGCGCAGGCCAACGAGTTCTTCTTCCGCGCCGGCGACGAGGATCTGGATCAGGGCGCCGCCTACCCCTTCATGAAGCCGATCTTCGGCGCGGGCGTTGTCTTCGACGCCAGCCCCGAGCGGCGCAAGGAGATGCTGCACAACCAGGCGCTACGCGGTGAGCAGATGCGCGGGCACGCCGCGACGATCGAGCGCGAGGTGGAGCGGATGCTCGCGCGCTGGGACGACGCGGGCGAGATCGACCTGCTCGATTTCTTTGCCGAACTGACCATCTACACGTCTTCGGCCTGCCTGATCGGGACCAGATTCCGTGACGAACTCGACGACCGCTTCGCGCGGCTCTACCACGATCTCGAGCGCGGCACCGACGCGCTGGCCTACGTGGACCCCTACGCGCCGATCGAAAGCTTCCGCCGCCGCGACGAGGCGCGTCGCGAACTCGTCGAGCTGGTGCAGGGCATCATGGTCGGCCGCGTCGCGAACCCGCCTGCGCGCAAAGCGGATCGCGACATGCTCGACATCCTGATCACCATCACCGACGAGCACGGCCATCCGCGCTTCAGCGCCAGCGAGATCACCGGCATGTTCATCTCGATGATGTTCGCGGGCCACCACACCACCTCCGGCACCGCGGCCTGGACGGTGATCGAACTACTCCGGCATCCTGACCTGCTGACCAGGGTTGTCGACGAGCTCGGCGAACTGTACGCCGACGGTTCCGACGTCAGTTTCGCCGCGCTGCGCCGGATTCCACAGCTCGAGGCCGTGCTGAAGGAGACACTGCGACTGCATCCGCCGCTGATCATCCTGATGCGCGTCGCCAAGGGCGACTTCGAGGTCTGCGGGCATCGGATCTCGGAAGGCGACCTGGTCGCCGCCACTCCCGCCATCTCCAACCGGATCCCCGAGGATTTCCCGAACCCCGAGAACTTCGACCCGGACCGCTATATCGACACCCAACAGGAAGACATCGTCAACCGATGGACATGGATCCCGTTCGGCGCGGGCAGGCATCGCTGTGTCGGCGCGGCGTTCGCGCTCATGCAGCTGAAGGCCATTTTCTCGATCCTGCTGCGCGACTGGGAGTTCGAAATGGCCCAGCCTTCCGACAGTTACCGCAACGATCACAGCAAGATGGTGGTGCAGTTACAGCAGCCGTGCACCGTCCGCTACCGCAGGCGTCGAACGCCCTAGACAGCACGCACCTCGCGCCGATGTGAGCAGGAACATTCTGCGCCGCACCGGGATACAGATCGCTTGTACTGTGAAACCCATGATCACGCTCAAGAAAGAAGATGGCGCCGCGGACCTCAACGGCATCACCAAACTGACGGTCGGGGTGAGCTGGGATCCGTCGGCGGGCACGAGTGGCGGCGCGATGGGGCTGCTGCGCCGCAAGCGCGGGGTGGACCTGGATCTGATCGCCATTCTCATGCAAGGCTCCGAGCCGGTGCGTTTCGCCGGCCTGGACTCGCTGGACCCGATGGGCAACGGCGCGGTCCAGCACACCGGTGACGAGCAGACCGGCGCCGCCTCCGGTGACGACGAATCGGTGCACGTCACCTTCGCCGATGTGCCCGGCGGTATCGACGCCATCGTGTTCGTGGCCGCTGCCTTCAAGAAGGGCAGCTCGTTCGAGAAGGCCAACAACATTTCGTTCAAGGTGTACGACGCGACCGGCGGCAGCGCCGAACAGGTCGCCGACATCTGGCCGTCGCTGCTGGGCAACGACAACGCCAATGCGGTCGCACGGGCCTTCCGTTCCGGGGCGGGCTGGCAGCTGGAAGTCCTCAACCGCAAGGGCCAGATCAAGCAGGGTGACAAGCAGGCCCTGCTGCGCTTCGCCATGGCATAGACACAACGAAGCCGGAATCGAGCGGTGCGTCACCCTCGATTCCGGCTCGGCCGAAAAGGCGTTTACAGAGCGGCTTCGATGGCATTGATGACGGCCGCGGAGTCCGGTTCGGTCCGTGGCCGGAACCGGCCGACCACCTTGCCGTCCCGATCGATGAGGAACTTCTCGAAGTTCCACTGGATGTCACCGCCGGTGCCGTCCGCGTCCGCGGTTTCGACCAGCTCGCTGTAGAGCGGGTGCCGGTCCTCGCCGTTGACGTCGGTCTTCTCCAGCAGCGGGAAATCCACACCGTAGGTGGTGGAGCAGAATTCCTGGATCTCCTCGGCCGTGCCGGGTTCCTGCCCCATGAACTGGTTGCTCGGCACCCCGATCACGGTGAATCCGCGCGGTCCGTAGGTCTTCTGCAGCTCGACCAGCCCGGAATACTGCGGCGTCAGCCCGCACTTCGAAGCCACGTTGACCAGCAGCACAGCGTGGTCCCCGGCGAGCTCGCCCAGGGTCGTCGCGTCGCCGGACAGCGTGCGCAATGGAATATTTCGAAGGCTCACTCGTATCGCACCTGCCACTTCTTGATTCCGTTGATCCACCCCGAGCGCAACCGTACCGGATCCGACACCTGCGTGATCTTGGGCATCACCTCGGCGATGGCGTTGAACATCAGGTCGATCTCCAGGCGCGCCAGGTTCGCGCCGACGCAGTAGTGCGCGCCGGTGCCGCCGAACCCCACGTGCGGGTTGGGGTTGCGCAGCACATCGAAGGTGAAGGGGTCCTCGAAGGCGTCTTCGTCGAAGTTCGCCGAGCTGTAGAAGATCCCCAGGCGCTGTCCCTTCTTGATCTGGCGGCCCCCGAGCACGGTGTCCTTCATCGCGGTGCGCTGGAAGGCCGTGACGGGGGTGGCCCAGCGGACGATCTCGTCGGGCGCGGTCCGTGGGCGCTGCTGCTGGTAGATCTCCCATTGCTCGGGGTTGTCCACGAATGCCTTCATCCCATGGGTGATGGCATTGCGGGTGGTCTCGTTGCCCGCCACCGCTAGCAGGATCACGAAGAACCCGAACTCGTCGGAGCCGAGGTGCTCGCCGTCGACGTCGGCATTGACCAGTTGGCTGACGATGTCGTCGGCCGGGCAGCCGCGGCGCTGCTCGGCCATGTTCCAGGCGTAACCGAGCAGTTCGGCCGAGGCCATGGTGGAGGCCGAGGTGGTGTCGCCGTACTGCGGGTCGTCGTAGTTGAGGGTCTGATTGGTCCAGTCGAAGAGCTTGCGCCGATCGGCCTCCGGGACGCCGAGCAGTTCCGCGATCGCCTGTAGCGGCAGTTCGACGGCAACCTGCTGGACGAAGTCACCGCCGCCGGATTTCTTGGCCGCGTGCACGATGGCGGCGGCGCGTTCGGTCAACGCCGCCCGCAGGCCCTCCACCGCACGCGGGGTGAATCCTTTCGACACGATCCGCCGAATCTTGGTGTGCTTTGGCGGATCCATATTCACCAGCAGCGCACCGGTCACCGCCATCTGCTCCGGGGTGGTGTCGTTGGGCAGCCGGATGATGGAGCCCTTCTCCTGGGAGGAGAACAGTTCCGGATTCCGCGAGATCTCTTTGACGTCGTCGAGTTTGCTGACCACCCAATACCCGCCGTCGCGGAAGCCGCCCGAGGTGTCGTCGGATTGCGCGTTCCACCACACCGGCGCGGTGCGGCGCAGCCATGCGAATTCGTCGACCGGCCTTCGGTTTTCCCACAGCGCGGGGTCGGTGAAATCGAAGTGTGCCGGCAATGCCGTCATGGTTGCCTCCTCGGGGTGGAACGAGATGCGCTCAGCGCAGCCGGGTCCGGCGCATGAGCCGCAGGGTCGTCAGGGTGATCCTCAGTTGCTTCTCGTAGGGCATGCCCGCCCGGGCGTTGAGCACCTGACGCTTCTGGACGCCGACGTTCACGGTGTCGGTGTACTTGAGCAGGCCTTGATCGCCGTGCCGGGTGCCGACGCCGGACTGCTTCACGCCGCCCGACGGTGTGGCTTTGGCGGCATAGGTGGCCACGAAGCCGTCGTTGATATTGATGTTTCCGGCCTCGAGCTGATCGGCAATGCGGTGGGCGTGGGCCAGGTTTCGGCTCCACACGCTCGCGTTCAGGCCGTAGCTGGTGTCGTTGGCGAGCCTGATCGCCTCCTGCTCGTCGCTGAACCGGTACACGCTGACCACCGGGCCGAAGGTCTCCATGGTCGCGTGCGTCATCTCGGGTGTGACGTCGGTCAGCACGGTCGGCGCGTAGAAGGCGGGCCCGATGTCCGGGCGCGCTCTGCCGCCGGTCAGCACCGTGGCGCCCTTCGCGCGGGCGTCCTCCACATGGGCCGCGACGCGTTCCATGTGCTGGACCGACACCAGCGAGCCGAATTCCGGTGTGTAGTCGTAGGCCGCGCCGATCTTCGAACCCAGTTCTTCCGCCGCCGTGACCAATCGGCGCAAGAATTCGTCGTAGTGGCGATCGTGCACGTAGATCCGCTCGATGTGCATACATGCCTGGCCGGAGTTCGCGAACACCGCGAATGCCGCGCCGGGAACGACGTCGTCGAGATTCGCGTCGTCGAGCACGATCATCGGGTTCTTGCCGCCCAGTTCCAAGCTGCAGCCGATCAGGTTGCGGCCGGCGCCTTCGCCGACGATCCGGCCGGTCGCGGTGGAGCCGGTGAACATCACGAAGTCGGCGTTGTCGATCAGTGTCGGGCCCACCTCGGGGCCTTCGCCGCAGACGACCTGGAACAGTCCGCGCGGCAGCCCGGCGCGATAGAGCAGCTCCACGCCGAACAGCGCGCACAGTGCGGTCTTGTTGTCCGGTTTGAGGACGACGCCGTTGCCCGCCATCAACGCGGGCATCGCGTCCGAGAGCGCGATCGCGAACGGGAAATTCCATGGCGCGATGACCGCGACGACGCCTTTGGGACGGTGTTGTTCAGTGGAGCCGGTCAGCAGTGGCATCGGGCCGCCGCGGCGGACCGGTCGCAGCACCCGCTTTGCGGTCTTGAGGTAATGGCTGATGACCATCGGCACGTCGCAGGATTCCTCGACGGCCATGCGGCGGGTCTTGCCGCAGCCGATCTGGATGAGGTCGGCGATGGTTTCGTGCTCGGCAAGCAGCAGTTCGTGCGCGCGCTCGAAAACGCGCAGTCTGCGCCGCAGCGGCCAGGCCGCCCATTCTTTCTGTGCGGCGCGGGCGGTCGCGTAGGCGGCGGCGACGTCCGCGGGCGTCGACTGCGGTAGTTCGCCGACCACCGATCCGGTGTAGACCTCGATCATCGGGTACGGCGCCGCGGCATCGTCGGCGGCGGCGTCGGCCGCGACCATCCCGGTCAGCCTGCCGATCACCGCCTCGGTGATCCGGGCAGGCAGGGTGCTCGCCGACTCTGTGGTCGTTTCGGTTGTGCTCATCGCATTCTCCCAAGGACAACGGCGGGTACGTCCGAATTAGAACACGTTCTCGTTGTCGCGACCAGGCTGGTCGCCCAGAAGAGCCACATCAATGACCCGCCTGGTAATCGGGCGCGCGATCCGCCGAGTACTCCTTCGCCCAGCGGTAGTCGGGTTTCCCGCTCGGCACGCGCGCGATCATCGGTGACCACCATCCGGGCGCCGTCGACGGTCTTGAACAACCTGGCGGTCTTCTCCTCGTCCTTGTAGTAGCCGATCGGCACCGCCCCGGCCTTGGCCAGCCACCCCGCCGCGCCCGGTTCGACCGGCCGACCGGCATCGTCGACCACGACCGCGCCTCTGCCGCCGAGCACGCGCCACATGTCTTCCTGTCGCCACATGACGCCCTTGGGCGTCCAGGTCGTGCCGTCGGTGTACATCGTGCGCGTCAGAGCACGGTGAGCGGCAGCGGTATGCCGCGGTCGGTGAAGGTGAAGGATGCGCCGGTGCTGTATCGGGTGAGCGTCACCTCGGTCGCCTCACGGAATGGTTGTGGGGCAAGCGCCATTTCAACGGTCCAGCCGTGCGCGTCGGTGGCCACGACGCGGGTGACGAAGCGCGGGTTCACGCCCCTGGCCATGGCGTCCAATGGCGCGAGATGGTCGGGGTCGATCATCGCGGGCCACGCGCGGTCGGCTACCGCGTCGCTCCGGTGCGGAATACGCAGCAGCACGGCGTCGCTGGTCTGGGTGATCTCGACGCCGGTGTAGGGCAGCGGGTTCCAGGCCGGATGCAGCCGCAGCACCTCGGCGAGGGCGGCGGGATCAGCACCGAGCCCGAGCGCGGCACGGATGCGTTCGGAGCTGATGCCCGCGATGCCGGTGAAGTGCTTGCGGCCGAGCCTCATCGCGCCACCGCCTTCGGATGGGCCACCGGCAGCATTACCGCCACCCGTAACCGCGGCAACGCCGCAGGCACCACCGGAGGCGGTGTCAGCAGCCGAAGCCGAAGCGGCGTCGGCACCGAGCCTGGAGCGCACCGCGATCATGAATCCCAGGGTCAGCAGGTGGTGTTGCAGACACACCTCGTCGGCGATGCGCACCAACGCCGATTTCGAGAAATCGGCGAAACGGAGATCGCTGAGCAGCGGACCGCGATAGTCCGCCCGGCCCTCGTCGTCGGTGTCGATCGCGCCGAGTTCGATACCGGCCGCCGCTGAGGCCGCCACCAGCTCCGCATTGCGCGGCGCAGGTGGCGCGGCATTGGCGGGGTCGATGGTGACGGTCCACGCGCACATGGGATGCCGGTCGGCGGGCCTGCGCGGTGGGCGGTGAATCGGCCGAATCCGCGCGTGCGCGTTGGTCGCCAGCGCCGTCGCGTCGAAGGTCGGATCCTCGATGGTGTGGCACATCGCCACCACGAAATCCTCGCCCATCGGCTCGACATCCATCAGCGCACCGCAATGATCCAGCCAGAATTCCCCGTGGTCGCGGTCCTCGACGCGGAATCGGAAGTCCATGAACTGCGGCGGCGCGCCGATATCGAGTTGCAGCCCTTTGAAGATGGTCGCGACATCGTCACCGACGAAGCCGAGCGCCCGCTGCATGCGACGGGTGTAGACGGGGCTGGCGAGCTGCCATTCCTCGATGGCGATCGCCGTCATGCCGTCGCGGCCGAATGCCGCGATGGCGTGCGGCAGACCGGATCTGTCGATCAGTTGGCCGCACAGCAGCAATTCCGGCAGCAGTGCGGCCAGCGCTGCCCTCGACAGGTGGTCGAAGCCGCTGTGCGACATGGCCGTCACCACAGGGGAACCGGCGCTTCGCCGACTTTGTACCAGCCGGGTAGCGGTTTTGCGGACATCGATCGCTGGATCCGCTTCTGCATACCGGGCAACAGCGCATTGCCCGAGATCATCTCCAAGAACAACTGTGAGACATTGCCGAGGTCGAAAAAGTCACGCTGCCAAGACCATTGGTAGTCGCCGCCGTAGCGGAACCAGCTGCCGCCGATGCCCTCCGGGCTGAAGTTGCGCCCATCGGGCCGCTTGGCATCGGCCACCTGCTTCCAGAAGCCGATGACGCTGCCGCTGCGCTCGTCGATCACGAACTCCTGATACGGATAGGACCAGCCTTCCAGCCCGTCCATTTCCTGGCCGAGGGCCAGCGCCCGGATCTCCTCGCGTCCGACCGCCATGAATTCCTGGGTGGGGCCGTAGTTCCAGCCGTAGGTGGCGTCCTCGGTGTACATCTCGGCGAGCGGCTTCCAATCGCCTTTTTCCTCGCAGCGCTGGTTCTCCAGCACCCAGCGCCGGACCATCTCGTCGAGCTCGCCGCGTTCGAAACCTGGCATTACGGTGTTCCTTTCGTGCCTGCTGCGGGCTGGTCCGCAATGATCGACAGTGCCTGTGTCGGGCAGTAGCGGACGGCGCGCTCGACATCTGCGACCGCGTCCGCGCCGGGTGTCGGATCGGTGATTTCCACCTTGCCGCGCTTGGGCACGGTGAAGGTGTCCGGTGCCTCGTCCTGGCAGACGGCGTGCCCTTGGCACAGGTCGAGATCGGCGATGATCCTCAATGCTCGCTCCGGTCTTGCTCGTTCGAGGCGCTGTCCTGGATCGGCCGCAGGGGCGCTTCGGGCTGGACTTCGACGAGCGCCAGGTGTGCGCCACGTGGTGTGGAGACCACCGCAACTACCGCGGCGGCCAGGTCGGCGGCGCGCAGCATGTACCCGTGCCGGGCGAATCCCCAGGTTTTCCAGGCCTCCAGCATCGGCCCGATCACCTCGGGGGTGGAGTTCATGCCCATGCCGGTCAAGGTCGGGCCGGGCCGGACGAGGCAGGCGCGGATTCCGCTGCCCTCCAGTTCCATCCGCAGCTGCCCGACCATGGCTTCGAGTCCGGCTTTCGCCGCACTGTAGGCGCCTGTGTGCGGGCGTGGCTCGACCGCGCAATCGGAGCTGATCACGACGATATCGCCGCGGCGCCGGGCGATCATGCCGGGCAGCACCCGATGCGCAAGCCCGTGTGCGCCGCCGAGGTGTACCTGCACCTGCTGAAGAAACCGGTCCGGCGCCATGTCGTGCACCGGGCCGAATTCGATGTCACCCGCACCGGAGACCAGGATTTCGGTGGGGCCGAGCGCCGCCTCGGCCGCGGTCACGAAGGCATCGATCGAGGTGGGATCGGTGACATCCAGCCGGTGTGCGAAGGCCTCGCCTCCGCTGTCGCGGATCTTCTGCGCCAGCGCCTCGCAGTGGTCGGTGCGGCGCGCACCGAGCGCGACGGGGTGCCCGAGTTCGGCGAGCGCGACCGCGGTGGCGGCGCCGATCCCGGAGGACGCACCGGCGACCAGGGCGGGCCTTCGCACGGGATGGGGTTCGAAACGTGGCACTATCTCGCCTCCACGACGATGGGAAGGTGGGCGAACCCGCGCACGTTCGTCGAGTGCACCCGCGCGATGCCGGAATCGGCGACGTCATAGGACCGGACCCGCGAAGCGAATTCGCGCAGTGCGACTCCCGCTTCCAACCGGGCCAGGTGCGCGCCGAGGCAGAAATGGACGCCTGCGCCGAAGCTGGCGAGTCC
This sequence comes from Nocardia sp. NPDC057440, assembly GCF_042802915.1. Taxonomy (NCBI): domain Bacteria; kingdom Bacillati; phylum Actinomycetota; class Actinomycetes; order Mycobacteriales; family Nocardiaceae; genus Nocardia; species Nocardia sp. NPDC057440. Next base: position 213,748 of record NZ_JBHVDF010000009.1, read on the forward strand.
GGCCTTGTCGGCGCGGCCGATGCGATAGCTGTCGCCGTCGGTGAACACCTCGCGATCGCGATTCGCGGAGCCGATCAGCAGCAGCACTTTGGCGCCCGCCGGGATAGTGCGGCCGTGCTGGTCGATATCGACGGCGGCACTGCGCGCGACCATCTGACTGGAAGTGTCATAGCGCAGTGTCTCTTCGACCCAGTCGGTGACCAGTTCCGGCTCCGCGACGACCCGCGCGTATTCCGCCGGGTACTTCGCGCCCCAGTACAGTGCGTTCCCGAGCAGTTTGGTCGTGGTCTCGTTGCCCGCGACGACCATCAGGAACATGAACCCGATGATCTCCTCATCCGACAGTGTGTCGCCGTCGATTTCGGCATCCAGGAGCGCCGAGATGAGGTCGGCGCCGGGGGAGCGCCTGCGCGCGGCGACCATGTCGCTGTAATAGCCGATGAGCCGGATCGAGGCCCGCACGGCGGGCATCGGTACGTCCAGCACACCGTCCTCCCGGTGCACGACCAGATCCGCCAGTCTGCGGATCTCGGCGCGATCGGGTTCGGGCACACCCATCAGCTCGGAAATCACGTCCATCGGCAGCTTGCCCGCGACCTCGTCGATCCAATCGAAAGTTCCTGTAGCCAGGGCGGGTTCGAGGTAGGACAGTGTCAGTTCCTTGATGCGGCCGGTCATTTCGGCGACCCGCTTCGGCGTGAAGCCCTTGTAGACGAGCCTGCGCATCCGCATGTGCCGTGGGTCGTCCATCGCCAGGAACGACATCACCCGGTGTGCGTGCGGTCCCCAAGCGGCGGGATCGAGCGACACTCCGTTGGCGCTCGACAACCGGGCGCTGTCGCGGAACGCGCCGGTCACATCGGCATGTCGAGACAGTGCCCAGAAGTCGAGTTCGGCGTTGTAGTACAGCGGCGCTTCGGTGCGCAGCCGCTGATAGGTGGGGTAGGGGTCCTCATGGAATCGGTAGTCGTATGGATCGAACGTCAACGGTTCCCATGAAGCCGCCGTCATCGCGCCGTCCCGAAATTCGATAACGAGTTCTCGTCGATGAAGGATGCCGCTTCACCGTTGAGAGACACATAGCTGGACATGTGTCTGGACGGTACCATCGAGGCCTGTTCCCGACAACGATTCTGCGGGATTTGCCAGTGGTCGTCGGTGTGGATCCCGGATGTATTCGGATGGCCGCCGAGGCCGGGAATCGCTGCGCGAAGGGCGGCATATCTGAAACATGTTCTTGCATCACCTCGGGCGCCGAGACTATATTCCGTACACGTGTCCAGACAGGATCGGAGCCTTTGATGAGCAGCCTCCTGCCCAATGCCGAATCCCGCCTGCTCATCGGCGGCAAACTGGTGGCAGGCGCCGAGGGCGTATTCGACACCGTGAACCCCGCGACCGAGGAAGTCCTCGGCCAGGCCGCTGACGCGGGCGGCGGCGATATGGACGCGGCCGTCGCCGCCGCACGCACCGCGTTCGACGACACCGATTGGTCACGCAATCACGTCTTCCGTGCCCGCTGCCTCGAACAGCTGCGCACGGCGTTGCAGGCTCACGCCGACGAACTGCGGGAGATCACCGTCGCCGAGGCGGGCGCGCCGAGGATGCTGACCAGAGGTCCGCAGTTGGAGGGCCCGGTCGCCGACCTGGGCTACTCCGCGTCGCTCGCCGAAACATACAGCTGGGAAACGGATCTCGGCGTCGCGGAGCCGATGGGCATCAAGACCCGCCGGGTGCTGCGCAGAGAGGCGGTCGGCGTGGTCGGCGCGATCACCCCGTGGAACTTTCCGCACCAGATCAATTTCGCGAAACTCGGACCGGCGCTCGCGGCCGGAAACACGCTGGTGCTCAAGCCCGCTCCCGACACGCCATGGTGCGCGGCGGCCGTCGGTGCGGTGATCGCCGAGCACACCGATATCCCACCGGGCGTCGTCAATATCGTCACCTCCGCCGACCACGCGATCGGCGCGCGACTGACCACCGATCCTCGGGTCGACATGATCAGCTTCACCGGCTCGACACAGACCGGGAAAGCGGTGATGGCAGGGGCGGCGACCACGCTGAAGAAGACCTTCCTCGAGCTCGGCGGCAAGTCGGCGTTCATCGTGCTCGACGACGCGAATATCGCTGCTGCCGTCGGCGTCGCGGCCTTCTCGGTGTGCGTGCACGCCGGACAGGGCTGTGCCATCACCACCCGCCTGCTGGTCCCACGTGCGGCGTATGACGACGCGGTGCAGATCGCGGCGGCGACATTGGGCGGGATCGTGCCCGGTGATCCGGCGGATCCGCGCACGGTCTGCGGCCCGCTGATCTCACAGCGGCAGCGGGCCCGCGTCGAGCGCTATCTGGAGATCGCCGTCGCCGAGGGCGGCCGCATTGTCACCGGCGGCGGGCGGCCCGCGAATCGTGAGCGCGGCTTCTACATCGAGCCGACCCTGATCGCGGACATCGCGAACACCGCGACGGTCGCCCGCGAGGAGATCTTCGGTCCGGTGCTGGTGGTGATTCCCTACGACGGCGACGACGACGCGATCCGGATCGCCAACGATTCCCCGTACGGGCTGTCGGGTTCGGTCTGGGGGAGTGACCAGGACCGGATTCGGCGTGTCACCGACGGGGTTCGGACCGGGACGCTGAGCGTGAACGGCGGCATCTGGTACGCCGCGGACGCCCCGTTCGGCGGGTACAAGCAGTCCGGCATCGGCCGGGAGATGGGCATCGCCGGCTTCGAGGAATACCTGGAAACCAAGCTGATCGCCTACCAAGCCTGACTAGAGGAGCTGACGTCATGGCCCGTTTCGCGGGAAGATCCGTCATCGTCACCGGTGCCGCACAGGGGATCGGCGCGGTGTATGCGCGGGCGCTGGCCGCCGAGGGCGCCGAAGTCGTTGTCGCCGACCGTAATGTGGCAGGCGGAAAGGCGGTCGCGGAGCAGATCGTCGCCGACGGCGGTACCGCGGTGTTCGGCGAGGTCGATGTGTCCGAACCCGAATCCGCCACGGCGCTGGCCGAATTCACCGTCGGCGAGTTCGGCGGCATCAACCACTTGGTCAACAATGCGGCCATCTACGGCGAGATGAAGCTGAATCTGCTGCTGACGGTGCCGTGGGATTACTACAAGAAGTTCATGGGCGTGAACATGGACGGCGCGCTGAACATGACCCGCGCGGTGTGGAAGCCCATGATGGCCGCCGGTGGCGGCTCGATCGTCAACCAATCATCCACGGCCGCATGGACATACTCCAGCTTCTACGGCCTCGCGAAGGTCGGCGTCAATGGTCTGACCCAGCAGCTGGCCTTCGAGCTCGGCGGCTCCAAGATTCGGATCAACGCCATCGCGCCCGGACCGATCGACACCGAGGCCACCAAGGCGGTGACACCGGAGGCGATCGTCACCGACATGGTGAACCGGTTGCCGCTCAAACGGATGGGGACACCCGAGGACCTGGTCGGCGCCTGCCTCTACCTGCTCTCGGACGAGGCGAGCTGGGTGACCGGCCAGATCTTCAATGTCGACGGCGGACAAGTGTTCCGGTCATGAGCACGGGTGCGGGTGCGCAGCGATCCGGGCAAGCGGCCAACGGGTCCGCCGCCGAATTCCGGGTCGGCTTCATCGGTCTCGGCAATATGGGCGCGCCGATGGCGAAGCGGCTGCTGGAGTGGTCCGGCGGGCTCACGGTGTGTGACACGCGGCCGGAGGCGGTCGAGCCGTTCCTCGAGTCGGGAGCGCGGGCGGCAGGCAGCGCGGCACAGGTCGCGCAGCAAGCCGCCGTCATCTCGGTGACGGTGCTGAACGACGAGCAGGTCCGGGCTGTCGTCGCGGGGCCGGCGGGCATCCTGCACACCGCCGTGCCGGGAACCGTGGTCGCCGTGCACTCCACGATCAGCGATCGGACCGCGGTCGAGCTGGCGAGCCAGTGCGCTGAGCGCGGCGTCGAGCTGGTGGACGCACCGGTGAGTGGCGGTGCGCCCGGTGCGCAACGCGGCAGGCTCGCCGTCATGGTCGGCGGCAGCGACACGGCATTCCAGCGGGTTCGTGGCCCCTTCGGCTGTTTCGCCGATCTCGTCGTGCACGCGGGCCCGGTGGGTGCGGGCACCCGAATGAAATTGGCCCGCAACCTACTCCACTTCGTCGCCTTCACCGCCGCCACCGAGGCACAGCGTCTCGCCGAGGCCGCAGAGCTGGACATCACCACACTCGGCAAGGTCGTGCGCCATTCGGATGCCGTCACCGGCGGCCCCGGCGCGATCATGCTGCGCGACCGCACCGCGGCGATCGAGCCGGGCGATTTCTGGCTGCCGATCCTCGGCCACGTCCGCGATCTCGGCGAAAAAGACCTCACCCTCGCCCTCGAATTGGGCGCCCGGCTCGGCGTCGAACTGCCGCTGGCCGAACTGGCCCTCGACCGACTGGGACCAGGACTCGGCGTCGGCGCTGCCGCATCAGAAAAGGAATCCCGATGAGCGATCAACCGTCGAACGGCGCGGCGGCGGAGTCCGTCCGCGCGCGTGGGCTGGCCAAGATGGCCGAGGTCTACGGTACGGAGTTCCAGGACTATCCCGGCGCGCACTTCGCCGTCACCGCCGATCACCTCTTCGCCGATATCTGGTCGCGCCCTGCGCTCACCGTCCGCGACCGCCGATTGATCCTGCTCGGCGCGCTGACCGCCCAGGGCGCGATCGACACCGCGGGCATCCAGATCGGCGCGGCGCTGCGCCTTGCGGAGCTCACCGAGGAACAGTTGCACGAGATCGCACTGTTCCTCTGCCATTACGTCGGCTGGCCCAACGGCACCAAGCTCGATCTGCTGGTGGGGACCATCGTCGGCCAGCAGAAGAAGGCCGCGCGTCAACAGCGGGCGGATGCCGCGGGGCAGTCTGACGCGGCGGACGGGCGATCCGATGCGGCGGCGGAGTAGGGCGATCGAGTTGCCGAGTTCGACCCGCCGGGCGCCCCGAAGCGGCACAGTAGTCGACAGCACAGGACCGTCGGAGCGCCTGCCGCGCGAGCGAGCGGGACAGCTCGGCAACGCACCGCGGTCCGACCGAGCAGAACAGTAAAGGAACACAGAACATGTCTGATGCCGCGACAATTCGGCCACTGCGTGCCAGTGCGATCTCCGGGTGGGACAAGGAGGCCGACGTCGTCGTCGCCGGGTACGGCATTGCGGGGGTGTGCGCGGCGATCGAGTCCGCGCGGGCCGGGGCCGATGTGCTGATCCTGGAACGCACCGGTGGCTGGGGCGGCGCGGCCGCCATGGCGGGCGGGTTCATCTACCTCGGCGGCGGCACCCCGCTGCAGCAGGCACTCGGTTTCGAGGACACGCCGGAGAACATGGAGGCGTTCCTGCTCGCCGCACTCGGCCCCGGCGTCGACAAGGCCAAGATCGCCGACTACTGCCAGGGCAGCGTCGAGCACTACAACTGGCTGGTCTCGTGTGGCGTCCCGTTCCGCGAGGCGTTCTGGGGTCAGCCGGGCTGGGAGCCGCCGCACGACGAGGGGCTGATGTATTCGGGCGGCGAGAATGCCGCGCCCTTCAACGAGATCGCGAAACCCGCACCGCGCGGACATGTTCCGCAGATGGCGGATAAGCGCATCGGGCAGAAGAGCGGCGGCTACATGCTGATGAAGCCGCTCGCCGAGACCGCCGACGGCCTCGGGGTCCACGTCGAATACGACACCAGGATCCGGCGTTTGATCGTCGACGACACCGACCGCGTCGTCGGCGTGCTCGCCACCCAGTTCGGCAAACAGATCGCCATCCGGGCCGAGCGCGGTGTCGTCCTCGCGACCGGCAGTTTCGCCTACCACCAGCAGATGATCGAGGGCTATGCGCCGCGGCTGATCGGCAGGCCCGCCGCCGCGATCGAGGAGCACGACGGCATCGGCATCCGCCTCGCCCAGGCCCTCGGCGCCGAGCTGGCGCACATGGACGCCACCGAGGTCGCGTTCTTCGGCGACCCGCAGATGATGGCGCGCGGCATCCTGGTCAACGGCCGCGGCCAGCGCTACATCCCCGAGGACACCTACCCGGGACGGATCGGGCAGGCCACGCTCATCCAGCAGGACAATCAGGCGTATCTGATCATCGACGAGGAATCGCTCGAGGCGGCGCTGGCCACCGAGACCTCCACTCCCTTCTTCCGGCAGCCACCGACCTGGGCCGCCGAGACGGTCGCCGAGCTCGAGGCGGACATGGGTCTGCCGACGCTGACGCTTCAAGGCACGGTCGCCGCGTACAACCTGCACGCCGCCGACGGCAACGATCCGTTGCTCGGCAAGAAACCCGAGTGGGTGCGCCCGATCGGCGCTCCGCTCGCGGCGTTCGACATGCGCGGTTTCACCGCGGGCTTCACCCTCGGCGGTGTGCGCACCGACCTCGACTCCCGGGTGCTGCACGTGTCGGGTGAGCCGATCGCCGGATTGTTCGCCGCGGGACGCTGCACCTCGGGTCTCTGCGCGGGCGGATACGTCAGTGGCGCGTCCCTCGGCGACGGCAGCTTCTATGGCCGCCGCGCCGGACTCGCCGCCGCCAAGTAGGATCTAGACACATGTCCGAAGGCGAGTCCATCATCCTCGAGGCGACCCGGCGCCGCCTCACCGAGAAGCAGGCCGACACCGTCGACAAGCTCACCAGAGCGGCGGTGGAAGTCCTTGCCCGCGAGGGTTTCGCGGGGATGACAATCCGCATGGTCGCCGCGGCGGCCGGCGTCGGCACCGCCACGGCATATACCTATTTCTCCTCCAAGGAACACCTCGTCGCCGAGATCTTCTGGCGGCGTTTGGTTTCCAGCTCCGCGCCGGTCAGCGCGGACCCGGACCCCACGGTCCGGGTCCTCGCGGAGCTGCGCAATATCGCACTGCTCGTCGCCGACGAACAGGAACTGTCCGGGGCGGTCACCAGCGCGCTGTTGGGCCGTGACCCCGACGTCGCGCATCTGCGTGCTCGCATCGGCGCCGAAATCCGCAAACGCCTGCTGCGCGCCCTCGGTCCCGACGCCGACCCCGACGTCGTCGAATCCTTGGAACTTCTCTACGCGGGCGCACTCGTCCGCGCGGGGATGGGCTATGCCTCCTACTCCGAAATAGCCGACCGCCTGGAGAAGTCGGCGTTGCTCATCCTCGAATAGCGAGACATCCGGCGTACTCGATCGGGTGCCCGTGCTGGTTCGATCGCCCATGCCGTGCTCGCTCCTGAAACGTCGGCGAGGTCGCCGGGACGGCCTGATCCGGAATCGGCACGACGCCGCAACGCCGAATTCAGGGCAAGCAGTCGAGGAAGGCCCGCATGTCATCGGCTTCCGGGACCCCGAGTTCGGTGTAGAGCTCCAGTGCCGCCTTGCCGTGCGTGCGGGCTCGGTCCAGGTTGCCGAGGGCATGGTGGGCGCGGGCCAGCCCGTCGTGGGCGCGGGCCTGTTCGGGGAGGTGGCTTGCCGCGTCGGCGAGTTCGAGCGCGGTGGTGTGATCGGCGACGGCTCGGTTGGGATCGCCGCCGCACCGGGCGGTTTCGCCGAGGCCGTTGACGGCGGCGGCCTCGTCGCTGGGGTTGCCCAACATGCGGTAGAGGTCCCTGGCGCGGCTGTGGTTGGCGAGGGAGAGTTCGAATTGTCCGGTGCCGCGAGCGATGACGCCGAGGTTGTTGAGCAGCAGGGCCTCGCCGCGTTGGTTGCCGAGTTTCTTGTGCAGCGCCAGAGCCCGGTCGAGATGGTCCTCGGCCTCGGTGTAGCGGGCGGCGGCCGCGAAGACCATGCCGAGATTGCCGCGTACATGTGCTTCGCCGACCTGGTTATCGGCCTCGATCGCGAGTTGCAGTGCGTGCTCGAGGTTTCGGCGAGCCAGGTCGTAGTCGCGGCGACGCCAGGCGACATTGCCGAGGGTGTTCAGTGCCCGAGCTTCCTGGAGACGGTCGTCGATCTCGCGGGATACCTCCAGTGCCCGAGTAGATCGGCTGACGGCCTGTTCGAAGTCGCCGTCGCGCCAGTGGGCCCAGCCGAGGTCGGTCAGCGCACGGGCTTCGCCGCTGCGGTCCGACAGTTGCCTGCTGGCGCTGAGGCCGACGGTGTGCAGGCGCGCGGCATCGGTGTGGCGGGAGTGCCCGTCGAGGTAGGGGCGCAGGGTTTCCGCCGCGTCACGCGCGTAGGCGGGCGAGCCGTGTTCGACGGCATAACCTGCTGTGGCAATGAGGTTTTCGCGTTCGGCATCCAACCACCGGGCGGCTGCCGCATTGTCGATGAAGGGAACGATCGGTCCGCTCGGCTCCGGCAGCGGTCGACGGTGTTGCGTGCTGTAGTGGAACAGCAGATCGACGGCTGCGCGCGCCGTGTGCAGGTAATGCTCTAACAGCCGCGTGCGGGCGATGCTTCGGCTGTCGTCGGTTTCTTCTTCGGCCGCGGTGGCGCGGGCGTGCTCGCGCAGTAACTCGTGAAAGGTGTAGCGGCCGAGCTTGTGCTGAGCGATGACGTGCGCGTCCAGCAGATCTTCCAACAGCATTTCGGCATCATCGACGCAGTCATCGGCCAGCGCCGCTGCCGCACCGGCATCGATGTCGCGGCCGGGATGCAGGCCGAGTAGGCGGAACATGCGCCGGTGCGCGGGTTCCAGCTGGCGATACGACAGCGCGAAGGCGGCAGCGACCCCCCTTTCGGCCGTGGACAATTCGGCGAGCCTGCGGCGTTCGCCGCGCAGCCTTCCGGCCAGATACTCGACTGTCCAGCGCGGGCGATGCTGCAGCCGGGCACCCGCGATCCGCACGGCGAGCGGTAGGAAGCCGCACAGTTGCAGCACATCGAGCACCGCAAGTGGTTCGGCGATCGCACGGGCTCCGACGATCCGCTCGAACAGTCCGACGGCATCGTCGGCGGGCAGCAGATCGACCGAAAGTGCTTGCGCGCCATCCAGATCTACGAGGCGCCTGCGGCTGGTGACGAGTAGGAGGCTCGCACCGGTGCTCGGCAGCAGCGGGCGGACATGGTCTGCATCCGCGGCGTTGTCGAACACGACGACCACCCGGCGTCCGGCCAGCTCCGCGCGCCAGAGCGCGCCACGGTCCACCGTCGAGGTCGGGATGCTCTCGTCAGGAATTCCCAACTGGCGCAGAAGAATTTCCAGCGCCGCGTCCGCCGCCACCGGCTCCAGATCGGCCGAATGCGCCTGGAGATCGATGAACAGCTGGCCATCGGGGAAGCGTTGCGCCACTCGATGCGCCACGTGCACCGCCAGCGCGGTCTTGCCGATACCCGCCATGCCGTCGATCGCGCGGATCGTTACCGAGGCGTCGTCGAGGGGGGCGATGAGGCGGTCGAGTTCGGTACTGCGGCCCGCGAAATCCGGTATGTCGTAAGGGAGGAAGTTCGCTCTGGTCGACCTAGCCGCAGCAAGTGCCGGAGCCGGCTCCGGCACCGTGGTCGTCGAACCCGATCGCGGTGCGCCGTGCAGCGCGGGCTCCGATCGCGTCGGTGTGAAGCTCGCCGACGGGGACTGCGCGGGACCGTCCGGTTCCGAATCCGGCGGTGTGATCCCAGCAGCCTCGGAACCGGAGGTCGCAGAATCAGATAGCGCGAGATCGGAAGTCGCGGGTGCGGTCGGCGAACGCGGGAGCGCAGGTGCCCGGGTCGTCGGGTCGTCCCGCAGCACGGCCTGTTCCAGCGCGACGAACGCGCTACTCGGATCGAGCCCCTGCAGTTCGGCGAGCACCGTCCGAAAACTTCGCGCGATCGCGAGTGCGTCGGCCTGCCGTCCCGCTCGGTGCAGGGCGAGCATGAGCTGCGCGGACAGCTTCTCCCGCAAGGGATTCGCCGCGACGTGTGCCCGCAGCTCGTCGAGCAGTTGGTCGTGTTTGCCGAGTGAAAGCTCGATCTCGGCCAGTTGCTCGAAGGCTCCGAGTCGCTTCTCGTCGAGCAGTAGGCGCGCCGAGGCGACGTAGTCGGCATTCAGGCCGGCCAGCGCCTCGCCCTGCCACAGCGACAGCGCTGCCCGCAGTTCGGCTACCGCGGCCGTCGGATCTTGTGCTGTCAGTGTCCGAGCTGTGGCAAGCCGCCGGGTGAACTCATCGAGATCGAGCATCCCGGGTTCGGGCGTCACGACGTATCCGGCGGCTTTGCTCTCCAGTGCCTCGGCGATGCCCGCTTCCCGCAGCACCCTGCGGATCGCGGTCATCGCCGCATGAATTTGCGAGCGCGCCGTGCCGGGCGGCTCCATGCCCCAGACGGCGTCGATCAGTCGCTCGTTGCTGTACACCCGCCCGGCATTGAGCAACAACCAGGCCAAAACGGCACGATGCCGCGGTGCCGCGGGCAATGCGCGACCGTCCACCACGACCTCGACCGGTCCGAGGACCGTGAAACGAACACTGACCAAGCCACCCATAGAACACCCATCTTCGAAGCATCGCCAAAGTATCAACTCGGTCGAAGAAGGTGTTTTCATGCCGCACATCCCCCTGATCGAGCCGGAAGCAACAACAGGTGCGACCCGACGTCTGTTCGCCACAGCGCAACAGCGGTTCGGGATCACGCCGAATGTCGCCAAGGCGATGGCCAACAGTCCTGTCGCGTTGCGCGGCTATCTCGACCTCGCCGCGGCGCTGTGCGACAGCGGGCTGCCCGCGGCGACGCGCGCCCGCATCGGCGTGCTCGTCTCCCAGGAGAACGGCTGCGACTACGGCCTGTCCGCGCACAGCTTCGTCGGCACCCGGCTGAACGGCCTGCGCCGAGACGAGGTCGATCGCGCTCGCGCGGGTACCGCCGCGGACCCGAAGGACGCGGCGGTGCTCGGCTTCGCCGCCGCACTGTTGCGGCGTCGCGGCGCGGTCACCGACGCGGAACTCACGCAGGCGGGCGCGGAGCTGGCGGACGCGGACCTCGTCGACATCATCGCCTGCGTTGCCCTCGCCATCTTCGACAATTACCTCTCCCTCGCGGGCCGGGTGGCCAACGACTGGCCACTCGTCTCGCACACCGACCCCATCGACTCGTCCCAGCTCGACTGACTACGCACCATCGACCCGGCCGCAGCTCACGCTCGACAATCAGGAGTAACCATGAGCGCCTCGCTCGACATGACCACCATGTACGCCATGCACCACGCGCTGCGGCGCGAGCTGGAGCAGATCGCCAAGATCACCAGCCGGATCGACGACGACCCGCGCAAGATCCTCGCGACTGCGGCGGGCTGGCGGTTGTTCACCAAATCCCTGCATATCCACCACACCGCCGAGGACGACGCGCTCTGGCCGGTGATGCGCGAAACGCTGGCCGAGCGTCCTTCGGAGCTGGCGCTGCTCGACGCCATGGAAGCCGAGCACGGCGCCGTCGACCCGCTGATCGAGGCGATCGAGGCGGCCTTCGCCGATCGTGAGAGCGGTGCGCAGCGCCTCGGCGACCTGGTCGATGCGCTGGTCACCGTCCTGGTCGGGCACCTCGAGCACGAAGAAAAGCAGGCGCTGCCGTTGATCCAGGCAACGGTCACGCTGCCGCAGTGGCAGGCGTTCGGTCAGCTGCACGGCAGCAGGATCGGACCGGATGCGCCACAACTGATTCCGTGGCTGCTCGACGGCGCCGACGAGCGGACGGTCGACACGGTCCTCGCGCCGCTGCCGGAGCCGGTCCGCGCCGCCTATTTCCACCAGTGGCAACCCGCCTACATTGCACTGGATCGGTGGAGCGCAGATACTTCCAAATAGTAGGTTCTCACTGTGCTGTCCCCGATCGAAACAGGTCCGGGACGGCTCAGTCTTCGGCAAATTAGGGCAGATGCCCGATACCGCCCGGCGCGCTCCATGTCTAACGTCCCCGATGGGGCCATAGATCGTGAGGAGGCTGCCGGGTGATCGGTATCTGTACCCCGTCCCTGGTGGATGTCGAAGCCGCGGCCGAGCGCATCACCGGACTTGTGCGACCACTCACCGTAGTGGAGGCAGGCCCGGAGTACGCCCCCGGCGCGGAGGTTTTCCTCGGGCTCGAATTCATGCAGCACACCGGCTCGTTCAAGGCGCGGGGTGCGGCCAATCTGCTCGCCGCCATGCTCGCGGCGGGCACGGTGCCCGACGCGGGCATTGTTTCGGCCACCGGCCGCAATGCCGACATCGGATTCGCTTGGGCGGCCAGAATGTTCGGTATTCCCGCCACCGTCTTCCTTGCGGATTCGGCAGCGAAGGCGAGGGTCGATCGGCTGCGGGCGCTGGGCGCCGATGTGCGCGTTTTCGGCCGGACGCAGGAGCAGGCGCAGGACAACGCGGGTCTGTTCATGGCGCGCACCGGCGCGATCGACGCCTACACCTTCGACGACAATCTGACCTCGGCGGGCGCGGGCACGATCCTGCTCGAATGCCTGACCGCCATACCGAAATTGGACACGATCGTGCTCGCGGTCGGTGCGGGCGGCATGTTCTCCGGTGTCGCCGCGGTCGCCGAAGGTCGCGGCATCAGAGTGGTCGGCGCGGAGCCCGAGGGTAGCTGCGCGCTGCATGCGGCACTGGCGGCCGATGCCGTCCTGGACGTGGACATCGACTCGATTGCCGCGGATTCGCTTGGCGCGCCCCGTATTTCCGCCGCTGCCCTCTCCTGGGCCAGGAGCGCGGACGCGCGATCGGTAGTCGTCGACGACGACGCGATCATCCGGGCCCGCCGATCCTTGTGGGAGGGCTACGGTCTCGTGGTCGAGCACGGCTCGGCGACGGCCCTCGCGGCGCTCTCGACCCGCGCGTATCGGCCTGGCCGAGGAGAGCGGGTCGGCGTGATCCTGTGCGGGGCCAACACCGACCCGACCGATCTGCGCGCCGAGATCGGCGCGGTCGGCCACCATCCTGGTCGCACCGAGACCGGGTGCACCCATCGTCAGGAGTTCAGTTCGGCCAGCACGGTGAAGTCGAGGGCGTCCGCGTCGGCGAGGTAGACCGGTTGGGTGGTGTGTGCGCCACGGACTCGGACCTCACCACGCGGTCCGCCGTAACTGACACCGGCGGAACGGCTTTCGATGGCACGCAGATCGAGGCTGCGGGCGGTCTCGGCCAGGGCCGCGAACAACAGCATGCCCTCGTAGCAGGATTCGCCGATATTGTTCAGCGCCGGCGCGAACGCGCCGAACCGCCGGAGATATCGCGCGCCGAAGTCCATGCTCTCGGCGGAGACCACGCTCTCGAAATAGCCACTGGCGGTGTACAAGCCGCGTGTGCTCTCGGGGCCGCTCGCGTATAGCACATCTTCGCCGATCATCATGCTCAGCCGCAGGCGGTGCTCGTCCAGGCCGGCCCTGGCGAACGCCTGGTTGAAGGCGGCACAGTCGGCGCCGACCATGAAGACCAGAACCCCTTGCGCGGGTGAGCGTTCGATCAGGTCGAGCGCGCCGCGGAAGTTGCGTCCGCCGAGCGGGATGTAGCTCTCACCGATTATCTCGATGTCGGTCGTCGCCGCGAATTCCTTTGTAGCTAGCGCAGTTTCGCGAGGCCACACGTAGTCGTTGCCGATCACGCACCAGCGCCGGATGCCGTGTTCCGCGCGCAGCCAGCGCAGGGCGGGGAAGAGTTGCTGGTCAGGGGTCTCGCCGACCATGTAGACGCCGTCGGAATCCTCACCGCCCTCATAGAAGGTCGTGTAGATGTAAGGCACGCGTCCGGCGGTCTGCGGCGTGATCACCTTGCGGGCGTTGGACAGATGCCAGCCGACGACGCCGTCGACGAGTCCCGTGCTGACCATGCGGTCGATCTGCGCGGCCAGTACGGGCAGCGGCGCGCCCGCGTCGACGGCGTGTATCCGGACCCGGCGGTCGAGAATGCCGCCCGCGGCATTGATGTCGTCGACGGCGAGAGTGGCGCAGGCCTCACAGGACGGGCCGAACAAGCCAGCCGGTCCGCTCAGCGGCACCACCAGCGCAATGTCCACGGTGTCGCGACGGCCACGAAAACCCGAGTGCGGCAAGGGAATCACCACCGTATATTTCCATTTGAATCAATACCATACGGCGTTGTCTATATAGTGCTGCGGTGGACGATAGCACTGCCCCCGCCGCCGTGGAGGAGCTGGCGCGACTGGTACGCCGGGCGTCACAGGAATTGGACCGCGCCGTCGCGACCTGTCTCGGCGAAACCTCCGTCGCACGCTGGCACGTGCTGACCGCGGTGGCCGCGGGCACCGGACGTCCGATGGCACACCTCGGCGAGGCGACCCTGCTCACCGGCGCCAGCCTGACCAGGCTCATCGACGCGATGATCACCGAGAACCTGGTCCACCGCAAGGTCGACGACACCGACCGCAGACGCGTCCTCGTCTTTCCTACCCGACGCGGACTGCTGACCCTCCAGACGATGACTCGCGCCATCGCCGAGGCGGGCCTCGATCTGGTCGCCACCGATACCGGCCTACTCACGCGCGCCTTGACCACCATGCTCGACCGACTGCGCGCCACCGAACCGGCGATTTTGTAGGAGCTGTTGCCCCGCGTCGGGCGAATCGATACTCAGGTCATCGGGGTTCTCCCCGATGGCGCGGTGGCGCGATCGCAGACAGACTGGACTGCATGACTTCGCACGCTGTGGCTACCGACACCGCCGAAACCGCGGTTCCGACCGATATCGCGGCCCGTGCCATCGACCTGATGAAGGTGTACGGGTCGGGAGATACGCAGGTCAGGGCGTTGGATGGCGTATCGGTCGAGTTCGCGAAGGGGGAGTTCACCGCGATCATGGGGCCATCGGGCTCCGGCAAGTCGACGCTGATGCACTGCCTGGCAGGTCTGGACGCCGCCAGCTCCGGGACCGTGCGGATCGGCGACACCGATCTGCCCGGGCTGTCGGACAAGCAGATGACGCGGCTGCGGCGCGACCGGATCGGCTTCGTGTTCCAGGCGTTCAACCTGGTGCCGACGCTGACGGCGCTGGAGAACATCACGTTGCCGCTGGACATCGCGGGCCGCAAGCCCGACCAGGACTGGCTGGACACGGTGCTCGAGCGGCTCGGGCTGACCGACCGGCTCACCCACCGGCCCAGCGAGCTGTCGGGCGGACAGCAGCAGCGGGTTGCGTGCGCGCGTGCGCTCGCGGGCAAGCCGGAGATCATCTTCGGTGACGAACCGACCGGCAATCTCGACTCGCGTGCCTCCGAGGAGGTGCTCAACATCCTGCGGGCCGCGGTGGACGAATTCGGGCAGACGGTCGTCATCGTCACCCACGAACCGCACGCCGCGGGCTACGCCGACCGGGTGATCTTCCTCGCCGACGGACGGATCGTCGACGAGCTGCGCGATCCCACCGCGGAATCGGTGCTCGACACGATGAAGGCACTGGAGCAGGCGTGAGTGTGCGACAGTCCTACGCGGTCTCCCACACGAGGCAGGGGCAGCAGTAATGGCCGGTAGTCCGATGCGCAAGGTGGCCTTGCGCAATCTCGCCGCGCACAAGGTGCGGTTGGCGCTGACTGTGCTCTCGGTGGTGCTCGGCACCGCGTTCATCGCGGGCTCGTTCGTGTTCACCGACACCCTGCAGCGCACCTTCGACGGGATCTTCGCCAATCAGGCCAAGGGCGTCGATGTCCGGGTGAGCCCCAAGGAACGGCAGGCCCTCGGCGTGCCACAGAGCGTGGTGGACCAGATCGCGAAGACCGCCGGGGTCCGGGCCGTCGCGCCGAGCGTGAACGGTCCGGTGGTGTTGCTGTATCCGGACGGCAAGAAGGCCGTGCAGACCGGTGGCGCGCCTACCTTCGGGCAGTCGTATCTGCCGCCGGGCAAGGCGGTGGCCGAACCGGACAAGTTCGTCGAGGGCGTCCCGCCCGCGCACGAGGGCGAGATGGCGATCAACACCGGTGGCGCGGAACGCGCCGGGCTGAAGGTGGGGGACAAGACCAAGATCCTCATCCCGTCGCACGGTCCACCCATCGACGTCACGGTGACCGGCATCTACCAGGTGCCCTCCGACACCGGCGGCTTCATCGGGCTGCTGTTCGACGACACACAGGCGCGCAAGCTGTTCACCGACGGCACGCACGTCGCCTATGTCGACATCGCCGCCGCGGGCATTCCGGGCGACCAACTGCGCGACCAGCTTTCGACCACCTTGAAGGACTACAAGGTGCAGAACGGCGAGCAGGTGCGCGCCGATCTGAAGAAGGAAATCTCCAACGCGCTGAACTTCATCAATTACTTCCTGCTCGCCTTCGGTGCGATCGCGCTGATCGTCGGCACGTTCATCATCTACAACACCTTCTCGATGATCGTGGCCCAGCGACTGCGGGAACTGGCACTGCTGCGGGCGGTGGGAGCAAGCAGGCAGCAGGTCGGGCGGTCGGTGGTCGCGGAGGCCTTCGTCATCGGATTGATCGGCAGCGCCATCGGTTTGGCGGGCGGCATCGGTTTGGCGTTCGGACTTTCCGCGGTGCTCAATGCTTTCGATCTCGGGTTGCCGACCGGTTCGATGGCGGTGCGGCCGCGCACGATCGTGGTCGGCATGCTCGTCGGACTGCTGGTCACCTTGGTGAGCGCTTACGCGCCCGCACGACGGGCCGCGAAGATCCCGCCGATCGAGGCGATGCGGGAAGAATTCGCGTCGACCGGTGACTCCTTGCGGGTGCGCACCCTGTGCGGTGCGGTGCTTGCGGTGGCAGGCGTGGTCCTCGTGGTGATCGGTGCGCGATCCACCGGCGGCAATGCCGCGTTGACGGTGGGCATCGGTGCGCTGGCGCTGATCTTGGCCGTGCTGCTCGCCGCGCCCGCGGTGTCGCGGCCGGTGGTCGGGGTGCTCGGCGTGCTGATTCGCCCGTTCGGGCCGATCGGGCGGATGGCGCGCAACAATGCCGCGCGCAATCCGCGCCGAACGGCCGCAACGGCCTTCGCGCTCACCCTCGGACTGATGCTGGTGACCGCGATCGGCATGCTCGGCGCATCGGCGAAGGCGAGTGTGAGCGTGCTGGTCGACAAGGGCGTCAACGCCGACTACGTGCTGGCCGGGCCGCAGTTGATCGGGGTGCCACTCGGCGCGGGCGACGCGGTGCGCAAGTCGGTGCCGCAGGTGGCCGATGTGGTCGGGATTCGTGGCGTCGGGCTGAAGGTCGGCGACGATCAGCTCATCGGCACCTCGCCGGACGGGCCGCTCGACCGAGTGCTGAATTACGACGTGATTCGCGGCACCGACACCCTCGGCGACCACGACATGCTGGTCTCGGAGGACGAGGCCGACGAGCGGGGTTGGAAGGTCGGCAATCAGGTCACCGTGGTCAGTCTGGACGGGAAGAAGATTCAGCTGACCGTGACGGGCATCTACAAGAAGACACCGCTGCTCGGCCCGATGGTGGTGTCGCCCAAGCTGTACGACGAGACCATGCCGATCAACTTCCGCACCAATTTCCTGATGCTGATCAAGGCCAAGCCCGGCGCGGACCTGACCGAGATGCGCGCCGACCTGGAGAAGGCGACCGAGCAATTCGTGGTTGTTCAGGTCCAGGACCCGGAGGAGTTCAAGGGCGCGCAGGGCAAGCAGATCAACACGCTGCTCGCGATCCTCTACGGCCTGCTCGCGCTCGCGGTGGTGATCGCGATCCTCGGCATCGTCAATACCCTGGCTCTGTCGGTGGTGGAGCGACGTCGCGAGATCGGCATGCTGCGCGCGGTCGGAATGCAGCGCGCCCAGGTGCGCAGAACCATCTATCTGGAATCGATGTTGATCGCGGTGTTCGGCGCGATCGTCGGCATGCTGCTCGGCCTCGGCCTCGGCGTCGGATTCCTGCGGACCCTGCGCGACCTGGGCATCGATCAGATCGCGATCCCGTGGAATCAGCTGGTGCTGGTGCTGGTGTGCTCGGCGGTCGTGGGTGTCCTCGCGGCCCTGTGGCCCGGCATCCGAGCCGCGCGCACACCACCACTGGCGGCCATTGCGGATCTGTAGGGCTTTTCGCCCTGACAGCCGGTGTCACTCACTACCGCAATGGCACTCGGTACTGGCAGATCTAACGGCCGGTCGGGCGTAACTCGTGGACAACGGCGGCCGTCGCGGTGGCGGTGACGTTGTCGACCCAGTCCGGAATGGGCATCGCGGCCGCGATGTACTCGCGGACGAGTCCGTAGGGAATGGCCTTGACGGCCGCCACCGCGATCGCCATGCGGTGCTCGTCGGCGTCGCCGAACTCCGCGACGGCGGCGGCGCGCAGCGCGTCGTCCATTTGGTCGTTGACCGCGGCGATAGCACAGTGGAGAGGCGCTTGCCAGTGGCTGGGGCAGACGTGCGTATTCGCCGGGCGCGCGCCACGTGTGCGCCGGTGCGGCCGGTGATGCGGAGTGCTGTATTCCCTTGACCTGCTGATGGTTACGGCTGATCCAGCGCCTTCCTCGGTTGTTTGTCTCTCCGGTCACATAGCGGTGAATCGAAGCGGATGGTGATGCTACGGTAAACGGAGGTTGTTGCTCCACTTAATTGTAGCTGGCGGCCTGCTTCGATGAGGAAGGGAGCCGCTGGCGATGGTGGCAGTGGGTTTCGGTGGTCCCGGCGTGAGTTTTCCGCCCGCGCTCGCCGAACGGGCCGAACGGGTGCGCGCCGCCGTGTACGGCAGGGGCGGTGAGGCGATCGGGCAGCTCGCGCTGATCACCGTGTTGTATCTGGCCTATCGGGTCGGTCGCATGTTCACCGCCGACGACACGATGCACGCGATGGGCAATGCGCACGCCATACTCGGTGTCGAAGACCGGCTCGGACTGCCGGAGGAGACGACGGTGCAGGCGATCTTCGTCGACCGGAGTTTTCTCGCGGTGCCCGCGAATTTCTATTACGCCACCGCGCATTTCACCGTCGCGGTCGCGGTGCTGTTGTGGCTGTGGACTTTCCGGCCCGAGCACTACCGGTGGACCCGCAACTTGATGGTGGCGCTGACCGGCGGCGCGCTCGTGGTGCACGTTCTGATGCCACTCGCGCCGCCGCGCATGCTGCCGCAGTACGGGTTCGTCGACCTCGCCGCCATCCACGGCCAATCGGTCTACGGCGCACCCGATTCCGGCGGCCTGTCCAATCAGTTCGCGGCGATGCCGTCACTGCATGTCGGATGGGCGCTGCTGCTCGCCTTCGCCGTGGTCGCGGCGACCCGAACCCCATGGCGCTGGCTGGCATTGGCGCATCCGGTCATCACCACCCTGGTGGTGATAGGCACCGGCAACCACTACTGGCTCGACGCCATCGTCGCGATCACGCTGCTCGCGGCAGCGGCCGCGATACATCCGCTCGTGGTGCCGGAATCGGCGACCGCCTGGGGCGTGATGGGCCCAGTGGAATCGACAGTAGCCATCACCAGATGATCGCGCCGCCGGTTGTGTGACCTTAGGGGCGGTCGAACTCGCCGTCGTTCAGGCCGTGGGTGAAGGCGTCCCATTCGCTGGGGGTGAACACCAGGGCTGGGCCGGTCGGGTTCTTCGAGTCGCGAACACCGACCATGCCCCTATCCAGATGCGCGATTTCTACGCAGTCTTGGGTCCCGCTGCTCCGACTGCTCTTGAACCATCGCGCGCCTGACAGGTCTGCACTCACTGGTCGAACTCCTCTGCAATCTCGAGGATGAGTCGACGGCTCTCGCCCTCATCCAATGCCGAACGCCGTAGCCGAGTGTATGCGTCCCGGTACTGCTGTACTTCGTCGAACTTTTCGAGGTACAACGCACCCGTGTACCCCTGGACGTACACAACGGGCGGCTCCGTCAGGTGGGCGGTTGGGTGCTTCGGGAACTCGAGCAACACAAATGTGCCGACCAAGAGACCCGGGTGTGTTCCTGCCGACGCTGGCACGACTCGCACGGACACGTTTGCCAACTTGCTCACCTCCGTGAGGTGCTGGAGCTGAGCCGCCATGATCGCAGGGCTGCCGATCGGTCGACGTAACGGCAGCTCATCCAGAACAACCTCGAGCTTGATGGGGTTCGATTCGCTCGTTAGCCGGTCTTGTCGACGAGTCGCCAGCTCCATTCGCCGTTCCACTTCGGCGGATTCAACATTCGGCAGCTCCGCCCAGATCACGTCGCGTCGATACTCAGGGATCTGCAACAGTCCGGGGATGAGTGCAGCCTGATAGGAGGAAAGCCGATGTGCGGCTTGCTCGAGGCCGACGAATAGATCGAAGTGCTTCGGGATGGCATCTCCATAGGCATGCCACCAACCCTTGCCCTGTGCCTCCTCGGTGAGTCCGAGTAGTACTTGCGTCTTCTCCTCGGTTGCACCATAGACCTGGCACAGCCGCTCGATGTCGATGAACCGCAGCCTGACCGGCTGCCCCGTCTCCATGCGCCAAATCGTCTGTTTACCAACGGATATAGCTGCTTTGGCTACGTCCATCGTGATGCCCGCGTTCTCCCGTAGGTCGTGCAGTTCGCGGCCGAGCAGTCGTCTGGGAAGTGTGGAACCGGTTGCCATCCTTGCCCCTCCAAGAATTCGGTTGTCGATTGGAACCACACTGACATCTCTGGTGGAACTTCATGGGTTTTTACTGGAAAGTTCCCGTTGATATGTGGAGCCTTGCGGGGCCGGGGTGGTGTGCTGGTGGTGCGCCCGGGATGACTCTCCCTTCCCCTTCGTCAGGAGTTTGTCAGGGGCCGGGCGCACCCAGCCGCAGGCGATCCCCGGAGGTCGGCAGATGCCGAATAGTGAGCTTCCGCAACGAGACCCGTTCACCGGGCCACCAACCGCACACGTCGGCGCGACGGCCGAGCTGGTCGAGCGCTTCGCGTACGCCCTACGGGAGTGGGCGGGGCGGCCGGTGGTCGCCGAATCGTCCCGGTGCCGGGGTGTGGCGTCCCCCGGCATCGGGCGCACGAACCGGGAGTCGCGGTGATGCGTCGAGATCGGCTGCGCACCAGCGAATCACCGGATGGCCGGAAGGTTGCTACCTGGCGGCTACTGCGTTCGGGGGCTCGTATCCTGCGGGTTCAGAATAGGGCCGACGCTTCCCCTGCCTACCGGTGGCCCGGACGGGAACCGTTGCCGCTGGGAGCGCCGGGATTGGTGTTATTCGACGTGTTGGGACCGCCGGATCTGGCGACGGTTCGAGAAGCCTTCCCCGGCTACCTCGATCTGTGGGACGCGGTGCGTGAGGACTACTGGCAGGCACTACTCGACACGTCCGATCTGCCTGGCTCGGGTACGGAGAGTTAGTCGGATGTTCGAAATTCACTCCCGGCGAGCCGAACTCGCGCCATCGGTAGCAGCCCTACTCGCCCTCTTCCACGAGGACACTCCCCAAAAACTCGCCCTCGCCCCCGACGACAGTCCCGCGATACTCCACCATGCGGACGGCACCCTCTCCCAGGTCGGCGAAGACGGCTGGCCAACGGCTGGCCCATGACTGCGGCAACACCGAGAGCCCGCCACCGCGTTCTGCTGCTATCGTGCGGAGTCACGCGTTCGCGGACGGGCGCATGCGGTGGGGGGACCATGGCTCGGTGCAATCGAAGTGGGCGGAACCGGTGGGCGCGAGCACTGGGGGCAGTGTCAGTCTCGGCTCTGCTGCTCGTGGCCGGATGCGGCGGCGCGAAACCTGACCGGGCCGCAACATTTCCCGAGGATCTGGTGAACACGATCGACCGGATCGTGCAGGCCGACATCGACGCGGGTCTGATACCCGGCGCGGCCGTGGCGATCGTCGATCCTGAGCGTGGAACCTATAGCCGCGCCTACGGTTTCGCAGACATCGCCACCGGCCGCAGCGCCGAGGTGCATGACCACTATCGGATCGGCAGCATCACCAAGACCTTCGCCGCCACCGCGGTGCTGCGGCTCGCCGACGACGGCAAGCTGTCGCTCGACGATCGACTGAGCGACTACGTCGACGGCATTCCCAACGGGGACACCATCACCGTGCGCGATCTGCTCGGGATGCGCGGCGGCGTCTACGATTTCAGCGTCGATCCCGAGTTCGCGCCGCAGCTGCTGGCAGCGGTGCCGGACCGCCAATGGACGACCGACGACACGCTGCGCGTGATCAGGACGCACCCGGAAAAAACGCAGCCGCCGAATATCCGCACCAGCTATTCGAATTCGGAGTTCTTCTTGCTCGGCCTGGTGCTGGAACGCGCCACGGGACGCCCGTTACGCGATGTGATCAACGATCTCGCGCGGGACTACGGGCTGCCCGATACGGTCTATCCGAGCGACGGGGTGTTGTCCGCGCCGGACAGCCGGGGCTATGCCTACAACGCGGATGTTCGTACCGACGTCACGGTGCGGACCCCGCCATCGATCTGGGGCGCGGCCGGCTCCATGACTTCCACGGTGACCGATCTCGCCGCCTACGCGCCGATGCTGGTCCAGGGGCAGTTTCTGCGGCCCGAAACTCTGCGGGCGCGAACGACTTTCATCTCCGGGACCGCGTTCGGTAATCCGATAGGCTACGGCCTCGGTCTGATGAGGTGGGGTTCGTGGCTGGGGCATACCGGTTCGGTGCTCGGATATACAGCGGTAGCCATGTACCTGCCCGATCGCAAGGTCAGTGTCGCGGTCGTCGCGAACCAGTACGAGCCGTCCTACGGGAGCCTGCTGCCCATCAGCGCCGCGTCCATCTGGTTTGACGTCGTGGCACGACTGTATCCAGGAACGGTTCCGCGCCTCGATGCCCCGTCGAGGAGTCCGGCCCCGCCGGTCCCGTCGCCCGCCGAGCTGACCGATCAGCTTCGCAACGCACTGGATCCGACGATTCCAGCCGCCGACAAACAACTGCGGGCTATGGGCGACGACAAGGATCCCGAATTGATTACCAAGATCGCGCGTGCCTATGTGGGCGTCGCAGTCACCGTAGACAAGACGACCGACCACGGCGACGGAGTCATGTACGCCACCACGCGCGCGGCCATTTCACAGAAAACCGTGCCGATGATCATCGGATTCGAAGCCGTCGACGGCAGCTGGCGGTTCGACAGCGTGTGGTCCTGCCAGCAGCTGGCCGTCGCCGGCGAGAAGTCACCCGCCTGCCCGTGACCAACCTCGAGGAGGCGCTCGGTGTTGTTCCGGGCGTGGGGAGTCAGGGTTGGCCGGCGTTGGTGTTGGCCCAGGATTGAATGTCGCCTCGGTCCAGGGCCAGTGCCAGGAGGTCGGGGAATTTATTGGGGGTGCAGGCGAAGGCGGGGACGCCGAGGGCGGCCAGGGCGGCGGCGTTGTCGTGGTCGAAGGCGGGAGCTCCTTCATCCGAGAGGGCCAGCAGGACTACTACCTGGACGCCGGATTCCTTCATGGCGTTGACGCGGCGGAGCATTTCGTTGCGGATGCCGCCTTCGTAGAGGTCGGAGATGAGGACGAACAAGGTGTCGGCGGGGCGGGTGATGAGCGACTGGGAGTAGGCGATGGCGCGGTTGATGTCGGTGCCGCCGCCGAGTTGGGTGCCGAACAGGACGTCTACGGGGTCCGCGAGTTGTTCGGTGAGGTCGACGACTTCGGTGTCGAAGACGACCAGGGACGTCTTCAGCGCGCGCATCGAAGCGAGGACCGCGCCGAACACCGATGCGTAGACCACGCTGGAGGCCATCGAGCCGGATTGGTCGATGGCCAGCACCACATCACGACACACCGCCTGCGCTTTGCGGCCGTAGCCGACGAGGCGTTCGGGCACCACGGTGCGGTGTTCGGGCAGGTAGTGCGCGAGGTTCTTGCGGATGGTCCGATCCCAGTCGATATCGCGCAGGCGTGGGCGGCCGATGCGGGCGGCGCGGTTCAGCGCGCCGGAGACGGCCGCGAGAGTGTGCGCGGCGATGCGCTGCTCGATCTCACGCACGACCTTCTGCACCACCATTCGCGCTGTCGCCTTGGTGGTTTCGGGCATCACGCCATTGAGACTCAGCAGCGTGCCGACCAGATGGACATCGGGCTCCACCGCTTCCAGCAGTTCGGGTTCCAGCAGCAGCTGCGTCAGGTTCAGCCGGTCGACCGCGTCGCGCTGCATGACCTCCACGACCGTGGAAGGGAAATAGGTGCGGATGTCCCCGAGCCAGCGAGCGACTTTCGGCGCCGAGCCGCCCAGGCCCGCCGCACGTTTGCCCGACGACGTGGTGTCGTCGGTGTTGTAGAGGGCCGACAATGCCGCGTCCATCGCTTGGTCATCGCCGGACCCCAGGCCGCCGAGGCTCGGCTCGGCAGCGGTGCCGAGCACCAAACGCCAACGCCGGGAGTGTGTTTCATCGATGTCATTCATCCAGGTACTCCGGGGAAGTCGATGGTCCGCGTTCGTGTGGTCACGTAGTTCGAGGTGCTGATGCCCGCGCAGGAGGTGTTCGCACCACGGACATTGCGCTGCGAGGGTTCATCCGGCGGCGTCACGATGGTTCTGGTGCCGCTCGTGGATCGGTTGTTGTGAGCGGTCGTTCGAGTGTCGCCCCTGGTTTGGGTGTCGTAGGTGGGTCGGGTGCTGGTTCTGGTGCCGCGAGCGCACCGGGTGTTGTGAGCGGTCGTTCGGGTGTTGCCCGTGGTTCGGGTGCTGGGAATGGTGGTTCGGTTGTTGCGAGCGGGCCGGGTTTTGTGCGGGATGATTCGGGCGGCGTGAGTGAGCCGCGTGTCCCGGGATCGTTGTGGTGCTGAGGACTTCATCCGGCGACTCCCAGAATCTCGGCGACCGTGTGCATGGCGATCAGTCCCCGGTCCACATCGAAGGATGTGCTGTCGGTGTTGTCGGTCCGGAGTGCGCCGCCGTCGCGGACGGCTTGGCCGATGGCACGGCGTTCTCCCGATTCGAAAGCGCCGAAGGTGCGGCGCAGCAGGGGGAGTGTCTCGACGAACTGGTCGTCGCCGAGTTCGCGCAGCCACTCGTCGATGAGGCGCAGCAACTCTCGGTCGTGGACGAGCAAGAGGCCGCGTCCGCCGAGAAAACCGTCGATCCAGGCGGCCTTCGCTGCGGCGGTGTTACCGATCGACAGTGCGGCGGAAAGCCTTCGCGCGGAATCTGTTTCCTCGATGACGCCCGCGTCGCAGAGCAGCCGGACCGCGCGGCCCACCAGCGCGCCGTGGACATCGTCGCGGTCGGCGAGGCGGTGCAGCGCCGCGAGCCACTCCTTGGTGGCCCAGCCGTCGTCCCTGGTGTGGATGGCGGTGTGGGCCGCGTCGAGGAGGCCGCGCAGTTGCTCGGCGGCGTCGGCGTCCAGCCCGGTCACCGCGCCGGGGAGGCCCGCGCAGATGCGCACCAGCAGACCGTCGGCGACGTGAACGAGCGCCTTCGTGTCGGTGCCGCGCACATCGCCGTAGCGCAGGGTGCGGACCAGACCTGGTAGGGCGGCGAGCAGGTGGCTCACGTCGTGATCCAGTGCCGCAACCGATTCCAGTCGGGAGATGAGGCCGTCGGTAGCGCCGCCGAGGTCGGCCAGCAGCGCCGTTTCCAGCGCGGCGGTGAGGTCGGCGACGGTGCTGCCGTCGCGGTTGGCCAGATCGAGGATCTTCGACTCGGCGGCGGTGCGGATGGTGGTGCCCCAGCGCGAGGCCTCGATGATCGAGACCGCGAACTCCGGTCGCCATTCCAGCGTCCAGGTTTCCCGGAAGGTGCCGGTGCTGCGCACCTCCCCGGTGGTCGGTGTGCCCCAACCGATGCCGAGCAGGCGCAGCCGATGCAGCAGCCGGGAACGATCGACCTCCCGTTCTTTGCGCAGGTCCAGATCGAGCGTCCGCGATACCGCCTCCTGCTTCATGCGCAGTGTTCTGATCTTGGCTCGCAGATCGGCGTCGAGCGGCACGGTGGGGGTGCCCTCCGGCACGGCGCCGAGCGCCTCGCCGACGACGAGTTCGGCGGCGATCAACCGGACCATCGTCTCGTCGCCCGCGCACATCACCGAACGCACCGCCTCGGTGACCTCCGAAAGGCCGGCGAGCGGACGGTCGCGCAGCACGGCGAGAGTGTCGGCGAGCCGGACGGATTCGATGATGTGCGCGCTCGAGACCGGCAGGTCATGCGCCCGCAGCACCCCGGCCACCTTGGTGAGCCAGCGGGCGATGGGCTGCTCGGTCTGAGTGAACAGATGGTGATACCAGCCCGGCGAGGTGATGCCCGCGCCATAACCGGACGCCGAGGCCAGCCGCGAATGCGTCCACGGCACCCAGGTCACGGTGGCTTTCACTTTCGGTAACCCCTTGAGCAGCCGCGTATCCGCTGCCGCCGGTCCGAGCTTGCCGACCAAGGCGGGCGCATGCCACGCACCGCAGACCACCGCGAGCCGTTGCGCTCCGTCCTTGAGCGCCTTGCGCATCGTCTGCCGCATGTACGCCTCACGCCGCAGCGTGTGCTCGTCGATCGCGACCGGCACTCGTGGCGCGATCTCCGTTTCGACAGCGACCGAGCCGTTTCCGGGTGCGTTGCCTTCGGCCGATTCCCCGTCGCGGTCGGTCCGGGCGCCGAGCGTGCCCGCGGCGGCGGCATCGCGGATCGCCCCCATCGCTTCCGTGATCGCCTCGAAAGCAGTGGAGTCGGCGGCCGATTCGACCACCGCATCCCACCAGCGTTCGGCGTCGTCGTATCCAGCGGCAGCGGCCAACTCGGCGAGCGGGTCGATGTGATCACCGGGTTCGTCGTCGCGGGCGAGCACGGTAGTGGCGGGCAGGTCGCAGAACCGCACGGCCACACCGTGTTCCACCGCATACCCCAGCGCCTGCCACTCCGGGGAGAACACCGCATATGGCCAGAACGCCGCCTTCGCCGGCGTGTCCGGCACATAGGCGAGCAGCGCCACCGGCGGTGCCATCCCGTCAGCGGCAACGTAGCCGACCAGCGGATCGGCATCCGCCGGACCTTCGATCAGGATCGCATCGGGCCGGAACGCCTCCAACGCCGCGCGCAGCGACTTGGCCGAACCAGGCCCGTGATGACGAATGCCGAATACTCGAGTCACTGGTCCGTCGCCGACCTGCGATGCGTCGCCGTGGGCGTTGGTGTTCGCGTGTCCGTTGGTGTCAGCGCCTGGATACGTGTTGATCACGGTGCTACCCCTTGTTTCCGCGCCGCGCCCGCCGGGCTGTACGCACCGATTTCGTGCGGTTGCCGGCATGAGGCATCCGTGTGGTTGGTGGTATCCGGGTGTGTGTCGGCGTATGTGTGAGTCACCCTGCTACCTCGGGTCGAATTTCTCTGTCCGTGTGCGCATCCCGGCCGTCGCGGAACCGAGCTGCGCCGATTCGGCGGTGTAGCTCACCCGTTCACGTCGCGGCAGGCGCGGTAGAAATCGGACCAGTCGGGGCGTTCACGGACGACGGCTTCCAGGTATTCGGTCCAGACGACGGCGTCGGAGACCGGGTCCTTGATGACCGAACCGAGGACGGCGCCCGCGATGTCGGAGGCGCGCAGGACGCCGTCGCCGAAGTGCGCGGAGAGGGCGATGCCGTTGGTGATGACCGAGATCGCTTCGGCGGTGGACAGGGTGCCCGACGGGGACTTGAGCTTGGTGCGGCCGTCGGCGGTGATACCGGAGCGCAGTTCCCGGAAGATGCGCACGACGCGGCGCACTTCCTCGGCGGCGGCGGGAATGGTGGGCAGTTCCAGCGCGGAGCCGAGTTGTTCCACGCGACGGGTGACAATGGCGACCTCGTCGTCTTCGCTGGCGGGCAGCGGCAGCACTACGGTGTTGAAGCGGCGGCGCAGCGCCGAGGACAGGTCATTGACGCCGCGGTCGCGGTCATTGGCGGTGGCGATGACGTTGAAGCCCTTGGCGGCCTGGACCTCGGTGCCGAGTTCGGGGACCGGCAGTGTCTTCTCCGACAGCACGGTGATCAGCGCGTCCTGCACATCCGAGGGGATGCGGGTGAGTTCTTCGATGCGGGCGATCGCGCCGCGACTCATCGCGGTCATCACCGGCGAAGCCACCATCGCGCCTTCGCTCGGCCCTTCTGCCAGCAGTCGCGCGTAGTTCCAGCCATAGCGGATCGCTTCTTCCGCGGTGCCGGAGGTGCCCTGCACCAGCAGTGTCGACTCGCCGCATATGGCGGCCGAAAGATGTTCCGAAACCCAGGTTTTGGCGGTGCCGGGCACGCCGAGCAGCAGCAGCGCCCTGTCGGTCGCCAGGGTGGCCACCGCGACCTCCATGAGCCGGCGCGGGCCGACATACTTCGGGGTGATCACGGTGCCGTCGTCGAGCGTGCCACCGAGCAGATAGGTGACCACCGCCCAGGGCGACAGCCGCCACGAGGGCGGGCGCTGGCGGTCGTCGATGGCGGTGAGCGCCCGCAGTTCGTGGGCGTATGCCTGTTCGGCGTGGGGGCGCAACAGGTCCGGTGTGGTGCCTTCGGTGGACACGGCGGTGCTGGTCACTGCAACTCCTCGAGCATCATCGAGCGGTGGTTGAGGTCATGGGCGAGTTGGTTGAAGGCCTGCTCCCAGGCGGGATCGTCGCAACGGCGGGCCACCACGGTGACCGCGGGGGCCGCGACGAGCGGCAGGTGTGCGGCCGCCGCGGCGAGCAGCGACCGGTGTGCGCTCGGCGTCGCGCCGTGTGCGCCGGGGCGGTTGGTCTCCGGCGGCTGGTACGCGGCGCGCGCACGTTCGAACAGCAGCAGAATCAGATGCTGGGCCAACGGTTCCGGCCATGGGTGCCCCAAGGCTGGCAACAGTGCCTCGATCTCCGAGAGCCACGATCCGTCCAGCTGCAGCAGGTGCGTGGTCCGGTCGGCGAGCGGCAGCAGCGCGAAGAGTTCGCGGCGCCGCAGCATGGCGAGATCGGACGGCACGCCCGCGTTGAACAGGGCGCGGGCCCACGCCGGATCGTGCTGCGCCAGTGTGGCATCGACCCAGCCGTCGAAGACCGGCTGCCGGAACCGGTCGGCGATGGCGGCCTGCGTCACCTGCTCCGGTGTGGCCGGGTTATTCGGCCTACCCAGCGCCGCCTCCCAGTGTGTCAGCGGCGTCGCGGCGACGAGCTGGCGGACGCGGCCCGCGGTCACGTCGGGTCCGCCGCCCCACCGGTAGGCGAACTCCACCGTGCGATCGGCGATGCCGTCCCGGTGATCCGCGGTGTCGAGTGCGTCGGGCAACTCGATGGTGAGATGCATACGGAGCGCGCGGTTTTCGGCAGGTACCCAGATCGTTTCCAGCCACTGAGTCGCGCGCCGTGTCATCCGATGGGCGAACGCCGAGTCGGGCAGCAAGGTGAGCAGTCCGGCGGCGGTGCGCCGGACGTCGGCGCGGCGATCGTCCAACGCCGTCTCGAGCAGCCCCTCGTCGGCCGCCGAAATCCCCTCGGCGAGGACGGCGAGCAGCTCCGCTTTCAGCGGGCCGGACTCCTTCGGCCATGCCGCGGTCAGCGCCGCGAGCGCGGCGGCCGCGTCGCGGCGGCGCAGATCGGCGAGCCAGTCCCGCCGCTCGGGTGGCCTGCCGAACTGCCATACCTCCGCAGCCGGAGTTGTCGCACCGTGCCGCACCAGGTTTCGCCACTCCGGATGCTGTAATGCCAACCAGCGACCGCGCGCGCCGGTCAGGCGCACGAGGGGTTCGCGCAGCTCGGCGTTCGTCTTCGCGTGTTCCAGTAGTAGTCCGCACAATGCATCGGGGGCGCGGTAGTCGTACGGCGCGGCAGCGGCGAACCATTCCGGCAGAAACGGTGACCGGTCGGCCACCATGCGCGACAGCCGGGAAGCCGCGAGCCTCGGCAGTAGTCGCCGGGTGTCGTCCTCGGCGGGTTCGGGCGGGGTCGCGGTGCCCGCCGCCACTGCGCCCCGCGCGAAAGTGTCTCGCAGTGCGGCGGATTCGAGCAGCAGCAGTGCAGGCTCGGAGCGCAGCTTGGCTGCGGCGGCCGCGACCGGTGGATCGAGCCGGGCCGGGTCGGGGGCGCGGCGCGCGGTGCCCAGCAATGCGACGGAGGTCAGGTCCGCGGCGTTCGGCGACTGGGTGGCAGCCGAATTCCTGGCGCTGCGGGCGGTGAGTCCCTGGCCGCTCACGTCGACGACTTCGCCCGCGGTGAACGCCGAGATCGGGACAAGGCCATCGGCAGTCCACTCCGCGGCAAGCGTCACCGGATGACCGCCGGACACGCCGAGTAGCCGCCACGGCTGTTCGATCGGCACGACAGGAACCGCCGCACCGCCGGATTCGGCTATATACCAACCATTTTCGGTGGGAACCGGCACGACGTCGGTGAGCAGGACCGGGCACGACCGCAGCCACGGATCCGCGCCGAGCGCCCGCGCGTGCGCATCGAGCGCGGCGGCGATGCTGCCGCCTTCGGCCGCGACGGGCAAGGTGGTGAATGGTTCCGCGGCGCCGTGCCGTTCGCCCCACAGTGCGCGCAATGGCGCGGCCCCCGGGTAGTAGTGCAGGTGCGCCGCTGCCATCATGCCGGGTGCGGGCACCTCCGCGGAGAAGCTCGGTGCGCCGAACGAGTGCTCGACGAGCAGCGCCCAGCGCCGGCTTTCCCTGCCGTAAAGCCAGCTGCGCCGCGTGTAGAGCCGTTCCTCCTCGCTGGTGCGGACACCGAGCACCATCCAGCTGTCGCGCACAGCAGGCTGGTCACGCACGCTCTCCGCCGGTGCGGGATAACCGATGTGGGAGCGAATGCTCGCCGCCAATGCGGGCGACATGTCGTCGATGCGTCGATGCGCGGCGACAAGCAGGTGCAGCCGCGCGAATTCACGCAGCACAAGGTCCGGCCAATCCGCGCTGGTCACCACCGTGGCAGGCAGTTGCCGCAGCGCCGAGGCGATGCCGGGCGCTTGCGCGTCGACCATCCGCGCGGCGATCGCCTCGAACGCCCCGAACGACCGATCGCTCTGGGCGAGCCCCGTGCGTACCTGATCGCCGAGCCAGATATCGAGTTCCTCCAGCCCCGCGGTCACTCGCACCCGCCGTTGCTCGGCCGTGGCCGGATTCGGCGTGCGCGTGGCGGTTTCACCGGCAGGTTTCGCCGCAGCGCGAGTGGCGCGGCCGGTGATCCAGTCGGCGGCGAAATCGGCGATCTGCGCCGAGCCTTCGATCGTCCCGCCCGACCAGCTCAGCAGCAGTGACAGCGCGTGCTTGCACGGGAACTTGCGACTCGGACACGAGCACTTATACGCCGGACCGGCCAGATCGACGATCGTTTGATACGGCTTGGCGCCGCTGCCCTTACAGAGGCCCCACAGCGCGGTGTCGCGATACCCCGCGCCGTGCCAGCGCCCGGCGAGCTTTCGTGCGGCCGACAGCGAGCTCGCATCCGGCGCCAGCGCACTGACCTGTTCCTCGGTCCACGGCGCCGTCATCGGGCGGCTCCCGCTCGGCTCTGCGTCATGTGTTCCCCCGTTTCTCGGTTGACCGGATTTCTACCGCAGCCCTCCGACAAGTGCCGCGCTACCCATGGGTTTTGCCTGGAAATCGCTGTGTAGCCGAAAAATTCGAGGCACATGTGACTTGCCTTACCGGTCGGTTTCTGTCATTCTGTTCTGTTCGGCTCGACCGAGCCACCCGCATCGGGTGAGACACCATCGAGCTGCCCGCCGGGGTTGGCGAGGGGTGGACATCGAGCGCATTCCCCTGCCGCTCGATGGCCATACCAGCCCCGCGGGCAGGTTCGAACCCCCCATCAGCGCCTTCGGACCGTGCGGTGGGCGAATTCGACACGATCGGGTAGCGTTTCGCACAGCTTTCGACAGTGACGCCGGGCCCTGGGGCGCCAGGACGCCGTTCGGTGGTGGAGGGGGTTTCGCATGCGCACGGATCCCGATGCCGACCCGGCGACGGAAGCGGTGCCGCGTCTCACCGAGGTGGTTGCCCGCAGACTTGCTGCCGATCCCACGGTCACCGCCGATGTGGCGCACGCGGTGTTGCAGGCACTCGGCACCGAGTCTCCCGACCGCACAACAGATTTCGAAGATTCGGGGATATTCCTGCGCACTATCCGGGTGCGCGGCTTCCGTGGCATCGGACCCGAGGTATCGCTCGAGCTGCCGCCGGGTCCCGGATTGACCCTGGTCGTCGGACGCAACGGCAGCGGCAAATCCAGCTTCGCCGAGGCCGCGGAGCTGGCGCTGACCGGCGGCAATCGCCGCTGGGACGGTAGGTCCGCCGCTTGGCGGGAGGGCTGGCGCAACCTGCACGAGTCCGAATCCACGCGCATCGAGCTGGAATTGCTCACTACGGGAAGCGATTCCGAGCTCACCATCGCCAAGGAATGGACACCGGAGGCGGAGCTCGGCGCGGCGCGCTGGACCGAACAGCGACCACCCGGCCCGCCAACGGATTTCGATGCCGACCGCTGGTCCGGGCTGCTCGACCTGTACCGCCCTTTCCTGTCCTACAGCGAGCTCGGTGCGCTGGTCGACGGCAAACCCAGCGACCTCTTCGACGCGCTGCACCAGCTGCTCGGCCTCGACGAACTGACTATGGCGCAGGAGCGGATTCGCGCCCGCCGGCTGGAATTGGAACGTGTGGTGCGGGATTCGCGGCAGCAGCGGCTCGGGCTGGTCGCCACGCTCGAGTCGGTGGCCGACGATCGCGCGATCCGGCTAGCGGGTCTGCTGCGCCCCGCGCAACCGGATCTCACCGCGATCGGCCGTGCGGTGTTCGGCTCCGCCGACGATCCGTCCGGACCCGCGGGCCTGCGCGCGATCGTGCGACTGGCCATCCCGTCCAACGCCGAGGTGGAGGCGGTGGCCAAACGCCTGGAGCAATCCGCGACCGTGTTGGCTCGCGATTCCACCGCGGACGCCGAAGCCGACCTGCGGGTGCTCGAGCTGCTGCGCAAGGCGCGCGATCATGTTGCCGCCGGAGGTAGCTGCGGGTGCCCGGTCTGTGGCCGCGGGGAGCTGGACGACGGATGGTCGCGTGCCGCCGATGATTCGATCGCCGCGCTGACCGCACGGGTCGATGCGCTCGCCACCGCGCGCGCCGATCTGCGTCGAGCTCTGCGTGCGGCGCG
Organism: Nocardia sp. NPDC057440; assembly: GCF_042802915.1. Classification (NCBI taxonomy): domain Bacteria; kingdom Bacillati; phylum Actinomycetota; class Actinomycetes; order Mycobacteriales; family Nocardiaceae; genus Nocardia; species Nocardia sp. NPDC057440. Next base: position 246,538 of record NZ_JBHVDF010000009.1, read on the forward strand.
GGCATTGCCGCAGCATGTTCCCGCGGAACTGGATTTCGACCCCGGCTACCCGCCCACCGTGGACACCACAGCGGTGCGCAGGGCCTGGTCGGACTGGTCCGCGCTGAGCTCGGCCGAGTACATCGCTGAGCTGCCCGACCAGTTGCGCTGTGCGCATGCGCGGCTCGTCGACGAACTCGATCTGCTGCAACAGGGCACCCGCAAGGAACTGAGCCGGATCGACGAGGTGTGGTCGCCGCTGGTGCCCCGCCTCGTCGGCTGGCTGGACGGAGCTCGGCGGGTGGCCGCGCAGGCGGGCGTCTTGCGCACGGTCCGGCGGGCCGAGGACTGGCTGAAGTCCGCGACCGCGGGGTTGCGCGGCGAGCGTATGGCGCCGCTGGAGACGACGGCACGCTGGGTCTGGCACTCGCTGCGGCAGCAGAGCAATGTGGAACTCGGCGCAATCACGTTGCAGGGCAATGCCGGAACCGCGCGGCGCGTGCTGCTCGATGTCACCGTCGACGACGTCGACGGCGCGGCGCTCGGCGTGATGAGCCAGGGCGAGCTGCACGCGCTGGGGTTGTCGCTGTTCCTGCCACGCGCGACCGTCGAACAGAGCCCGTTCCGTTTCGTCATGATCGACGACCCGGTGCAGGCGATGGACCCGGCGAAGGTGGACGGGCTGGCCAGGGTGCTCGCCGTCGTCGCGTGGACGCGCCAGGTGATCGTGTTCACCCACGACGAGCGACTGGCCGAGGCCGTCCGCCGCATGCAGCTGGACGCCTGTGTACTCGAGGTGCAGCGGCGCGAGCGGTCGGTGATCGAGGTCAGGATGGCAAGCGACCCGGTGCGTCGCTACCTCGATGACGCGCGCTCGCTGGCCAAGACCCCGCAGCTGCCGCAAGCGATCGCCGATGAACTCGTCGCCACCTGCTGCCGCTCCGCGGTGGAGGCGGCCAGCCTGGCGCGGGCCAGGCGCATGCTGCTTGCCGAAGGCATGGATCATCGCGAGGTGGAGCGCTACATCGAGGGCGCGCAGACCACCCGCGCGATGGTCGCACTCGCGGTGATGGGCGTGTCCGGGCGCGTCGACGATCTGAACAAACACCTCGCCCGCGAAGGTAAATGGGTGGTGGACGCGCTGCGCGACGCGACCGCGGGCGCGCACGTGCCGATCGGCCGCAGTATGCGCGATCTGATCGCCGACACCGAGAAGTTCGTCGCCTGGCTCCGCACATGAGTGCGCAAGACAAGCCGCGGCGGCGGCCGGGCCGTCACGGTCCTGCGCGTCGATCGGGTGCCGGCCGTCCGCGCGCACTGCCTCGGCCGACCGTCGCCGAGCGATTCGATGCCGTCGACCGGCTGCTCGACGGGTCGGTGACCGATGCCGACGGGCTGTGGTCGCGCGCGACCGTGTGGATCCTGCGCTTGGCCCTCGAACAGTGCGTCGACGAATTGTGGGCGCGGGTCGCTCCAGAGCTGGCGCGCTGCCCGATGCGCGCGCAGCTGCTGGCATTGCGCGTCTTCGCAGGCTCCGAGACTGCCGCGCAGGTCGCGACGGTATGGGCGGCGCTGTCGCGGGCCGCTCATCACTACGACTACGAGCTCGCGCCCAGCGTCACCGACCTGCGCCGCTGGCGCGAGCAGACCGCGGCGATCGCCGCGGCGCTGGCCAGTGCGGACGTGCGATGACGGTGTCGGCGGACGTGGCCGAACAAGCCGGATGCGGTCTGGACACCTCCGGCCCTTTCTGGAGCCCGGAGTGATATCGAGTGCGCCGGGCTTGCACGATGTGGGGATGGGTAGAACCGAGGTGTGTCCGTGCAAACGCGGCGAGCCGTTCGAGCAGTGCTGTGGTCCCGTGCTTGCGGGGGAGCGGCCCGCGGCGACCGCCGAGGCGTTGATGCGGTCGAGATACACCGCGTTCGCGATCGGCGACACCGAATACCTTCGGCGCTCGTGGCATTCGAGCACCCGGCCCGCGGATCTCGAGCTCGATCCCGGGCAGCGGTGGCTGTTCCTGGAGATCGTGCGCACCGAGCGCGGCGGTCCGTTCGACGATGTCGGCGTCGTCGAGTTCCGCGCGCACTATCGGGCCGACGGCGCCCGCGGATCGTTGCACGAGGTCAGCAGGTTCCGCAGGGAGGACGGCGCCTGGGTCTACCTGGACGGTGTCATCGAACCATGACCGGTAGCGTGCCCCTCATGGCACGAGTCGCGATCGAATACTGCACCCAGTGCCGCTGGCTGCTGCGGGCGAGCTGGATGGCGCAGGAACTACTGAGCACCTTCGAAACCACCCTCGGCGAGGTCGCGCTGATCCCGGGATCGGGCGGTGTCTTCCGGATCACCGTGGACGGCGAGCAGGTGTGGGAGCGCAAGGCCGACGGCGGGTTCCCCGATATCGCCGTCCTCAAGCAACGGGTCCGCGACCGGGTCGAGCCGGATCGTGATCTCGGCCACGCCGACAAGCGCGACTGAGCTCGGTCCCGCCGCGGATCGAGCCGGACGCGCGTCAGGCGCAGCAGCCGCCCCCGCAGCAGCCGCCGCCCGAGGGACGCGGCGCCGCAGCGGGCTGTGTTGTGCCGCCGCCACCCCGGCTGACCGTGGCAAACGTGGTGAGCAGCTTGACCGTGTCGTCGTGACCGTGCGGGCAGGCGGCCGGATTCGAGGACTCCGCCATCGGGCGATTCACGTCGAAGGTGTCGCCACAGCTGCGGCACCGGAAGCTGTAGCTCGGCATCGCTCCAGCGTAGCGTCCCGTAACCGTTAGGTGCGTCTTGCCGCCCCGCTCGTGGGGTGGACGTACTCTCGAAGCAGAGATCACGAAGAACCGGACCCGGGCGGAGCAAATTCGCAGCATTCCGACCGGGGTCGTGGGTAGGAGGTGCGGACGATGAGCACTCAGTTCGAGATGGAACCGAGCTCGGATGTGGACGGCGCCGCGCCTGTCGCACGAACAACGTCGGGGAACGTGCGCGGTATCTGGGACGGCAGGGTCGCCGTATGGCGCAGCATCCCGTACGCGGCCCCCGTCGCGGGGCCGGACCGGTTTCGGCCGCCGATGCCGCCGCAGCCGTGGGACGGGATTCGGGATTGTGTGGCATTCGGGGATATCGCCCCGCAGACCATGGGCCCCATGGTTCCCGTCGATTCGGAACTTCGGATGGGCGAGGATTGCCTCTGGCTGAATGTCTGGGCGCCGCCGCACGCCACCGAATCAGGTGAACCACGGCCGGTGCTGGTGTGGCTGCACGGCGGTGCGTACTGCCTGGGCACCGCGGCGCAGGGCATCTACAACGGCCGCAAGCTGGTCGAAACCGGCGACGTCGTGGTGGTCGGCGTCAATTACCGGCTCGGCGCACTCGGGTTTCTCGATCTGTCCTCGCTGTCGGATGCCTTCACCCCCAACCTCGGTCTGCACGATCAGATCGCGGCGCTGGAATGGGTGCGCGACAATATCGCTGGATTCGGCGGCGACCCCGGCAATGTGACGCTGTTCGGTGAATCGTCCGGGGCCGGGTGTGTGACGGCGCTGCTGACCTCGCCGCGTTCGTCCGGCTTGTTCCACAAGGCCATCGCGCAAAGCCCGCCCGCGACAACGGTATTCGGACACGAACGGGCCGCAGGCGTCGCGCGGCGATTCCTGGAACTGCTGGAATTGCCCGCATCGAGGGTAAGTGAACTGCTCGACTGCCCGCTCGAACGGATCGTGACCGCGGCCGGGGTGCTGCTCGACGAGATTCCGCTGAAAGAACCGGGCAGGCTGGCCGCGGCCCCCGTCGTCGACGGCACCCTGCTCCCCACCTACCCGATCGACCGCTTCCAGCGCGGGCGCTCACACCGGATGCCATTGATGATCGGGACCAACAAGGACGAGGCCTCGCTGTTCCGGGTGTTCCGTTCGCCGATCATGCCGGTGACGCCGGACGCGGTGAACGCCATGCTGCGTGATGTCGCGGCCAATCATCCAGAGATGTCGCACGAGCGGATCGCCGAAATCACCTCGGCCTACCCCGATCTCGACAAGACCCGGGGCGCGCTCGCCATGTCCACCGACGCGGCGTTCCGGATGCCCGCCCACTGGGTGGCCGATGCGCATGCCCAGCACTCACCGACCTGGATGTACCGCTTCGACCATGCGACGCCGATGTTGAAGGCCGCGCGCGTCGGTGCGGGCCATGCCACCGAATTGCCTTACGTATTCGGCAATTTCGGCACCTTCAACCATGACCCAACCTTCTGGCTCGGTGGCCGCAAGGTGGCCACCGAGGTATCCGGCCGGATGATGCGCCGCTGGCTGGCCTTCGCCACGCACGGCGTTCCCGCGGCGCTGGACGGCTCGAAACACTGGCCGCCCTACCGCCCGTCGAATCGCACCACTCTGCTGATCGACGCGATCGATCGCGTGGTGGACAACCCCGACCGGGACCTGCACACCGCGTGGGGTGAGCAGGCCGTCGGTTTCAGCTGAGCTCCCCGATCCGCGCCACGATTGCCGCTATCACATCAACCAGCTTTCGGGTGGATTTCCTTCGTAGCCGAAGTCCGGGTCGGCGAAGAAGTCGTCGGCCGGGTCGATCGACCATGACCCGGCAACTGGATCGTGATCGATAGTGGTCGGCGCTGATTCCGCTGATGGTGGAGTGGACGGGATTCGGCGGGTGACGCGACGAGCGAGCCCTTGTGAACGCACGGCGGCTTCGCTGTCTATCTGATGAAGCCGGTGCCGGACATTACGCATCGCTGTGGTGTGCGCGTCGCGAACGTGGTCCATGTCATTTCGCCAGTTCATCACTGCTCTCCGGGTCGTTGGCGGCTGGTACGACGACGCTGGACGCCACCGGTGTAGGCCCAGCCTGCCGCGGCTTCGCGGTCGGCATTGCCATGGCAGGCATGGCAGTTGGGGCTGTGCCTGCGCCGTCGGCCGCACTGGATGCCGGGGAAGTAGAGCCCTGGGGCTGCGCGGGGGTCGTGGCAGGGGGTGCTGCTTTGGTGGGGTTCCCGCTGCCCTCGATCGCACCGTTCGGGTTCGAGTTCTGGCTCGGGCTTGGGCTCGGGCTAGGGTTCTGGGTCGGGCTCTGGTTCGGGTTGCTCCCGCTCCCGTTGCCGAGGTGCTCGGCAGGCTTGGCATTCCCGCCGTTGCCGTGTCCTGGGTCGAGTTTGGTGTTCTCGTGGCCCGGGGCGGCAGCGTTGGCCGCCTTCTCGGCTACATCGATACCGCTGCTGATGTTGGTGATCGCCTTGGAAACCGCGGATGACGCGGTATCCACGATTTTCGCGCCGACGTCGACGACCTTCGCGCCGATGTCGACGACTTTCCCGGCCACATCGACGACCTTTCCGACCGTAGAGACCGCGCTGTCGACCGCGCCGATGATCGCCTTCGCATCCGCGACTTGGTTCTGGATCGCGGGTGTTCCGGTCGCTGTGTTGGTCGGGGTTCCCGTTGGGGTGCCAGTGGGGGTTCCGGTCCCGGCCGGCGCGGTGGGTGTTCCGGTTGGTGTGCCTGTCGGTGTGCCTGTCGGTGTTCCGGTTGGCGCGCCCGTTGGTGTGCCTGTCGGCGTTCCAGTGGGTGTGCCTGTCGGTGTTCCGGTTGGCGCGCCCGTTGGTGTGCCTGTCGGTGTTCCAGTAGGGGTCCCGGTCCCGGTCCCGGCGGGAGCGGTCGGGGTACCTGTGTTGAGGTTGCTGCCGGACATCAGACCGAGCGCGTTGGGATTTCCCGGATTCTGGCCCTGGGGCTGTGTTTCCAGACTCTGCGCGATCGGGTAGGGCGATCGGTCGATGGTGTCGAGCTTGGAAACGATCTGCTCGTAGAAGCCGGACACGGCGGTGGCGGTGGCCTGGCAGAGTGTCACGAATTCCCCGACCTTGGCGTCGATCGCGGGCACGAACACCTCGTTCAGCCAAGCGGCGCTGTATTCCCCGGGATCCCCGTCCGCTGGGAACCCGGGCAAGATGCCACGCACCAGGGCCTGCTGGGATTCGAGATCTTCGACCAAACCGAAATCGCCACGGGCATAACGAATTATCTGCTCGACATCGTCGACTGATCTACCGTCGACGGTTTCCGGTGTGAAGGCGGTCTGGCTGATGTCGGCCTTCTCGCGCACGCTGGCGAGGATGTTCTCGATCGCGGCATCGATCATGTCCGCCGTGTCCGCGAGCTGATCGAGATCCTGGGTGGCTCGGCTGTCGATCTCTTCGAGGAACTGGACCGCGTTTATTCCGGCGCCCTCGGGCCAGGCCGTGCCGAGCTGGTTGGATCTGTTGGACTGGATGTGTGCCTCGTCGCGACTGCCCTGCACCGCGACCCGCAGCGCGTGTGCGAATCCGCTGAGGCCACTGAGGTCCAATTCTCGCTGCGAGTCATACAATTCGGTCAACGAGGTGACGTCGTGTCCCTGCGACCTGGTTCCGGTCCATGTTCCATACGGTTCCAGAAAGAGCTGGAAGTAACGCAGGCCGGACAGGCCACGGTCCAGGATCGGATCCGCGTCGAGACTGTTGGAACCGTCGATCATGCCGGGATGCCGGCCTCGGCCTGGGCGAACCGGTTCGCACTCGACTGATCTTGCTGCTGGTACGCGGCGGCTGCGACACCCAACGCCGACCCGCCGGCGCTGATGGACTGCCCGTACATCGCAAGCACGTTCGCGATGTCGGTGGCCGACCGGGCGATTCGATCACCCCACTGCCGGTAGTCTCGGCCGGCGTGTGACGGATCAACCGTAACCGCAGTCGTTTTCACGGATACGGCATGATCGAGCACGACATTGGCCGAAGTGCACAGTTCGTTTCCGATACCGCGTAATGCGGCTATATCGACCGAGGTCATCGGTTACCCCCTGAGTAGACCGGCATGGCCATCGAAGGACTCTGGTCGCGATACATCACGAGTCCACCCCACTTTCCGCAATGCTTCCGTCCGAGCAGATCTCGGCACATACCCCTGCAGCGAGTCGAGCTCGTCCGGCTGCGTCAAGAGCCTCTGGACAAGCCCTCCAGGCTCTTCCCTCTATGAACATTCGACGGCGGAGATCGGGATCCGGTTCCCGTTGGCCTGCGCGAAATATTGTGATCCACGACACAAGATTCGCGTCGCGCCGCTGGACCGAGCCTTCTCGAAAACTGTAGCGCTGCTATGGAACCGATTTACGGGTCGTTGCGTCCATACGTGTAGCAGAACCAGATCCCAAGAGGCGCCGCGGTCGTGACCGGCTGATGCGAGTCTCCGAGGCGAACGGTGCTGCACACGGGCCGGTCGGCCGCACGCGAGCCCGGCCGGTACCTCGACCGAACCAAGTGGGGATTTCTTTTGAACGGGACGCAATCAAGTCAGGCTGTCGGGAGAAGGGCCGCGCATGTGGCCCTCGCGCATCCGGGTCTGCACGAGTACCTGGATTCCGCGAATGAGCTGTGGGGAAAGCTCTTCACGCCTACCTTCCGAATCGAGTTCGCGGACTACGACGAATTGGTCTCGCGCAGTGACATTTCCGGTGCGATCATCATGCTTCCGGTCAACGCGGAGTATCAGGCCGAAAGCTTGCATGCGGTCCGGGCGCACCATGCGATGGGCCTCATCGTCGCGGTCACCGACGACGTCACCGGTCATTCGACCTACTCCGCGATCCGCTCCGGCGCCAACTTCGTGATCAACGTCGCGATACCGGGCGATCGGCAGGCGGAGATGCTTCGGGCGCAGCTGGGCGAGTTCACGCACCCAGCCAGGATCGATACGCGTCCGACGTTGCTCGGCGCGGTCACCGACCACCGCGCGCACAGCCGTGGGCAGCGCGACGAGCGGCGGCGCGACGATGCACCCGAGGCCGAGGCCGCAGACCTGCCTCCGCTGGGGAGCTCGATCGGCCGGAGCGCGTTGACCGAATTCGACATCAGGTTGCTGCGGATGCTGCGAACGCCGATGACCGTCGCCGAGATCGCGCGTGCCAACTACCTGTCGGAACGCTCGATCTATCGACGCATCCGCAATCTTTACAACGCGCTCGGTGTGGTGAGCCGCACCGAGCTGATCAGGTCGACGGGCGGGGAATATGCGGCCGAGCTGTCTGTGGAACCGGTGCAGCTCTCCGATAAGCGGGAAAACCTCATGCGGGTGAATTGATCACGTCGACAAGGCATAGCCTTCGCATAATCGAAAATATGGCAGCATCGATGAATTGGCAGGCCCGTATACATGCGTTTGCCAGTTCGATCCGCGAACAGTCGGCGCGCAGAGATCGAAGCAGGAGTGTGGCAGTGGTATTGGCAGTACTGCCAAGTGTTCGATCCGGAATTGACCACCCGAAGTCTTGCATGGTCCGCTAGTCCCGGGATCCACGAGGTTTACGATCGCTGCATCGCTGACGGGGGCCCTTCGAAGATGCGATCAGTTGTCCATTCCTGGATGGCTGAGAAGTATCCAGAAATTGTGAGAGGGAGCAAGAAATGTCCACACTCGTATCCGAGGCCGCATATCTGACTGCGGTCGCCAATTCTTCTCGGGCCGTCGGCCTGAAAGAGAAGTTCGACAACGCGCTCGTCCGGTATGACGCGTGGTTCCTGGTCTTCGTCGCCGTAATTGTCGGGTTGGGCGCTACGATGCTCCTCGGAATGGCGGTCTGGTGCGTCGTCAACCAACACGGCTCATTCACCGGTAACTGGAACTACGAGAACTACGGCGTAAGCGTCAACGTCGAGTGCAGTCAAGACTAGGTCATCATCGGCTGGTGGCCGGCAACGGCCATTGCGACGAGCGACAGCTGATCGTCCCCGCCAGGACGATCATCATCCGATTCGCGCTCGAGCGATCAACGCGTCGCAGCGGTACGCGTAATCGGTGCGCGCGCAGCCGGACTCGTCTACCGTAATGACGGCGATCGGCCCCCAGCGGCCCGGGTCGCTGGGGGCCGGTCACGTTCATCCGCGGACTTGGAGCCGCTGAAGGGGAGGCATGCGGTGACGCTGCTCGATATTCGGAACGTCTGCTACTCGTATGACGGGCGAGTGAACGTACTCGACGACGTTTCCTTGACGATCACCAAGGGGGAGATCGTCGGCCTGATCGGTCCGAACGGGTCGGGAAAGTCGACCTTGATCAAGACCGTGTTCGACTTGCTGCGCCTGCAGTCCGGCACGATCAGGGTCGACGGCAACGATCACTCGTCGACCGCGGCGCGGTCCGCCGCGATGTACTTGTCCAGCAACGACTATCTGCCGCAGTTCCTGACCGGCCGGGAGTACACCGACACCCTCGGCAAGCTCTACGGTGCGGCCGTGGACGAGGAGTCGTTGCGCGACATGTTCCTGCGCTTCTCGATGGCGGGGCGGTACAGCGATCTGATCGAGGATTACTCGCACGGGATGCGCAAGAAAACCCAACTCGTGTCGGCGCTGCTCATGCGTCGCCCGTTGACTGTCATCGACGAAACCCTCAATGGCATCGACATCGAGGCTTTGTACCTCTGTGAGAAGGAGTTCCGCCGGTTCCGGGACGACGGCTTGTCGATCCTGCTGTGCACTCACGATTTCGCCCTGCTCGAACGGCTCGCGGACCGGACGGTCTTCCTCGATCTCGGTCGCGTCGTCGCGGATGCGCCGACACCGGACTTGGTCGCGGAGCACGGATCTCTCGCGAGCATGGTATTCAGCCACTTCGATACGGACACGAGGCGTCCATGAGGTTGTCCCACTCGGTGACGCTGGCGCGGATGCTGCTGCGCTATTTCGCGCGGAGAGTGCTGCGTATCGGCGCCCTGCGGTCCGCCTTAGCCAAGGTGCTCGCGGGCACCGCTGTCGTCGTGCTGATAGCGATATTCGTTGGGGCGGTGTACATCTTCCTCGACTCGCTGTCGATGGACGACGATGCGTGGAGTCTGCTGTTCACGATGGCGGCGATCTCGGTCGTGCTGTGGGTGCAGATCGCGTTCCTGATCGTCAAGACCCTCTTCTTGAACGCGCAGGGAATGCTCGGGCTGAGCTTTCAATTGCCGCTGACCAACCGTGAGCGCGCCGCCGGGTTCTTGATCTGCGAGGCCGCCATGATTGCCGCGGTGACCGGCATCTTATCGGCCGGCTTGGTCGGTGCGTCGATACTGCTGCACGGGCCTGCCGCGATTCCTCGTCTCCTGGAGGCGATCCTCTTTCCGGCGGTGCTGACCTACCTGGTGCTCGGCGTCGTATATCAGCTGATGGCCGGAGCGCTCGCACGTCTGCCACTGCGTCGCGTCGGTGGCCCCATCATGATCGTCGCCATGTTCGCGCTCCTGCTCGGCTATGCGACACAGCTCGGCTCGATCACCGCGCAGGTCAGCCGCGCATACCTGGACCACGCTGATCCGATGGTCTGGGTCGGCATCCTCGGATGGCTGTCGCAGAGTTACGGATTCGCTGTGATGCTCGCTGCCTTCGTGGCGATCGCCGGCGCGCTGACGGTGATCATGATCTGGCTGACCCCCAACCAACATATCAACGCTTCCCGCTACATCAATGTCTCGCTCGACCGGTGGCTGCTCCGCCGGCTGAACCCCTACGACAGGGCCCTCATCCGCAGCGCGCAGACCTGGCTTGCCGCATGGGTTGCGCTCGCGATCTTTGCGTTCCTCTGCATCAACCCCGTCGTGAATCCGCTATGGGGCTTCGCGGTATTGACCGTCGGAGGCTTCTACCAGTTCGCCGCGACGCTTCCCTTGCGGATGATGGTCGGCGGGCCGGCCTCGCCATGGGCGATCTATGGTCGGCTGATCAAGGCGCAAATCGTGGTATTCGCGATATTCCTTGTTCCCGGGACAATAATCGCCGGTCTCGTGAATATCGACCATGTGGTCGAAAGTCCGTTGCCGATCATTGGATGTGTGGGGTCGGTTCTTCTCGTCCAATGGGTGGGCGTCGCTTTTCCGGCCGAAGACGACAATCCGTTCTCTGTGTTTGTCGGACTTACCGTGGCGATCGCTGTACTCGGCACTGTCGGAATCGCAGTGGCCGTTCTGCACTTGCCGCTGACAGCGGTCGTGGCCTGCGTGGTGCTCGTCGTCTGCGCGCTCGTTTGGTACACGGTTGAAGGAATTAGAGTCAATGAGTCAAGGAGACGTCATGAGGAAATCAGTCCTCCTCGTAAACAGCCTCGCTGGTTCCGCAGTATTGACGCTGCTGACCGCGGGCGCAATTCTGTTGTCCCTGATGTTTTCGACCGGTGAGGGAGAGTACGGCCGCAAGGAGGCGCTGTTCGGGTCGTTGTTCTTCGAATCGCGGGACAAGGGCGGCAATATCACCAGCGCGACATTGGGAATCGCCGATCCCACCGGTCTTTTCATCGTCTTTGCGTTGCTCTTCGTCGTGCTGATCGGCATTCAGCTCGCGCTGCACAGGCTGCGGAACTATCGGAGTGCGCTCATCGCGGAGCGCACCGGCAATGGCTAGCGTCCGCATCTACGCGACGCATGAACTGCGGTGGTGGGTGGCCCCCCGCGCCATCGTCGGGCAGGTGTGGCCGCTGCTGGGATTCTTGGGATTTCTGCAAGCCGCCGCGCTCGCCTGGTACATCGCATCCGGCGACCGAGCGACCTTGGGGCTTGCCTGGTCCTTCTTGGAGGCAGGCTCGGTTGGTCTGGCGGGTTCGTTCGCCCTGCACGAAGCCGCCCACATCGAGATGCTCAAGCGGGCGCCCGGCGTCACTCATGTCGCGGTCGAGCGCTCCGCATGCCGAATCTCGTTGCGACCCATAGGGGCTATGGCACCTCGGCACATCGTCGGTGTGGCGCTGGCGGGCCCCGTCGTGTGCGTCACGGTCGGAGCACTCGTGCTGGCGATTGCGGGGCGGCCGCACCTGGCGGCTTGGTTCCTCGCCCACGGACTCTTCCTGCTGCCCGTCTTCGGTGACGGCAGAGCGCTGATCCACGCGTTGACGGGGAGGGCCAGGGCGTCTGCCGACACGATGGCAGCCCGTGAGACCGGGACACTGTGTCCACCAATTCCTGAAGTAGTCGCCACGGCCCCAGCCTGTCGGCCGCACCGCCGATCAGACGGTCGTCGGTTCCTGGGCGGCCGGAGTGCTCGCGCGGCGGCCGAGGCGGACCGGCATGCGCTCGTACCCGTGCAGGGTGAACAGTTCCCGGCGTCGTGGTCGGCCGTCGAGGGTGAGGTCGGGGAAGCGGTCGAACAGCGATTGCAGAGCGTAGACGCCCTCCATTCGGGCCAGGCTCGCGCCGAGGCAGGAGTGCATGCCGCTGCTGAAGGTGAGGTGCTCCTTGGCATTCGAGCGGGCGATGTCGAAGGCGGCGGGGTCGGTGAAGACCGCGGGGTCGCGGTTCGCGCCTGCTAATGACAGCACGATGGTGCTGCCTTCCCGAATCGCGACGCCGTCGAGTTCTACGTCGCACAAGGCGGTGCGGGCCGTTGTCTGCACCGGAGGGTCGATGCGCAGGACCTCTTCGATGGCGTTGGGCCACAATTCCGGTTCGGCGCGCAGCCGGTCGAGCTGTTCGGGGTGGGTGCGCAGTTGCGCGACGCCGTTGCCGATGAGGTTGACCGTGGTCTCGAATCCGGCGCCCATCAGCAGGCTGGCGGTCGCCTTCAGGGCGAAGGTATCCAGTTCACCGGCGCTGACCAGGTTGCTGAGGATATCGTCACCCGGTTCGCGGCGCAGCCGTTCGATGTGGTCGCCGAGGTACTCGTTCATGATGTCCATCGCGCTCACCGCGCGGTGGAACGCACGCCAGGAGATGCCCACGTCGAGCAGTGGCGTTGCCTTGTCGCCCCAGTCGAGGAAGAGCTTGCGGTCGTGTTCGGGGAACCCGAGCATTTCGGAGATGATCGCGATCGGGACCTGTGCGGCGAAGGATTCGATCAGGTCGGCCGAGCCGCCGGAGGGCAGCGCGCCGAGCAGTTCCTCGGTGACGGTTTCGACGCGGTCACGCAGCTTGCGGATGGCCCGCGGGGTGAAGGCCGAGGAAACCGGACGGCGCATCGCCGTGTGCTCCGGCGGATCGATCACGAGCATCGACGGCGGATCGACCGGGTTCGGCGGCATCGGGAAACGAGCCGCGATCCGCTGGAGCGGTTTGGGGATATTGAAGCTTTCGGCGGTTCGCACACCGAAACGGTTGTCCCGCAGAATGGCTCGGCACAGATCGTGGTCGAAGGCGGCCCACGCGATCGGGGTGCGCAGCAGCCTGCTCGATCCGTGCGTCACCTGCGCGCGCAGGTGTTCGATGAGTGGATACGGGTCGTCGAGACCGCTCGGTCCCGCCATCAGCTGAGCGAACGGATCACCGCGCCACGCCTGTGTCCGCAAGGCCAGCCGAGGGGCGCCCTGCACCGATAGCCAACGGAACCAATACTGCGGCTTCATTCTCACCAACCCCAACGTTGTGCGATATATCCACCGTACGGATTCGGGTGCGGTTGTGGAACGTCCTGTGGTCGGATAGGCGGCCTATACCGTGGTAGGAGGTGCCACCTCCACGCATGGATCGATTATTCCAGCGAACGACGAAGTTCCTCCGGTGAACGCCGGATTCGATCAGCGCCGAACGGTGACCCGCTCGGATTCCACGCGCCGGTCGTACTGGGCCGGGTCCGGGTTGACCACCTGCACCAGCGAGGCGCCCGCCGCCAGCACCGAGATCAGCCCGTCGATCAGCTCCGCGGGCGTATCCCACGACGCACTGGACAGCACCCGGTCGCCCTCGGAAAATCCTTGCAGCAGTGCGGATTTCTTCGCTTCGGCCAGTACCTCGGACACCGGCATGCCATCCAGCGCCACACCCGCTCCGCGCGGGTGGAACTGGTCACCGTGCACGCGCACCGAGGTGGCGAAATCGGTGATGCCGATCGGCAGATCGCGAACGGGCATGCCGAACGCGTCCAGCGACAGTGCGGCAACCTCGGCGACACCGTCGGTTTCGTCGAGTCGCTCGGCGGTGGCCAGGGCCAGATCAGCGTCGGGATCGGGGCCCAGCACCACCTCGGCGCCTGCCCACCAGCAGCCGAGCAGGACCGCGGCGGTCTGCCAGTGCGGGGGCAGCAATATCGCGACCCTGGCGCCGGGACTCAGGCCGAACTCGTCACGAATCAGGTTGGCCGTCTTGGCTGCCCAGTTCGCGAGCGTCAACCCCGACAGCTCGATCCTGGCGCCGGTGGCGTCGTCGTAATAAGTGATGCGTGGACCCGCGGGCTCGCGTTCGAGGATCGGATCGAGCACCGCCTCGGTGAGCGTCAGTGTCTTGGTTTTGTCACGCATGGTTCAGTTCACGCATTTCGGTCCTGTCTGGCCTGCGTCGATCGGTGGGGCGGGCGGGACCGGTGTTGCGGTGGCCGACGTCCCGGAGAGGTCGAACATGCTGCTCGCAGCCGAGCCCGGACCAGAATAGTCGCTCGCCAGCACGACGCTGACCGATTCCGGTGACAACGACGGATCGGCGACCACCGCGAGCCCACCCAACGCCTTCGCCACCGCCTTGGCTTTCGGGTCCGCCGTGCTCATGGCAAGCACCCGGCTGCTGGTCACGCTCGGGCCGGTGTAGTTGCCCACCGGACCATCATGAAAGCCCTTGGTGGTCAATGCCTGTGCCACCTGGCCGGCGAGTCCACCGATGCCGCTGGCGTTGAACACGCTGACGTTCACGGTGCTCGGGTCGATCGACGATTCGGCGGGCCGCTCGGTCTTGCCGTCGACCAGCGACGCCACATAGGTCTTGACGGCCTTGGGATCGACGCGGACCACCGATTCGCCGTTGCTCGTCATGCTGTTCAGATCGGTGACCGGCACCGTCTCGAACATCACCTGGCCACCCGAAAGATCCTGTAGCTGTTGGAGAAACGCGAGTACATCCCAATCGTCGTCCAAGACGACCGCCCGTCCCACCGCACTGCTGAGCTGCTCGAGTTTGCCCGGATTGGCCAGCGTTTTCGCGGTGAGCACCTGCCCGACCAACTGCGCCATGAAGACCTGCTGGCGCACGATCCGATCCAGGTCGCCACGCGGCAGATCGTGGCGCTGGCGCACGAAACCGAGGGCTTGGGGGCCGTCGAGCCGCTGGCGGCCCGCCGGGAAGTCGGCGCCGGACATCCACTCGTCGACCGGGTCGTTCAGGCACACCTCGACACCGCCGACCGCGTCGGTGAGCAGCACGAAGCCGAGCAGGCTCACTTCGGCGTAATGGTCGACGGTGATCCCGGTGAGGTTGGCCACCGACTTGATCAGCGCCTGGCGGCCGGCCTGGGTGGACTGTTTTTCCGCGTCGGCCTGGGAAGCCCCCTGATCGATCAGCCTCAGCCGCTCGGTTTCCTTGGTCGCGCCATAGGCGGAGTTGATTTTGCCCATGCCGAGGCCGGGGATGTCGACGTAGGAATCGCGGGGGATGGAAATGGCGGTGGCGGAGCGCCCGTCGTTCGGGACGCGCATCAGCACGATGGTGTCGGTGTTGGTGCCTACCTCGTTTCCCGCGTGCAACATCGCACGTTCGCCGCTGCTGAGCGGGTTTCCGTGCGCATCGGTGCGGCTGTCCACACCGACGAGCAGGATGTCCACGGCGCCGTCGCGGCCACCGCCGAGGCCGAGGTTGCCGATGCGTTCGATATTGGAGATCAGGGAATCGACGCTGTGCCAGGCGAAACCGGTGATGACAAGGACCAATACCGCACCCGCCGCGATCAATACGCGCAGCGGACCGGACGCGACGGGTCCGGCATCAGTGCCGGATGGTCGTGATCGCACCGACGTCCTGCTCCGCTGCGGCAACTCTGCATCCTCTCGCCGACTCAGGTTCTCTTCTGGCAGCGCCAGACCGCCCCTTTTCGATAATTCCCCCGTGCCCGTCGATCAAGGCTAACCAACGGTTACCGCAGCAGACATCAACCTCAGGTGCCACGGCGTGCCAGACTTGCGGCCGTGACCGCCGACACCGCAGCCCCAGGACGCCTGATCGTGACCGGGGCACGAGGGCAGCTCGGACAGGAGATACTCCGCCGGGCACCCGCCGCCTGTGCCTTCGGCCACCGCGAACTCGACATCACCGACGCGGCCGCGGTGCGCGCGATCGTCGAACCCGGTGACGTCGTGCTCAATTGCGCCGCGTACACCGCCGTCGACCAAGCCGAGTCCGAGCCGGATGCGGCCTTCGCCTGCAACGAGACCGGACCCGCCGTGCTCGCCGCCGCCTGCGCCGCCGCGGGTGCTCGGCTGATCCATCTCTCGACCGATTACGTGTTCCCCGGTACCGGCGACAGGCCGTACGACACCACCGATCCGACCGGCCCGTCGACCGTGTATGGCCGGTCCAAACTGGCCGGTGAGCAGGCGGTATCGGCATTGGCCCCGCGGGCGCACATTGTGCGGACAGCGTGGGTGTACACGGGTGCGGGCAATGATTTCGTGGCCACCATGCTGCGGCTGGAACGCGAACGCGACACCGTCGATGTGGTCGACGATCAAATCGGGTCCCCGACCTTCGCCCGCGATCTGGCCGCGGGTCTGCTGGAGCTGGTCGACCGGCCGGACGCGCCCCGAGTGCTGCACGCCACTAATGCGGGCCGGGCGAGTTGGTTCGAACTGGCACAGGCGGTATTCGCCGGAATCGGCGCCGACCCCGCCCGGGTCCGTCCGTGTGACTCGACCGCATTCCCGAGACCCGCACGGCGCCCGGCATATTCGGTGTTGTCCAACGATGCGTGGATCGGCGCGGGACTCGCTCCGCTGCGAGATTGGCAGGAGGCACTCGGGGACGCGCTGTCGGGCAGGTCCGACTAGGCTGGATGGTCGTGAGTGAGCGCAGCGAACGAACCAGAGATACAGCCGCCCAAGCGGTCATGCCGGAGTCGAGCACCAGCGAGGCGCAGGCCGCAAGCGTGAGCGCTTCTGATTCTGCGGCCCAAGGCGGGCTTGTCGTCGTCACGGTGACTTATTCACCGGGCGAGCACCTCGAGCACTTCATCACCACACTGTCCGATGCGACCAGTGAGAAACCACAGGTGATTCTCGCCGACAACGGTTCCGTCGACGGCACGCCGGAACTGGCGGCCGAGGCGAATTCGCACGTGCGCCTGCTACGCACCGGCGGCAACATCGGTTACGGCGGTGCGATCAACCGCGCCGTCGCGGAGATCGATCCCGACGTCGAGTTCGTGATCATCGCCAACCCCGACATCCGCTGGGGCACCGATTCCATCGATGAACTGCTCGCCGCCGCGCAGCGCTGGCCGCGCGCGGGCGCGCTCGGCCCGAAGGTCCTCGAACCGGACGGCAGCACCTACCCGTCTGCGCGCTCGGTCCCCGGCCTGCTCGACGGGGCAGGGCACGCGATTCTCGGCACGGTGTGGAAGTCGAATCCCTGGACGCGGCGCTACCGGCAGGAAAACGAGGAGATCTCCGAGCGGGCCGTCGGCTGGCTGTCGGGATCGTGCCTGCTGGTGCGGCGCGCGGCCTTCGATTCCATCGACGGCTTCGACTCCCGCTACTTCATGTACATGGAGGACGTCGACTTCGGCGACCGGATCGGCAAGGCAGGCTGGCACAACGTGTTCGTGCCGTCCGCCGAGGTGACCCATGCCAAGGGACATGCCGCAGGCCGCCACCCGGAGCTGATGCTGCCCGCCCATCACGCGAGCGCGTACCGTTTCCAGGCCGACCGGCATCCGCACTGGTGGCAGGCCCCACTGCGGCTCGCGCTGCGCGCTGGACTTGCGATCCGCTCGCGGATTGCGGTTCGATCTGCGCTGCGTCAACAGGCGCAGAGCTAGCCGCGTCAACCGGTACAGCCGAACAATCCACTGTGAACAGAGGAAGCTCGATGGCAGGAAATGCAGGCACCGACGCCGTCATTCTGGTCGGCGGGCAGGGCACGCGGCTGCGTCCGCTGACCCTGTCGGCACCGAAGCCGATGCTGCCGACGGCCGGGCTGCCGTTCCTGACGCATCTGCTCGCCCGCATCGCCGATGCCGGGATCAACCATGTCGTGCTCGGCACCTCCTTCAAGGCGGAGGTGTTCGAGGAGCATTTCGGTGACGGGTCCGAGCTCGGCCTCGAGCTGGAGTACGTCACCGAGACCGAGCCGCTCGGCACCGGAGGCGGCATCCGCAATGTGCTGTCCAAGCTGCGCGCGGACAACATCATGGTGTTCAACGGTGATGTGCTCGGCGGCACCGATCTGGGTGGGATCCTCGACACACACGAGTCGACCAAGGCCGATGTGACGTTGCATCTGGTCCGGGTCAGCGATCCGCGCGCCTTCGGCTGCGTGCCGACCGACGACAACGGCCGGGTCACCGCCTTCCTGGAGAAGACCCAGGATCCGCCGACCGACCAGATCAATGCGGGTTGTTACGTCTTCCGTCGCGAATACATCGAGAAGATCCCGGCCGGTCGCCCGGTCTCGGTGGAGCGCGAGGTCTTCCCCGCGCTGCTCGCCGAGGGCGCCCGCGTTCAGGGGCATGTCGACTCCTCCTACTGGCGTGACATGGGCACACCCGAGGACTTCGTGCGCGGCTCGGCCGACCTGGTGCGCGGTATCGCGCCCTCACCAGCGCTGCCGGGCCAGCGCGGCGAATTCCTGGTCCACGAGGGTGCCGGCGTCGCACCGGGCGCCGTGCTGATCGGTGGCACCGTAGTCGGTCGCGGCGCCGAGGTCGGCGCGGGCGCCCGCCTCGACGGCGCGGTGATCTTCGACGGAGCCCGCATCGAAGCGGGCGCCACCGTCGAGCGCTCGATCATCGGTTTCGGCGCCCGGATCGGCCCCCGCGCCCTGGTCCGTGACGCCGTCATCGGCGACGGCGCGAATGTCGGCGCCCGCTGCGAACTATTGCGCGGCGCCCGTGTCTGGCCCGGCGTCGACATTCCCGACGGCGGCATCCGCTTCTCCACCGACGTGTAATGACTCGCCTGCCGTCGTCGACATGTCGTTCGGCGGCGGCAGTTTCGGTCCGGCCGTCGCGCTTCGCGTACTGCATGGTCGGAAAGGACGAAGTATGACTACTCTCGCTCGCCGCATGTCGCAGCTCACCGGTGTCACGGCGGTCACCGCCGCGGTTCTCCTCGGAGCATCGGGTGTCGCCGCCGCCGACGAATGGCCGCCGGTGCCCACCGCACCGAGCCCGACGGCACCGTTCGAGACCAAACGTTTCCTCACACCGGGCGACCTCGACTACTGGAACCCGCTCGTTTCCCGTGACCGGCTCACCTCACCGTTCGGGACCAGCACCCGAATCGTGTGCACCGCGTTCCACGGCGTGACCCTCGGTTGCTGGCAGGCGGATCGGGCAGGCAACCCGCACAAGCTGATTCGGCTGCCCTTCAACGTCCCCTCGGTCACCGGCTCCAGCCAGCCCGGCGGCGGGCCGAGCCATTTCGTCTACCCCGGACTGAGCTGAGGCGACGGCTAGCTCCGAATCTTCCACAGGTAGCGGGTTTTCGGTCGGCCTGCCCGCCCGTAGTCGGAGCGGCGGTCGACCAGACCGTCGTCGGCAAGTTTCTCCAGGTAGCGCCAAGCGGTGATGCGGGAGACGCCGACGGTGGTCGCGGTGTCGGCGGCGGTGACGCCTTCCGGAGCGTCGCGCACTACCCGGGAGATTTCGTCGAGGGTTTGCGGGGCAACGCCTTTGGGGGCGGTGGCGCGCTGGTCCGAGGTGCGCAAGGCGCTGAGGGCGCGGTCGACATCTTGCTGGGATACGGCGGTTTCGCCCGCGGGCAGTGCGGTGCGGAACTCGCGGTAGCGTTCGAGTTTGTCGCGAAATGCCGCGAAGGTGAACGGTTTCAGCAGGTAGAGCACGACGCCGTGGGACACGGCAGTGCGGACCATGGCCAGGTCGCGTGCCGAGGTTATCGCGATGACATCGGGGCGGGGGGCGAGGCCGGTGAGCGCCGCGGCGACGTCGAGGCCGCTGGCGTCGGGCAAGCCGATGTCCATGAGCACCAGGTCGATCGGGGTGCCCTCGGCCGCGTTGTCGGCGGCGGCGCGCATCGCGTCGCGGCCGGTATGCGCGATGCCGACCGGAGTGAAGCCGGGGATGCGTTCGACGTAGGCGCGATGCGCCTCGGCGATCAGTGGTTCGTCTTCGACGATCAGGACCCGGATCATGGTGCGACCTTTCGTGGAATCGTCACGGAGACCGCGCTTTCCGGATCTCGCTCGGTGTAGATCGCGCCGCCGTGCCTGGCGACCAACCGATGCACCAGCGCCAAGCCGAGCCCTTGATGGTCGGCCTTGGTGGAATAGCCGCGTTCGGCGGCACGGGCGAATGTCTGCGCGGACATGCCGGGGCCGCTGTCCGCGACATGCAGGTACAGCGCTGAATCCTGGTCGGTGGCCGTGTCGTCTGCCAAATCCTGCTGGCGCACGGTCACCTCCACCCAGCCGCCGGCGCCGTCCGCGGCCGCGTCGATGGCGTTGTCGATCAAATTGCCGACCAGCGTCACTGTTTCGTGCGCGGACAGCGGCGCGGTCGAGTCGAGGGCGGTGTCCTCGGTGATGGTCAGTTCGACGCTGCGTTCGGCGGCCTGGTTCACCTTGCCCAGGAGCAGGGCCGCGAGTGCCGGGTCGCCGACCGAGGTGAGCAGCCGATCGATCAGCGCTTGGGACAGTTCGAGTTCGGCGGTCGCGAACTCCACGGCCTCCCGGTAGCGGCCCAACTCCACCATGGTGACGACGGTGTGCAACCGGTTGGCCGATTCGTGCGCCTGTGCCCGCAGCGATTCCGCGAATCCGCGCACGGAATCGAGTTCGCCCATCACAGTGCGCAATTCGGTGTGATCACGGACGGTCATCACGGTGCCGATCGGGCGGCCTTCCCAGGCCACCACATCCTGGTTGACCAGCAGTATCCGATCGGTGGTCACATGCATCTCGTCGCGGACCACACCCCAGCTCATACGTTGCATCGACAGCGGCAGATCGGTGCGCTGCACCGGGCCCGACGGCAGGTCGAGCAGCTTGCGCGCCTGGTCGTTGACGACCTCCGCGTGCTCGGCGAACGGACCGAACACCACGAGACCTTCGTGGATCGAGTGCAGCACCGCGTCGTGCTGCTCGTACATGGCGCGCAGTTCGTCCGGCGCGAGGCCATGGGTCTGGCGGCGAATCCGCCGGCTGAGCAGGAAGGAACCCGCCGCCGCGACCACCAGTCCCGCGAACGCGACGCCGAGGATCACCGGCAGTTGGGTGGCGACCTGATCGCCGATGCGGGCCCGGGTCACTCCCGCCGACACCAGCGCGACCACTCGGCCGTCGTCGTAGATCGGTGTCACCGCGCGGATAGATGGCCCGAGGGTGCCCGCATAGGTCTCGGTGAAGGTCTGCCCGGCCAGCGCGCGATCGATATTGCCGCTGAAGGGTTGTCCGATGCGTTCGGGCGTGGTGTGGGTGAACCGGGTGCGGTCCGGCGCCATCACGACGATGAAGTCCATGCCCGTGTCCTGGCGAATCCGCTCGGTCACCGGTTGCAGCAGCGCCGTGGGATCGGGGGAGTGCACCGCGGCGAGGGTCGACGGCGCCTGCGCGACCGCCACCGCGACATCGGTGACCTCGCGGGTCGTTGTCACATCGCTGTCGTGGCGCGCATCGACTACCGCGAGGACCGCACCGATGCCGATCATCAGCGCGAGCACGACCAGTTGCAGAACGAACGCCTGTCCGGCCAGCGAGCGGCGACTACCTCGGACGCGCTGCGCCGGACGCAGGAGTGCGGACAGACTGCGTCTGGCCGCGCCGGCTAGGCGACCATCTCTCACGAACTGTCCTCCGCTGAACACTGTCTTTCTTGAACGAAATGCACCAAAGCGTGACCGGCATCACTCCGGCCGCCAACATTGTGCACAAGGGGTGGTGACCCACCTCACGCCGGTACCACTGAAGAGGACAGCACTCGCCATGAGCGACACAACGCAACAGCAGCGGCGCGACCGTACCCATTGGCTGTACATAGCCGTCATCGTCGCCGTCGGAGCGGGAATTCTGGTCGGCTGGCTGGCGCCCGGTGTCGGTCAGTCGATGGCGCCGCTTGGCACCATGTTCGTGAACTTGATCAAGATGATGATCGCACCGGTCATCTTCTGCACCATTGTCCTCGGCATCGGTTCGGTGCGAGCGGCGGCCACCGTCGGCAAGGTGGGCGGCCTCGCCATCGGCTACTTCATGGTGATGTCGACAGTGGCGCTCGGCATCGGCCTCGTCGTCGGCAATCTGCTGGAACCGGGCACCGGCATGAACATCGCCAAGACCGCCAAGCAGGGCGCGAAGCTGGCGGATCAGGCGCACGCCGCGGGCGGTACCTGGGACTTCATCCAGGGCATCATTCCGACGACGCTGATCTCCTCGCTGACCGCGGGCAGCGTGTTGCAGGCGCTGTTCGTCGCGCTGCTGGTCGGATTCGCGGTGCAGGCCATGGGCAGCGCGGGCGAGCCGGTGCTGCGCGGCGTGGCGACACTGCAGAAGCTGGTGTTCCGAATCCTGTCGATGATCTTGTGGCTGGCCCCGATCGGCGCGTTCGGTGCGATCGCGAACGTGGTCGGCAAGACCGGGCTCGATGCGGTGAAGCAGCTCGCGCTGCTGATGATCGCGTTCTACCTGACCTGCCTGGTGTTCATCTTCGGCGTGCTCGGTGTGTTGCTGCGGGCGGTATCCGGTGTCTCGATCTTCAAGCTGGTCCGCTACCTGGCGCGGGAGTATCTGCTGATCGTCGGCACCTCGTCTTCCGAGTCCGCGCTGCCGCGGCTGATCGCGAAGATGGAACACCTCGGTGTCGAGCGCACCACGGTGGGTGTTGTTGTGCCGACCGGATATTCGTTCAACCTGGACGGCACCGCCATCTATCTGACCATGGCCTCCCTGTTCATCGCCGACGCGATGGGCAAGCCGCTGGCCATCGGCGAACAGCTCGGCCTGCTGCTGTTCATGATCGTCGCGTCGAAGGGGGCGGCAGGCGTGACCGGCGCCGGACTCGCCACGCTGGCGGGCGGATTGCAGAGCCACCGCCCCGAGCTGCTCGATGGTGTCGGCCTGATCGTCGGTATCGACCGCTTCATGTCCGAGGCCCGCGCCCTCACCAATTTCTCCGGCAACGCGGTCGCGACCCTGCTGGTCGGCACCTGGACCAAGACGGTCGACGTCGATCGAGTTCGCACCGTGCTCGACCGCAAGTTGCCCTTCGACGAGCGGACCATGGTCGACGATATCCACGATCCGCAGCCCGAGCCCGATACCAAGGACCTGGTCCCGGCCTAGCTGCACGCGGCCGGACGGAGTCCGTCGGCGATCCTGGGCTCGGACGAGCGCGGGCGAGGGCGCCGCCTAGCTGCAACCTGAAACGAAAGGGCCCGCAGGATCTGCGGGCCCTTTCGTGGTGAGTGGGTCAGGACGCCCACTTCTCCGGATTGAGGTAGTGCTGGGTGATCGCGGTCGCGTGGCCGTGGCCGAAGCCGTGCTCGTCCTTCAGCCAGGTGACGAGTTCCTTGTGCGAGGCCAGGCCCGACTCGCGCATCAGGGACTTCCACTCGTCGATGGTGTGGCCGTACTTGGCCTCGATCGACGGGAAGTAGGACGCGGGGCCGTGCGGCGTGGTCGACATGGTGGTCATCTCCTGCTTGTTCGGACGTTCAGTGGAATAGACGTACCCCCGCTCGCGAATTCATCGGCGAGCGGGGGCATGTGGTCTGAATCACGCTACTGCGGCGGCGGGTACCGGCTCGGCGACCTTCTTGTTCGACGTGTTGTGCTCGCGGATCAGCAGTCCGCCGGCGAGGGCGACCAGGACGGCGGTCAGGCCGTGGATGCCGAAGGCCGCGGCGGTCGAGCCGTTCCAGCTGAGCACGGTCAGCATGTCGCCGGTCGGGATCAGGGCCAGGACCAGCATCACGATGCCGAGTGCGAACCGCTGCCGCACCGCCAGCAGGGCCAGGATCAACACCCCGGAGGCGGTGTCGCGGACGCCCTTCAGATTCATGAACGCGACCGCGTCGCCCTTCGGCCACTCCGGCAGGCCGAATCCGGTGGCGATGGTTTCCGGCGTGATCAGGTAGCTGAGGCCGATGTAGAGGATGAATGCCGCGCCGATGAGGGAAAGGGCGGTGGCGATGCGGGAGATGTTCATGGCGATTGCTCCTTGATGCGCGTTCTCGATGCTCTGACATCTAGCATTGCTAGGTACGAGAGCAACACTAGATGAGCTTCGATAGTTTGTCTAGCGCTGCTAGAATTTCTCCATGACCATTCAGAATCGCAAGGAACGCGAGCGTGCCGAGCGGCACCAGCGGATCATCGACGCCGCACGCGAACTCGCCGAGGCGCAGGGCTGGGAGGCGGTGACAGTGCGCCGCCTCGCCGAGCGGATCGAATACAGCCAGCCGGTGCTCTACAGCCATTTCACGGGCAAGGTGGCCATCGTGTCGGCAGTCGCGGAACAGGGTTTCGCGGACCTCGCCGCGACGTTGCACGCGGCGCGCACCGGTGCGTCGAACCCGGCCGCGGCATTGGAGGAGATCGCGCGGGCCTACCTGGAATTCGCGACCGACAATCCGGCCCGCTACGACGCGATGTTCGTGCTGACCACCGAGCTGAAGTTCGGTACGGAAGCGCCGAAGGCGCTGAAGGATTCGTACGGCGAGATCGCGGCCGCCTACGAGCCCTTCGCGGGTGCGAACGATCTGGAGACGGGAACGGAGGTGGCCTGGGCCACACTGCACGGGGTGGCGACCCTGGATCGCGGCGGACGGCTGCGCCCGGATCTGCGTGAGCAGCGCATCGAGGTCCTGATGAGCCAGTGGACAGCAGGCCGGGAGTGAGCCCGAAGGCGACAGTGTGTCGTGCGCGGCAGATCGGGGCGTCTGGGTGGCGGGCAGGGCAGAGTGGGAAATATGCCTGATGTTGTAGTCGTCGGATCCGGACCGAACGGGCTCGCCACGGCGGTGATACTGGCGCGGGCCGGTCTCGACGTGGAAGTGCGCGAGGCGCAGGACGCCGCGGGCGGCGGTTCCCGGACCGCCGAGCTGACCCTTCCCGGCTATCGGCACGACGTGTGCGCCGGTGCGCATCCGATGGCGCTGGCCTCGCCGTTCTTCCGTGCGTTCGACCTGCGGGCGCACGGGGTGGAACTGCTTGTACCGCAGGTGTCCTACGCGCATCCGCTCGACGGTGGGACGGCCGGGCTGGCTTGGCGCGACCTCGACAGGACCGCGGACGGACTCGGCCGTGACGGCGCGGCATGGCGTTCACTGTTCGGACCGCTCGTGGACCATTGGCGCGACGTGGTCGCTCTGGCGATGTCGGATCTGCGCCATCTTCCGGCAGACCTCGCGACCGCGGCGCGCTTCGGCCTGCGCATGATGGAGCAGGGAACGCCGTTGTGGAACATGCGTTTTCGCGAGGCCGCCGCGCCCGCGCTGTTGACCGGTGTCGCCGCGCACGCGATCACGCCACCGCGCGCGTTTCCTGCCGTCGGGGCCGCTCTGCTGCTCGGCACCCTCGCGCACGCGGGCGGGTGGGTGTTGCCGCGCGGTGGTAGTCAGGCGATTCCGGATGCGATGATCACCGAACTCGAGCGGCTGGGTGGCCGAGTCGTCACCGGCCATCGCGTGGACTCGCTGGAGGAATTCGGCGGCGCTCGAGCGATCGTATTGGACACGGCCCCAGCCGAACTGCTGCGCATCGCGGGCCCTCGACTGCCGGAACGCTACGCCGCGCGCCTGCGCCGCGTTCGCTACGGCGGCGCCGCGTGCAAGGTCGACTTCGCGCTGTCGGGGCCGGTGCCATGGCAGGCCGAGGGCTGCGATCTCGCCGGAACCTTGCACCTGGTCGGCACGCGCGTGCAGGCAATGGCCGCCGAAAGGACCGTCGCGGCAGGGCAACACGCGGCGCGGCCCTATGTGCTCGCCATCCAGCCCGGTGTCGTCGATGCGAGCCGTGCTCCGGCGGGCGGTCACACCTTCTACACCTACGCACATGTGCCGAACGGCTCGACCCGCGACATGACGGAGTCCGTGATCAAGCAGGTCGAACGCTTCGCCCCCGGATTCCGCGACCTGATCCTTGCCTCGCACGTCCGCACCGGCGCCGAAATGCCTTCCCACAACGCCAATTACGTCGGCGGTGACATCTCCGCGGGCGCGATGACGTTGCGTCAGACCGCCTTCCGGCCCACCCCGAAATGGAATCCCTACGCAACGCCGCTGCCCGGCGTCTACCTCTGTTCGGCGTCGACCCCACCGGGCCCCGGCGTGCACGGCATGAACGGGCTGCACGCCGCCCGGCATGTGCTGTGGCAGGAGTTCGGCATCGACACCGACCCGCTCGACCTGCTGCGTACGCCGCAGCTGTCGGCCTAGCGGCCTGCGCGGACCTGCGCTGCGCGTTGTCGGCCCCGTCCGATCGGTTGCACGCTGCCCCCACTGCTCGGCAATAGTGTTGCGCCTGATCACAACCCCGTGCGGCGGCTGGTTGAACGTCGGCGACGGCGCTTCGCTCTGCCTGCCTGTGGAGTGCAGCGCCCGGGAACTACGGGTCATCGGCGGGGCTGGGTGTGGCTGGTCCACTGGTGGCCGTCGAACCAGCGGAGAACTGCGGGGTCAGCGTGGTCGGGGTACCAGCCGGGAGCGATCGCGTTGGGTGGTCGATATCCCGGTCGGGTGCTCGAGCTGGACTTGACGATCACGACGACTATCGCGAGAACGACGAGCAGGATGAGTAAGTGCCAGACGCTGAATGCTCCCATTCGGTCAGTATTCACTGGCCTCGGCTCGGCATCCGAGTCGATCTGTTGAAATCGGGTCGGAACAACGCGATGCTCGCGACGGAGCAGAGCGCAGTTCGCTTGGACACCCCGATAGCGTTGGGGTGCAGCGTAAGTCGTGATCCGGCCGGTGCGGGTCAGCTGGTCGGCGTGCGGTACAGATCCGGCTCGAGGTAGATGATTCGAGCCGCAGGCACGGCGGCGCGGACCCTGGCTTCGGCGGCGTCGATGGCGGCGGCGATCTCTTCGATGTCGAGTCCCGGTGTGATCGCCACCTTGGCGGCGACGAGCATCTCCTCCGGTCCGAGGTACTGCGTCTTCACGTGGATCACCCGATCGATGCGGGTGTCGTCGGCCAGGTTCGCGCGGATATCGCGGTCCTCGTCGGGTGTGGCGCCCTCTCCGATGAGCAGGCTCTGCATTTCGATGATCAGCACGATCGCGATGACCCCGAGCAGGATTCCGATGGCCAGCGTGCCGATGCCGTCCCAGACCGGATCATCGGTGACCATGGTCAGCACCACCGCGGCGAAGGCGAACACCAGGCCGACCAGCGCGCCGCTGTCTTCCAGCAGCACCACGGGCAGTTCCGGGCTGCGCGAGTTGCGGATGAACCGCCACCAGCTCGAATCACCCTTGAGGGGCCTGGATTCGTGGATGGCCGTGCGGAAGCTGAAGCCCTCCAACGCGATCGCGATACCGAGGATGCCGACCGCGACGAGCGGCGAGCTCAGCTCCTCCGGATGCTGGATCTTGTGGATGCCCTCGTAGATGGCATAAACCGAGCCCAGCGTGAACAACACGAGGGCCACGATGAAGGAGTAGAAGTAGCGGTTGCGCCCGTACCCGAACGGGTGCAGTTCGTCGGCCTCCTGCTCAGCGCGCCGCTGCCCGACCAGCAACAATCCCTGGTTGGCGGTGTCGGCCACCGAGTGCACGCCTTCGGCAAGCATCGATGCCGAACCCGTGATCGCCGCGCCGACGAACTTCGCCACCGCGATACCCGCGTTCGCCGTCAACGCGGCGATGATCGCCTTCTTGCCACCACCAGCCGACATACGGTTTGGTCCTCTCTCCGCCTTGTCCGATCTTGGTTAACTTAGCCTGTCCGCCGACCGCGCTCGACCGGCCAACGCACAAAGCGCCCGCCGCGCACAAAATCCTAAGGTCGCAAATGCCGCCCTGATGAACACCCCCTCGGCAGCCGAAGTCGCAACCATCACCGCCGATGCGGCCACTCGGCACGATGACACCTTCCGCGCGAAGCGAGACTAAGGGGGCCGCGAACACGCAGCGCCGAAGGCGCTGCCAAAAACTCAAGCACCTCCCACGCACGCGCAGAATAGTTGGGCGTTGCCGTCGACCGCTTGGGCGCGAATATCGGTGTCGGTAGCGGAGATCCAGGCCGCCGCGCCGCGCTCCAGCACCAGTTTTTCCTCGCCGTGCAGCAGACGTACCGTGCCCGACGTGCAGAGCACGATCCCGGGCCCCGCCGCGGTGAGGGGCACCTGTGCCGAGCCCGCGGTCAGGTCGAAGCGGCGGAGTGCGAATTCCGGTGCGGGGGTCCGGTAGTGGACCGAGCCGTCGCCGACCGGTTCCGGCAGCACCACCGGCAGGTCGATCGGCTCGAAGTCCAGTACCCGCAACAGCTCGGGCACATCGACATGCTTCGGTGTCAGACCGCCGCGCAGCACATTGTCGGAGTTGGCCATGATTTCGACGCCGAGTCCGCGCAGATACGCGTGCAGATTTCCGGCGGCGAGGAACAGGCCCTGTCCTGGTTCCAGGGTGAGCCGGTTGAGCAGCAGTGCGGCAAGCACTCCGGCGTCGCCGGGATAGGCTTCGGCGAGTTCGAGCGCGGTGCGTGCCTCGGGGACGAACTCGCGCCGGCCCTTGGGGGAGGCAGCGCTGCCCGACAGGTACTGCACGCAGCCGTCGAGAACCTGGGGCAGCAGCGTGCTCAACGCAGCGTGCGGCAGCGTGATCCAGGTGGTGAACAGCGTCCGTAGACCGGCCGAATCCGGCTGGGCGGCAAGCAGGTTCGCGTAGGGATGCAATCCGGGCACGTCCAGCGCGCGGAACAGCTCGACGGTGCGCAGCGGATCACGGAACCCGGCGAGCGCCTCGAACCGATCCAGCGCGACCACCAGCTCCGGCTTGTGGTTCTCGTCGCGATAGTTACGCATCGGCGAGTCGAACGGCACCCGCGCCAGGTTCTCTCGTTCGAATCCGGCCTTGGCCTGCGCCGAACTCGGATGCGCCTGCAGCGACAACGGTTCCTCTGCGGCCAGAACCTTCAGCAGGAACGGCAGCCTGCCACCGAATTCCGGTGCGGCGGGTCCCAATTCCCGATCCGGGTCGGCCGAGACCAGCTCCAGCAGCGAGCGCATGCTGCCGTCGATGCGCACGTGCGCCGGATCGGCGGGATGCGCACCGAACCACAGTTCGGCTTCCGGATGCGCGGACGGTACCGGTCGGCCGCACAACTGAGCGAGCGCGGTGCGTGAACCCCAAGCGTAGGAACGCAGCGCACCAACGAGTTCGTGCACTAGTAGCGTCCCCCGTACTGCCCCTGGCTCTCGGTCGCGCTCCCGCGCGAACCGATCAGCCGTAGATAGGCGGCGGCCATTTCCAGTCTGAGTGCGAGCACCGCGAGCTGCTCGAGCTCGGTGCCGTGCCCGGTGGTGCCGAGGCCGCCGTCACCGATGCCGGGTTCGTCCTGTCTGGCCGGTGTGGGGACGGACGGGTCGGTGAGCGTGGTGTGCAGCAGGTCGACATCGGCGCGCACCAGATCGGCGTCCACCAATCCGGATCCGGCGGCCCCGAAGACGGCCAGCCTGCGCCGCGCGGCGGACTGGTCGGCATCGGAACTGAGCACGAACACGCGCATGCGCTCCACCTGCACCGGCCCGTCGAGCTCTTCGTCGTGGAACAGCGGATCGAAATTCGGCGCGGATTGCCCTGCGGCCTCCACCATTCGAGGATTGGCGGCGACGGCCTCGGCCAGGTCCACCGCCGCGGCCACCCGGCCCGCCGACTGCAGCAGCACCTCGGCACCGTGCTCGGCCAGTTCGGCGGTGGCGGGGGAGTCGCCCGCCAGCACGACACCGCGCTGGTGCATGCGCGCGGCGAGGGTTTTGGCCGGATTGTGGAAGACCTCGTGGTGCGGGCCGTCGCGCAGCGCCTCCGCGTCGAGCACATCGGCGAGCTCGGTCAGATCGGGCACCGCCGCACCCGCACGCGTCGGGTCCACGATGCGCAGGACCGCCATTCCCGCGGCCAGGAAGCGCAGCAGGCGATTGTGATCGAGCACCCGGACTCTCGGCTCCAACAGGACCGCCCGGCCTGCCGCAGCGGCACGCAGCGGTCCCTCGTGCGGAGCCGCGACGACCACCTCGGCGCCACGGCGCACCGCGCGGTCGACGGCATCGATCAGTCGTGGATCGCCCGCGTCGTCACCGGCGACCAGGACGACGTCGAGCGGACCGACCCACGGCGGCAGCGAAGCGACGGGCACGATGGGCAGGCCGGCGCGGTCGCCGAGCGCGGCGACCAGCAGCGCCGCGGCGCGTGCGGCACGGCCCGCGCCGGAGACGAGCACGACGCTGCGTGGGCGTAGGTCGGCAAGGCGTATCAGCGCGTCCTCAGCGACAGCTGCGGCGGTGGCGCGCACCTGAGCGCCGCCGGAAGCGGCCGAGCGTAGGGCGCCGCCGGCATCGGCTGCCTCGAGCGAAGCAGCATCGTCGAGGTCGAGCACCGGTGTTCCAGCGATCATCGGGCGTCCCACCTCCCCTCATCGCGCTGTGCCATCCACACCGAACCCAGATCGGGCGAATCCAAGGCCTGTGATTCCACTATTCCAGTCAGGAGCGAACGATGCTCAGAATCTCGGTCACGAGTGCGTCTACTTCCTCCGGCGATCGGGCTTCGACGTTCAGCCTGAGCAACGGTTCGGTATTCGACGCGCGAAGATTGAACCAGGCGTGGTCGGGCAGCTGCACGGTCACCCCGTCCAGTCGATCGACCGATACCGTCCGGTCACCGAATGCCTCGACCACGGCCATCGTCCGATCCTTGGCGTCCGCCACTGTCGAGTTGATCTCTCCAGAGGCCGCATATGTCGCGTACGACGACATCAGCTCCGAGATAGGCCGATCCTTCTCGCCGAGCGCCGCAAGCACGTGCAGCGCCGCGAGCATCCCGGAATCCGCACCCCAGAAGGCGCGGAAGTAGTAGTGCGCGGAGTGTTCGCCGCCGAATACCGCACCGGTGGCAGCCATCTCCTGCTTGATGAACGAGTGGCCGACCCTGGTGCGTACCGGGGTCCCGCCGAGCTCGGTGACCAGCTCCGGCACCGCGTGCGAGGTGATGAGGTTGTGGATGATGACCGCGCCAGGCTCCTTGGCCAGCTCGCGCTCGGCGACCAGGGCGGTGATCGCCGAGGGCGATACCGGGTCGCCGTTCTCGTCGACCACGAAGCAACGGTCGGCGTCGCCGTCGAAGGCGAGGCCGATGTCGGCGCCGGACTTGCGCACCAGATCCTGCAGATCGACCAGGTTCTTCGGGTCGAGCGGATTCGCCTCGTGGTTGGGGAACGAGCCGTCCAATTCGAAGTACAGCGGCACGATCTTCAGCTGCGGCAGGGTGCCGAGCACCGCGGGCACGGTATGCCCGCCCATGCCGTTGCCCGCGTCCACCGCGATGGTCAGCGGGCGGATCTCGTCGAGATCGACAAGGCCGCGCAGGTACGTCGCGTAGTCGGCGAGCAGGTCGACCTCGGTGGCGGCGCCGCGTGCGCCGTCGTAGGCGGGCACGCCCGCGACGACCTCGGACTTGATCGTGGCGAGGCCGGTGTCCTGACCGACCGGCAGCGCCTTCGCGCGGCACATTTTGATGCCGTTGTAGCGGGCCGGGTTGTGGCTGGCGGTGAACATGGCGCCGGGGCAGTCCAAGCTGCCGGAGGCGAAGTACAGCTGGTCGGTGGAGGCGAGGCCGATGTGCACCACATCGAGGCCCTGATCGAGGACGCCGTCGGCGAACGCGGCGGCCAAACTCGGCGACGAGTCCCGCATATCGTGGCCGATGACCACGCGGGTCGCGCCCTCGGTGCGCATCAGCCTGGCGAAGGAAGCCCCTACGTCCCTTACGAATTGCGCGTCGATCTGTTCACCGACCACTCCGCGAACGTCATAAGCCTTGATCACCGCGTTCACGAATTCGGCAGAGCGCGCGACTGTCATGGGAACCACCCTAGTGGTTGCCTGGGACACCCCTGACACGGTCCCGCCTCTTGTCAGCTCGGCGGGTCGGGCAGCACTCGCAGATGCCCGCGGCGACCGGTGCGGGTGACTCGCGGCGGCGGTGGGGCGTAGTCGGAATAGCCGCGCTGATCGTGCTCGGGCGGGCGGCGCCGCAGTCCCGCCTCGCGCACCGCTTCGGCCAACGCTGTCAGATCGTCGTCATCCGGTGTGCTGGAAGAGAATCCGCCTTCGTGGCGAACCATTTCCCAGCCCTTCGGGGCGGTGATCCTCGAACCGTGTGTTTCGCAGAGATCCCAGGAGTGCGGTTCGGCCACCGTGGCCAGCGGCCCGACGACTGCCGTCGAGTCGGAGTACACATAGGTGAGCGTCGCTACTGCCGGATTCTTGCAGCCTGGTCGGCAGCAACGACGCATGGGGATCACGACGATGAGAGTAACCCGCCACGCCGCCCGATGGAGGCAGACACGCTCAGGTAATGGGTGAGACTTGTCCGGATCGACCGTTAGTGAGTCGCTCGGGGACAACTGATCTCGCGCTATTCGCCCTCCGGGTCGATCAGGTCGGGGTCGACGCCGAGATACGTGGCGATCTGCTGAACGAGGACTTCGCGGAGCAGATCCACCAGATCCTCGGGATCGCCCGCGCGCAGTTCGAGGGGCTTGCGGAACAGTACGACGCGGGCCCGGGTGGCCACGCCGTGTCGATCGACGCCCGCGGGGATGAGCCGCGACAGCGGCACCGGCCCGTCGGCCACGACCTCGTCCGGCCAGGTGACCGAATCAGGGTGCAGCGGACGGATTTTCGGTACATCGTCGACCGCGATGTCCAACTTGGTCAGCCGGTCGTGCCAGCGGGTGTCCAGCGGTGCGAACGCCTCCAGTACCAGCCGATCGAACTGCTGGCCGCGCGTTCGCCACGCGGGCACCGTCGGCGGCAGCATCGGCCCGCGCAGTCCACGACCGCGGCGGATCACCGACCGAGCGGTCGGTGGTCGTCGGTTCCGAAAATGCGCCATACACAAAATCTAGGCCAGCCCGCCGCGAACGTGCGCATCGAGGCAGGCTGGCCTCACGTCTTCTAGCCGATGCCACGCTTCAGGCGGCGGCGCTCGCGTTCGGAGAGGCCGCCCCAGATGCCGAAGCGCTCATCGTGCGCGAGTGCGTATTCCAGGCACTCGTCGCGTACCTCGCAGCCCAGGCAGATCCGCTTGGCTTCGCGGGTCGAGCCGCCCTTCTCGGGGAAGAACGCCTCGGGATCTGTTTGCGCGCACAGGGCGCGTTCCTGCCACTGCTCCTCGATGGATTCGAACATCTCGTCGAAGCCTGTCACGACCAGGCTGAGCCGGGGTGGTGCCGAGACTTCGTTACCCCCCTCATGCTCGATCCGGCCGATATCTGCGCAGACGCCACGTGCTGCGCCTGCTGTGGAATCGGTCGGCGAGACCATTTCGTTGGCCATCGCTCCGCCTCCTCACTGTGTGTTAGCGCAGAATGATTCTTTCCGTCGGACCAACACGCACACCGACGGCCGTACCCCGCGACGTTGTCCCGCGGACATCCCCGAGCTTGTCATTCCGATGCGAACATCTGTTCGAAAAGCTGTCCGCGCCTTGATCTCTCACGCGAACCCGAAATGACATGACTGTGATTAGACACGCCGGACGTGTCGATGGTCAAGCCGCCGTCGCAATTCCGTTACTATCCGCAACCGCATTCCAGATTGATCTTGAAGCGCCAAATAGCAAATGAGCAGCAAATATGGGATGAACTGCGGCCGCTCCGGTACCGCATAGGCTGTGCGGATGTGACTCCACAACAAGCGGACACCGCACCCGCCAGCGGGCCCCGGATCGCCGTCCTGGTGGGCGGAGTCGGTGGCGCGCGCTTCCTCCAAGGCGTTCGGGAACTGCTGCCCGAGGCAGACGTTTCCGCGATCGTCAACGTCGGTGACGACGTCTGGATGCACGGCCTTCGCATCTGCCCCGACCTCGATACCTGCATGTACACCCTCGGCGGAGGAATCGACACCGACCGGGGCTGGGGCAGGCTCGGTGAAACTTGGCACGCCAAGGAAGAGCTGGCCAAATATCACGCGCAGCCCGATTGGTTCGGTCTCGGCGATCGGGACATCGCCACACATTTGGTTCGCAGTGAAATGTTGCGCGCCGGGTACCCGCTCTCGGCGGTGACCGAGGCGCTCTGCAACCGGTGGCAGCCGGGCGTGAAACTCATCCCGGCAACGGACGATCGATGCGAAACACACGTGGTTGTGAGCGACCCCGACAACCCTGGCGAACGTCGCGCGATCCATTTCCAAGAGTGGTGGGTTCGCTACCGCGCGGACATCGAGACCCACGGATTCGCCACAATTGGGGCGGATGAGGCGAAACCTGCGCCAAATGTGACCGAGATCATATCCACTGCGGACGCTGTCTTACTTGCCCCGTCCAACCCGGTGGTGAGCATCGGCGCGATCCTCGCGGTACCGGGTATTCGCGGCGCGCTGCGCACCACGGACGCGAAGGTGATCGGGGTGTCCGGGGTGATCGACGGCAAGCCGTTGCGCGGCATGGCGGACGAGTGCCTTTCGGTGATCGGCGTCGAGACCACGGCCGAGGCAATCGGCCGCTACTACGGCGCCCGCTCGGCCACCGGCATCCTCGACGGCTGGTTGATCCACACCACCGACACCGCCGATGTGCCCGGCGTAGAGGTGCGCAGTGTGCCCTTGTTGATGACTGATCCGCCGACCACCGCAGAGATGGTGCGGGAGGCGCTCGACCTCGCGGGAGTGAAGCCGTGAACGAATACGACCACGCGGCCGCCGAGCTGACGATTCTGCCCATCACCGGACTGCCGGAATTCCGCCCCGGTGACGACGTCGCCGAACACCTCGCCGCCTGCGCGCCATGGCTGGCCGACGGCGACGTGCTCGTGGTGACGAGCAAGATCATCGCCAAGGCCGAAGGCAGGATCGTGGCGGCCCCGCTCGACCCGGAGGAGCGCGACGCCGCGCGCCGCGCGCTGGTCGACCAGGAGTCGGTGCGAGTGCTCGCGCGCAAGGGCCGCACCCTCATCACCGAGAACAAGCTGGGCATCGTCCAGGCCGCGTCCGGAGTCGACGGATCCAATGTCGAACAGGGCGAGTTGGTGTTGTTGCCCGCCGACCCCGACGCCAGCGCCAAGGCGTTGCGCACCGCCCTCGCCGAGCGGCTCGGAGTACAGGTCGCCGTGGTGATCACCGACACCATGGGCCGGGCCTGGCGCAATGGACAGACCGACGCCGCCATCGGCGCCGCCGGACTCCGGGTATTGCACGACTACGCGGGCGCGGTCGACGGGCAGGGCAATGAACTGCACGTCACGCAGGTCGCGATCGCGGATGAACTCGCGGCCGCCGCGGACCTGGTGAAGGGCAAGCTCGGCGGCGTCCCGGTCGCGGTGGTGCGCGGGCTCCCGGTCACCGACGACGGTTCCACCGCCGCCGACCTGCTGCGCGTCGGCACCGACGACTTGTTCTGGCTCGGCACCGCGGAGGCCATCGAGAAGGGCCGCTCGGAGGCGGTGCTGCTGCGGCGGTCGGTGCGGCAGTTCGCCGACGAACCCGTCGATCCCGAGCGCGTCCGCTCCGCTGTCGCGGTGGCGTTGACCGCGCCGGCGCCGCATCACACCCGCCCGGTGCGTTTCGTGTGGCTGCGCAAACCCGGCCTGCGTAAGCAGCTGCTCGAGGCGATGGCCGAGAAGTGGCGCGAGGACCTCACCGCGGACGGGCTGCCGCCGGAGCGCGTGGAGCGCCGAATCGCCCGCGGCCGAATCCTTTTCGACGCACCGGAGGTGATCATCCCGTTCTGTGTGCCCGACGGCGCGCACGACTATCCGGATGAGCGCCGCCGCGCGAACGAGCGGACCATGTTCACCGTCGCGGTCGGTGCGGCCGTCCAAGGGCTGCTGGTCGCCCTCGCCACCGAGGGGCTCGGCAGCTGCTGGATCGGTTCGACCATCTTCGCGCCGGAGATCACCCGCGACGTCCTCGGCCTGGACGAGGACTGGAACCCCTTGGGCGGCATAGCCATCGGCCATCCGCTGGAGGAATTGACTCCGCGCCCGGTGTACGGCCCTGGCCTCGGCCTGGTCGAACTGTGACCCGCGGAGACCTCGCCTCCCTGACCGGGATCCGCCCCCGCCGTGGGTGCCCGCAAGGGGTGCGGATCCCGAGCCGGGATGCGGAACGATGAGCGCGAGTTCGTTGCATGCTTCGGCGACGGAGTTGCTGGAATCGTGGCGTCCGGCGTCGGGGCCCGATGCCTCGCTGCGGGAGGCGATGCTGGCGTTTCTCGGCTCGGCGCCGCGCGGTTGCCTGCGCGAGCACGTCCCCGGTCACATCACAGCGTCGGCAGTCGTGTTCTCGCACGACGAACGCGAGGTGCTGCTGACCCTGCATCCCCGAGTCGGTCGTTGGATCCAGCTCGGCGGCCACTGCGAGGAAGTCGACGCCACGGTACCCGCCGCCGCACTGCGGGAGGCAACCGAAGAGTCCGGCCTGACGGATCTGTGGATGGATCCGGAACTATATGGCGCGCAAGCACATCCGATCACCTGCTCACTCGGCGTCCCGACCCGGCACCTGGATCTCTTGTTCCGGATCGTCGCCCCCGCCGGCGCCGTCCCGGTACGCAGCGCCGAATCCACCGACCTACGGTGGTGGCCGATCAACGCACTACCCCCGGACAGTGACGTCCTGCTGCGCTGACCCCACTCATCGGCGGTAGTCGAATGGTGGCCACGAAGCACCTTTGCGGCCACCATTTCACTACCCTCGATCGCTATTTCACCTGCCACCCGATCGGCACAGCTGTAGGCGACCGGACATCCGCTACACGGAGTGCCCGGTTGTCACAAGGTGTTGGAGGTCGACGAGGTGTGTGCCGATCGGGTGGTGGCGCCTGGACCGCCGCGGGGGAGCCGGTCGACATGGGGAGTACACCGGCGAAGGGTGTGGCGGCCATCGAGACCGGGCAGTAACGATCGGATGCCGGCAGTGCTGGGGCGCGTCGTGTGCCGTACCCGGCTTTCTCTTGCGCAGCCTTGGTGGACAGGTGCGCGCTTCCATCGTGACGGCTGGCGCGGTGGCGTTCTCGGATTGCTTTACAAAATGACCGATTTGTCTAGACAGGAGACATTTTGATCTCTAATGTCAATTTAAGTAGTACTGCACATCACATGTGATGTGCCGCTCGAACGGAGAGACAACGATGTCGACAGAAACCGATACCTCGGGCCGTCAGGTCGAGGCGCCAGCGTGGCGTGACCGCAAGCGGTACATGTGGTTGTGGGGGTTGTTCGCGCCGACGGGGCTATTCACCATCGGCTTGCCCTTGATCTGGGCGTTCAATGAAATCGGCTGGCATCGGCTGGCTCAGGTGCCGTTCTGGCTCGGCCCGGTCCTGGTCTACGTGCTGATTCCGCTGGCCGACATCTTCTTCGGTCCGGACGGCGACAACCCGCCCGATGAAGTGATGGAGTACCTGGAGAACGACAAGTACTACCGCTACCTCACCTACCTGTACCTGCCGTTCCAGTACGCGACGCTGATCATGGCTTGCTATCTGATCGCCGCGGACAACCTCAGCTGGCTCGGCATCGACGGCGGTCTGCACATCATCGACAAGATCGGCCTCGCGATCACCGTCGGCATGATCGGCGGCATCGGCATCAACACCGCGCACGAGCTCGGCCACAAGAAGGTCGACCTGGAGCGGTGGCTGTCGCGGATCGCGCTGGCTCAGTCGTTCTACGGGCACTTCTACATCGAGCACAATCGCGGCCACCATGTGCGCGTCGCCACCCCGGAGGATCCGGCGAGTTCCCGTCTGGGCGAATCGTTCTGGGCATTCTGGCCGCGCACCGTGTGGGGTAGCTTCAGCTCCTCGTGGCGGTTGGAAAAGGCGCGCCTCGACCGGCTCGGCAAGAAGCCGTGGAGTCTGCAGAACGAAGTGCTCAGCGCCTGGCTGATGTCGGTGGCGCTGTACGCGGTGCTGATCGCGGTGTTCGGCATTGGCGTGCTGCCCTATCTCATCGTGCAGGCGGTGGTCGGCTTCAGCCTCCTCGAGGCGGTCAACTACCTGGAGCACTACGGTCTGGTTCGCCAGCGCACCGCGTCCGGACGGTACGAGCGGCCCGCTCCGGTGCACAGCTGGAACAGCGACCACATCGTCACCAATATCTTCCTGTACCACCTGCAGCGGCACAGCGATCACCACGCCTATCCGACGCGGCGCTATCAGACGCTGCGCAGTTGGGACGGCGCGCCCAACCTGCCGAGTGGCTACGCGAGCATGATCCTGCTCGCCTACTTCCCGCCGCTGTGGCGGCGGGTGATGGACAAGCGGGTGCTCGCGCACTACGGCGGCGATGTCACCCGTGCGAATATCCATCCGGCGAAGCGGGACAAGGTGATCGCCCGCTACGGCGTCGGCTCGGCGGCCGCGGGTTCGGGTGTGGAGGCGGCTGGGCTATGAGCGCGTTTCGCTGCCCCGTCTGCGATTACGTCTACGACGAGGCGAAAGGTGCACCGCACGAGGGATTCCCGGCAGGCACGGCGTGGGACAAGGTGCCCGACGACTGGTGCTGCCCGGACTGTGGGGTGCGGGAAAAGATCGACTTCGAATCGACGGGAGTTGTGTCATGACCGAATACAAGCTGTTCCAATGCATCCAGTGCGGCTTCGAATACGACGAAGCCAAGGGCTGGCCCGAGGACGGCATCGAGCCGGGCACCCGCTGGGACGACATCCCCGATGACTGGACCTGTCCGGACTGTGGCGCGGCGAAGGCCGACTTCTACATGGTCGAGATCGAGCGGTCGTGAGATTTTGACTGCGGCATATCGCCGTGACAATGTCGCGGGTATGCCGCGCACAGGACCGAGGGTTCCGTATCAGGAGGCGGCGCGGGAACTCCTGCGCACATCGGTCCTGGACGCGATGCGGGAACTGCTCACCGAACGGGACTGGTCGAAGATCACCCTCGGCGATGTGGCGGCACGGGCCGGGGTGAGCAGGCAGACCCTGTACAACGAATTCGGATCGCGGTCGGGCCTCGCGCAGTCCTACGCGCTGCGCCTGGCCGACGATCTGGTCGATCACGTCCGTTCGGCGATCGACGGCAATGTCGGTGATGTCAGGTCCGCTTTCCGGGAGGGGCTCGGCGGCTTCTTCCTCGAAGCGGCCGCCGATCCGCTGGTGCAGTCACTGCTCGCGGGCGAGGTGAAGCTGGACCTGTTGCGACTCATCACCCTCGACGCAGGGCCGTTGCTCGAACATGCCACCGAACGGCTCGCCGTAGCGTTCCAGCACAGCTGGGTGGCCGCGACGGCGGCGGAGTCGGCGGTTCTCGCACACGCGCTGGTGCGCATCGCCCTGAGCTACATCCCGACACCGCCCGCGCCGGGTCGGAATGCGCCTGCCGATCTGAGCGATTTGCTGAGTCCGTACGTCGAGGCAATTCTGGCGGCACGCGAGCGGACTTAGCGCCGCTGTGGGAGCCGGTGTCGGGTTGCCGGAAGGGTGCGGTGGGTGATGGCGCCTGACAAGGTGCATGGAAACCAACTGTCTGGCATGTAACTGCCGACACTCTCGGGACCTTCCCGGTGTGGAACGATTGAAAAGTTTGTATGTATTGTCAGGCGTCGGTGTTGGCGTACTTCTTAGGTGGGCAAACGTGCATTCGGTTGGCAACCCGACGGGGTCACCGGACCCCAAACGCCATCTGTGGATTCTGGGCTTGATCGCTCCCTCCAGTGCACTGTTGCCATCACAACTGGTCCTGCACAGTGGCGCTGTCGTGTTCTGGTGGGTGGGCCCGATCATCGTGCTGATCGTCATTCCGGTACTGGACCGGGTGATCGGCGACGACGGCAACAACCCGCGTGACGAGGACTACGAGCTACTTTCCAACGATCGCTACTACCGTTGGTGCACTTACCTTTTCCTGCCGATCCAGCTGATCGGACTCGGCATCGCCAGCTACATGTGGGCGGGTGACGAGCTGAGCTTCGTCGACAAGCTCGGGCTCGCGGCCACCTTGGGATTCGTCAGCGGCATCGGCATCAACGCGGCGCACGAACTCGGGCATCGGGTCGAGCACCTGGAGCGCTGGCTCGCCAAGATCGCGCTGGCGCAGTCGTGCTACGGCCACTTCTTCGTCGAGCACAACCGTGGTCATCACGCCAGGGTGGCGACTCCGGAGGATCCGGCCAGCGCCAGAATGGGCGAGTCGCTCTGGGAGTTCTTGCCGCGTACCGTTTCCGGCGGGTTCCGTTCGGCGATCGCACTGGAACGCGAGCGCTTGACGCGCAAGGGCCACCGCTGGTGGAGCGTGCACAACCACATCCTGCAGGCGTGGTCGATGAGCCTGGCGCTGTTCGGTCTGCTGCTCGGCCTGTTCGGCTGGCGGGCGCTGCCCTGGCTGCTGCTGCAGGCCGTGATCGGGATCGCGCTGTTGGAGACGGTGAACTACGTCGAACACTACGGGCTGTTGCGTGGGCGCAGGCCCAACGGGCTCTACGCGCGATGCTCGCCGCGCGACAGCTGGAACAGCGACCGGCTCGTCACCAATATTTTTCTCTTCCATCTGCAACGTCACAGCGACCATCACGCCAATCCCGGCCGTCGATACCAGACCCTGCGCAGCTCGATGCAGGCGCCGCAATTACCTGCTGGATACGCCACGATGATCGTGTTCGCGGCGATTCCGCCGTTGTGGCGCGCTGTGATGGATCACCGGGTGCTCGCCCACTACGACGGTGACATCACCCTGGCGAACATTCAGCCACGCAAGCGCCGCCGCATTCTGTCGTCCTACGGGGTGACCGCATAATGGACGCTGCCGGACGAAGTCCGACCTTCGCCCGCGCAGGGGGGAGCGAAGGCGAGGCAGCCGCATAGTCCAGGGGGCTGATTCAGCGACTAGCCTTGCCTCGGTACTGACGAACCAGGAGAGGCTGATAGAGGCAGATGACGACCTCAGAACTTCCCGCACGCACGTCCCTGACCGCCGATGTCCGCAACGGCATCGATTACAAGGTGGCCGACCTGTCGCTGGCCGAGTTCGGCCGCAAGGAGATCCGCCTCGCCGAGCACGAAATGCCCGGCCTGATGGCGCTGCGCCGCGAATACGCGGAGGTGCTGCCGCTGAAGGGTGCGCGGATCTCCGGTTCGCTGCACATGACGATCCAGACCGCGGTGCTGATCGAAACCCTCGTGAGTCTCGGCGCAGAGGTGCGCTGGGCCTCCTGCAACATCTTCTCCACCCAGGACCATGCCGCCGCGGCCATCGTCGTCGGTCCGAACGGCACCGTCGACGAGCCCAAGGGCACCCCGGTCTTCGCCTGGAAGGGTGAAACCCTGGAGGAGTACTGGTGGGCCGCCGAGCAGATGCTCACCTGGCCGGGTGAGCCCGCCAACATGATCCTCGACGACGGCGGTGACGCCACCATGCTCGTGCTGCGTGGTGCGCAGTTCGAGAAGGCCGGCGTGGTGCCGCCCGCGGACGAGGATCACTCGGCCGAGTACACGGTCTTCCTGAACCTGCTGCGCGAGCGCTTCGAGACCGACAAGACCAAGTGGGGCAAGATCGCCGACTCGGTGCAGGGCGTCACCGAGGAGACCACCACCGGCGTGCTGCGGCTCTACCAGTTCGCCGCCGCGGGTGAGCTGGTGTTCCCGGCCATCAACGTCAACGACTCGGTCACCAAGTCGAAGTTCGACAACAAGTACGGCACCCGTCACTCGCTGATCGACGGCATCAACCGCGGCACCGATGTGCTCATCGGCGGCAAGAAGATATTGATCTGCGGCTACGGCGATGTCGGCAAGGGCTGCGCGGAATCGCTTGCCGGACAGGGCGCTCGCGTACAGGTCACCGAGATCGATCCGATCAACGCGCTGCAGGCGCTGATGGACGGCTACGACGTCGTCACCGTCGAGCAGGCGATCGGCAATGCCGACATCGTCATCACCTCGACCGGCAATAAGGACATCATCACCCTCGATCACATGAAGGCGATGAAGGACCAGGCCATCCTCGGCAACATCGGCCACTTCGACAACGAGATCGACATGGCGGCGCTCGAGCGTTCCGGCGCAACGCGTTTGAACATCAAGCCGCAGGTCGACCTGTGGACGTTCAAGGAGTCCGGCAAGTCGATCATCGTGCTGTCGGAGGGCCGCCTGCTGAACCTGGGCAACGCCACCGGCCACCCCTCGTTCGTCATGTCCAACAGCTTCTCCAACCAGGTGATCGCGCAGATCGAACTGTGGACCAAGCCGGACGAGTACGACAACGAGGTCTACCGCCTGCCCAAGCACCTGGACGAGAAGGTCGCCAAGATCCACGTCGAGGCGCTCGGCGGCACGCTGACCAAGCTCACCAAGGATCAGGCCGAGTACATCGGCGTCGACGTCGAAGGCCCGTACAAGCCGGAGCACTACCGGTACTGACCCACCGTCGGCACCGAGTACGCGCGGTGAAGAACATGTGTCCCGCCGGCCACCGCGGTCGGCGGGACACTGTCGTCCGGTGCCGAACACGGCGCATGTAGCCTCCTGACCATGGGCGTGTTGATTGCGGTGGAAGGCCTCGACGGTGCGGGCAAACGCACGCTGACCGACGCCGTCGTCGCCGTGCTCGCCGCGCGTGGACTGCGGACGGCCACGTTGGCCTTCCCGCGCTACGGGCGTTCGGTGCACGCGGATCTCGCCGCCGAGGCGCTGCACGGCGAGCACGGTGATCTCGCGGCGTCGGTGTATGCGATGGCGTTGCTGTTCGCGCTGGATCGGGCCGATGCCCGTGACGAGTTGTCGAAACTTTTGGCGGACAATGACATCGTGATCCTGGACCGCTACGTGGCCTCCAACGCGGCTTACAACGCGGCTCGGCTGCACCAATCCGTGGACGGTGAGATCGCACGCTGGACAGCCGAATTGGAATTCGGCAGGTTCGGCATGCCTGAGCCGACGTTGCAAGTGCTGCTGGACGTCTCGACGGAGGTCGCGGCCGAGCGCGCCCGCAGCCGAGGCGAACTCGACGACCGCCGCGCTCTCGACGCCTACGAACGCGACGGCGGACTGCAGCAGCGCACCCTCGAGGTGTACCGCGAGCTGGCCGAACGAGACTGGCACGGCCGGTGGTGGACATACCGATCCGATGACGATCCGGCCTCATTGGCCTCGCGACTAGCCGAAATCGCAGGCCGATAAGGTTGGATGTGCCGCGGGATGCCACGAGTGTTGGCGTGGCGGCCCGATCCGAGCCGGAGAGATGACACCATAGTAATTATGAAGCCCAAGATTCTGGTCGTCGACGACGATATGGCGCTCGCTGAGATGCTCACGATCGTCTTGCGCGGGGAAGGGTTCGACCCGCATGTGGTCGGTGACGGTACGCAGGCGCTGGCGGCGGTTCGGGAGATCCGCCCCGATCTTGTGTTGCTGGACCTGATGCTGCCCGGCATGAACGGCATCGATGTATGCCGTGTGCTGCGGGCCGACTCCGGAGTTCCGATCGTGATGCTTACGGCGAAGACCGACACGGTCGACGTCGTGCTCGGTCTGGAGTCCGGTGCCGACGATTACATCGTCAAGCCGTTCAAGCCCAAGGAGCTCGTCGCCCGGGTGCGTGCCCGCCTGCGCCGCACCGAGGACGAGCCCGCCGAGCTGCTGTCGATCGCCGACATCGTCATCGACGTGCCCGCCCACAAGGTGACGCGCGGCGGCGCGCAGATCTCGCTGACTCCGCTGGAGTTCGATCTGCTTGTCGCGCTCGCCCGCAAGCCGCGCCAGGTTTTCACGCGTGAGGTGCTGCTCGAGCAGGTATGGGGCTACCGGCATGCCGCCGACACCCGCCTGGTGAACGTGCATGTGCAGCGACTGCGCGCGAAGGTCGAGAAAGATCCGGAGAACCCGGAGATCGTGCTCACCGTCCGCGGCGTCGGTTACAAGGCCGGACCCCCGTGATCGAAGGCGATGTCGATCGTTCGAACGACGGGGAAGGGGTGGCCCAGCGTCTCGAACGATCGCTCGCACCGGTGATTGCCTGGTTCAAGGAGGTCGGCACCGCGCTCGGCCATGTGTGGCGTCGTTCGCTGCAATTACGCGTCATCGTCTCCACGCTCACCTTGTCGCTGATCGTCATCACGATCCTCGGCGTGGTGCTGACCAGTCAGATCACCGATCGATTGCTCGACGCCAAGATCAACGCGGCGGTCGAGGAGATGGATCGCGCCCGTAACACGGTGGAGAACCAGCTCGCGGGCGTGCACGACATCGGCACCCAGCAGCAGCGCCTCGCCGACGCGCGCAACGCGCTGTCCAACCGCGGCGGCACCGGCCAGTCCAGCGGTGCGGCAGGCAGTTTCGACTCGGCGCTGGGCGTCGTCGGCGGCACGCCGCTGCAGCAGATCTCGACCGGCCCGATCCAGGAGGTGCCGGAGGAGCTGCGCCATTACGTCGAGCGCAACCAGGTCAGCTATCAGTTCGCCACGGTCGCCGACCCCGATGGCTACCGTGGCCGTGCGCTGATCATCGGCAGCCCGAGCGCCGAGATCCCGACGCTGCAGATCTATCTGATCTTCCCGCTGGCCAACGAGGAACGCAGTCTGTCGCTGATGCGCGGCACCATGATGATCGGCGGCATCGTGCTGCTGGTTCTGCTCGCCGCGATCACCGCGCTCGTGACTCGTCAGGTGGTGCTGCCGATCCGTTCGGCCGCGCGGATCGCGGGCCGTTTCGCCGACGGCAGGCTCAAGGAGCGCATGCTGGTGCGCGGCGAAGACGACATGGCGCGCCTGGCCCAGGCCTTCAACGAGATGGCCGAGAGCCTGTCCAACCAGATCACCCAGCTCGAGGAGTTCGGC
Source organism: Nocardia sp. NPDC057440 (assembly GCF_042802915.1). Lineage (NCBI taxonomy): Bacteria > Bacillati > Actinomycetota > Actinomycetes > Mycobacteriales > Nocardiaceae > Nocardia > Nocardia sp. NPDC057440. Next base: position 291,398 of record NZ_JBHVDF010000009.1, read on the forward strand.
AATCTGCAACGCCGATTCACCTCGGATGTCAGCCACGAGCTGCGGACCCCGCTGACCACCGTGCGCATGGCCGCAGATCTGATTCACGGCAGCAGCGACGATCTCGACGCCGCACTCGCCAGGAGCGCCGAACTGCTCGTCACCGAGCTGGACCGCTTCGAGGGTTTGCTGAACGATCTGCTCGAGATCAGCCGTCACGACGCGGGCGTCGCCGAACTCCAGGTCGAATCCCTCGACGTGCGGATGTGCGCGCGGGCCGCGATCTCGACCGTCCGGCATTTGGCCAAGGAGGCCGGCGTCGAGGTCGTGATCGACCTGCCGGAGGATCCGCTGGTCGCCGAGGTCGATCCGCGCCGGGTCGAGCGGGTGCTGCGCAATCTGCTCGCCAACGCGATCGACCACAGCGAGGGCAAGCCGGTGCTGATCCGGATGCGCGGCGACCTCGACGCCAACGCGGTCGCGGTGATCGTCCGCGATCAGGGCATCGGCCTGCGACCTGGCGAGGAGAAGCTCGTCTTCAACCGTTTCTGGCGCTCGGATCCGTCGCGGATGCGTCGTTCCGGTGGCACCGGCCTCGGGCTGTCGATCAGCGTCGAGGACGCGAACCTGCACGAGGGCAAGCTGGAGGCGTGGGGTGAGGCAGGCGTCGGCGCCTGCTTCCGGCTCACGCTGCCGCTGGTGCGCGGCAAGAAGCTCGGCGCCAGCCCGCTGCCGCTCGAGCCTGCGTTGCGCAAGCACGCGCAGCTGCGTGCGGTCGACGCCGCGCCCGGGAGCAATGACGAGGCCGAGCAGCCCGCGGCGGTGGACCCGGAGCCGGTCGAGCGTGCCGAGGTGACCAACGGCTCGGGACCGCAGGCCGACCAGAGTGCCGTCGCCGACGCCGAAGCCGCCGAACCGGGAGACGTACAGTCATGAGGATGCGTGCCTGGTATCCGATGTCGCCACGGCGGTCCGCGCTCGGTGCGGCCGCCATCGCGGCGTTGCTGATGCTCAGCGGCTGCGCGAGTCTGCCGGAGTCCTCGGCGCCGCAGGCGCTCGGCACCATCAACAGGGAGCCTGCCAACGACGGACCGCCGCCGCCCATCGCGGGACGCGATCCAGACCTGCTGCTGCGCGACTTCCTGCAGGCCACCGCGGACCCGACCAACCGGCACCTGGCTGCTCGGCAGTACATGACACCGTCGGCGTCGGCGCAATGGGACGACACGGCGAGCACGACGATCGTCGAGAAGACGGACACGCTGCGTGAATCGCGTGCCGGAGACAAGGCGACCTATGTGATCCGGACGCACAAGGTCGGTGAGCTGTCGCCGGACGGCGCCTATCGAGCGAGCGACTTGCCACTGGAAAACAAGATCGAAATGTCGAAGGTCGACGGCGAGTGGCGCATCGACCAGCTGCCGGACGGCGTGATCATGGACCACTCCGCGTTCGCCAAGTCCTACCGGCGCTACGTGCTGTACTTCATCGACCCCTCCGGCACCACCGTGGTCCCTGATCTGCGGTGGATCTCGGTCGCCAAGAATCAATTGACCCAACGGCTGATGACCCTGCTCACCGAGGGCAGCCAGCCCGCACTGGCGGCCGTGGTGCGCAACGAGCTGGCGCCGCCGGTCGCGCTGCGTGGTCCGATCACCAAGGCGGGCAGCGATCCCGGTGAAGTCGGTGTCGGGCTCGGCGGGGTGCGCATCGACTTCGCGGGCGCCGCCAACCTGTCGCCACGCGACCGCGAACTGCTTGCCGGGCAGGTGGTCCTCACGTTGGCGGGCGCCGACATCCTCGGCCCGTACATGCTGTTTGCGGACGGCAAACCGCTGGACGATCGATTCGCCGCCAACGGCTGGTCGGTCGCCGATGTCGACCATCTCAGCGTGGCGGCGCACACGCGGAATCGGATCGGGTTGCACGCCCTGCGCAACGGATCTCTCGTGCAGGTCGCTGCGGACGGAATGGTCACCCCGCCCGGTTACTTCGGTGCCGTGAACAACCTGCAGTCGGTGGGGCTGTCGCCGGATGGCCAACTCGTCGCTGCCGTCGCCGATGCCGGCAGGCCGCCACCCGAACCGCCGCGCACCCTGATGGTAGGCAGCTACGGCGGCAATGCGTTCCCTGTCGCTGAGGGCACGACTATCAGCAGGCCATCCTGGAATGCCGACGGCAGTGCCGCATGGGCGGTCATAGACGGCGAACGGGTGATCCGCGCGGTCAACGACCGGACCACCGGGACCGTCTCGGTGCAGAATGTCGACATCTCGGCGCTGACCTCGGCGATCCCGGGCTTGACATTCCGGCTGCCGATAACCGAACTGCGGATTTCCGGAACCGGGGTGCGTGCCGCGCTGATCGCCGACGGCAAGGTCTATGTGGCGGTCGTCGTCCCACAGCCGAACGGAAAGTACGCTCTGACCTCACCGGTTCCGCTGGCCGTCGGACTGAGCACGGCCGCCGTCTCAGTGGACTGGCTCGGTGCCGACACCCTGCTCATCGCCCGCGCGGGCGATGTCGACCCGGTGAGCACTGTGTCCGTGGACGGTTCCCAACCGCTCCCGCAGACAAGTCAGAATCTGACCCCGCCCGTGCGGCTGGTGAGCGCGTCGCCGGAACACCAGTACGTCGCGGATTTGCGCGCGGTACTGGAGCTGACCAGCAACCCCGGCGGTGGCGAGCCCTACTGGCGTGAGGTGCCCGGTCTCGGCGCGAATGCCAATCCGGTCCTGCCCGGCTGATCGTCGCAGTCGGATCAGTGCTTCGGACCCATCCGGCGTAGCGGCGTAATGGTTGTGCTGGAACGGAATCGGCGACCGAGCCGATCTGCCACCACAGCGGAAGCGCTCGGATTGCGTCGCGAGGTCGGTCGATCGAACCTGTCGGTGGGTACGCGCACACTCGGCTGATGCGGACACTGCTGGATCTCGTGCTGCCGTCGGCCTGTGCCGGATGTGGGTCGGCCGGGGTCGGCTGGTGCGCCGATTGCGCGGCGGTGCTGACACTCGGGCCGGTGCGGGTGCGGCCGCGTACCGAGCCCGGGGTGCCGTGCTGGGCGCTCACGACATATGCGGGTCCTGGGCGGCGGGCGGTACTCTCGGCCAAGGAGCACGGGCGCCGCGATCTGGCGGAGCCGCTCGGCATGGCACTGTCGACTGCGTTAGGGCTATTGCGGGCCGAGGGTCGGCCGCTGGTGTTGATTCCGGCGCCGAGCAGGAGTGCGGCCGCGCGCCGTCGGGGCGGGGACCCCGTGGTGCGTACGACCCATGCCGCGGCGAGGTGGCTGCCCGATTGCCGGGTGGTGCCGATGTTGCGGGTGTGGTGGGGAGTGCGGGATTCGGTGGGCTTGACAGCCAGTGCGCGGCGGCACAATCTCCAGGGCCGAATCGTGGTGGCGCGCAGTGGCTGCGGCCGGGCGGTGATACCGGAAAATGCCGAGGTAGTGCTGGTCGACGACGTACTGACGACCGGAGCCACCGCCTCCGAATCGGTCCGGGTGCTGGCCGGAATCGGGGTACCGGTATGTGCCGTGGTGGTGACGTGTGCTGCTTGACTCCGGGAAATTTGCGTGAACACTGGCGGACCGCCCGATGTCGTACTACCGTCGCGGTCACACACCCGAACCGGCAGTTTGGAGGTGGCGCCTCGGACATCAAGTGCCGAGAGATTGTCAATCGGCACGGCTCATCCTGCCGCACGTGCATCGGTTTGTGCGGCCATATCCGGGAGGTACGCGTGACGACTTCTTCACGACCTTCAGTGAAAGATGCCGATTCTCTGGTGCTGGATTCCGGCACCCAGGATCAGACAGAGCAACCCCCAGCGGACCGTCCTAGGACCCCTAGCGCGGACGTCGTGGTGAAAGGTCGCAACGTCGAGGTACCTGATCACTTCCGAATCTACGTCGCGGAGAAACTCTCCCGACTCGAACGCTTCGATCCGTCGATCTTCCTCTTCGACGTAGAGCTCTTCCATGAACGAAATCGTCGACAGCGCAAGAGCTGCCAGCGAGTCGAGATCACCGCACGCGGCAAGGGTCCGATCGTCCGGGCCGAGGCCTGCGCGGACAGCTTCTATGCCGCACTCGAATCGGTGACCGCGAAGCTGGAGAGCCGGTTGCGCCGGACCAAGGATCGGCGCCGGGTGCACTACGGCGACAAGACCCCGGTGTCCGTTGCCCAGGCAACCGCGGACCTGGTCGACGATTCCCTGTTCGTTCCCAGCACCGAATCCGGTGCGGCGCACGACCATCCCGAGGGTGAAGGCCGCCGTGCTTCCGCGACGTCGGAGGCAATGGACTACGCAGCCGGCCCCGGCCACATCGTTCGCACCAAGGTCCACGCCGCGACGCCGATGTCCGTCGATGACGCCCTCTACGAGATGGAGCTCGTCGGCCACGACTTCTTCCTCTTCCAGGACAAAGAGACCGACCGACCGTCGGTTGTCTACCGTCGTCACGCCTTCGACTACGGCCTCATCCGGCTCGCGTAGTTGCCGCACTCCGCCTCTCCGGGTATTCAGCGCAGCGAGTTGGATGCCCGGAGAATTGCGACGCGCGCGGTCAGTCACCGTCTGTCGCGGAAAAATGTCTTGTGTAGCAAGGATTCTCGGCGCTGGGGGCGCATGGCTTGGAGCATGACCAGGTCGGCGAAGGTTTCGGCGTCGCGCTCGCGGGTGGATTCGTAATCGCTGCGACCGAGGACGTGTGCGATGGATTCCGGGGAGATCGAGGGGAGCAGGTCGGTGATCACGGCGTAATTCTGCGTCGGGGGATGTGACGGTTCGGCGCCGTGTCCGAGCAGCATGTGCCCGAGTTCGTGCACGATGATGTGCTCGGCATGCCATTCGGTGGTGTCCGCGCCGTAGGCGATGACGTCGCTGTCGTGCTTGGCGATCCACAGGCCGCTGCCGGTGCCGCAGCCGGTGCCCGAGAGGATGGGGGTGTCGACGGGAAGCAGGGTGATCGTGCGGCCGCGATGGGCGGCGACTGCGTTCAGGTAGGTCGGCAGATCCCACGGGTGGGGTATCGGGACGGTTCGGGAAAGTTCCCGAAATCGCTTGTCCAAACCGGCCATTCGATGCGATCTCCTACCTGCCGCGGCACTACGGTTCCCGCCCCGGTAGGAGACGATATTACCGAGTCGGTGGCCCGAGTCGATCCGCGCTCTCGATGATGGCGGTGAGCGTAGCGGGATCGATGTCGGAACCGCGCAGTGCGATGCTGGCGACATTGGCATCGCGCATGGTCGCGAGCAGCTCCAATTCCCGGTCGATCGCGATCGCGGCCTGCCCCGACGTGGTCAGGTAGTCGGCGCTCACACCGAAGCACTGGGCGATCGCGGTGAGCACGGTGACATCGACCGCGGCGGCCGCCTCGTCGAATTCGCCGCGGCGCAGTTTGTCGATGTCACGCTCGCGCACCTCGCGCCGTAATTGGCCGCTCACGTGCTCGGCCACCGACGATGTACTGCGTTCGGGAGCCGAGCGCGGGTGCACGGTGGCGAACAGCCGGTTGATCTTCTGGCTGAGCGCGAGATTTGCTCGGGCTGCCGCGTCGTCGGTCATGTCCTTCACCCTCAGTGCCTGCCGTTCCGGATCGGTGTCGCGCCAGTGTTGGCTGCCAGCCAGCGGGCCCGGAACCGAGCCTCGGTGGTGGCGTCCACGTCCTCGGTTCGGCCTGCCAGCCAGCGGCGATAACGGCGCTCTTCGAACTCCGTCGGATCGTCGGCCTCGGCAGGCACCTCCAGCAGATGCGCAAACGCCATCTCGACGAGCGGATGCAGGTGCCTGCCCGGCCCGCCGTTGCGTTCGAGCATCGCTGTCGCATAGCGCGCCGATAATCGGGAGACGACGGCGTTGAGGTCCGAAATCGCCGAGACCACATGGGGTTCGGTCGTTCGGCCGCGCTCGACGGCGTCGTTGAGTCGGCCGGCCGCCGCGAGCAGGCCGGTCAGGTCCGAGATTTCGAAGCGGATCGAATCGGGTCCCGACACGATCGATTCGTCGGATTTCGGCGCGTGCACGCCGACATCTTGTGCGGCCGGGGTCCCGCCCGCGTAGGTGCGCGCGGCACTGCCCGGCAGCCAGCGCAGGGGCGCGTCGAGTTTGTTGAGCGTGTGTGTGCTGATTGCCGCGTCGCCGTCTTCGATCTTCCTGATCGTCGGCGCCGAGGGCCCTCCAAGATCACCGATCTGCATCTGGGTGAGGCCGAGTTCATCCCGGCGCTCCTTGATGATTCGGCCGAAGCGCTTCTGCCGCGACAGCTCCGAAGGGCTCTGCATAGTGGGCCTCATGGTAGATCCAGCGTAGCCAAAAAGACAAGTTGATAGAAAACATTTGAAAAATCCATGAGAAAATTGCTACTGTTTCTTCGCGCCGAGTGACGACGTCGGCCTTGCAGAGTGTCGGCTTCGGTCAGTTCCGGAACGAGCAGGGGCGTTCGCCGGGACTGGCGCCCCGGCCTGTTGCGCAATGGCGCGCGGCAGGCCGGCTCACCGGCGACGAACCGGCTCAGCGGCACTGGAGGGGATCGCTGAGCCGGGGGCGTGGCGCGGTAACTTACCTTGGAGTAAGTTAGGGGGTCGAGGCTCTCGAAGGGAAAACCCATGGCTACCAAAGCTGCTCGCCGTGCTGTCATTGTTTCCGGTGCTCGGACGCCGTTCGTGCGGGCGTTCACCGGTTACACGCGAATGGATTCGATCGCGCTGGCGGATGCGGCGGTGCGGGGCTTGCTCGAGCGGACCGGGCTGCCGGGCGCGCAGGTAGAGGCCATTGTGTGGGGCGGAGTGATCCTGCCGAGCGTTGCACCGAACATCGCTCGGGAGATCGCGCTGGATCTGGGGCTCGACGCCGGGTGCGAGGGGTACACGGTGACGCGAGCCTGTGCGTCCGGATTACAGGCGGTGACGTCGGCTGCCGCCGCGATCGAGCGCGGCGAGTACGACATCATGATCGCAGGCGGCAGCGATTCCACCAGTAATGCCGAGGTGAAGCTGCCGCAGAAGGTGGTGCACGCTGCCGCGCCGCTCGCACTCGGCAAGCCGAAGCCGAAGGACTACCTGTCCGCGATCGCGCAGCTCGCGCCGTTCACCGATCTGCTGCCGAGCAGGCCGAAGATCGCCGAGCGCACCACCGGCGAGGTGATGGGGGAGTCGGCGGAGAAGATGGCCCGCATCCACGGTGTCAGCCGCGCCGACCAGGACGAATTCGCCGCGCGCTCACACCACCGCGCGGCCGCCGCCATCGACTCTGGACGCTTCGACGACGAAGTACTGCGGGTGCGCACCCCGGAGGGCGTCGAGGTAGCGCGTGACGGGTTGGTGCGCGGGGACACCAGCGTCGAGAAGCTGGCGCGTCTGAAGCCGGTGTTCGCCGCCGACGGCAGCGTCACCGCGGGCAATGCCAGCCCGCTCACCGACGGCGCTTCCGCGGTGCTGCTGATGAGCGAGGAGAAGGCACACGCACTCGGTTACCGGCCGCTTGCCGCGTTCCGTTCCTGGAGCTACGTGAGCGTCGATCCGACCGACCAGGTGCTCATCGGCCCCGCCATCTCCATGCCGCGAGCCTTGGACAAGGCCGGAATGTCCTTGGGCGACATCGACTTCGTCGACATCCACGAGGCGTTCGCCGCCCAGACCCTGTCGGTGCTCGCCGCACTGAACAGCGACGAATGGGCGAAGGCCAGGCTCGACCGGGACACCGCGGTCGGCGCGGTCGACATCGACAAGCTCAACGTGCACGGCGGCTCGGTCTCCCTCGGTCACCCGTTCGGCGCGACCGGCGCCCGCATGGTCACCACCATGGCCAACGAGCTCGCCCGCACCGGCAAGAGCGCCGCCCTCCTCGGCATCTGCGCCGCAGGTGGCATCGGCGCCTCGGCGGTGCTCGAGCGCGTCTGAGCCGGCTGCTCAGTTCCGGTAGGTCTCCTGGTGCACCGCGTCCGCCAGGGGACGACCGGCGCGCCAGCCGAACCGTTCCAGGTCGGGAACCCGCTGGAATTCGTGGACCGGGCCGATGCAGAGCCAGGCGACCGGACGGATACCGTCCGGGAGGCCGACAAGATCGGTGAGGAATTCCGCGTCGTAGAACGACACCCAGCCGACGCCGACCTGCTCTGCGGTCGCCGCCAGCCAGAGGTTCTGGATCGCCAGAACCGCAGAGTAGACACCGGTTTCGGGGACGGTGGCCCGCCCGAGCACCTGCGGGCCGCCGCGGTGGTGGTCGTAGGTGACCACGATGCCGGTGCCGCTCTCGATGATGCCCTCGATCTTGATCGGCTCGAACGTCGCCGCACGCTCCGCTGGCAGCGCATCCCGGAATTCGACCCGTTTGCCCGCGACGTGGTCGGCGAACCTACGCAGGGTCAACGGATCTCGCACGACCACGAAGTCCCACGGCTGTGAGTTGCCGACACTCGGCGCCCGATGAGCGGCATCGAGAATCTGCCACAGCGTCGCATCGTCGACGACGTCTCCGGTGAACTCCGCCCGCACATCGCGCCGCAATCGGATGGCGTCGTACACGCTCAAATGATCAGCACACACAGGGCCAGTCAACCAGCAGCGAACCGCCACCCGTACCCGGCACGCAGGTTGTGGTCCTCGTCGACGGCGGCAGGCGGGATGTGGGGTGCGTCGGTCGATCAGCGCCGCGGTCGAGGCAGTGCTCGAGCCCGGCCGGGGAGCCGATGGAGTATCCGGGTCGCGTCGACTGGAGTCTCGCCCCTGCCATGCACTCGCGTGCGGGTCGGCCGAGGCGGGTACGTCGAAGGCGGACGATATGGGCCGCTGATCAGCCGACGGGCACGGCGCGGCGGGTGAAACGACGACGGCTCTCGGTGAGCGCCGTGCGCAGGCCGCGGCGCTTACCGGTGATCGGGTCGATCGTCGGGCGGGTGTCACCCTCGAACTTGCGCTCCGAGGCGGTCTCGGGGGCATCGTCGGCGGTGGCGCGCAGGTACTTGTTGGGCAGCGCAAGCTTCAGGATGGTGCGCCAGGACTTGAAGTACTGCACCGGCAGCGAACCGGTGGTGTAGGGCAGGTCGTACTTCTCGGCGAGGGCGCGCACCTTCACCGCGATATCGGCGTAGTGGTTGCTCGGCAGGTCCGGGAACAGGTGGTGCTCGATCTGGTGGCTCAGGTTGCCGGTCATGAAATGCATGACGGGGCCGCCGGAGATATTGGCGCTGCCCAGCATCTGGCGCAGGTACCACTGGCCCTTGGATTCACCATCGATGTCGGCCTTGGTGAACTTCTCGGCGCCGTCGGGGAAGTGTCCGCAGAAGATCACCGCGTTGGTCCAGACATTGCGGACCATATTGGCGGCGATGTTCGCGGTCAGTGTCGAGAGGAATGCGGGGCCGGTCAGCAGCGGGAACATCAGGTAGTCCTTGCCGGCCTGCTTGCCGATCTTCAACAGCACCTCGCGGCGCTTGACCTCGAACTCGGCCCGCTCGGGTGAGCCCTCCTTGTACCGGCCCACCTTGCCGAGCTCCAGATGCTGGACCGCGACGCCGTATTCGAAGAACAGCTGCAGCAGCAGGTTGTACACGGGGTTGCCGATATTGAACGGCTTCCACCGCTGGTCGCGCGTGACGCGCAGCAGCCCGTAGCCGATGTCGTCATCCATGCCGAGCACGTTGGTGTACTTGTGGTGCAGGTAGTTGTGCGTCTGCTTCCAGTGCTTGGACGGCCCGGTGTTGTCCCATTCCCACGAGCTGGAGTGGACCTCGGGATCGTTCATCCAATCCCACTGGCCGTGCATGACGTTGTGCCCGATCTCCATGTTCTCGATGATCTTGGCGGTGCCGAGCAGGGCTACGCCGGCCAGCCAAGCCGGCGGCAGGAAGCTCGCGAACAGCACCGCGCGGCCGCTGATCTCGAGGGCGCGCTGCAGCCGGATGACGTTGCGGATGTACTGCGCGTCGCGCACGCCGCGCGAGGCCTCGATATCACGGCGGATCGCGTCGAACTCCGCGCCGAGCGCTTCTACATCGGCTTCGGTGAGGTGTGCGTATTCCTTGACATCCGAGATCGCCATGGCGGTTACAGTACCGTAAGTTACGAGACCGTAGGTTACGGGGATGCGCCTCGGGATGTGGCAAATCCCCCATTGCGAAGGCGGCTGGCGCGTGCTATGTCAGCGCTTGCGTCGAATGCGGCGTAACGCCCGCTCCCGCACGGCTTTCCGCCGCAACGTCGCCTGTTCCTGCCTGGCCTTTTCCTGCAGCGCCACCTTGGCTTCGCGCAGTACTTCTTTCTCGTGCCGCGCCTTCTCCTTCAGCACCACTTTGGCCTCGTTCAGCGCCGAACGCAGACCGCGCCGCTGACCGGTCTCCGGGTCGATGGGCAGCCAGTGCGTCTCGTTCCACCGGTCGGCCCACCGCTCGGTGTTCGGCATCGAGGGCATGGTCGGCATGGAGATGCCCGCGAACTTGCGCTCCGAGGAGGTCTCCGGGGCATCGTCGGCGGTGCGCCGCAGGAACCGGTCCGGCAACGCCAGCTTGTGGATGGTCCGGAAGGCGAGCAGGTACTGCTTGCCGAGCGAGCCGGTGGTGTAGGGCAGGTCGTACTTGTCGCACAGCTCGCGCACCCGCACAGCGACCTCCGAGTACCGATTGCTCGGTAGGTCGGGGAACAGGTGGTGCTCGATCTGGTAGCAGAGATTGCCGCTCATGAACGCCATGACCGGACCGGCCTTGAAGTTGGCGCTGCCGAGCATCTGCCGCAGATACCATTCGCCGCTGGTCTCGCCCTCGAGCTGCTCGACGGTGAATTTCTCTGCGCCGTCGGGGAAATGGCCGCAGAAGATCACCGCGTAGGCCCATAGGTTGCGCACGAAGTTGGCCGTCGCGTTGGCCTTCAGCGTGCTCTTCCACGCGGGGCCGGTCAGCGCGGGGTAGAACACGAAGTCCTTGGCCACCTGGCGGGTGATCTTGCGGGCGAACTCCTTGTTCGGCTCCGACATCAGTTGCTTGGGTGTGCCGGACAGCTGCTTTTCGATGTCCCAGTCGTGCAGCGCGATGCCCCACTCGAAGGTCGCGGCGAGCAGGACGTTCGCGAACGGCTGGACCAGGTGGATCGGCCGCCACTCCTCGTCGCGGGTCATCCGCAGGATGCCGAAGCCGAGGTCTTCGTCCTTGCCGAGCACGTTGGTGTAGGTGTGGTGGGAGTAGTTGTGCGCCCGCCGCCACTGCGACGAGGGCCCGGTCATATCCCATTCCCACGAGCTCGAGTGGATCTCCGGATCGTTCATCCAGTCCCACTGCCCATGGCTGATGTTGTGCCCGAGCTCCATGTTCTCGATGATCTTCGCGACCGACAGCAAGGCGGTGCCGCCGAGCCACGCCCAACGGTTGCGGCTGCCGAACAGCACTGCGCGCCCTGCGACTTCGAGCGCACGCTGCGCGGCAATGGTGCGGCGGATGTACTTCGCGTCGCGTTCCCCGCGCGACAACTCCACCGAGCGGCGGATCGAATCGAGCTCCTGCCCCAGCGTTTCGATGTCCGCGGCCGTGAGATGGGCGAACGTCTTGATATCGGTGATGGCCACCGGGGTCCTTTCGCTGCTGGAATTACCTCGAGGGTACCTGGCGGCTGCTCCGGCTACGGTGCGCTCGCGGTGCCCGTTAGCTACACGTCGAGTGTGCAGTCGCCCGCCGCGGCCGAGATGCAGGTCTGCACCTTGTCGCCCTCGCGGCGCTCGTCGCCGTTGCGCAGATCGCGCGTATGTCCGGAAGTTATTGTCACCACGCAGGTTTGACAGATGCCCATCCGGCAGCCGAAGGGCATCTGGACCCCGGCCGACTCGCCCGCCTCCAGGAGACTGGTCGCACCGTCGACCTCGGCGCTGCGGCCGGTCTTCCCGAAGGTGACGGTGCCGCCCTCGCCGACCGCGGAGCGCTCGATCTCGAAGCGCTCCACGTGCAGTCGATCAGCGATGTTCGCATCGCGCCAGTGGTGCTCGATCTCGTCCAGCATCGCGGCCGGGCCGCAGGCCCAGGTCTGGCGCTCGCGCCAATCGGGGAACTGTTCGTCCAGTGCGGCGAGGGAGAACTTGCCCTGCTCGCTGGTGAGCTGCAGATGCGAGGAGAAGCTCGGGTGCCGATCGTGCATATCGCGCAGTTCCGCGCGGAACATCACGTCGTCGTCGGTGCGCGCGGAGTGCACGTGCACCACGTCGGTCACCCGGTCGCGACGGTCCATTGCCCGCAACATCGACATCACCGGTGTGATGCCGCTGCCCGCGGTGAGGAAGAGCACCTTCTCCGGCGGCGGGAAGGGCAGCACGAAGCCGCCCTGCGGCGCGGCGAGCCGCACGACGGTGCCCGCGGCGACGCCGCTGACCAGGTGGCTGGACAGGAAGCCCTCCGGCATGGCCTTGACCGCGATGGAGATCAGCCGCTTGCTGCCGTGTTCCGGGTCGGTCCAGTTCGGCGGGCAGGTGAGCGAGTACGACCGCCAATGCCAGCGGCCGTCGATCAGGATGCCGATGCCGATGTACTGACCCGGCTCGTACTTCCAGTCGAACCCCCAGCCGGGCTTGATGACCAGGGTGGCCGAATCGGCGGTTTCCTTGCGCACCTCGACGATTCGCCCGCGCAGCTCGCGTGCCGACCACAGCGGGTTGGCCAGATGCAGGTAGTCGTCGGGCAGCAGCGGGGTGGTGACCCTGGCGACGGCGCCGCGCAACACGTTCAGCCGTCCACCGCGCTCGGCGACATCGGCGGCCGGTGCTTCCAGCCACTCCCGAACACTCCGCACCGAGAATCCCCCTTTTTTCAAGACCATCGCTGCCGTTCGTCTCCCTGTCGTAGTGTCCGCTGTCACGGCCGCCTTGCAGTCAGGTTACGGCATCGTAGGTTCGGACGGGGATCGGCAGGTTCGATAGGCGATCTATCAGCGCGGGTCTTGCACGAGGGTGTCGCTCACAGCAATTCGAGCAGGAAGGGGAGTTCCTGCGCGGCGTACCAGGCGAGCTGGTGGTCTTCGGCGTCGCCGAGCACGAACTCGGCATCGGTGTCGCCGAGGTCGGCGGCGTCGACGACATCGACGGCCTTGGCGACCTGGGGCTCGGCCTCGGCGAGGTCGACGTGCACTGAGGCGATCTGGTCGTAGCCGATGGGACTCGTCAATCGCACCACGGCGTCGTCGAGGTCGGAGCGCAGTTTCGCGCCGGTCACGTCGGCGGCGATCACCGCGCGCCGGTACACCGGGCTGTGGCTGTGGCTGTGTGTGTCCGTCTGCTCGGCGTCGGCACTGTCGGCCCCGTCGGCGGGATCGTGGTCCGCCGATTCGGCGGGCTCCTCGCGTTGGGCGGCGAGCAGCCGCAGTGAGGCGCGGGCGGCCTCGCCCATCGCGACCTCGGCAAGTTCGTCGTCGTCGCCGGAGGCGTAGGCCTCGCGCAGCGCGGGGGTCACCGCGAAGGCAGTGCCGCTGACGGCGCGCAATTCCCGGTTCGCCACCAGTTCGCGCAGCATCGGTACCGTCGCGGGAATGTAGACCCGCAGCTTGTTCTGGTCAGATACAGGCACCGAGCATCTCCTCCATGGACTCGTGCACCGACGCGGCCAGCACGCCGATGTCGGCCATCGCGTCGCGGTCGGCGTTGAGCCCGTAGAAGACGCGCCCGTCGTAGGACGTGATCCCGATACTCGAGGCCTGATTGCGCAGCAGCGGCGACACCGGATACATCTCCAGCATCCGCGCGCCACCGATGAACATCGGCGTCTGCGGACCCGGCGCGTTGGTGATCACCAGATTGAACGTGTGCTCTGCGAACGTACTCGCCGCCCGCACGCTCATCGCATGCAGGCTGGCCGGAGCGAACCCGGCCAGGTGCACCAGCGTGCGCGCCCTGACTCCGCGCCGCTGCTTGCCGGTTGCCTCGGTCGCGTGCGAGATATGCGACAGCCGCATCACCGGGTTCGGTTCGCCGACCGGCAGATCGATCAGGAACGAGGACACCTCGCTGGCCGAGTGCGGCTGGTCGCCGTCGACGCCCTCGACGTACACCGACATCGGCACCACCGCGCGCAGCACCGTCGACTCGGTGAGCGCCTCGCCGCGAGACAGCAGCCAGTTGCGCAGTGCGCCGGTGACCACCGCGAGGATGGCGTCGTTGATCGAGCAGTCGAAGCGCTTGCGGATCTTGCGGTAGTCCTCCAGATCCGTCTGGACGACATCGAACCGGCGGTTGCGGGAGGTCTTGGCGTTCAGCGGGCTGTCCGGCGCGCCCGCGGTCGCCACGCGCACCGCAGACACCACCGAGTCCACCGCTTTGCCCGCGGCCCCGACCACCGCGAAGGCGCTCGCGCTCGCATGGCGGGCCACCTCCAGCGCCTCGCGCGGCTGCGCGGCCAGATGGGTCAGCGCGCCGACGAACAGTTCCATCTCGTTGGGTTCGCGCGGCGCGTGCCAGGCGTCGTCGGCGAAAGCGCGTGGTGAGGCGCTGGCATCGAGGATGACGTGCCCGATCTCCAGCGCGGTTTCCCCGTCGACGAGCGCCGAATGCGTCTTGGTGAAAATCGCGCGCCTGCCGTCGGAAAGGCCTTCGATCAGGTACATCTCCCACAATGGCCTGCTCTGGTCCAACGGCCGCGAGGCGAGCCGGGCCACCAGGTCGTGCAGTTGCTCGTCGGTGCCGGGACCGGGCAGCGCCGACCGCCGAATGTGATAGGTGATGTCGAAGGCGCTGTCCTCCACCCAGACCGGCCGCCCCAGCGCGAACGGGATCTCACGGACCTTGCGGCGATAGCGCGGCACCAGCGGGAGCCTGGCCTCGACGAGATCGACCAGCCGGTCGTAGTCGAGTGCGGGTTCCTCGGATCCGTGCGCGGGGTCGGTGTTTCGGACGATCGCGAGAGAGCCGATATGGATCGGATTGCTACTCGACTCGAGCCGATAGAACGCCGCGTCCTGCGGCGACAATCTCGTGATCACGCTGCCCGGTGCTCCTTCCGATGCCTTGGTCGACGCCGATTGTGTTCGCTCCACAACGGTTCGCCTCTTCCCCTGTGGCATATCCAGCGAAACCGGCACACCCCTTCTACCCTCTTCGGGTCTGTGGCAGGCTGCGCCGATCCGAGCTCGGTGAACTCGATTCGATCACAAGGGGAAGGGTTGTGCACAGCAGACGGTCGTCACTGTTGTTCGCTCCGCATGAGCCGCGCTGCCCTGCCGTCATCGCACGCTGTCTCCTTGCGGGTAGACCCGTACCGGGGGTGGGTCGGCGCGCAGGGGTGATAGACGCTTACATGGTACGACACCGGACTGGAACAGGTTCCGCGGCAATTCGACTCGCTGAAAGTTCGCTGTGCCTGTGTTCGGGGGCCTGCGCCGGGATCTGTGCGCGCGACCAGCTGTGATACCCGACCGTCCCTGGGAGGCGTGCCGCGCGGCGGGTACGGTGACAAGTAACGGGCGGGACCAGATGGCGGGGCCGGGGTGAGGCAGCACAACGCTGCTCGTCGACGCTTACCATGGGTGCCGCATTACCATGAAGCGTGCTGCGGATTCCGTCATACCCGACGGGCCCGTGCGCACCGGCCCGACTGGGCTCCGCACACGGGCCTGACGCGGGCGGCGCCGACAACACGATGACACACCGACCAGAGGACTGACGAGACCCGTGCCTGCGCTGACACTGACGAGGTTGCTACGGATTGGTGAGGGTCGCACGGTCAAGCGGCTGGCCCATCTCGCGGACGAGGTCCTCGCGCTCGGACCGGAGATCGAGCTGCTCACCGACGCCGAGCTGCAGGCCAAGACCGACGAGTTCAGGGAACGCTACGCCGACGGCGAGTCGCTGGACGACCTGCTGCTCGAGGCGTTCGCTGTCGCGCGCGAGGCATCCTGGCGAGTGCTGAACCAGAAGCACTACAAGGTGCAGATCATGGGTGGCGCGGCGCTGCATCTCGGCAATATCGCCGAGATGAAGACCGGTGAGGGCAAGACGCTCACCTCGGTGCTGCCCGCCTACCTGAACGCGATCAGCGGCGAGGGCGTGCACATCGTCACCACCAACGACTACCTCGCCAAGCGCGACTCCGAGTGGATGGGCCGCGTGCACCGCTTCCTCGGTCTCGAGGTCGGGGTGATCCTGTCCGGTATGACGCCCGCGCAGCGGCGCACGTCCTACCATTCCGACATCACCTACGGCACCAACAACGAGTTCGGTTTCGACTACCTGCGCGACAACATGACGCACTCGCTGGACGATCTGGTGCAGCGCGGCCACAACTTCGCCGTCGTCGACGAGGTCGACTCCATCCTCATCGACGAGGCGCGCACCCCGCTGATCATCTCGGGTCCCGCGGACGCCTCCAGCAAGTGGTACGCCGAGTTCGCCAGGATCGCGCCGCTGCTGAAGAAGGACCTGCACTACGAGGTCGACATCAAGAAGCGCACCATCGGCGTGCACGAGGCAGGCGTCGAGTTCATCGAGGACCAGCTCGGCATCGACAACCTCTACGAGGCCGCCAACTCGCCGCTGGTCAGTTACGTGAACAACGCCATCAAGGCCAAGGAGCTCTACGCGCGCGACAAGGACTACATCGTCCGCGACGGCGAGGTGATCATCGTCGACGAGTTCACCGGACGCATCCTGGTCGGCCGCCGCTACAACGAGGGCATGCACCAGGCGATCGAGGCCAAGGAAGGCGTCGAGATCCAGCCGGAGAATCAGACGCTGGCCACGATCACGCTGCAGAACTACTTCCGCCTCTACGACAAGCTCTCCGGCATGACCGGCACCGCGGAAACCGAGGCGGCCGAGCTGCACTCGATCTACGCCCTCGGTGTGGTGCCGATCCCGACGAACAAGCCGATGGTCCGGGCGGACCAGTCCGACCTGATCTACAAGACCGAAGAGGCCAAGTTCGCCGCCGTCGTCGACGACGTCACCGAGCGGCACGAACAGGGCCAGCCGGTGCTGATCGGTACCACCAGCGTCGAACGCTCGGAGTACCTGTCCAAGCAGTTCACCAAGCGCGGCATCCCGCACAACGTGCTGAATGCGAAGTTCCACGAGAAGGAAGCCGAGATCATCGCCGAGGCCGGCCGGCCCGGCGCGGTGACCGTGGCGACCAATATGGCCGGTCGTGGCACCGACGTCGTGCTCGGCGGCAACCCGGACATCATCACCGACATCATCCTGCGCAAAGAGGGCCTCGACCCGGTCGAGACGCCGGACGAGTACCAGGCCGCGTGGCTGCCCACACTGGAGCAGGTCAAGGCGACGACCTCCGAGGACGCCGAGACCGTGCGCGACGCAGGCGGGCTGTACGTGCTCGGCACCGAGCGGCACGAATCGCGTCGTATCGACAATCAGCTGCGTGGCCGTTCGGGCCGCCAGGGCGACCCCGGCGAGTCCCGCTTCTACCTGTCGCTGGGTGACGAGCTGATGCGCCGCTTCAACGGCGCGGCGCTGGAAGCCATCATGACCCGGCTGAACCTGCCCGATGATGTGCCGATCGAGGCGAAGATGGTCTCCAAGGCCATCAAGAGTGCGCAGACCCAGGTCGAGCAGCAGAACTTCGAGATCCGCAAGAACGTGCTCAAGTACGACGAGGTGATGAACCAGCAGCGCACCATCATCTACGGCGAGCGCAACAGGATCCTGCGCGGCGAGGACATGGAGGGCCAGGTCCAGAGCATGATCACCGACGTGATCAGTGCATATGTCGACGGCGCCACCGCCGAGGGCTACGTGGAGGACTGGGATCTGGACAAGCTGTGGGCGGCGTTGAAGACGCTGTACCCGGTGAGCCTCGACGTCAAGGAGCTGACCGGCGAGACCTCGGTCGGCGAGGCGGGTGACCTGACCGATGAGGAGCTGGCCGACGCACTGCTCGACGACGCGCATGACGCGTACGAGAAGCGCGAGCAGGAGATCGACGGTCTCGCAGGCGAAGGCAGCATGCGCAATCTCGAACGCCAGGTGCTGCTTTCGGTGCTGGACCGCAAGTGGCGCGAGCATCTCTACGAGATGGACTACCTCAAGGAGGGCATCGGCCTGCGCGCGATGGCGCAGCGCGACCCGCTCGTCGAGTACCAGCGCGAGGGCTTCGACATGTTCTCCGCGATGCTGGAGGGCTTGAAGGAGGAGTCGGTCGGCTTCCTGTTCAACCTGCAGGTCGAGGTCCAGCAGCCGCAGCCGGAAGGTGTTTCGGTGGATACCGGTCTGCGCTCGCCGGTCGGGGCCATGTCGGCTCCCCGTCCGCTGCCCACCCAGCAGGCGCCGGTCGCCAGCGGTGCACCGGCCGCGTTGCGGGCCAAGGGCATCGACGATTCCGGCTCTCGCGGCTTCCACTACTCGGGCCCTGCCGAGGACGGGCGCGCCCAGGTGCACGACGACGCCGAGGAGTACGGCGACGGCACCACCCGCCGCGAACGCCGCGAGGCGGCCCGCGGCCAGGCGAAGCCGAAGCGCGCCCCGAAGACTCGCCGCAGGCACTGACGGCCGCGATCGGAAATGAACAGCGAAGGCGCCCATGGACTCCGAGTCCATGGGCGCTTTCTCGTCTCGATCCCGCGAGGGCGAGGGGTGCACCGCTAGGTTCGAGGTATGGATCGCACGGCTGTCGAGGTATGGATCGCCGGCTACGAACGGGCCTGGCGGACGCCGGGGACGCAGGCGCTGGGGGAGCTGTTCGCCGCCGATATCGGGTATCTGGTGTCACCGTGGTCGGAGCCGGTGGTCGGTGTGGTCGCGCTGGAAGCGTTGTGGGAGGCAGGGCGGGACGGACCCGATGAGGCGTTCACCATGCGGTCGGAGATCGTCGCGGTGGACGGGTCCACCGCCGTCGTCCGGGTCGCGGTCGAGTACGCCAGGGATCAGCCGTCGCGGTGGCGCGATTTGTGGGTGTTGCGGTTCGATCCGGACGGGCGTTGCGCCTGGTTCGAGGAGTGGCCGTTCGCGCCGGGGCAGCCCGACTGGCACTAGACGGACCGCGCCGCGGGTGGCGATGTCTACGTTGTCCGACCCGATGGGTACCTCGGCTTCGTTCGGCATGCCGCCTCGGTCGACGACCTGGCCGAATACCTCGGGTCTACTTTCTGCTGACCGGGCGCCCGCACTCGTGGGCAGCCCGAGGGTGCGCACTGGACCCGTGGTCGTCACTTTCGTTTCAAGCCGGTCCCTCCTGTCGCGTCCGTTGCAGACCGAGACTTCCTTGCGTCGAAGTAGCTGACCACGCTTCTCGGAAATGTTTGCGGTGCGGGCGCTTTCGGGCACGGCGCCGACGTCGAAGCCGTGTTCGGCGAACCGCGCCGCGGCCGTATCGATGATCTGCTGCCTGGCCTGGGGTTGCTTGCGTGCTCGCAATTCGAGTTCGGTCGCCGAGTCGAGATGGCCCTTGACATACAGCCACTGTATTTTTACAGTAACAGTAATTTATTGGGCTAATGGAGCGGCAATCATGACAATCACCGATGACATCCTGGAACTGGGCGCGCGCTGGGCCGCCGCCGAACAGCGCGCGGATACCGCCGAACTCGACCTCATGACGACCGACGATTTCACGTTGGTAGGACCACTCGGCTTCGTGCTGGACAAGCAGCAATGGTTGGCGCGCCACCGCACGGGTGGACTGGTCACCAAGACGCTGACCTGGCATGACGTGACCGTGCGCGAGTACGGCAACGCCGCCATCGCCGTCGGTGTGCACACCCAGGAGGCCGAGTTCCAGGGCACGTCGGCCGACGGCTCGTTCCGCGCCACCCACATTTTCACCCGCGACGGCGTGCGGTGGGCGCTGGCCGGAATACATCTCTCCCCGATCGGCGCGATGCCATTCCAGCCGCCCGCGAGCTGAGGAGCACCGCGATGCGGGTCAGCATCAGCATGACGAATTTCACCGTGCCGGGCGGCCCGCAGGAGCTGCGCGACTATCTGACGCGCATCGCGCGGGTCGCGGATGAGTCGGGCATCGATACCCTCTGGATGCCCGACCATCTGCTTCCCGCCGATCCGATGAGCGCGATCGGCGACGCCATGCTCGAGGCATGCACCACGCTGGGATTCCTTGCGGCACACACGGAACGGGTGCGCCTGGGCACCATGGTCACGGCGGTGCACTTCCGCCCGCCGAGCGTGACGATCAAGGCGATCAGCTCACTCGATGTGCTGACCGGCGGTCGGGCCTGGTTCGGTATCGGCGCAGGCTACCAACAGGATGAAGCACTCGCGATGGGGTTGTCGTTGCCGTCGGCATCCGAACGCTTCGAGCGTTTGGAGGAGACGCTGCGGCTGGCGCGTCACATGTGGGCAGGTGACACTTCGCCGTTCGAAGGCGTCCATTACCGGCTGGAGCATCCGGTGAACAGCCCGAACACCCTCTGCCGCCCGCACCCGCCCATTCTCGTCGGCGGTGCGGGGGAGCGTCGGACGCTCCGGTTGGTCGCGCGATACGCCGATGCTTGCAACCTGTTCGACATCCCCGACGGCGGAAAAACGCTGCGGCACAAGCTCGCCGTGCTCGCCGAGCACTGCGCCGAGACCGGCAGGCCGTACGGCGACATCGAGAAGACGGTCACCACGGCTCTGGCGCCGGGGGAGTCGGCCGCGGAATTCACGCACCGATGCGCCGACCTTGCGGAACGCGGTGCCGGGCACATTGTGGTGATCACCCGCAACGTCCCGTGGACCGTCGAGGCGGTGCACGTCGTCGCCGCGGGCGCTGCGGACGTGCCACAGCCGTAGCCCTACTCGCCGCGGTCCAGTTTCCAGGAGTCGTTGGAGTTCAAGGCGGTGAGCAGCAGGCGGATCGCGGCTACTCGGCGCTCTTTGCCCGGCAGTTGGTCGAGAGCGCATTCGGGGTCGGTGGGCGGACCCAAGTGGGTGCAGCCGCGGGGGCAATCCTCGATGGCGGCCGCCAGGTCGGTGAAGGCGGAGATGACGTCGTCGGGGGTGATGTGGGCCAGGCCGAAGGAACGAACCCCCGGGGTATCGATGACCCAGCCGCCCGCGGCCAGGGGCAGCGCGACGGATTGGGTGGAGGTGTGGCGGCCCTTGCCGACGCCGGAGACGATGCCGACGGCCCGATCCGCGTCGGGCACAAGGCGATTCACCAATGTGGACTTGCCGACGCCGGAATGGCCGATGAGCGCGGTGAGGTTGCCGTCGAGTAGTTCGTTGATCGGGCCGAGTGAATCATCGATACCGCCGTAGACGATGGTGAGGTCGAGATCGTCGAAAGCGGCGGCGAACTCGGATTCGGCGGCCAGGTCGTGTTTGGTCAGACACAGGATGGGTTGCAGCCCACCGGCATACGCGGCGACCATGGCGCGCTCGACGAAACCGGTGCGCGGTGGCGGGTCGGCGAGCGCGACCACGATGAACAGCTGTTCGGCATTGCCTACCACGATCCGTTCGAAGGGGTCGGTGTCATCGGCGGTGCGCCGCAATACTGTGCGGCGTTCGGAAACGCGGACGATGCGGGCGAGGGTGTCGGGCCTACCGGACAGATCACCGACCACGTCCACCTGATCGCCGACCACGATCGGGGTGCGGCCGAGTTCGCGGGCTCGCATCGCGACGATCGGTCGATCCGGGTCGCTGTCGAGCACACAACCCCAGCGGCCGCGGTCCACCGCGACCACCATCGCGGATTCCGCATCATTGTGCTGCGGACGGGTCTTCGTGCGGGGACGAGAACTCTTGCCCGGGCGCACCCGGACATCGGATTCGTCGTACTCGCGACGCCTCAGTGTGCCGCTCCGTGGTTGGAGAATGTCGGATCGAGCATTCGCTCCCACAGCTCGACGAAACCGGGCAGCGTCTTGGCCGTCGTGCCGATGTCCTCGATCTCGATACCGGGCACCCGCAGTCCGAGAATCGCACCCGCCGTTGCCATTCGGTGATCGGCGTAGGAGTGCCAGACGCCACCGTGCAGCGGGGCCGGGATGATCTCCAGCCCGTCCTCGGTCTCGGTGACATTGCCGCCGAGCCGGTTGATCTCGGTGGACAGTGCCGCGAGGCGGTCGGTCTCGTGGCCGCGCAGATGCGCGATACCGCGCAGCCAGGACGGCGAATCCGCCAGTGCGGCAAGGGCTGCCACGGTGGGGGTCAGCTCGCCGACGTCGTGCAGGTCGATGTCGATGCCCGCCAAGCGTTCCGGGCCGCGCACAGTGAGCACGCCGTCGAAGCGGCTCGTCTCGGCGCCCATGCGCACCAGGATTTCCCTGATCACGTCGCCGGGCTGGGTGGTGATCCGCGGCCAATGCGGAATGCGCACCTCACCGCCGGTGATCGCGGCGGCGGCCAGGAACGGTGTGGCATTGGACAGATCGGGCTCGATATCCCAATCCACCGCGCGAATCGGCCCTGGCGCGACAGTCCAGGTCTGGGCCTTGCGGCTATCCGCGGGAGCCTCGACGGCGACGTCGGCTCGCCGCAGCATCTCCACGGTCATCTCGATATGCGGCATCGAGGGCAGCGCCTTGCCGTCGTGGTGCACGATCACACCCTCGTCGAACCGGGCTGCCGACAACAGCAGTCCCGACACGAACTGGGAGGACCCCGACGCGTCGATGGTGACCTTGCCACCGCGCAACGCGCCCTTTCCGTGCACGATGAACGGCATCGCACTGCCATCGATATCGGCGCCGAGCCTGCGCAGTGCGTCCAAGATGGTGCCGAGCGGCCTGGCCCGCGCCTGCTCATCGCCGTCGAACGCCACATCGCCGCTCGCCAGCGCCGCCACCGGCGGCAGGAACCGCATCACGGTGCCCGCCAGCCCACAGTCGACGGCGCCGCCGCCCAGCGGAGCAGGCGTGACGGTGAGCGTGTCGCCCTCACCCTCGATGCCAACGCCCATGGCGCGCAACGCACCGATCATCAGATTGGTATCGCGACTGCGCAGCGCGCCCGAGATCGTCGAAGGGCCATCGGCAAGGGCGGCCAGGATCAAGGCCCGGTTGGTGATGGATTTAGATCCGGGCAAGGTCACGGTCGCGTGCACGGGGACATCGACATGGGGCGCTGGCCAGAAACTCACGTGTCCATCTTCGCCCATAGCGCGGTGGGACACGCGCGCGGTGTTGTTTTAGCTGTGTTTTTTGGCAGCGCCTGCGGCGCTACGTGTTCGCGGCCCCCTTGGTCTCGCTTCCGAGCCGTCGAGACTTGCGACTTCGTCGCGTGCGCTTCGACGGCTCGGAAGCGAGACGGGCCGCGAACTCTAGTGCTGGGTCTCGCT